>JBJTQF010000355.1:0-13923 GCA_046075485.1 Myxococcota bacterium | reverse complement strand
CTGTGTTTTATCGACATAATGCAAGTTGCGCTCGCGTAGGAGTGCAAAGCTGGAGATGCCATACGGAATGTTCACGAGAGGCTCCGCAGTGAAGAAGGTCGTGGGGTCACTATAGCTGGCCGTGGGGGCGAGGGCAAGGTCGTCCTTGACCCGCTGAGCTGGCTGCGCTCGTGCATTTTTTTGCGTTTTTCCACGGTTGCCCGCACGGAGGCCGTCCTCATCACCGCTGGCATGCCTGTTGACACTTCTTGAGAGCCTGCGCTCACCGAATGGCGCGACGGGAGCGTCAATATCGCATGATCGGCCAACACCGTTTGCCGGACATCCGTCTGAAGCACTGGCGACGTGGGAAGGATGGCGTGACGCTCAACGGTAGAGACAAATACAATGGCAAGGTGTTATGCTACGACAGCTCTGACCTCTCTGCACGGCGATGAGAAAGCTGATGAATCGATTGTTTGACTCACCATTTCTGCGATTACTCCGCGAGCAGATGCGCGAGAACTGGGGCCAGCTTTTTCGATTGGCCCTGATCTCCGGTGCATCCGATACGCTTCTGCTGGTGCTCATCAATCGAAGCATGGGTGAAGCGATGGCCGGAGAGCTCAGCGTGATGCATCTGCTGCTGTTTGGGAGCCTGCTCAGCATCCACACCTTGATCCGCTATCGGATGTTGCGTCTGGCCGGCGTTGCGATGAAAAACATCGTCTATGGCTTTCGCACCCGGATTTTTGAGCGCCTGTCGCGTCTGGAGCTGCCCGAATACGAAAAGTTGGGTCGAGCGGATCTTCAGCTCACCCTCGGGCGAGATTTTGCCAATCTGTCGGCCCCCAGCACACCGTTTTTTGACATCCTCTCGACGATGGTCAGTACCTTCTTCTGCTTTATCTATCTGCTGGAGCTGTCTCCCGTAACCGCTTTGATTGTGGCCTCCCTCAATGTGGGCTATGGCATCTATTTTTGAGATGGTAGACTTCAAGTCATTGAGCATATCAAAGATTCAAATCGCGTGGAGGGACGCGGATTCACCAAAGTCAGCAACCTCTTCCTGGGATTCAAAGAGCTCAAAATGCACCGGGCACGTCGCACTGCGCTGATGCAGGAGCACCTGATCCCGATCTCCCAAGAGGTGCGTGAGGTTCAGCGTCGCATCAGCCGGCAGATGTCTGAGAACATCACCGGAGGAGACTTCTTCTACTACATGGCCATCGCCACCACCCTCTTTATCCTGCCCCCGGCTCAGGTCTTGGTGGGAAATGCTGCGGCCCAGACCATCACCGTGATGATCTTACTCTTTGGAAATATGACCGAGATTCTCCGCACACTCTCCATGCTGCTCCAATATGATGTCTCGGTGAACAACCTCCAGACCCTCGAGAAGCGGCTGGAGCGTCCCCCCCTGAAGGAAGAGACCCCCGAAAACCAGCGGCTGAAAGAACAGACTCAGTTTGAGTGTCTCCAGCTCCGTGATGCCAGCTTCAGCTATGAAGATTCCCAGGGCCACAGCGTCTTCACAGTCGGTCCTATTGAGCTGGAAATCCGGCTGGGAGAGCTGCTCTTTTTAGTCGGTGGAAATGGCAGTGGCAAGAGCACCCTCCTGCGTATGATCACCGGACTCTATCTGCCCAACAAGGGGACACTCAAGCTCAATGATGTGCCCATCTCTCCACTCAATGTGGATACGTATCGCCAGTATTTTTCGACGGTGTTTACGGACTTCCACCTCTTTGATCGCTTCTACGGCCTGCCGGATGTCACCGAAGCCGAGGTAGAGGCGCTGCTCAAACGTTTTGGATTGGATGAAAAGACCCTCTTTCGGGCGCAGCAGTTCTCGACGCAGGATCTCTCCACCGGCCAACGCAAGCGACTGGCGCTGCTGACGGCCATTCTCGAGAAGCGTCCCATTCTGGTCCTGGATGAGGTGGGTGCAGACCAGGATCCGGCGTTCCGTCGCTTCTATTATGAGGAGCTCCTGCCCGAGCTGATTGCAGCAGAAAAAACCATCATCGTGGTCAGCCATGATGAGCGCCATTTTGGAGTGGCCGAGCGCATCCTCTACATGGACTACGGAAACATCGATCCGCATCGGACCTGGCATGCGGCGGATACAAACGCGGTTGGCTAGGCGCGCGCTGGTGCGGAGACGCGACTCTGGAGTAGACGGGCCGCTCCAGCCTCCCGAGCCCCGCTCAAGAACTGGCAGGGGACGCCGGAGCAGGGCGGGTGAGCAGGTAGTCCAGAAGCCGGTCGGAATAGGTCCCGTAGGTCAGCCCTTCCTCAAAAAAATCACTCATATGATACGACCCGGCTTTGATCTCTGCCAAGCTGCGTCCGCCCGGAATGGCCAGCGGGAAGTCGGGCTGTGGTTGGAAGAATGAGGCCAGGGTGCTGCGATGCGCATACCTGGGGACGCCTTGACCCGCCAGCACTTGGTGAGCGGTGGCCGGAATCAGACCGCCTGAGAGAATCATCATGGCATTGGAGGGAAGGACCAGGAGACTATCCTCCGGCATCACGACTTCGTGGGCGCTGCCCGTCCGGTCCTTGATCCACAGGCTGGTCTGTGGACAGTCGATGCGCTCGCCGTGTGCGTCCCAATAGAGGGGATGGGTGAGGGCCGTCAGCAGGCTGTAGTCGGTGTGCCAGCCGTCCCAGGTTCGGTCGTTGTCTTCCCGACCCGCCTTGTGAGGACAGACATTAAAGAAGGCCAGCGGCGTGCTGGAGGCATCTGGATTGTTCACCACGACATACGGTTCATCGATCAGCTCACCGGTGATGAAGTCTCCCGCCTGTTGGAGTGTCGAGCCATCACCAATGCCAACCCAGCCGCGCATGAACACGGCCTCTTTCTCCAATTGGAAGAAGTCTTCACTCAGATACCAGGAGGAGGGGGGTGTCTCAGCCTCTGCCAGGGGAATCTGAGGGTTAAACTGAAGGACCGCTGAGAGGCGCTCCTCTTGTGAGGTATGCTTCATAGGACTTCCTTTTCACAGGCGCGCACGGGGGCGTCCGGGGGAGACTAACGGACAAAGTCAATGCTGCGGATCCGCTCTCCCTCGAAGCTGAAGATCGACACCACATCTAGGGGTGTATGGGTTGGAGATACCAGGACACGTTCATAAAGCACCACATGTTTTCCGAGCTGCCAGCCATGCACAATCTCAAGATGGATGTGCGGTGTGTTGCTCCACGTCAAGCGCAGCGATGACTGCATCTGGGCCTTACCATCCCGCATGACGGTGCCCTGATAGTTTGCTTCCCGGATGTCGTCCGTCAACAGGTCCAGCATACGTTCGTCTCGCTGGTTGAACCGAGTGACCATTTCTGTGGCGATATCAAGCAGGGGTGTCGGGCTCATAAGAGACTTCTCCGCATCAGGTTTGGGCTTAAAAAAGGATGTCGGTGCTGTTACGATTGGAGACGTTGCGACCGAGCGGGTAGCGTCTTCCCACATGGGTCTCCTACTGCGCCTGGATCTGTCTTGCCAGTGCCTCATGAGTGCTGGGATAGATGTGAAAGAAGTTGAACGGCACATCCCCTTCCAGGTAGAACCTTTTGCTCGGGTTCCACTGTCTCAGGCCGATGCCCAACTTTTGGGCATTGTGGCGAAACGCCTGCACCCGCTGCTGGTATTCCCGGCTCACAAAACGATCATCATCGTTCACTTTGGTGCCATTCATCATGACCGATAGGGGCTGATGGAAACCATCGTGAGCGGCCATCGCAGAGAGCAGAAAGTGATAAAAATCGAAGGACTGCTCCAGCTCATGCAGGACGGTGAAGAAGTTCTTGGAGCGGTGGAAGCTCAGCCCGTGGTGGTTCTCTTCGCCCACAAAGTAGCAGGAGTAGGTCTCCACAACAATCACATTCTGCGTCAACAGATGCAGGGGGACTCCAGCCCGCGCCACATTGTCTCGCAGATGAATACACTCGATGCCATTGAGGTAAAGTGTGTCGTCTCTGTCTGCCACAAAGTGCCGATAGAGTAGTGCAACTGGAAGCCGACTCCGGCGAATGAACTCCAGAAATGCATAGCCGGACATGAAGAAGGGCACATACGGAATCTTGACACTCTTCTGAGAAAAGTGGACAGGATTGGAGAAGTGAAAGAGCAGCTCGTCTCTGAAATGCAGGGACGGATCACCGAGATGCGTCTTACGGAGATAGTCATTCACTTTGCGGGACAGGTAGCTCTTCAGATAAGAGATAAACTGGCTCCGGCGCTTGTTGGAGAAGGGCGCATTCATGAGCGCATCGAACTCGGTTCGGTCGAGATCATACCAGGTATCCATCATGCCAAAGCCATTCACCGTGAAGGGGATGGCTTGGACCAGAATCATGCCGATGCCCAGCAGCTCCAGAATCTCCTCTGGCATCGATGCAGCCGTTGGATAGTGTCGAAACTGTTCCAACAGCCAGACCGCGCGGAGGTGACATAGCTGATCGCTGATGTTGGGATCGAAGATGGTCTCACCGAGGCGATACTCGTCAAAGTGTTCACGGGCATAGCCGATGAAGAATGAGCGATGCGGTGAGAGATCACATTCATTGTATGCGGTCTGAGTGATGTTCTGATACCCCTGGCTATCAGACGACATCTTCATGTAGGGCAACGGATGCATAGGTGCAGACGAAGCGTCCGTCTCGCAGAAGGCCGGGGCCTCTGATTTGAGTGAAAAGATCATACGTGGTTCACCCGTTCCTGAATTTTGGCGATACGGCGACGGGTCATAAACAGCGCATGATGGTGATCCCGGTCGGTGGAGAGGTGTAGTCCCACCAGCGTGTAGGAGTCCGCAGCTCCCCGACATAGGATGGCCGCGCCCACGATGGGATCATGCCCCGGCAGAAGGTCATACACCAGCCGCTCTCCGTGAATGCTTGCGTGATGGAGCTGTACAACCTCTGATTTTTTCTCACCTTTTCGAAAGGCATACACGAACAGCGCCTGATCGCTTAAGTCGTCGAAGGGAGTCAGCCCGAGGTAGCCATAACGTTCGCTGAAGTCCTTCTCGATCAGAATGGTCGCGATCTCTTCTCCATCCGCCTCGGCATCGGAGCTCGCTGGGATGTCCCAGGCACTTGCGGCGCTCTTTTCCGCTTCCGAGACTCCATCCCAGGAGACTCCCACTTCCAGTTTGGAGGGGGGCTGACCGGATGACAGCAGATTCCGCGCCAGCGTGACGACGCTGTTGGGGCCTACCAGCACCCCTTCTCCCAGGCGAAGTGTCTGGTCAAAGGAGGCGTACACCAGGGCAAACGTGGTATTGGGCCAGGTCTCCAGACCATTTCCGAGCCGTGTGGTGGGACATTTAGAAGCCGTCTCCATGCTTAAAAGCTCCTCTTTCTTGCTGATGTTGAGTCGGTGATTGCTTCTATTTGAGAGCAGGGCCCCGTGTGGGGGAGCGTCCCCCCTGTCCGGTGCCAGCGCGTGCAGCGGGACAGGGCCGTGCTGAGCCGACCGATGCCTCCGACGAGCTCGGACCTGCTGGCAGAGGGAAGCGGAGGGCCATCCAGGGATGTTGACGGTGGAGCCTCAGCGGGTCGTTGCAGGGGCTATCGCAGGGAATTTTTCCTTGCCTTAGTGGGAGGCTGGGGACTGGGCGGTGTCTTAGGGGGAGCGGCATCGGGGGCTGCTCTAGGGGGCTGCTGCCTGAGATGAGGGCGGCATCACGGCTGACATGCTGAGTCTTGTGCGCTGAGAAGCTGCCGCTGCTTCGTAAAATCAGGCCAATTCCACATCCGTTTCTCAACTTGGTCGAGCTTCCGCTATCGCCTGCTGCTTCCGCAACACAACCCCTACCCTCTCGAACGTAATATCAGCACCGTGTCTTCTGAGTGCTCCGCAGGTATCCGAGCATGGCTGCCTCGCTCGTGCGTTTGAACGAACTGAGTTTCCTTGTCCATATATTTTGTAAATGCTTTTTAGCCTTGTGTGAAAAGTATAGGCTGAGTTTTCTAATTTCGCGATGCTCGTCTTGGGTGGATGTTGGTATGACATCGGCGCTCTTTCGCTTTCTACTTCACACTTTTGCCTACCAGGACTATGATCCAGCCGTCGGCGGCCTGTGGATGTTCATGCGGGGCACATTTTGGAGCATGAGATCGTGACGAAACCTGATACCGAGCGCGCACCCCTTCTTTTTCCTGCCGTGCGGGCCTACAAGGGCAGCGTCAGCAGGCCCGAGCAATGGTCACGTTTTGAACCTCGACGTGGCGACGTGATCATCTGTTCCCCTCCGAAGTGTGGCACGACCTGGATGCAGACCATTGTGTCGATGCTGCTGGTGGGGGGGCGGTTCTTCCCGAGCGACTGTCTACACTCTCCCCCTGGATTGACTGTGCCTTTACCGGTGACGAGCTGCTGAGCAGCCTGAATCATCGTCCCGGTCGCCGCGTTGTAAAGACGCATACACCGGTGGATGGTTTTCCGGCCTGGGAGGGCGTGACGGTCATTGCCATCTTCCGCCATCCGCTGGACGTCTTTCTCTCCTTGCGCGACCATGTGGCCAACCTGAGTGATAGGTCAGAGCACCCGATTGGAGGCGAGCTGAATGCTGCCTTCGAGCATTTTCTGAACGGTGCTTTTGATCCTGAGCGGGTGGATGAACGTAATCTGGCCACCCTGGTCCAGCATTTTCGAGCGACCAGGGCGGGTCACCATCCGCGCCTCAAGCGGTTCCATTATGCCGAGCTCATCCAAAATCCCACTGTGATCCTCTCGTCGTTGGAGGCGCTGCTGGAGGTGAACCTCGCGCCGGGTATCCTTGAGCAGCTCCGAGTGGCTACGACCTTCGATGCCATGAAGAGGGATGCTGCCCGTCTGGCGCCGATGAGCGGTACAGCCCACTGGCGGGACGATGCGGCCTTCTTCAGCGTGGGTGGTTTTCGGAGACAAGACGTTGTCCTGAGCTCTGAGCAGCGGGACGCCTATCGGGCGCGTATGGCGGCTCTGGTCCCTGACGCAGACGAGCGACGGTGGCTCGAGGACGGTGAGCTCCTCCCGACCGGGCATCCGTGAAGCATGTTCCTTCTTAGACATAACACGTTGAGGCGTAACATACCTAGATATAACACGCTGAGGCATAACACCCGTGAAGCATGAAATCCAGGCCGAACCGCTTCCGCCTCAGACGGACGGATGGTGCTCATCCTTTCACGGTATTTTGTAGGTTCAGAGGCTCCATGTTACGACTGTTGGACTCACCCTTCATACGGCTCCTGCGCGAGCAGATGCGGGACGACTGGCATCTCTTGCTTGGGCTGGCATTGCTTGCGGGTGGCTCTGATACGCTCCTGCTGATCCTCATCAATGAGTCTACAGCCGATGCGATGGCGGGAGCGTTTAGCCTTCCTCGGCTGGTCATGTTCATGAGCATGCTGGGCATTCATGTTCTGACGAACTATCATATGCTGCGCTTGGCGGGGGGAGCCATGCAGCAGCTCGTCTATGGGTTCCGCACTCGTATCTTTGAGCGTTTGATGCGTGTGGAGCTGCCCGAATATGAAAGGCTTGGCAAGGCGGAAATTCAGCTCAGTTTGGCGCGTGATATTGCCATTCTCTCGGCCCCCAGCACCCCGGTCTTTTCGGTGTTGGGTACTTTCATCACCACGATATGTTCCTTTCTCTATCTGGCTTATTTGTCGCCCCTGACGGCGTTGGTGGTGGCCGCTTTAAATGTTGGCTTCGGCATCTATTTTCTGAAATCCCGTTTGCGTGTGAATGCTTTTATTCAGGAAGGGAGTGAGCTGGAAGCCCATCTCTTCAACAAGGTGAGCCATCTCTTTCTGGGGTTCAAAGAGCTGAAAATGCATCGAGCCCGCCGCATGGAGCTGTTGGAATCTCAGCTCCGTCCGCTGTCGGAGCAGGTGCGGGAGATGCAGGATCAGAGCAATCGCAGGCTCGCACAGCACTTTACTTCGAGTAACGTTTTTTATTACGTTGCGATTGGCATCACGCTCTTCGTGCTTCCGTCGGTGCGTGTTTTGGTGGGGGAGGCGGCGGCCAATACCATCGTGGTGATGCTCTTCCTTTTCGGGAATGTGAATGAGATCCTCTTTACGCTCTCCATGTTGCTCCAATACGATGTTGCGGTGGCCAACCTAGAGCGCCTGGAGACGAGCTTAGAGCGTCCGCCCCTCGATGAGAATGCCCCTGACAATCGCCGTCTCCAGGCGGAGACTCAGTTCGAGCAGCTTCAGCTTCGAGCAGCCCGCTTCAGCTATCATGACTCTCACGGACGTAGTGTCTTCACCGTCGGCCCCATCGAGCTGGAGATCCGGCGCGGAGAGCTGCTCTTTCTGGTGGGTGGTAATGGCAGTGGCAAGAGCACGTTATTGCGCATGCTCACCGGACTCTATCTGCCTGAAGAGGGGACACTCTCTCTGAATGGTGTGCCCATCTCGCCGAGTAATGTGGATACCTATCGTCAGTATTTTTCCACGGTTTTTACCGACTTCCATCTCTTTGATCTCTTCTATGGCCTGCCGGATGTCAGCGATGCGGAAGTCCAAGCACTTCTCAAACGCTTTCAGCTCGATGAAAAGACCCTCTATGAAGCCCACCGGCTCTCTACTCAGGACTTGTCAACCGGTCAACGCAAGCGGCTGGCACTGCTGACGGCCCTGGTGGAGAAGCGTCCCATCCTGATCCTGGATGAGGTCTCTGCCGATCAGGATCCGGCGTTTCGCCGCTTCTATTATGAAGAGCTCTTGCCGGAGCTGATTGCAGCGGGTAAGACGATCATCGTGGTCAGCCATGATGATCGGTTTTTTAAGGTGGCTCATCGGGTCATTTACGTGGACTATGGGCGCATCGATGTGTCCCGCGCTCAGGTCTAAGGCCACGTCTCATGGCGTAGTCGGTGGAGGCACACTCAAGAAGGCACACTCAAGAAGGCACACTCAAGAAGGCACAGTCAAGAAGACAAGAGGCTCACAGCTCCAGCGCCTGAAAGCTCCCGGAGGGAAGCACCGCCTGCGCCAGTCGGATCAAGTGAGGGTGGTGCGTAAAAAACAGCACTTGAGTTTGTGCGCTGATGGTCTGTAATACCTTCAACGTCTCCGCGCTGCGGGTATCATCGAAGTTGATCAGCAGGTCATCGACGATCAGCGGTACGGGCTCCGTCGTGCGCAAGAACTGCTCGAGACTGGCCAGCCTTAGCGCCAGAAAGAGCTGGTCGCGGGTGCCTTCGCTCATCGCCTCCACCGAGACCTTGAGCTCCCCACGTTCACCCACCAAGTGAGGTGTATCGTCTTCGGCGTAGTCTGTGCGCAGGGCTTGGTAGCGTCCTCCCGTGAGTCGCCGGAACAGCTCACTGGCCCGTCGCAGCAGCGGATTCTGGTGTTTCTCGCGCCACGAGGTCAGCTCATGCTGAAGCAGTGCTTGGCTCAAGCGTAAGAACAGGTACTGCTCAGCCTCCTCCTTCATGCGGGCGGTGAGTGCCTGATATTCCTCCGTGAGCTGGAGGGCACGATCCCCTCCTTGATGCTGACGAAGCAGCGTCTGCTCCTGCGCGAGCGTGCGGGTGTGGAGATCCCGAGCCAGCTCCAGCTCCGCCTTCTGCTGCTCGAGTGTGGTGCGTTGAGCCTTCACGGACTCCATCGACGTTTGACCCAGCAGCTCCAGCCACTGCTCGAGCGGCTGGCCTTCCGCCAAGTTCAAGAGCTGATCACGCAGGGTTCGCTCATGCTGAAGCAGCTCCGCCTTTCGTGCCGCTTGAGCCTCACAGTCTGCAAGATCCGCGTAGCGTTCACAGCGCGCCTCGAGCAGACACCCATCAAGCTGACGAGTGGCTTGCTCTAGGGCCTGCTGCGTGTTGAGCCGCTCTCCCTCCAGCTTCTTGCGCTCCTTGAGCAGGGTCTGCTGCTGCGTGCGGTGTATCTCCGCCTCCTTGAGCCGCGCATGGAGCCGCTCCACCTGTACCCTCAGTGCCTGATCCAGCAGCTCGGGTGCCACCTGCATACACAGCTCGGCGACCTTCTCCTGAAGCTGCTGCTTGTCTCGTTCGATGCCTTGAATGCGTTTGCGAAAGCCATCCGCCTCCTGAAGATGTTTCATGAACTCTTCCGCCTGAGACAACATCTGATTGGCCGTCGAAGGCAGCGCGTCCTGCGTGAGCCCCAGCACTGCCACCGCATCCCCCCACAGCTTCTGCCACTGCTCGAGGTCTCGCTGAGCCTGCTGTTCTTCCTGCTGTGCCAGCCGCTGCTTTCGCACCAGCTCGTCGAGCCCTTCCCGCAGCTTCTGGCGCTGACGGCGTTGCTGCTCCCACTGCTCCAGCACCTGCTCCGTGCGCGTCACCAGCGACTCCAGCCGCTCCTGCTCGGGCACCACCACCTGGAGCGTCTCGAGGGCACGCAGCAGCCAGCCTCGATGCTCCTCCACCCGTTGCCGAAGCTGGTGGACCTTCTCCTCCTGCTCGGCGGGACGAGTCGCTTTCTCTTGCAGTGCGAGTGCCTTACTCAGCCAGCCTTTCATCTCTCGGGGCGCACGGGGGGAGAGCTGTGTTTCTTGCCAGCACCCTTGCCAGGCTTGCTCGAGCGCCGCTCGCATCTGCTCCTGCCGCAGCGTCTCGTGGGTGAGCTGCTCGAGCTGGGTCGTCAACGCCTCACACGCCACCTGGAGCTGGACCTTACGCTGAACGCGCTCTGCCTCTCGTCGGAGTCGATCTGCCAATGTGTCGGTCAGCTCCACTTGCTGCTCAAAGCTCTGCGTCGAATCGAAGGGGGCTCCGCTCTCCCACTGGGTCTTCAGGGCTTGCCACAGTGCTTGACGATGCGCTCGAGCCTGAAGCAGATCCGCCTCTGTCGGCACTTCTCCCCCCAGCTCCAGCGCCTTGAGCTCCCGCTGCTGGCTGAGTTGACTCTGTCTGAGCTGCTCCTGCTCCTTCTTCAGCCGCTCCAGCTCCAGCTCTAGCTTCTGAGATCGACTCTCGAAGCTCGCCACCCGCTCCTGATCCGGCAGGGGCAGACGCTGAAGCTGCTCGAGTGTGCCCTGAAATAACCCCAGCCGCTCCAGCTCGAGCCCCAGGGTGCGGCGCATCTTGTCCAGCTCTTCGGAAGCCAGGCGGAGCTGCTCCTCGAGGTTTCCCGCACGACGTGCCCGCTCGAGTGCGTCTCTCAAGAGGGTGGTGTCCGGTGGAGCCGGAAGCTGATCCAGCGCCTGCTGCTTCTGCGCCAGCTCATCGGCGATCCCTCGACCTTGCCGCTCCGCCGTCCTGACCGCCTCTGTGCGTGCCTTATGCTCTTGACCGAGGGTGCGGATGTTCTCGCGTCGCGCTTTGGAGAGGTTCAGACGCTCACGCCCCGCATCGAGATCGGCGGGCAGTCCCAGCTCCCGGAGGAGATGGCGTGCTTGATGCAGCTCTCCTCCTTCGAGCTTATCTCGCAGGTTGGGGAGGTCACGCTCGCCCTTGATGAATTCTCCGAGCTGCATATGGCTTGTTTCGATCTCGGCGCTTCGTTCGAGCAGGTGGGTGGGCACCACCAGCGTCTCGAGCTGGGTCAAGCACTGCTGGAGCGCCTGCTCGAGCTGCTGAAGTCGTGTGTGTGCCTGCGTCTGCTCCGTGTAGGCGCGGGCGCGACGCTCTGAAAAATCACGGGAGAGTGAGGGGATCTCACGGAGGGGCTCGAGCTCCGTCAGGTGTTCGCGCCGCTTTTGAAAGGAGGGCAGGGCGGCCTGGATTCGCTGTGTGCGTTGAAGGGATGTCTCAACGGTCAGGATATTCTGCTGCACGGCTGTCAGCTTTTGCTCGGCTTCCGCACGAGCTTGGTCGTGAGAGGTATAGTCGTTGGCCCGGAGCAGGAGCCCATCCCGTTCTTTGCGTTTGTCTTCCCGCTCGCGCAGCATGCGGGTGAGACTGGGACCGGAGCGACCCTGCGGCTTAAAGAGCAGGTCCGCTTCATTGGAGAAGCGCGTTTGCAGCTCCTGGACGCCGTTTAAACCGGTCGAAGCGGCAAAAAGGGCTTGGTCCACTGCTCCTTTGCCTGCCAAGAGGCTCTTGCCGCCTTCGATCAGACGCGCATGGTTGAGCCCAAATTGATGCTCAAACAGGTCTTCCGTGACCTGTCCGGGTAGGAAGGGGCGGAGGCTCTCATCGGGTAGGGTTTGTCCGTTTTCGTCCAGCAGGGTGCTTTTGTTGCCCTTTCGACGCACGAACCAGCGAGACAACCCCGCGTGCAGCGAGAGGCGAGCGCCCACCCTGAGCTTGTCGTTGCCATGAAAGAACGCATCCGGCGTGGTGCGGGGAAATCCAAACAACAGGGCCAGGATTGCCCGTAAGGTGGTGCTTTTTCCGGCCTCATTCGGTCCATACAACAAATGGAAACGATGGCCTGTGCTTCCCAGCTCCAGACGGCGATCCGTAAAATTGCCATAGGCCAGCAGATGAAGGGTCTCGATGATCATGGGGCCTCCGACAGACTGAGAACCTGAGGCAAAAGCTCCCGCACGAGCCCTTGACGAAGCTGCTCCAGGGTCTCGAGGGTGAGGGTCTCATCTCGCATGGACTCGGGCAGGACATCTTCCAGCCCCTTATCCCGGAGGGCTTTGAGCTCTCGTCGCAGGGCCTGAAGCGCCGGATGCTCCGGGTCGAGCTGCTGCATGGCGCGGTAGAGGCTCCCGAGTGGTCCATCGTCTTGCTCGAGCCGCTCGAGGCTGGCCATGCTGCGGGTCTCGAGCACAATCTTTTCGAGCCACAAGCGGCCATTGGAGTCGTCGAGGGCGTCACGTCGGAGCTCCGCGATAAAGCCGGTGCGAGATTGTTGGAGCTTTTCGTGAGCGCGGCAGGCACCGGTGATCTCCAAACGGAGGGCCAGGGTGAGCTCGGGTACTTGCTGGAGCTGCTGGCGGAGCTTCTCGCGGATGCGCTCGCGCACGGCGTCAGGGTCTGGGGCGTTGGTGACATCCACCCAGAGCTTTTCCCAGCGTAGGGTCTCGAGGGGGAGATGTACCACCTCGGTGATGGTATTGCCTTCGTAGGTGACAAGGGAACAGCCTTTGGAGCCGGTCTCGCGGATGTGGCGGCCCTGGGTATTGCCGGGGAAGACAATCCAGGGGTCTTGCCGGAGCACTTGCCGTTTGTGGACATGCCCGAGTGCCCAGTAATGATACCCTCGGCTCTGGAGATCGGCGATGGAGCAGGGCGCGTAGGGCTCATGCTCGTTGAAGCCGCTCAGGGAGGTGTGTAAAACGCCGATGTGCAGCAGGCTGTCTCGGGAGACGCGGGGATAGGTTTCCACCAGGTTTTTGGTGACTTCTCGTTTGGCAAATCCCTGTCCGTGGAGCGCAATGCCACTGTGCTCGAGGTGGAAGCTGTTGGGCTTGCGTGTGTCGAAGCTGTACACGTTGTCGGGCAGGCGCAGGGCTTTGGTGATCTCGGACTGGGCGTCGTGGTTGCCCGAGAGCCGATACACGGGGATCTGAGCTTCGCGCAGTCTCAACATCTGGTGGATGAAAAAGAGGCCGGTGTTGAAGTCTCGCCAGTCGCCGTCGTAGAGGTCTCCGGCGAGCACCACACATTCCACCTGCTGGTCGATGGCCACCCGCACGAGGTTCTCGAGGGCGCGTCGAGTGGCACCCCGTAGGGCGTCGAGGGGCGCTCCGTCGTAACGTTCGAGTCCGTGCAGAGGGCTGTCGAGGTGGAGGTCGGCAGCATGCAAAAAACGCGGCATGACGTCTCCTGTAGAAGCGGTTGAGGTCGGCGGGTTATTCCCGCAAGGGTGGAAGGTATCTTAGCAGACGGGTTGAGAGAGGGAAGCTGATTATGTGAGGATCTTCTCGGGTGGAGGTGAAGGAAAAATACTCCGGCAGCACCGAAGTGAAGGGATGGACGTCGGCAGGCGCTCAGAGTGGCGGGAGTTCAGAGTGGCGGGAGTTCAGAGTGGCGGGAGTTCAGAGTGGCGGGAGTTCAGAGTGGCGGG
>JBJTQF010000354.1:0-9315 GCA_046075485.1 Myxococcota bacterium | reverse complement strand
GGCGCCGCTGGCTCGACGATGTTGCTCATTGAGGAGGCTTCTTCCTCGGCTTCAGCATGATCAATATATCATGTGGTTGATGATTAAGACCAGTTGGCTGAACCAGCTACTTCGGTGGGTATAACCCCCAGCTCCCCTCCTATCCCTCCCTCCCCCCCCCACCGCTCCCACCTTGCCAGTCTTGTCGGAATGCCGTATCCTGCTCCGGTCACACACACCGGAGGCCCCATGAAAACCGATGACCTGCTCTATCAGCTCTTCCGCCGCTATCCACACGCCCTCTCTCGAATGGCTGGACTGCCCTACGAAGGCCACTGGACCTTCGAGAGCATCACCGTCAAGTCCACCGAGAAACGCCTCGATGGTTTCCTCTGTCGTCAGGACGCTCCGACGCCCTTCTTCATGTTTGCCGAGTTCCAGGGATATCGCGAGTCGTCGTTCTACTGGCGACTGTATCGGGAGCTCGCCACTTGGTACGAGCAGAATCCCGATGAATCCCGTCCATTTGTCGCAGTGGTGATCTTCTTAAGCCGGAGTCACGATCCACACAATGCACAGTTGAAGCCTCTGGGCAATAACAAGCTGCTGCGGATCTATCTCCCGGAGGTGCTCAAGCGCCTCAAACATCAGCCCGGTCCCTGGACGCTCCTCGAGCCCCTGGTCCTAAAACGTGCCTCGGAGCTGAAACAGCGGGGCCCAGACTGGCGGCGACTGCTCCAGACGTTGCCGCTGACCCCAGATGAGCGTATATTATGCACAGAGCTTCTCATGCGTGGGCTCCTGGCCCGCTTCAAGTCCCTTTCCCTCAAGGAGATCGAGACGATGTTTGAGCTGACACCTCTCACCGAAACCCGCGCTGGACAGGAAATGATTCAGATGGGCCAGGAGCAGGGCCAGAAGGAGCTGCTGCTGCGACTGCTCCGGGCACGATTTGGAGAGCTTCCAACGGGAATTCTGACCCGACTGGAGGAACTCCATGAGCCCAACCGGCTGGCCTCGCTGGCCGAGCAGGTGCTCTTTGCCCGCTCCCTCACCGAGCTCCGCTGGGAGTAACCCCGCGTTTGTTGCCACCCCATCGGCCCTGTTTTGTTTGCGATGGAGTGGGTTAAGGGACCGTCGATTTTTGAAGGATGAGCACTTTGTTGGGTCCCCCCGGAGCCCCCACAGCCCCCTCTCCCACACAACGCACCACCACCTTACGACCTTCGACACCCTCTTCCGTCTTGTGCGCCACCACATGCTTCCGCACCATCACCACCTTGCCCTCCCCTCCCGGTGAAGGCTCCTCCCCTGAACCGACGATCACCACCTTCGTCTTACCCTGAGCGCTGGTCACGTTGCCTTCCACCGGCTTCTCTCGACCCTGCCCGTCCCGGGCCGTCACCGTCACCTTCCCGTCCGAGCCCTGACTCACCGTCAACGTCTCCGTCTGGCCATCCCCCGTCTTGAGCTGAATCGTCTTCTGCCCCCCCGGCTCGCGGACCACCTTCACATCGTCCGCCTGAAGACGATACGATGCCCCCTCTTCGTCCTGCCACTCCAGCTTGTCCGCTCCAGGCGGAAGCTCCCCCTCCTCCACCATGAAGTTTCCCACCTTCACCACGCAGGTTAAACCCTCCGCGCCCCCCTTTTCGTCTCCCCCCAACATCACCTTCTGACCGTCCACCCGCAGCTCGAGCTGCCCCTGCTCTCGACGCACCTCCACCTTATGGCCATGATGCTCCAACGTGCGGCTTTGGCCGTTCTTTAACGCACCCAGCTCAATGGGTGTTACCTGCTCGTCGATGTGGATGGTCAACCCCACAGGATCAACACCCGCCCTCATCGGCAGCGGCAGCAGCAACACACCCAACAAACTCAGCCCCGAAATCCAGACAGACATCGATTTCATACACTTCTCCTTATAAGAATGACGTGAGCCAGCGAAAGTGTACCGGGTATCCTCACCCAGCCACACCCCTTTTAGTGCCAAGCAGCATGCCAAACAGCCTCACACATCACCGCATGCCCCCGATTTTGTGTCACCCCACGCACGGAGGCTGCAGTTCACCCCCAAAGACCTCCCAGCGCACGGCCAAATCACCCCCACACCCGCCCACACGCCGTCCCCAGAACCCCACTTCCCCATTTGAGGAGCACGATTTCCTCAGCTCAGGAAATCACCCCCGCCTGCTCCATGCCTCAGCTCAGGAACCCAGTCCCCAACTGAGGAGATCCCACCCGGCAACCTCCGAAAGGCCGTCCAGCTCCTGCCCCGGCACCGCTCAGCTCACCAAGCCATACTTTTCGAGACGATAAAGAAAGGTCTTGTAGCTCATCCCCAACAACGCCGCCGCTCGAGTCCGATTGCCCTCCGCACGACCCAGCGCCTGCTGGAGAAAACTCCGCTCGAGATCGTCCCACACCACACCCTCCGGCGGGAACTTCAAGCCCAAGCGCCCAAGCTGGCCCGGCTGCTCGTGAAGCTCCGAAGGCAAATCCCGAAGCTGCAACACCCCCTCGTCCGAGAGCAAGACCAGCCGCTCCAACAGATTGCCCAGCTCCCGCACATTGCCCGGAAAATGATAGCCGTGCAGTCGCGGCAACAGCTCCGACGGCACCGACATCACCGGGATGTGATGCCGCACCGACGCCCGCTCCACCAACGTCTCCACCAACAAGGGCAGATCCTCCTTTCGCTCCCGCAGCGGCGGCACCATCACCGGCACCACGTTCAGACGATAATAAAGGTCTTCCCGAAAACCACCCTCCGCCGAGAGCTTCAGCAAATCCCGATGTGTCGCCGCCACCACCCGCACGTTGAGCACCACCTCCCCCCGCGCGCCCAAAGGCGTCACCCGCCGCTCCTGCAAGACCCTCAACAAGGTGGCCTGCACCGCCAACGGCATCGATGCAATCTCGTCGAGAAAGAGTGTCCCCCCCTGCGCTTCCTCAAAGCGCCCCTCTCGACGGCGCAACGCCCCCGTAAAAGCACCCTTTTCATACCCAAACAGCTCACTCTCCATCAAACTTTCCGGGATGGCCGCACAGTTGACCGCCACAAAGGGCCCCGCAGCACGACCACTCTTCTCGTGAAGCGTGCGCGCCACCAGCTCCTTTCCGGTCCCAGACTCCCCCTGAATCAAAACCGTCGCATCTGTACTGGCCACCTTCTGGAGCGTGCGGTACAGCCGCTGCATCGCCGGAGCCTGCCCAATCAACGTCCCATATCGATCCCGCTCACTCAGACGCGACCGCAGCCGCCCATTTTCACGCTCGAGCGCCCGCGTGCGCAACGCCCGCTTCAGCGTAATCAAGAGCGCCTCCCGCTCAAACGGCTTGGCAAGATAGTCGTCCGCCCCCAGACGAATGGCCTCCACCGCATGCGCAATGGAACCATACGCCGTCATCACCACCCGAGCACAGGCAGGAAGCCGCTCGCGCACCAAACTCATCAGCCGACCGCCCTCCATGCCCGGCAAGCGCCAGTCCGTTAAGAGCACATCCAC
This sequence comes from Myxococcota bacterium, assembly GCA_046075485.1. GTDB lineage: Bacteria > Myxococcota_A > UBA796 > JAJRTE01 > JBJTQF01 > JBJTQF01. The sequence goes on along the minus strand of JBJTQF010000354.1, from coordinate 5,827 downwards.
CGTCTGCGCTCGAGGCTGCTGCAACAGCTCCAGCGCCTCCTCTCCACTGCTCGCCGTGAGGGTCTCAAAACCTTCACGCTTGAGAATGTCGGCGATCAGCCGACGCTGGAAATGTTCGTCTTCAACAATCAAGATCAGCGGGGCAGGCGTCTGAGCGGTCAGCTCATGATGCGCGATCAGGTCCGTCGGCATGATATCTCTCCTCAAAACAGGCGCTTCGGGTAAACGAAGGCTCAGGATATGCACACGTCCAGGGGTATGACAAGGCAGGGATGGTCGAGGCTCTCCCCACACTCACGCGCTCGTTGCGCCAAGCGTCGAGCCCTCCAGCGGCACATCCAGCGGCACACACACCTCCGCGCGTGTGCCTCCCTCCGGCATCGGTTGCAGGCTCAAGCGCCCGCCCAGTCCCGTCACAATGAGCTGATGAGACAAAAATAAACCCATCCCCGAGCCTCCCGCCCGAGTCGTCTGATGAGGCTGGAAGAGATGAAGCCGCACCTGCTCCGGCACTCCCGGCCCAAAATCCAAGAGCTCGATCACCGCCTCCTGTCCACGCCGCGAGAGGCTCAAGACCGGAGGGCTCGAAGCTGGCAAGGCTTGACACGCATTGTCGAGCAGATTCGAGAGTGCTGCACTCAACGCCAATGGCACCGCGCGCACCGTGATGGGCTCATCGGGAAGCTGAAGTGTCACCTGTCGGTCCTGTTGGAGGGTCTCCAGCACCAAGCTCTGAAGCAGGGAGTTGAGCTCCACGGGCTCGGGCTGAGCCGCACTGCCTGCCCCCACCGCCAGAAACGAACGCAGCCACCGATCCACCCGTCGGAGCTGTGCGCGACCTTGTCCTTTCAGCTCCTGACGTTGCTGCTGCTCCTCCAGAAGTTGCTCATCCGGGCGTTGCTCATCCGGGCGTTGCTCATCCGGAAGCCGCTGAGGAGGCTGAGCCAGCTCCTCCAGCACCAGGCCGAGGGTATGCAGGGGGTTGCGGAGCGTATGGGCCAGCCCTCGTGCGAGCTCCCCCAGCTCCGCCAAGTGCTCACGAGACTGCCAGCGTTGACGCTCTTGCTCGAGCTGAGCGAGTTGTGCCGCCATCCGATTGAAGGCTGCTTGAAGCTCACGCAGCTCACCGGGGCCGTCTTCGGGAAGTCGATGGTGGAGCTGGCCTTGCCCGATGGCCTCAGCACCCCTCACGAGGGCCTGGAGCGGACGTGAAATCCGGTGTGAAAAGAGAGCAGCCAGGAGCAATCCCAGCAAGAGCAGCAGGCTCGAGGCCATCAGCGAGCGTTGGCTGGTGTCTCTCACCACCGACGCGGCGCCTTCGGAGGAGATGGGGATCTGGCGTTCGCCACCGGGAAGACCTCGGATGAACATGAGCTGGGCGCCTGGACGGGACAAGACTTCGACCTCCACTTGGCGATGGTCGGTCTTGTCGGGCGTGCTGGCGAGTTGTTCGGTGCGTTTGATGATGCGCACATGGTGAGAGGTGCCGGGGCTGCTGGGCGTGCTGGGGGTGCTGGGGGTGCTGGGTGCCTGGAGGGTCTCTGAGTGGGCGAAGGCTTCCGACAGCAGGCTTCGTCCGACTTGGGCCGAGAGGGTATTGAGCTCGAGCTAGAGGGCGCTGAGCTGTTGCTGATAGAGCTGGTACTGGACGGCCATCATGGAGCAGACCAGGGTGGCGATGGTCAGAAAGAGGCGGGTGCGGAGGCGCATGGGGTACTCCTTCTCCTGAGGTGTGTGTGAGGAGCATGCATATGTTGGGCCACCTCGTGAGGTAGGACACTCTTTTGGGGCGTCATACAAAATTCCGCAGACCGGCACTGGACTGTTACTGAGACAGTTATATATTCAACGAGAGCCTTTGTGGACACCTATCGCCCAGCACCTGATGGGAGGGATTGGGAGGCGCGCAGGTCTGACCGCGCGACCCTCATCCTGAGCCGAGGGGGAGGGTGTTCCACTTCAATCGCACCGGGACCTTCGGATGGCCCGGAGGAGGTGTATGTGACCGACTCAGCGCCCTCTCTATTTCCCGCGCATCCACTTCGTGTTCATGAGCACTCCGTCCCTGTGAGTCTCTCATCATCTATATCCGTTTTAAGTGTACATCCACATCGGGGTTCGGTGGGGATCTTTGACTTGGTGGGTCATACACCTCTCTTGAGGCTGAGGGCGTTGGAGCGTCCGGGGTCTGGGGTGGAGCTGCATCTGAAGGCGGAGTGGTTTAATCCGGGGGGCTCGGTGAAGGATCGAGCGGCTCGTCATATTGTGTTGGATGCGGAGCGTCGAGGGCTTTTGAGGGCGGGCAAGGTCTTGATTGACGCGAGCTCTGGGAATACGGCGATTGCGTATGCGATGTTGGGGGCGGCGCGGGGTTATCCGGTGCATATATTTCTGCCGGAGAATGCGAACGTGGAGCGGAAGCAGCTCTTAGCGGTGTATGGGGCGACGGTGACGTTGACGGATCCGTTGGAGGGTTCGGATGGGGCGATTCGGCGAGTACGGGAGGTGGTGGCGGCGGACCCGGAGCGATATTTTTACGCGGATCAGTATTCAAACGATGCGAACTGGCGAGCGCATTACGAGACGACGGGCCCGGAGCTGGTGGAGCAGACGGGGGGGCGGCTCACTCATTTTGTGGCGGGGTTGGGGACATCGGGGACGTGCATGGGTGTGGGGCGATATTTGAAGGCCACCGTGCCGGGGGTGGAGGTGATTGCGGTGCAGCCGGACACCCCTCTGCATGGGCTGGAGGGATTGAAGCATATGGAGACGGCACTGTTGCCTGCGATCTACGATCCATCGGTGCATGACCGGGTGGAGGAAGTGGATACAGAAGAAGCGCAGGGGATGGCTCGGCGGTTGGTGCGGGAGAGTGGCTTGTTGGTGGGGGTTTCGGCGGCGGCAGCGGTGGTGGCGGGCATGAAGGTGGCGAGTGCTCTTGAGGCGCGGGGGTGCGGGGGCATGGTGGTGATGGTGGCACCGGATGGAGGCAGTCGTTATCTCTCGGAGCCGTGGTGGAACAACCGATGAGCAAAACAAAACAAATCACGGGTCAAGGGATGGAATCCCTTGCGGGAGTGTGCAGAGAGGGCAGCGCCCTCTTTGCAATAAAAACAGGTGCAAAACAAAAGTGCGTTCCTCCTTCAATAGCAGCCTCAAGGAGTCTCTACATGCATTGGAGTCCGTGGTTAGAAGCTCGTTTACGCAGCGTAGCGGTCTTGCCGGTGATTGTTCTCAGCGATGCCTCCCATGCGGCGCCCTTAGCGCGAGCCTTATACGCGGGGGGAGTGACCGTGATGGAAGTGACCTTGCGGACCCCGGCTTCACTGGAAGCGATCACACGGATGCGTGAAGCCGTTCCAGACGCGGTTGTGGGAGCTGGCACGGTCTTGAGCCTGGATCAAGCGCGTGCCGCGCGTGAGGCGGGAGCTCAGTTTCTGGTTTCGCCGGGGAGTTCACCACGGAACTTGGAGGCCCTCTTGAGCACGGATCTTCCATTTCTTCCGGGGGCGGTGACGGCCACGGAGGTGATGACGCTTCAGGAGCAGGGGTTGAGCCTGCTGAAGTATTTTCCGGCGGAGCCGATGGGGGGGATTGCGGCTTTGAAGGCGTTGTCGGGACCGTTGCCGGGCGTGCGTTTCTGTCCGACGGGTTCAATCGAGCGTGGGAAAGTGTCGGAGTACCTGAAGCAGCCGACGGTGATGTGTGTGGGGGGTTCATGGTTGACCCCGGACGACGCCTTGAAGGCGGGGGATTTTGAGCGGATACGTGCGTTGGCGTTATCATCCCATGCATTGCGGCTGGAGCGGTGAGGAGGTGAGCATGGGCAGTGTGCTGGAGCTGCTGCGGCAGCAGCGGTCGGAGCTCACGCGGCAAGAAGCGGCGGTGGCGGACGTCATTATGGAGAGCCCGGAGGCGGTGCTTCAGCTTAGTGTGGCGGCGTTGGCGGAGCGAGCGGGCGTCAGTCAGCCGACGGTGATTCGTTTTTGTCGGAGTGTGGGGTGTGAAGGGTTTACCGATCTGAAGTTGAAGCTGGCCCAGAGTCTTGCCCCGGGTCTTGCTTATGTGAGTGCGGACGTGGAGGCGAGTGATCTGCCCGATCAGTATACCTCCAAGATCTTCGAGGCGGCGATTCGGGCCTTGAGTTCAGCGCGGCAGGCGTTACAGCCTCAGCGGGTGGACGTGGCGGTGAGGGCATTGAGTCGGGCGGGTCGGGTCTTGGTGGTGGGGATGGGGGGCTCAGCGGCGATTGCTCAAGATGCCGCGCACAAGCTCAGCCGGTTTCCCTTGCCATGTCAGGCGGTGAGTGATCCGCTGATGGCGCGGATGTTGATGGTGGGGATGGGGGAGCGGGATGTGCTCCTGGCGATTTCCAACACGGGGCGCACGATGGCGGTGCTGGAGCTGGTGGCCCTGGCGTGTGAGCGGGGGGTTTTTGTGGTCTCCTTGACGGCACCGAACTCACCGCTGGCGCAGGCGGCGACGGTTGCGTTGGAGGTTCAACCGGCGGAAGATGCGGAGGTTTTTACGCCGATGGCTTCTCGGCTGGTGCAGCTTACCATGATCGACGTGCTCTCGACCGGGTTGGCCTTGACGCAGGGACAGGCGGCCCTGGAGCATTTGGCGCAGGTGAAGGAGACCTTGAGGCCCACCCGTTTTCAGAAGGTCAAATAATCCGAAAAATTCCGCTCAAGTCGGAGTCTGATGGATCCGATATCCATTCAGGCTCTTCCTGCCTTCAGGGAGCGTGTTCCTTTTGGAGCAGCGCTTGGTCCTCACGCTCCGCAGGAATCCTCAAGCGAACATGTGCGGGAGTGGATTATGAGCGGACTCGAGCTGTTGCGGCAGTGGTATGCGGAACCTCTCTTTATAGACATGGTGGTGATCACCTCGTTTCTGAGCATGGGCGCTTTTTTGGTCTTTGCGCTCCCGTTGACGTTGTTGGCGTGGTGGGAGCCGCGCTGGATTCGGCCTTACCGGATTCAGGAGAGACGTCCGGCGGGATGGCCGATGATGAAGGCCGCGCTGAAGGTGTTTGTACTCAACAACCTGCTCTTATTTGGGCTCTCGGTATTATTGTGGCCTGTCTTTCGGCTCTCGAGCCTGCACAATGGAGTGGAGCCGACGCCGTTGCTGATGATGGGTCAGATTTTTTGTTTTGTGCTGCTGGAGGACTATCTTTTCTATTTTTTCCATCGAGCGCTGCATCGAGACGTATTTTACCGGATGATCCACGGCATGCATCATCGGTTTCGGACACCGTGGGCTTTGGCGGCGCACTATATGCATCCCCTCGAGTTTTTGGTCTCCAGTGGTTTGGTGCTGGTGGGCCCGCTGATCCTGGGGGCCCATGTGTGGACTTTGTGGGTGTGGGTGGTGATTCGGCAAGCGATCTCCGCCGATGGCCACTCGGGTTACGACCTGCCGTTTAATCCGCTGAGGCTGTTGCTGGTCTATCGAGGGCCACGTCTCCACGACCTGCATCACGCGCGCGTGGAAGGCAATTATGGGCTGATGTACATTTTGGACCGTGCTTTTAGCTCCGAGACAGGGGTCAAAGAAGAACGGCGGGTGCCTCGGCTCCAGAAATACTTTGGGAATCGGCTCTCTTGGACGGGATGGCATCGCAGCAGCGCACGCACCCGTCGCAACAACATGGGCGACGCCACCAACATGGGCGACGCAGGCGCTTATGATTGATCACATCTTAACCGGTATCGAGCTGGGTGCGTAGCGCCCACCCCAATTCAATGAATCGCAGCTTATCGAACCCTCTTCGAATGACGAGCCAACCCGGAGCCCCATTATGGGAGAGATGGCCGCCAAG
>JBJTQF010000353.1:0-10539 GCA_046075485.1 Myxococcota bacterium | reverse complement strand
GTCTGAGAGGACAGCGTCCTCTCAGCTTAAAAGGACACAAAAACCAAACACGGGTCAAGGGATGGCATCCCTTGCAGGAAAGTCTGAAAGGACAGCGTCCTTTCAGCTCAAAAAGCCGCTTTCCACGCGGCTTTTCTTTTTTATTGAAAGGGCTTTGCCCTTTCAAACTTTCCCAGCAGGGGGCGGCGGACCCCTGCACCCCGTTTTGTTATTGGGTGCGTTTCTTCATGAAGGTGTAGATGCCCAGAAGCATGGGCACGGCAGGCATAAACAGCAGCGACAGATAAAAAATCAAGTCCGCCTGACCTTGTGACATGCTCAGCACATCCTTCCCCTTCTCCCGAGGCCGAATCGCGAGCAAGTCCTCTTCCTCCGCCAGATAACTGACGGTGTTCATAAACAGATCACCATTGGTACTCGAGTAAAAATTCGCATTGGCTGCAAAATCCGAGTCACCAAACGCGGCCACCATCGCCTGTTTTTCCTTCTCCGACTCCTCCGGCTTCGGCGTATTCTCCCCTTCCGCCGGTGCTGGCGTCTCCGCCGACTTCGCTTTGATCGGGATATTCAGCAGCGCTGCCACGTTGAGCGGTCCTGGATGGTCCTTCTCATCAAACGTAGGCAGCTTCGGCTCCCCATCGGGCTTCCCCGTGATCAAGCTGGGATCGGTCTCACCCCACGCCCGAGACTGCTCATCATCCCCGGACGTGCGAAGCAAGGTCTCGAAGTATCCCTCAAACGGTGCTGGAGACGCCACTTCCAACGAGCGGGTCAGCGGGAAAAACGCGGGAGCGCCCTGAAGCTTCTCCACAATCTTATGCATCCCGGCGGGGATCACCGCAGGCACCGCCGCATTTCCCACAAACGCTTGTGCAACCGGATCCACCACCAAGTCTTCTCGTGCGATGATGCCGAAGGTCTTCAGATACTCCGACAAAGCCGGATCCGCTCCGGGATCCAACATGAACACCAGCCGTCCACCGGCCAGCACCCACGCGGTGATCATCGGCTTCTCTTGCTCCAGCAGAGGCCGAGACGGACCCGCCACCACCAGCACCCTACACTCCGACGGCACCTGATTCGACTGGAACAGCGACACCGCTTTGGCCACAAACGACTGCTTCTCCAGCAGCTCCTTCGCATTGGAGAGCCCTTGATCTGAGCGTTCGTTGATGCTCTTCTCGCCGTGGCCTTCGAGGAAACAGATGGTCTTCTGCTGCTCCCGCGTCACGGCGATCAGCCCATTGGTCAGCGCCTCTTCATCCGGCGCGGTCAGGCGCTTCTCCTGCGTCCCCCGCGAGAGGATCACCGTATCCGCCGCCGTCACATTAAACTGCTTCACCGACAGCGGATCCTTCTCGGGGTCGATGTGTTTGACCGTGAGCTTATCGCTCTGAGCCACATACAGATCGACCAGATCCTTAAACTTGCCCTTTGCGGGAGAGTCCATCAAAAAGAAGGTGGTCACCGTGATGGGCTCCTTCAGCCCCTTGACCACCTCCAGCGTCTGGGACGAGAGGGTAAAGCTCTGATCCTCGGTGGTGTCGTATCGTTTGGGGTGCTTAAAGGCCAGATAATTGACCAGCCCGAGCACCACTCCCATCATGATCACCAACACCACCGCAAAGCCCGAGTAACGCGCGGAGCGGCTCCCCAAGCTGTCGATGATGGTGTCGATGTTGTTGTAAATGAACGTAAAAACGAGCGCGATGCCCACAAACCCTACGATCTGGAAGGTCAGGGCCAGCTCCTTATTCACCAGCCAAGACAGCCCGGTGCCTGCCAACAGCAGCACCCCGAGCATGCCCAGAAAACCACTCCATCGCTTCATGTCTGATGCTCCTCCCGGTGTCCCTGCGTGACATTACTGCCGACGCATGGTCTCAATTCGCTGCTGAGTGGTAAACAGGAAAAGGACAATCAAGGAGACGAGATACGTCACCGACTCCAGCTTGATCAGCCCTTTGGTGAACCCGTCGTAGTGGTCGGTCAGCGAGAAAAACTTCGCGAGGGGGCCTGCATCTTCTCCCACCAACCAGCTCATGATCACCAGCAGAAAGAGCCCCGCGCCAAAGCTGACCATGCCCGACACAAGCTGATGCTGCGTAAATGCAGAGGTCATCAAACCGAGGGCCACAAAAACCCCCGAGAGCAACAGCGCCCCCACATAACAGGTCAGGATCGGCCCCAAATCCGGCGAGCCCACCTGAAAAAGCAGGACCGGATAGTGCGCCGTCAACGCCAACGCCACCACCATGAAGCCCCACGAGCCCAAAAACTTGCCCAGTACGATCTCCAGCGAAGACACCGGGGCCGTCATCAGCAGCTCGAGGGTATGATTGCGTCGCTCCTCCGCCAGCAGACGCATGGTCAGCAGCGGCGCGGCCAGCACCAAGATGATCGACAGGTTCGAGAACAGATAGCCGATCACCACTTCCGTCAGAGGCGGAAGCTGACCCATCATCGGATTTCCGGCTGCCTGCGCGCTCATCTGGGCATAACTCTGGAGCAACGCCCAATAAAAACCACCGGTCACAAAGAGCAACAGGGTCAGAATGGTGTATCCAATCACCGAGTTGAAGTAGTCTCTCAGCTCTTTCCAGGCAATGGTAAACATCCCCATCATGCGCCTCCTTCTTGAGCGGCCTGGACATCGGCCACTGCCTGCTCCTCGGTGGTCAGCTCATGGAAGACGTCTTCCAGGCTCATGCGCTCGCGGCTCAGCTCCAGCAGGCCCCAGCCGGATTGAACCGCCAGCTCTGCCAAACGCTCCCGCACATCCGCATCACGGGCGGTCTGCACCGCAAACGTGGTGAGCCCTTCCTGTTCCGAGCGGCTCACCCCCACCACCCCCGAGAGCCCTTGCAGTCGTGTCTCCGCCTCCGACCCCGGACGCCGCACGGTCAACAGCAGGCGCTGATTCTTCTCAGACTGCTGCATCAGGTTGTCGATGGAGTCCTGTGCCACAATCTTGCCCTTCTTGATGATCGCCACCCGCTGGCAGGTCATCTGCACTTCTGGCAAGATGTGGGTCGATAAAATGATGGTATGTTGACCCGCCAGCGTCTTGATCAGCTTTCGGATCTCGATGATCTGGTTCGGGTCGAGCCCGACCGTTGGCTCGTCGAGGATCAACACCGGTGGTTCATGCACCAGCGCCTGCGCCAGTCCCACCCGCTGCTGATACCCTTTGGAGAGATGGCCAATCAAACGCTCCGCCACATGGGAGAGCCCGCAGCGTTCCAGGCTCTTACCGACAGCGCCCCGTCGTTTCTGACCCGGTACACCGTGGAGCCGAGCGACATAATCGACGTAGTCCCAGACCGCCATATCCGGGTAAACCGGTGGCAGCTCCGGCAGATAACCAAAACGTTTTTTGGCTTCCTTCGGCTGCTCCGAAATCTCAAATCCATCGATGAGCGCACGCCCAGAGCTGGCCCCCAACGCGCCCGTCAAAATCCGCATGGTGGTGGACTTACCGGCCCCGTTGGGACCAAGAAACCCGAGGATTTCCCCTTTTTCCACCTTAAAGGAGACCCCGTCGATGGCCTTCAGCGGGCCATATCGCTTCGTCAGGTTGCTGACCTCGATCATGTTTCACTCCCGGAACGGTGGCTAGATCGAACCGCTCAGAGATTAAGCATGATTCCCACGAAGTCAAGCGCCCTCAGAAATGTCTTTGGGATCGCGCGGGCATCGGTTACTCTAAAACGTCAGACTGGATCTGTTCATCTTCTTTTGTGAGGCAACTTCGACATCGCATGCAAGACCACGACCCTTCCTCTAAACTCGACGCATCCGCTCCCGCTGAAGCTGAATCCACCACCTCGTCCACCGTCGGCCCTGGCGTGAGCCCTGGCGTGAGCCCCTCAGAGGCCCGTGTCACCCCGGAGCAATCCGCCAGCATCCGCCCCCACGATGTCTGGACCCTCGAGGACATCGAGTCTCTGAAACGCGCGGAGCCCCCCAGCGCATCACCGCTCAGCCGTCGGCTCGCCGGAGACACCCGCAGCGGACGCGAACATGCCAGCAGAGCCTCCAGCTCCAGCGGACATGGCAGTGCGGACAAATATCCGAGCGCTCGCTCCTCCAGCTCAACGCCGGACAAAAATAGCCCCGCCGCACCCACCCGCGAGCACCTCTCTCCTGAACAAAAGACGGAGAGCACGCCTCGCGAGACCCGGCCTGTCCCTCCTCTCGAGCCTCCCACGCTGCCCGGACGACCTCGCTGGGAGCCAGAGCTGCCACCTCAGCATCGTGGGCATGTTGCGCCCTCACGCGCAGGGAAGGAATCTTCCTCCAGCGGCGAACGTGAACGGACCCGTCATGGCTCAGAGCCGATGGAACGTTCTGGCTTTGGCCCGCGACCACCACGCCTAGACCGCGTGCGTGATGACCGCGTGCGTGATGACCGCGTGCGTGATGACCGCGTGCGTGATGACCGGCGAGACCGATTCCAGGGCCGTACCGCGCGAGGTGCGGAGCCTCCCCGTGCGTTTGACGGACGTGATCGCATGCGACGGGCGCTCGAGGAGGAAGGCACGTACATCGGAGAGACACCAGAAGCCAGTGCGCAGCGGCTGGCCGCCTTGAGGCAGGCACGCAATCCGCTTCTTCCGGCGCAGCTCTCTGAAGATGCCGAGTCGGTGGTTGAGGTGGAGCTTCCGCTTTCTCCAGCAACGCCGGGTGAGGCGCTGACGGCGGAGGGGCTCTCCCATGAGTTTGGCGATGCTCGTCAGGAGTCTTCTGGCCCTGCTCCCGACGGTGTTTCCCCGGAGAGCCTTCGTTTTCGAGGTTTTGCGCTCGACCGTTTCCAAGCGGAGGCCATCACCCACCTGACGATGGGGCACTCGGTGCTGGTGTCTGCTCCCACGGGCACAGGCAAGACCATTATTGCCGATTATGTGGTCGATCAGGCGCTGCGTGAAGGGCGAGAGGTGGTCTATACGGCTCCGATCAAGGCGCTCTCCAACCAGAAGTATCGAGATTATTGCCGTCTTTATGGGCGGGACAAGATTGGGCTGGTGACGGGTGACTTGGTGATCAACCGAGATGCCCCCATTCGTATCATGACCACCGAGATCATGCGCAACATTCTGCTCCAGGAGGAATGTTCGAGCCTGCTCTCCCATGTGGTGGTGGACGAGGTTCATTTTCTCGAAGACGAAGAGCGCGGCACGGTCTGGGAGGAGCTGCTCATCTATCTGCCCTCCCGCGTGAAGATTGTGGCGCTCTCGGCCACCTTACCGAACATCGACGAGTTTGCCCAGTGGCTGGAGTTTGTCCGAGGGGACACGGTGGCGGTGGTCAAGGAGCATCGTCGAGCGGTGCCACTTCGTCTGCTGCTGGCCAACAAACACGCGGGCATCGTCGAGCTGCGGCGGTTTGAGCACGAGCTGAAGCGTTGGGCGAGCACGGGCGACCGAAAGGCGCTCGACCAAGAGCGGCTGCGGGAGCGAGATCGGCGTGAGGGTCGGGGCAATGTCCGGGGCAATGACCGTTTTCCGTCACCGCACGGGCGAGATGCACGCGGCAACAGACCAGACCCTCGGCTGATGACCCGGCATTTAGACATGATTGAGCTGGTGAGCCCGGATTATCTGCCAGTCCTCTATTTTATCTTCAGCCGAAGGCAGACGGAGCTCTTCGCTCGGGAGCTCTCGCGGCGATGGCGCAGCTCTTTTTTAAATGCGTTTGAGCAGAAGCAGGTCGAAGGCATGCTGGCGGAGTTCGAAAATGCCAATCCGGGGGTCTTGACCCCGGAGCATCTCGAGATGTACGTCAAGGGGGTGGCCTTTCACCATGCGGGGGTGCATGTCTCGCTGAAGGCCCTGGTGGAGGAGCTGTACGAGAAGCGGCTGCTCAAGATCTTGTACTGTACTTCTACCTTTGCGTTGGGGATCAACATGCCCGCGCGCACGGTGATCTTTGACTCGTTGCGCAAGTTTAACGGGCAGAGTGTGCAGCCGTTGACGGTGCGGCAGTTTCTCCAGAAGGCCGGTCGTGCGGGGCGTCGAGGCATGGACAAGGTGGGTTATGTGGTGGTCCGGGAGGATTTCCACGACTACGGAGAGGATCGACCTCTTTTCCGAACCTATCAGAGTGGGCAGCACGAGCGGATTCAGAGTGCCTTTAACCTCTCATTCTCGAGTGTGGTGAACCTGCTGGCGCGTCATTCGCAGGAGGAGATCCGCAAGATCCTGGAGAAGAGCTTTCTGAACTTTACCACCCGGCGAGCGTTGGAGCAGCAGCGGGATTCGCTCAAGGCGACGGGGGCTCGGCTGGAGGCGGAGGGCACGGGCGCGCGTGACTTGCTCAAGCGTTGGCGCAAGCAGAGCAACAAGGTGGAGCGTCAGCTTGAGCAGTCCGAAGACCTGATGTACAACAAATTTGTTGAAAAGGTCGATTTCCTCAAGAGCTCGGGGTATCTCAACGACGATCTGACCTTTAATGCGGGTGCAAAGGCCCTCATGCACATTCAGATCAACGAGATCTTCATGACCGAGCTGATCCTCGAGGGGGTGTTTGAGGAGGTGGACGAGGATGAGCTGTTTGGTTTGCTCACCGCGTTGGTGCAGGACTTGCCCCGTTCGGTCCAGGTGCGGGAGCCCTTGCGGGGACGCTGGCAGAAGATCAAGGACCGGGTGAAGCGCATCCATACCTCTGATACGGTGGTGTTGGCGTCCGAGCTGATTGGCCTGCCCAACACCTTCTGCCCGGAGCTGATGCCCTATGGTCAATATTGGGCGCAGGGTCGCAGTCTCAACGAGCTGATGTTGACTCTCCAGAGTGACGTGGACATCTCGGGAGACTTGGTGGGAGCCTTTCGGCGCGCGCGTGATCTGGCGGGTCAGCTTCGCACGGCCTGTACGGACCAGCAGGATTTGGCTGACCGTCTCACCCGTTTGATGAAGAAGGTGGCCCGCGACGAGGTGGAAGTCTTGGACTAAACATCATCGCGTGCGCACAAACGCCTGCGGACGCAGGAGATGGGGCGGAGGGGCTTGACGATGGCGGCTTGGGGAACATTCTCAGGAGGGTCTCGCAGAGCGTCTCGCGGATAGTCCAGCAGCGCATCTCGAGTTGAGATTTTTTTTCCAATGAGGAAGGAGTGCGACGTGTCAGAGCATTCGATTTCGCTGCCTTCGCCTGCGCATCCGCGTGTGCATATTGCGTTTATTGGCTCTGGGGTGATGGCGGAGGCGATGATCAGCGGCCTGCTGTCTCGGCAGGTGGTGCCACCGGAGCATATTTGGGCCAGCGGTCCTCGTCCTGAGCGGGCGGTGCGGCTGGCGGAGTATTTTGGAGTTCGAGCGGGCACGGACAATCGGGAAGCGGTGGCGCATTCCGATGTGGTGGTTTTGTGCGTGAAGCCGCAGGTTTTGCCGAAGGTGCTCTTGGAGATCCGGGAGGTGCTGCGTCCTGAGCAGCTTGTGATGTCGGTGATTGCGGGGGCTCGGGCAAAGGTGATTGGTCAGACGTTGGGGCATCCGGCGGTGGTGCGCTGTATGCCGAACCTACCGTGTCAGATCCATCGTGGCATGACGATCTGGATGGCCACGCCGGAGGTGGGGACTGCTCAGCGTGAGTTCGTGCGAAAGATGCTCCAGACGATGGGGAAAGAGCTGGAGGTGCATGATGAGCTGGACGTGGACCGTGCCACGGCGGTGAATGGCACGGGACCGGCGATCATTGCGCACTTTGTGAAGGCATTGGAGGACGGTGCTAATTTTATTGGAGAGTCCAGACCGATGGCGCGACAGTCGGTCTTGCAGACGATCATTGGAACCGCAGAGATGATCCTGGCGTCGGAGCGACATATTGCGGAGCTGATTGATGGGGTGACCTCACCGGGAGGGACCACGTCGCGGGCGCTGCATGTGCTTCAGCGAGGGCAGCTTGCGGCGACGGTGACGGATGCGATTGATGCGGCGTTTCAGCGGAGCGTGGAGCTGGGTACGGCGTTGGAACATCGGATGGCGACTCACCAAGACGAAAAGCCCTAACCCCTCGTCCTCACAAACAAAACGGGGTGCAGGGGCCCGCTGGCCCCTGCTGGGATAGTTTGAAAGGGCGACGCCCTTTCAATAAAAAAGCCGCTTGGAAAGCGGCTTTTTAAGCTGAGAGGACGCTGTCCTCTCAGACTCACCTGCAAGGGATTCCATCCCTTGACCCGTGTTTTGTTTTTTGTTTTTGTGTCCTTTTAAGTTGAGAGGACGCTGTCCTCTCAGACTCACCTGCAAGGGATTCGACAGCGATCCACCGCGATAACACCATCTTCGAGGTTGACGCCGCAATGATTCCCTTCCATCCTTATGACCGTCAGCAGTCTCCTGATCCGTGCCATTGCTGGCCAAGTCCCCGCTTGACACCCCGGAGCTCCCATGATCTGTCTGGTCGAGGCGCTGAACTATCGCTGCTTGAGATATATTCGTCAGCCACTGGCCCCCTTCCAAGTGCTGGTCGGACCCAACGCCAGCGGAAAGACGACTTTCCTGGATGTGATTGCATTCATGGGGGATGTCGTGCGCTTGGGACCGGAGTTTGCCATTCGCTCTCGGACTCAAAATCCCGAAGATCTGCTCTGGGGACGCCAGGGGGATGGTTTTGAGCTGGCGATTGAGGCTACCATTCCAGGGCATCTACGTGGAAAAATTCAAGGGAATGGTTCATTTGGCATCGTGCGATACGAGCTTGCCATCCGCCGCGACGCTGTGACCACCGAGTGGGGAATTGCCGCCGAGAAGCTGCTCTTGAAGACGGATGAGCCTGCTTCCCACCCTCGGGGAGACGAACAACTGGCCTGGACCTTTCCAAGCCCCCAGAGTGCTCGCCCAACCCTTCTTACGGGCAAGACACCCAAGAACGCTCGGCTGGTCCTCCACAAAGTGCTGGGTGGCAATGACAACTTCTACTCGGAGGTGTATCGCGAGATCGGGAAGGGCTGGGTGCCCACCGTCAAGTATGGTCCCCGACGCTCCGCACTTGGCAATCTTCCTGCCGAGGAAGAGAAGTTTCCAGTGACCTCCTGGCTACGCCAGTGGTTGTCGGAGGGCGTGCAGCAGCTTGTCCTCAACAGCTTGCTGATTCGGAATGCCAGCGCCCCGGGGCAGGGCAGGCGCTTTCGTCCAGATGGCTCCAACCTACCCTGGTTGGTTCACGAGCTTCAGGATCATACACCGGCTCAGTTTACGGACTGGCTCGCACATCTTAGGACCGCGCTGCCCGATCTGGTCGGCATCCGAACTGTCGAACGTAGCGATGATCGTCACCGCTACCTCATGTTGCGTTATGCCAACGGCGTGGAAGTACCGTCGTGGATGGCCTCTGACGGTACACTCCGATTGATGGCGCTGACACTCCCGGCCTATCTTCCTGATTTTTCAGGCTGTTATCTGATCGAAGAGCCCGAAAATGGGATCCATCCACGTGCAGTCGAGGCCATGTTTCAGTCTCTCTCGTCCGTTTATGCCGCCCAAATGTTGCTGGCCACTCATTCCCCCGTGATCCTCAGCATCATTCAGCCCGAGCAGCTTCTGTGTTTTGCGAAAAAGGAGGGTGCCACCGATATTGTCCGGGGCGACGAACATCCAGCCCTGAGCGAGTGGCGGGGAGAAACGAACCTCAGCACCCTCTTTGCGGGAGGTGTGCTCGGATGACTGGCCCAAGCAAAGACCTCGTGCTTCTGGTGGCCGATGCGGACATGGAGTATACCTGCAAGGGCCTCCTCAACGAGCCCAAACGGCTTGGGCTGCGTCCGATTCAGTTTGAGATCATGCGCCATCCGGGGCGAGATCCCGGCTGCCGCCAGGAAGCTGCTGCATTCTTGCGCTCGCAGGCCCGTTTTTATGCCCATGCCTTGGTGCTTTTCGACCGAGAGGGCTGCGGACAAGACTCCAGCCCCCGAGAAAAGCTGGAAGCAGACCTGGAGTCTCAGCTCGCAGCTCAGGGCTGGGAAAAACGGTGCGCCGTTGTCATTCCGGATCCTGAGCTGGAGAGCTGGGTCTGGTCCGATTCCCCCAATGTTGCCTCCTGCCTCGGCTGGAAAGAAAGTCGCGAAAGCCTTATCCATTGGCTGGACGGAAAAAACTTCCGCAGGAATACTCTGGGCAAACCCGAGAGGCCAAAAGAGGCCATGCAGTCGGTGCTTCGACATACACGCAAGAGCCGGTCAGCGTCCATTTATCAGGCACTGGCGGAACAGGTGAGCGTCACGCGCTGTACCGATCCGGCATTTATGAAGCTGGTTGAAAGGCTCAGAGACTGGTTTCCTGAGTAAGATTGTGTGCGCATGCACCCGAAATACCGAGTGCGAATTTAAAATATATCGCTACCGTTGACGGAATTTTCCAAAACGGGGTGCAGGGGCCCGCTGGCCCCTGCTGGGATAGTTTGAAAGGGCGACGCCCTTTCAATAAAAAAAGAAGCCGCTTGGAAAGCGGCTTTTTAAGCTGAGAGGACGCTGTCCTCTCAGACTCACCTGCAAGGGATTCCATCCCTTGACCCGTGTTTTGTTTTTTGTTTTTGTGTCCTTTTAAG
>JBJTQF010000352.1:0-30584 GCA_046075485.1 Myxococcota bacterium | reverse complement strand
CTTAACGCCGCCGAAGCCGCCCTTAAAGCCGCCGACGCCTAAGCCGCCCGTAAAGCCGCCGAAGCTGAAGCCACCCGTAAAGCCGCCGAAGCCGAAGCCGCCCGCCAAGCCGCCGAAGCCGAAGCCGCCCGCCAAGCCGCCGAAGCTGAAGCCACCCGTAAAGCCGCCGAAGCCGAAGCCGCACGTAAAGCCGCCGAAGCTAAAGCGGAAGCCGAAGCCGCCCGTAAAGCCGCCGAAGCCGAAGCCGCACGTAAAGCCGCCGAAGCTAAAGCGGAAGCTGAAGCCACCCGTAAAGCCGCCGAAGCCGAAGCCGCCCGCCAAGCCGCCGAAGCTAAAGCGGAAGCCGAAGCCGCACACCGGATCACAGAAGAAGTCGCTCGCGCTGAAGCCGAAGCCGCACGCCAAGCCGCCGAGCTCTCTGAAGTCGCCGCAGCGCCCGACGAAGACGAAGAGCATGAAGCCGACGTTGCCTCTGCCCTCGAGGACGATCCTGAAGCGCTCAGTGTGGCCGAAGAAGCCGCCAAAGCCCATGCTCAGCGCCAGGTGGAGCTGGATGGACCCACCGTTGAGCGGATGTTGCCTGCCGGTCCCTCCCGAAAGGTGAAGGTGGATGAGACCATCGCCCGAGGGACTCCGTTTGCGCTGGGTATGACGGACCCCAGAGGAATTCCGGTCTACATGGATCGTCAGGCCGCCGCCGCCGCCGCCGCAGCGGTCGCTTCGAACCAAGAGACCACCGCCCCCATT
The DNA here is from genome assembly GCA_046075485.1 of Myxococcota bacterium. Classification (GTDB taxonomy): domain Bacteria; phylum Myxococcota_A; class UBA796; order JAJRTE01; family JBJTQF01; genus JBJTQF01. The sequence continues at coordinate 29,837 of JBJTQF010000352.1, read as the reverse complement.
CCCGCACGCAAAAAAGACCTGCCGCCCGTGCCTGCTTTTGCCACCACCTCCACGCCTCCTGTTGAGCCTGTCCCCTCGGAGTCTCATCAGGAGCGAGCCCGAACGGTGGTTCAGTCTCTGCATGAGACGGGCTCCACGCGGGTTTTAACCCCTCAGCGTATGGTCCGTGCGACACAGGCGCCGCTGATTTCGGTGCTGGAGCCTCCTGCACCGGCGGTCCAGGGAACGACCTCTCCACGACAGTTTGTCTTGGGCTTTATGTTGGGCATTGGTTTGTTGGGGGCGGGTTTTATGCTGGGGGTGGCATGGGAGCGTTCGCAGAGTGCTCCTCCGATGAGCACTTCTCTTCCGATAGAGCCGGAGCAGCGACCGACCAACACCGTGCCGGGTCGATGATCTCTGACCACATGTGAGGTCCGCTCGGCCCTGCCTTCCTGCGGATTTCCGGGCGTGCTGAATACTCTCCGCCAAGGCCGGATTGTCGCTCTCTGCCGGGCCACTGCGTGGGGGAGCGCGGGTATTGCGCTTCCTCTTCCTCTTCCTCTTCCTCTTCCTCTAGACCTCAGCCGTGCTCACAAAATGGCGGAAGCAGATGGGAATCGAACCCACCGGACACGGCTCTCACCGTGTCCCGACCGGTTTTGAAGACCGGGCCAGCCACCAGTGCCGGTGCTGCTTCCGAGGTCTGTTCTAGCCGCTTTCAAGCTGAGCGTCAATCCTTTCAGGCACCGAAATGTGTCAAGCGCCTGCATTTTTATTCTCTCTGTATTTCGTTTCCGTTATAATGATAATCTGTTCCACTGCGTGCTCTACGCGCTTCTTTGAACTGATTGCAGGAAGGATCTCGCATGGCAGAGATCAACGCTTCTGAAGGCTCCTCCCCTCGGGTTCTGATTGTGGACGACGAAGACATCATTCGAGAGCTGCTCGCAGAGTTTTTGGGCAGCCAGGGCTTCTCCATCACCTTAGCGGGCAGTGCTGAAGAAGCGTGGCCCCTCGTAACGGGTGTGGCTTTTGACGCGGTGCTCATCGACTATGGTTTGCCGGGTATGAACGGCATCGAGTTTTGTAAGCGCACCGCCGCCCAGGGCATTCGCAGCCGCATGGCGCTGATGACCGGCTGGGGATCGATGGATGCCGCCGAGGTCGAACCCTCCATCTCTCGGGTGATCGCCAAGCCCTTTGACCTCATGGCCATTCTGAAAGCCGTCACGGAGCTTACCGCGCCTGCATAATCCCCTCGCCCGCCTATTGACGCTGCTGTCCAGACCCCTATACTTGCCACCCATCGACGTTTCGTTCTTCATTCTTCGTTTCAGGAGATCATGGCATGCCTCAGCTTACTCGAGAGCAGGTGATAGACGCTTTGCGCACCGTCAACGACCCGGAGCTCCATCGCGACCTGGTTTCGCTCAACATGGTGCGAGATGTTCAGCTCGACGACCGGGCGATTTCTCTGGAGATCGAGCTGACCACGCCGGCCTGTCCGATGAAAGAGACCCTTCAGCGCGACATCGAGCAGGCGCTGGCCCCCCTCCAGCCGAGTGCGCTTCAGCTTCGGTGGAGTGCCAAAGTGCGGACCACCTTGACGCAGCAGGTCTCTCCCGGATCTGAACCGGTTCTGCCGGATGTTAAAAACGTGATCCTGGTGGCCTCCGGGAAGGGTGGGGTGGGCAAATCGACGGTGGCGGCCAATCTTGCCCTGGCGTTGGCTCAGGACGGTGCGAAGGTCGGCTTGTTGGATGCCGATATCTACGGGCCCTCCATTCCGATCATGTTTGGCATCTTTGAGCGTCCTGCCACACCGGATGGGAAGCGGATCCAGCCTCTGCATGCCCACGGGGTGGACTTGATGTCCATCGGTTTTTTTGTCTCACCTGCGCAGGCGATGATCTGGCGAGGCCCGGTGCTCAACGGCACCATCGTGCAGTTTGTGCGGGACGTGCTCTGGGGCGAGCTGGATTATCTGATCGTGGACCTGCCGCCGGGCACGGGAGACGTGCAGCTCTCGATCTCCCAGCAGCTCCGGGTGAGTGGTGCCGTGCTGGTGACCACGCCACAAGATGTTGCCCTCGCCGACGTGATCCGAGGCAAGGCCATGTTCGACCAGGTGAAGATTCCCACCCTGGGCATCATCGAAAATATGAGCTACTTTATCTGCAATCAGTGCAGCGCCCGTCACGAGATCTTTGCCCACGGCGGAGGCCGCGCGGCTGCCGAGAAGCTCAGCATCCCCTTTCTCGGTGAGCTTCCGCTGGTTCCGGCGGTGCGTGAGGCGGGCGATTTTGGAATGCCGGTGGTGGCCCGCGAGAAAGATGCGGAGATCGCCCATGCCTTCCGCCAAGTGGCCCGGTCGCTTGCCGGTCGTCTCTCGGTGGAGGCCATCGGCGCGCAGGGCACCAAAAAGCGCATCTTTGCCAAGATCTTTACCTGAGCCCTCAACCGATCCAGGAGGCAGCCTTGAGCGCCATCAAAGCAACAGACGGTGAAGCAGAAGTGGTACGGCGAGAAGCTCTGAGTGCGGATGTGGCCCGTCTGACCCTCCGGGTGCTCTCTCCTGCTGGATTTCGGTTTAAGCACGGCCAGTTCATCAATGTAAATATTCCACAAGGGGAGGGCAAACCCTTGATCCGGGCTTATTCCTTGACCAGCCCTCCCGAGACCCCGGAGCAGCTCCAGCTCTGTTTTGACACGGAGCAGCCGGGGCCGGGTGTGGCGTATCTGCTCGCCCTCCAGCCGGGAGAGCGCCTGCGCTTTAAGGGACCACTCGGCCTGCTCACCCTGCGCGAGCCCAGCATGCGGGAGGTCTTGGTGGTCTGTCACATCAGCGCGGTGGGGGTGGGGCTCCAGCTTGTGAGAGGGCTGCTGAGTCAAGCGCCCACCCGTCGCGTCACCTTCATCTACGAGCCTAAACAAGAAGACGCCCTGTTGTTTGGGGCGGAGCTGCACAGCTTGATGCAGCACCATCCTCATTTTCAAGCGGTGGTGACTTTTCCGGAAGGCTCTCCGGCATGGTTGGGTCCACGGCTGAGCCTCCAGGATGAGACCTTACGGCGCGTCCGTGTTCCTGCCGAGACGGATGTATATGCGGTGGGGCTGGGTGGTATGGTGGCCAGTCTCAAGAAGGCGCTCAAAGACCTGGGAGTGCCCAACGAGCAGCTCGTGACCGAAAAGTGGAGTAAAGCAGAGGAATAACGCGGTGGTGGGGGAGGGCTGGCTCGTTTGATCACACCCGCCCGACTCGGCTTTTTATGCGGGGGGTATTCGCGGTGTGTTCAGTTGTACTCCAGCTTCTTGAGCTTCACCTTGAGCCGCTCGACGGCTTTGGAGTGGATCTGAGAGACCCGCGACTCCGTGACGCCCAACACTTGGCCGATGTCCTTGAGCGTTAAGTCTTCGTAGTAGTACAACGAGACCACCACCTTCTCGTTCTGCGGCAGGGAGCGGATGGCCGTGGCGAGCTTCTCCGTGGCGGTTTTGGCCTCGAAGATGCTGTCTGGATCGTCCGACTCCCCCTTGAGCACTTCCAAGATGTCGCGCTTTTGATCGTCTTGGAGGCCCAGATCTTCCAAGCTGACCACCGACATCAAGGTGGTGCTGCGGGTGAGGGTATTATATTCCTCCAGCTCCATGCCCAGATGGGTGGCGACTTCCGCAGGCGCAGGCACACGACCGAGCTGACGCTCGAGATCCCGCTGAGCGCGTTCCAGCTCCTGCGCGCGCTGGCGCTGAGAACGGGGTACCCAGTCTTGCTGACGAAGGGCATCGATGATCGCCCCTCGAATGCGAAGCTCGGCGTAGGCTTTGAAGCTGTCCTGCCGTTCGGGATTGTAGCGGTCGATGGCGTCGATGAGGCCCAACGTGCCCACCGTGATCAGATCCTCGACATCCACGTTGCTGGGAAACCGGCTCACCAAGCGATAAGCAATCGACTTCACCAGCGGGTAATACTCCAGGATCATCGCATTCCGGTCAAATCGGGATTCAGGATTGGGATTGCTCGCGGCACGGTCATTCATACATCGCCCTCCAGTTCATGGGTGCCATCAAATATCTTGCTGCTGTACTATAGCATTCTACGTTCCACTCGGGAACATAAACTGGATTGCGAAACATGCGTCACGTAAAAGATGAATGTATATAAGGGTTACGCTGAGAAAACACTTGAGCACTGACTGATCCGCAGGCTCAAAAAGGAGGGACGTCTGAGCGGAGAGACACCACATCGACGCATGTTTTTTTATACGTCCGTGTTGCTCATGTTTGTAACTATATGAAAATAAAGGAATATTTTAAATCGGGGGCGGGTATTAAAGTATCCGAGGTGGGTTATATTTTACTCTCCCCGCCGCACGTCGTTGAACATCTTCTTCATCGGAACAGATACCCCCTCAGGTTTAGGAAAAAATGCGAAGACATCCTGTTCAGCAAGATGTCTAGCCTTTTAAAGCAGTTCGCCCGCTTCTTACACACCCTTGCGGCACATGGCGAGCTCGGCCTGTGCCGCATGACCCCGCTTAAAACAGTGCTCCCACTTCTTACGGACGCTTCAAGTAAAACTTGCCCTGAAAACGCTCCGGAGACGGCAGCTCCACCACAAATCCTTGCCCCCGTTCGTCTTCTATATAATCCACAGTGGCCCCGCTGATATAACGGGCGGTGTCGTGATCCACCAGCACCGGCAAGGAGCCAAACTCAAATCGTTGATCACCCTCTACCGGATGATCAAAGGCCACTCCAAAAATCAAACCGTCACAATCTTTGTTGGCCACCCAGACGCGGAGCGCCTTGCCCCTCAGCCCCGCTTGACGATCCTGCAACATACGTGCTCTCACCACGGCTCGGTCTGTTACCGTAATCATTCTCAGCTCCAAACAGATGTCGGTTGTTCCTGCTCACGATATAATACGTCACCACGATGGACCCAACCGTAATAAATTCGTCGCATGCACGCACACGCGCGCGAGGCACCTTCAGACAGACGGAGCCCCCATGAAACAAGCCTCAGAACAAGCCCCAGGGCAACCAGCCCCAGAGCACCTCGCCAGCGCCTCCCCACACATCGTCACCGCCATTCCCGGACCTCAGTCTCAAGCCTGGGCAGCGCGTCTGCACCAAGCGGAGTGTCCCGAAGTCACCTGGCTTGCCCCCGACTTCCCCGTCTTCTGGGAAAAAGCCGCCGGTGTCATGGTCGAAGATGTCGATGGCAACCGCTTTCTCGATCTCACCGCAGCCTTCGCAGTGGCATCCATCGGACACGCCCACCCTCGTGTGGTGGAGACCCTCCAAGCCCAAGCCCCCCGCCTCATCCACGGGATGGGAGACGTCCACCCCTCCCGCTTGAAGGTGGAGCTGGCCGAAAAGCTCGCAGCGCTCACCGACGGCGCACTCGGCCTGCCCATCTTTGGCTGCTCCGGGGCCGAGGCGATGGAAGCCGCGCGAAAGACCGCACTGGTGGCCTCCGGTCGCACCCACCTGATCGCCTTCACCGGCGCCTATCACGGCTTAACCCTCGGCGCCCTTGAGCTGACCGCGCGTGCCGAGTTTCGAGCCCCCTTCCAGTCTCAGCTCTCGGGGACGGTCACCCGCTTGCCTTATCCCTCGTGTTACCGCTGTCCTTACGGCAAAACCTACGGGAGCTGCCAGCTCGAGTGCCTGCAACACCTGGAGCGCACCCTCGACGACGCGGGCTCCGGCGTGGGAGACGTCGGTGGCATCGTGTTAGAGCCCATCCAGGGACGAGGCGGCACCGTCGTACCCCCTCCCGAATACCTCCCCGGCCTGCGTAAGCTCTGCGACGAACGCCAGATCCTGCTGGTGCTCGACGAGATCTACACCGGCTTCGGTCGCACCGGTCGGCTGTTCGCCCACGAACACTGGAATATCCGCCCGGACATCATGGCGGTCGGAAAGGCACTCGGCGGAGGCATGCCCATCAGCGCCTGCATCGGCAAACCCGAGGTCATGCGACGCTGGCCCGCCTCTCAAGGAGAAGCCATCCACACCGGCACCTTCCTGGGACACCCGCTGAGCTGCGCCGCTGCACTCACCGCCCTGGATGTGCTGGAGCAAGAAAAGCTGGTGGAACGTTCGGCTCGCCTCGGCAAGCTGCTCAAAGAAGCCCTGTGGAAGCTGGCGCTGAAACATCCCGAGATCGGCGATGTGAGAGGGGAAGGTCTCATGATCGGGGTGGAGCTGGTGACGGATCGCCAAAAAAAGACCCCCGCCACCACCCTCTGCATCGGCCTGATGAAGTGGGCGCTCCAGAAAGGACTGCTCCTGCTGCCCGAGGGCACGCACGGCAATATCCTGGGCATCACGCCGCCGCTGGTGGTACAGGAACAACAGCTCGCCTGGGCCGTCGAGCGCATCGATGAAGGACTCTCGGCCCTCAAAGCCTGACGCCAACGCTCAGCTCGCCCGCACTGCGTTCATCACCACTTCGTTGCTGCCTTCAAAGAGCTGCGCCACCGGAAGCTGAAGCAACAGCTCATCCTGCCAGTCGAGGCTGTTTTCTGTCACCCAGCCTCTCAGCCGCTCGTAGCGGTTGCGATACGCCCTCACCGCTTGGAGTCGCGCATCCAACCCCGCGCCCTCGTCAAACTGGACGTGGAGCAGCAACAACCCATTCATGCGCCCACTCTTGAGCAGCGGGAACATGATGATGCGCTTGCCATCCGAAGACCCCACCCCCGCAAAGATGCGCTTCTCCAGCGTAATGAACCACTTCGAGCCAATCAACGATGCACCCTCATCCGCACGCGAGCGCACCTGCGCGACAATGCCCGTCTTGTGTCGAACCCGAATACGGGTGGCCAGTGTGGGCTCGCCCGCCTCGTTGAGCTGCTCCAGCCCGTACTCTACACAGCCCGTCACCCGCTCGACCAGCGGCGAGAGGGCTTCCAAGCTCTCTGCATGGCTGGGCAAGATGGCCTCGACCGGAATTCCCAGCCCCTCCAGGCTCTCGAAGAGCACACCCGTCGGCGTGGCATTCCGCGAGATGCCCACCGTGACCGTCTTGGCCTGATGTTTGATCGCATCAATCGGACGGGTCAGGTCGTTGATGGCCCCCGAGAGTGCCGTCAAATACGCCTCAAAAAGCTGAGCGCCTCCGACGGGGCCCGCAGCACCCAGCTCCAGCACCACGTCGTCGAGCCCAATCCGTCCGGTGACCGCATGGAGCATCAGCACCAGCCGCACGGCAGAAGCTCCCGGCAAGCCAGAATCCAGTGCCCCCGTGCTCAACCAGCCCTCGAGCTGCCGGATTTCGGGCATCAGCTCCGCGCGCAGGGCGGCGGTGAGTGGCTCATACGCCGTTGCACCACTTTGCTGCCGCAGGCGCTCAAAGATTGCCACCGAACGCGCCCGCAGACGTCGGAGATGCTGAGCCTGCCCATCCAGGGCTCGAGCGGCATAATATCCCCAGAGGTGGCCCACCACGGTGGTCAAGACAAAGGAGAGCGCACCGGCTCCCCGTGGCACATGCAGAATACCCGCAGCGTAAGGATCGAAGCGGGTCTCGCCTTCGGTGGTGATCACCAGCGGCTTGGCTTTGTGGGCCTTAAAGATCGCCACTTCTTTGACCACGTCCGACAAATTGGAGGAGCCCATCCCCGTGGCACACACCAGGATCAACGGCTCGCTGCTCAGGTCGATGTGTTTTTTGTCTTCGGTGAAGTCGCAGGCAATGGCTTTGTAACACAGCTCCGAGAGCTTGATGCGGATCTCATCGGCGGCGACGCGGTTGGCACCGTTGCCCACCACCGCCCAATACCGATGACGCACCGCAAACTGCTCCGCCAGCGCCTGGATGGGTCCGTGATCCTGCAAGATCTTGCCAATCAGCACCGGGAGCTGCTCCAGGGCGCTCAGGGCTTCGCGCAGCGCGTGGTCTGTCAACGTCCCGTAGAGCTGACCCAACGACAGCGCCAGCAAATAACCCGCTGTCACTTGTGCATAAAACGCCTTCGTGGAGGCCACCGACATCTCCACGTCTCGTCCGTCGCTGGTATACAACACGGCGTCGGCCTTATACACCAGGTCGGAGTTCCGACGGTTGACGATGGCGAGCACCTTCGCGCCCCGCTCCTTGACCATATCCACGGTGCGGTTGGTGTCGGTGGTGGTGCCGGACTGAGAGACGGCCACCACGAGGGTATCTTCCATCCGGTTTCGCAGGTAAAAACCCGAGAGCTCTGTGGCTTTGGTGGCGATGATCTCGACGGGAGCCTCCGCGAGAAGCTGGCTCATGAGGGCGGCGATGCCATTTCCAGCAACAGCGGCGGTGCCTTGTCCCACACAGTAGATGCGTCGAATCTTGCCTTGCTGGATACGATGGCGCAGCTCAGGGTCGAGCAGCTCTTCGACGAAGGCAAACCGCACGCCCGCCTCGCCCACCGTATACTTGCCTCGCAGGGTCTTGCGCACACTCTGCACAGACTCGGTGATCTCTTTGAGCATGAAGTGGGGATAGCCCGCTCGGTTGATGTCGCGGGTGGTGATCTCGGCCTTTCGGATCATCTTCTCGGCATCGACGGGGGTGCCATCATAATATGAGAGGCGGAAGCTGGGCCTGCCTTCGGATTGCCAGCCTTCGTCGAGCACCGCAAGCTGACCGGCGGTGGAGGCATCTCCGGGGATCCGCTCTTTTTCGCCGTCGAGCCGGAGGTATTTTCGGGTTTCTTCGACCAGTCCATACAGCTCGGAGGCAAACAGATAACCGTGTGGAGCCACTCCGATATAAACGGACTGCCCGGAGCCTCGCTGCGCCAGAAAGAGCTTGCCGGGTGCCAGGGAGGTCTGGACGCCAATGGCCATCGAGCCTTGAAACTCGCTGACGGCGGCGCGAAAGGCTTCTTCAAACCCCATGCCGAGGGACAGGTTCCTATCGATCCACAAGGGGATGATCTTCGCGTCGGTGGTGATGCTGGCGCTGATGCCTCGGCCCAGCTCCTGCTCCAGCCGCTCTTTGAGATGCTGATAGTTGTCGATGTCGCCGTTGAGGGCCGCCGTAATCGAGTGTCCACTCTCGAGCAGGTGGCCGGTGGTGGAGACGGTGCAGCGGTTGTCGATGGGATGGCAGTTGGGCTCGCTGATCACCCCGTTGGAGGCCCAGCGGGTATGGGCGAGGCTGGAGAGTAACACGCCGGCTTGCTCCAGTCCTTCTTGCAGCAGCCGATCTTGTCGGATGTGCTGGCGGAGGGTGGTCACATTTTCGCCCATCTCACCGATCTCGAGGGCCACTTTGTAGCTGAAGAGCAGGCTCTCGTATCCTTCTTCGGAGGCGGGGACTCGGCGCACGCAGAGGTTGATGAAGTCGGGGTGTTGGCTGCGGCTGTGAAAGAGGGCGGCTCTTTCCGGCTCAGAAAGAAATGTGTCGAGTGTACCGGGCTGCGTAAAATAGAGCTGGAGGGAAAATCCGGCGGAGTCTCGTCCACGGACTTCGAGCCGGTCGATGCCGTTGAGCATGGTGTTGAGCTTCCAGAGGGCAAACGCGCGGGTCCATTGGGGTGGAAGCTGTCCTCCGGAGAGGTTCTGGACTTTTTGCAGGTTGGGAATTAAGTCCTGCTGGATGCGCCATGCCAGATCTCGAGCTTGGAGGGCGGCGGCGGAATACCGCTCGAGGGTCTCGACGGGGTGTGGTCGGCTGGTCTCGGTCTCGAGGCGGGCGATGAGCCCTTCGAGGCTGTGGCCGAGCTGCTCCAGGGAGTCGGCGCGGGAGGGCTCATGGAGCGCGGCGAAGACGCTGTTAAAGTCGAACTGGCGCTGAACGCCGTCTTCGAGGGTGCTGAGCTGAGGGCTCAGGCCCGCGAGATCTTGGAGCTGGACGCCTCGTACTTGCTCGACCAGCAGCCGAGGGTCGAGGGGGGGGAGTGTTTGAGACGCCTTTGCAATGACACCCATCAGTCCGCACATGCCGCACCTTCCTTATGCTGGCCGTTCCTGCGTGCATGATGGTAGCCCGCGCGCGCAGGACGGATCGACGCTTTATTTTGGAGAGCCCTTGGGGGGCTTCCGTGGTTCGGGACATTATAGCCATCCAGATCTGATCGGAAAGAAGATTGACCCCTCTGCTGGCCCTTACTATAGTCACTGCGACGGAGATGATCCTTACACGGGATTCCGCTCAGGCTGGGTGCGGAGGGTTCTTCATGGATGTGCTGTTGCTCAACGATACGACCTTGGTTCCGTTTTTACCGGCGCACTGGCGCGTGCTCAGTGTGGGGCCGGAGGCGCTGTATGTGATGCCCGATCAGAACCATTTTGATATCTGGCTTCCCAACCAGCTCGAGCATGCGCTGGATGAGGTCTTAGTCCGGTGTCGCGAGAAGATACCGGACTTTGAGCCGCAGGTGATCATTCAGTTTGAGACCTCGCTCAATTATTTCTATCGGGGCATTGAGCGGAGCCCGGCGCTGACGATCTGGCGGCTGATCGACACGCACATGTTTTATCACTGGCAGCCGCTCTACGCCCATCTCTTTGATGTGGCGCTGGTGGCGCAGAAGGACTACCTTCCTCGTTTTGAGGAGGTCCGAGGTGCGGGAGGGCATCCCGAAGCTCACTGGTTGCCGCTCAACACCAATAAAAAGATCCACTACGACCGAGGATTGCCCCGCGAGCTTCCGGTGAGCTTTGTGGGCTCGATGAATCCGGTGGTGCATCCGGAGCGGGTGATGTTTTTTGAGGCGTTGAAGCGCAAAGTACCGCTTCAGATCTTCTCGGGCAAAAATCAGGTCGAGCTGGCGGAGATTTATAACCACTCGCAGGTGGTGGTCAATGAGTGCCTGCATCGAGATCTGAACTATCGCCTCTTTGAGGCCCTCTCCAACGGTGCCGTTTGTGTCACACCCGCAATTGAAGCAGGGCAGCGAGACCTCTTTATTAACAGCGAAGATATCGTGGAGTATAAGGACAAAGATGTCAACGATGCGGCGGCGCAGATCTTGGCACTGCTCCAAGACCCTTCCCGCTTGGAGCGGATTCGGCAGTCGGGCCGAGACAAAGTGCATGGGCTTCATGACATCTCACATCGCGCGCAGACGGTGGTCGAGCTGATACAGCTTCAGCTTCGGGCGCATCCGCCTCCGCGCACGCGAAAGCTGGAGGCTCGAAAGCTCCTGCCGATTTTCAGCTTGTTGACCGAGTTTACCTTTGAGCTCAAGCGGGTGGGAGGCCGTCACATGGAGGACTTGGTGCTTCAGGCTCGGGCGCTCGACGAACGGCAGACGGCGTTATATCTGATCAGCTTGTCCAGACGTTGGCTGGAGCGGCAGAATTTAGCGGCGGCGGATTATTGTCTCCAGCATGTGTTGGCGATGACGGCGCTGGAGCCTGCGCTTCGGCATGCGGCGCTGGTGGTGAGGGCTCAGCTCGAGTCGCTTCGTCAACAGCTCGGAGGAGGCACCCCGTGAGTAAACGAGAAGTGATGGCGATGCTGCACGAGATCTTACATGTGGAGCTGCTGGCGGTGGGCAACTTTAAGCTCACCCTGGCGGCGCTGCTGTTATTCTTGGTGATGAGTGTGTTGACGTATCGGCTGTCGTCGTTGGTCCAGCGGGCCATCGAGAAGGCGATGGTGGCACGGGGCACGGACGATGTGGGCTCGATAGCGGTGGCGCGGCGGCTGGCGCATTATGTTGTGTTGCTGGTGGGCTTTGGGGTGGCGCTCCAGAGTGTGGGGTTCGATCTGAGCGCGCTGTTTGCGGCGGGTGCGGTGTTTGCGGTGGGGCTTGGTTTTGCCATGCAGACGCTGGCAGAGAACTTTGTCTCAGGCATTCTGCTCCTGCTGGAGCGTACCATTGTGCCGGGTGATGTGCTGGAGCTCGACGGCAAGACGGTGCGGGTGGAGCAGATGAACATCCGCACCACGTTGGTCCGAGGGCTCGACGATGAAGAAATCATCGTACCCAACAGCAGCTTGGTGAAAAATGCGATTAAGTCGTTTACGCACTCGACGCCTCACACGCGGCTGAGGGTGGTATATCCGATCAGCTATAAAGCGGATATGACCCGGGTTCGTGAGGTGATGATGCAGACGGCGCAGGATTTTGCGGATCGGGATCCCACTCGGGCGCCGGTGCTTCAGCTCATCGAGGTCGGCTCCAGTGCGCTTATGTGGGAGGTCTCCATCTGGATTCAGGATCCGATGCGACGGCCTGCCATTCGTGCCACGCTCCAAGAGGTGCTGTGGCATGCGCTCAAGGAGGCGGGCATCGAGATCCCGTATCCGCAGTTGAGAGTCCATATGCAAGGGGTTTCGCATCAAGGAGAGGTTCATGAGCACGTCTGAGGTCTGGGTCGAGCTGAAGGTAGAAACACCTCTCGAGCTGTCGGAGGCGGTCAATGCACTGCTGTGGGAGCTCCCGGTGGAGGGTGTGCAGGAGACTTCCGCCAGCAGCCCGGAGCACATCGGGTTTGTAGCATTTCTCGCAGGAGAGGAACATCACGCCACGTTGAGCGGGCTACGCACACGGCTGGAGCAGCTCTCGGCGGAGAGACCGCATCTTTCTCCGGTGACGCTGGTGGCGCAGCCGCATGTGTTGGAAGAGCCTCCTACGGCACAGGAGTGGCGGGCTTCGCTGGAGATCCAACACATCGGCGCTCGTCTGGTCCTGGTGCCCGTGGACCAAAAATACACTCGGGCTGAGCATGAGGTGGTCATCAAGCTCGAGCCAGGGGAGGCGTTCGGAGATGGACGGCATGAGACCACCCGCGCTTGTCTCCGGGCCATCGATGCGCTGCTCGGCGGAACCGAGTCGCCGGAGAAGGGCTCCATCAAACCCCTCAAAGGAGAGGTGTCGGTGCTGGATGTCGGAACAGGCTCCGGGGTGCTGCTGCTGGCGGCGCTCAAGCTCGGCGCTCGGAAGGCGGTTGGGCTCGAAATCGATGAGACGGCAGCGGCCACGGCGCTCGAGAATCGAGACCGCAACCAAATGCAGCGACGGGCTCGGATCTCGCTGGCACCTCTGGAAGAGCAGGATGGGCTGTATCGGCTGGTGATCGCCAATATTCTCACGCAACGGGTGCTGGCGCTCAAGCAGGCGCTGGTGGCTCGAGTGGCTCAGGAAGGGGCGCTGGTGCTCTCGGGGATCGTTGAGGAGCAGGCGGAGGAGGTCAAGTCAGCGTTTGAGGGGCTCGGTCTCTCGCTTGAAGCCCACTTTCACGAAGGGGGATGGGTGGCGCTGGTCTTTGTCAAGCACGGAGCTCGTGAGGGCTAGGGCTCACTCCGGCATGTTCTTGAGCAACGCCTCGAGCTGAGCTCGGGTGAGACCTCGGACGCGGTCTTCGGCGGGCAGGCCCTTCACCCGCTCTTCTGGCGGCAATTGGCCTAGAAACTCCTCCGGGTACTTCTGAATGAGCTGCAGCACTCGTGGTTTCACCACTTCTCGCTCAAAATCCGCAAGGGTATAGCCCATCGTTAAGCCCTCCTCTTTGTAATGATTATATAGCAGCTCTTTTAGCAGGTTCAAGTGAGCTCGCGACCCGTTGAGACCCCTTTACTCGCCGTAACCAGGCATACGGTAGACCGTCATCAAAAACCGAGTCTTACGCTGCGCTTGACCCGAGAGCGCACTGGACACCCACTCACCCAGCACACCCGCCTGGACCTTGCCAAACTCGGGATCCTCCGGTGAGATCAGCTCCACAAACTCCACCCCTTCCCCCACATGTTTGCTCAGCCGTCGCTTGAGCGCCCCATAGAGCTCCGCGCCCCGATCCGGCAAGAGCAGATAACAGCCCCGCTCATGCAAGATCACGTACTTAAAACCACGGCGGCCCAGCTCATCTCGATCCGCCACATCATAGTCCTCGATCACATAAGGAGACTGACCCAGCCGATCCAACGCACGCGCAAAGGAGTTCTCCATCGGCGTATCCGGCTCCACCAGCCACATGAGCTGCTGCGTGGCCGGCTCCACCGACTGACGACGATGCCGAAGTGGAGGCGGCAACACGCCCGGCACCGCCCAACCCCGAAAGAGCTTCTTCTCGTGGACCACCTGGTAATAGTTCACCAGATCCTGCTGAATGTTCAGCGGCAGCTCGATGACCCCAAGTTTGCCCTCCTCCTGAGCCAGCAACGTATAAAACGGATGAATCTCCATCCCCCCACTGGCCACCGGAAAACCACGCCCCGCATGCGCCTGCATCGGCTCGAGCCGCAACGCTAAGCTCCGATCCCCAAAAATTTGCCCCAAATAGGCCAGCCCCAGCAAGCTCACCAAAAAGACAAAATAACCCCGCCGCTCCGCAAAATGAGGGCGTAACCCCTCCAGATTCCGCACCATCAAGAGCGCCAACAGCACCCATAACATCCCCGCACTCCGGTATGGCGCGAATAGACGGCTCATCATCGGCACAAACTGAAACGTATACGCATAGGGAAGCCGCATCGGAGCACCCTCCACCAGCGTATAATGTGCCCCCTGCGGCCCCGTCTCCGTCATCAGAAACGGTCCCCCCGTGTGCAACCAGAAGAACAGCACCATGCCGAGAAAAAACCACTCGCGCCTCAGCCGCAAGAGCCCCAAGATCACCGCCGTTAAGCCCAATACCAGCGGTACATTACGCGCATGCGCCGGATTCCACAAAAAGTCCAGCGTCCATGAGCTGTGCATCACCCGTGCCAACGATGCAAGCAGGTTCTCCTCCAACGTCTGAGGACGGAGCGGCGCCTGCTGGAGCTCCTCCAACGTCGGAAAAGGGCGAAACCACTGCACCTCCGGCAGCGCACCAGTGTGATCCGTCTGCACATACAGATACGGATACGCAAACACCCACGCGATCACACCCGCCAACCCCACCAGCACCACCATCGGCCTCAGCAGCCCCAGGAGCCCCTCCCGCGAGCGCACCCCCACGAGCGCATAAAGCCCTCGCCCCAGCGCATAGATTCCCAAAAAGATCGCATAAAACCAATAAAAGCCCGCCGTCAGCCCAAAAAAGAGCCCCGTCAGCAGCCCATCCCGCAGCTTGAGCAACTTCAACGTGCGCTCCAGCCCTCCCACCGACAGCGCCAAGAACCATAAGATCGCTTGGCGAAGCCCAGAACCATACAGCTCCAGCGCCACCAAGCTGTTGACCGCCAATACACACCCTCCCAGAAACGACAGCGCCCGCGATGGGGTGAGCTGCCGCGCCATCCAGTATCCACTCAGCCCGTTGAGCACGATGATCAGCCCACACTTGACGTTGTAGTAGGCCGGATGCCCCAGCAAGAGCTCCAGGGGCAGGGAGATAAAGTAGAGATCCGCTATATTGCCCGTCTCGGGAAAACGCCCCAGCGAGATCATGTTGAGAAAGAGCGCCAGCGGACCCAGGCGCTCCGCCACCAGCGCCTTCAGCTCGAGCTTCATCAGCCAGTAGCGCCAGATCCAGCCTCCGAGCTCCCCCCCGCCGATCACCCGCCGATCCAGCTCGAGCGGCACCGGCCACAGCGCCACCATCGCGATGAGCGTAAAGGCCGCCGTGATGAGTATCAACTGAGCCCCTCGCCCGAGCGCCCACCGAGAAGGAGGCTCCAGCCGAGCAGCCTGCACGGGCTCCGGTGCGCTGCCGAGCGCTCTCTCCGACTCCACCGGAGCATTCGACGAAGGGCTTGCCACCATCTCCGCCTCGGTCGGTGTCTTTTCTCCCTCGGGAGGCATGGACGGATCACTCATGGAGACTCCTCTGAGACAAAGCGGTAGACCTCGGTGGAGCCCTCCGCATACACTCGACGCATCTGGTCCTGCATGAGCCCTTCAAACGCCTCGAACGTCTGCGCCTCAAAACGCGACCGGTCCAGCACCAAATAGCGGAGCCCAGTACGGCGGAGGCTGACAAGCTGCTCACGATGCAGCTCCGCTTTGGGCCAGGGCGGAGGCCGGAGTGGATACCCTCGGATTTTGTCGTCGTAGCCTCGCATCTGCAATCCGTAGAGTGCGTCCGAGAACGACAGCGGCACCTGACCATGCGGCAGCCGCGCATTAAATCCCGTCACAAAGTCGATATAGCCCATCAGCGGACGCTCATGCTGGCTTTGAAAGAGGAGCTGCTCCCGGCCCTGCAAGTCGGTGGGCATGTGGACCACCGCACCCGGCGTCTCATCGTCTTGCAGAACACGAATCCAGCCGGGCCTCTCCACCGGCGTCTGCACTAAGATGTCGGGAAAGCGCGCCGCCGTGAGAAGCTGAGCATGCAGCAGGAGCCCTCCCCCCATCCCCAGCACCGGCAGGATGAGTTTTGTCACCCTCCAGCGTGACAGGAGGTTTTCCAGGGGCGTGAGCACCAGCGCCAGCCCAAATCCCGCCATGATCCCCACTCCGAGCAGGAGCATCACCACAAAACGAATGGGAAAACGAATCGCCCCCGCAAAAGGCAGGCTCAAAAAAGCCCCGTAGAGCGCCTGACCGAGCGCAGTGGCCTGCATGAGCAGCGGCTCGACACTCGGCACCCGATAGAAGAGGGTGTTCTGTTCCTTAAACGAGAGGCTCAGCAGCAACCCCAGCAGGCCCAGCAGTCCCCACTTTTTGCCGCGCCACAGCCCCGGCACGAGCAAGATCCCCAGCAGGCTCAGCACATCCACCGGGAGATGATATAAGCTAGGGCGATCCCATCGATCCTTACCGGGTGCGT
This sequence comes from Myxococcota bacterium, assembly GCA_046075485.1. Taxonomy (GTDB): domain Bacteria; phylum Myxococcota_A; class UBA796; order JAJRTE01; family JBJTQF01; genus JBJTQF01. Next base: position 13,217 of record JBJTQF010000352.1, on the reverse strand, counting down.
AAATTTCCCATAGATTGACTGCATTTCCCGCCAAGACCTCTCGTTGAGGCAGCCCACCTTGACCAATCCCGGCCCGCACACCGGGGATGATCTCGTGGAAGAGCAAGAGCATCACCAACGAGAACCCAACAAAGAGCAGCCCCGCCGTGAAGAGTCCTTCTCCCAGCGCCCGTCTCAGCGGAGGCTCGCGGAGCAGCGTCGGCAGCTTCTCCGCCGTGAGCAGGAGCAGGAGCACCAAGCCAAACAGCCCCGCCATATAGCCGTAATACCAAGAAGCCAGCGTGGTCAGCACCAGGGTGACACCGAGGCAAGCCCCTGCCGAGCGCGAAGGGCGCTCCACCAGCCGGATGACCGCTAAAAACAGCAGCGGAATCCAGCCCGTGTTCAGCAGCTCCGTATTCCCCGACAGCGCGTTGGAGAGCACATACGGCGCAAACCCATACAGCGTGCCCACCAGCAGCGCCGGGGCGAGCTGCCCGGTGAGGGCTCGCGTCAGCACCGCCGCTCCATATCCATTAAAGGCGGTGATCCCCACCACCATCAGGTTAAACGCCAGCGGCAGCCCCATCAGGAGCTGGAGTGGCACACTCAACAGGCAGTGTAGCGGATCGATGACCAGCAAGGTGGTCCCGGCGGGATAGTTGAGGTACGTGGTGAACACCGGCAGGCTGAAGCGCTCCAGCAGCATCGCCTTGTACCACCAGAAGCCCCAAGCATTACGCATCACATCACTCTGAGCCCGTCCGATCAGCGCCTCATCAAAGCTCGAGAGCAGTGGCGCATAGGTCAGCACCGACAGTACCAGAAAAAACGAGCTGAGCAGCAGTTGATGTTGCAGCGTCTCCCGGTGCGACTGGAAAATGGCCTGCCAAGTGGCCCTGGATGGCCACTCGAGCTTGTGCCACCGCTCCTGCCACACTCGGGCCTGGGAAAACACGGTCATGGTGTCTTTCCGGGCACCTTGAGCACGATGTCGATGCCCTTGATGTCCTTGTCTTTGATCTCGATGGGGTTTTTGGCGTACACGCCCTGGGGATCTTTGCTGTCGGGGCCGTTGTTGCTCAGATCCACGAAGGCGGTGATGGCGAGCTGCCCATATTGGGCGGGCACCTTGATCGAGTACGGTCCAGCCTCGACGAGCTTGGCCTTGTTGACCAGCTTACGGCCTCCGGGGGCGCTCTTGTCGATGGCAAAACAGTCCAGGTCGAGGTTCTGCGGAATCGCCCCATCATAGGTGAGGGTGCCTGAGAGGGTGATCAGCTTTTTGCCTTTGTAGTCGCGCTCAAAGGGGGTGATGGTCTCGCCGCTGACCTTTCGGAAGGCTGCTTCGGCGCTTCCGGTGCCGGTGCCGGTGCCAGTGGGTGCCGCAGAGGAGGTGGAGCCAAAGCCGGGTGGTTTTTCCTTATGTTGGATGCTGCCGGTGGATGCGACTTTTTCCGGCGAGGGAGCGGAGGGCTGGTTGCTTCCGTATCCTGGTGGCATCTCCTTATGCTCATGGGCTTCGGGTTTGGGCTCGGAGGGCAGGGCGGTGGCACCAAACCCCGCCGGCTTTTCCTCATGGGTGTGAGGTTTGGGAGTCCCTTCGGCTGCGGTTGTGCCCGTATCGGTAGAGGCGGTGGCACCAAACCCCGCCGGTTTTTCCTCGTGGTGGTGAGGTTTGGGAGTCCCTTCGGCTGCGGTTGTGCCCGTATCGGGTGCCGATGTGGAGCCAAACCCAGCGGGTTTTTCCTCGTGAAGGTGGGGAGCGGGTGAGCCCTCGGTGGAGCCTCCACCGGTGGGCGCTTCGCCGTTGATGGCGGCATTGGCGGCGGCTCCGGCGGGCATATCCTGGTGCGCCCCTGCTCCACCGGATCCTTCGAAGGAGGTGAGTGCATCTGCCGAGAGATCTTTCTCTTGCAGGCAGCCTGTCAGGCTCCCCAACAGCAGACACGGGAGCACACGCGAGCGCACACACAAGCGCAGACACGCGAGCAGGCCAGCACCATGTGAGACAAGGGGAAGCATCATGGAAGACGTGACGGCCAAGGGTCTTCGATACCGCATATTTCAGCCTCCGCAGCCAGGAATTCTCAGGGGATGTTTGGATGAAGCGGTAAGGATTATAACGTGAAACGCCGCCTACGTGGAGAGCTTGACGTCTCCTTGACGTTTGATCCGTGCAGGCGTATCCTCCCGACTGAACGCAGCGCGCTGAACCTTATGAGTCGCCATGTGCGACAGGAGCTTTCCTTTGAAAGACCGCGATTTTATCACAGCGCTTCAAGAGCGCGTGTTGATCTGCGATGGCGCAATGGGCACTCAGCTTTACGGCCGGGGAGTCTTCATCAACCGCTCCTTCGATGAGATGTGCATCCGCGAGCCCTCTATGGTGGAGCAGGTGCATCAAGAGTATCTGGCTGCTGGCGCTGAGATCCTGACCTCCAACACGTATGGCGCCAATCGGCTGCGGCTGGCTGGATATGGTCTCGAGAGCCAAGTGGAGGCCATCAACGCGGCGGGCATCAAGTTGGCCCGGCAGGTGGCGGGCAATATGGCGTGGGTGGCGGGCTCGATGGGCCCGAGTGGTCGAGAGCTCCAGCCCGTGGGCATGATCTCCCCCGACGATGCCTATGCTGCCTTTCGAGAGCAAGCGGCGGCGCTGGCCAATGCGGGCGCAGATGTGATCTTTCTGGAGACCTTTACCTCGCTGAGAGAGCTGGAGCTGGCCTTTCGTGCGGTTCGCTCTGTGTGTCAGCTTCCCATCATTCCGTTTAGCTGTTACCTCTTTGATACCAACGGCCTCTTTGTGGGAGATCGGCCTGAAGACGTCGCTCAGACCGTGCAGAGCTGGGGCGCGGTGGCCCTCGGCACCAACTGCGGTTATGGTCCTGCGGCGGCCCTCGAGGTCGTGGAGCGTCTGGCGCACAGCACCTCCTTGAAGGTGGCGGCCAATCCGAACGCCGGTCTGCCTCAGCAGGTGGAAGGGCGCACTATTTATCTTGCGACCCCGGAGTATATGGGGGAGTTCGCCCGAAGGCTGGTACAAAAAGGGGCCTCGATGGTCGGCGGATGCTGCGGCACCACCCCCGCTCAGATCCGCGAGATCAAAAACTACGTCAAGTCCATCACCCCCAGCCGTACCACGGTGGTGATCACCCCACCCGAGGAGCGACCGGCAGCGGTGGAGCCCAAACCAACAGGCGAGCGTACCCGCTTTGGCTGTGGGCTGGGCAAACGTTTTATGATCAGCGTGGAGCTGGATCCGCCTCACGGCTTGGACCCTCGAAAGGCCATCGAAGGGGCGCGGTTTTTGCATATCCACGGCATTGACGTGGTCAACATCGCCGACGGCCCGCGTGCCATCGCTCGGATGAGCCCCATGTCGCTGGCCACCTTGATCAAACACGAGGTGGGCATGGAGGCCATCATCCATTATTGCTGTCGAGACCGGAACCTGCTGGGCATGCAGATGGACTTGATCGGAGCCAATGCCCTGGGACTGCGGAACGTGCTGGCCATCACCGGCGATCCGCCCAAGATGGGCAACTATCCAAACGCCACCGGTGTTTTTGACGTCGATGCCATTGGGCTCATCCATTTGATTCAGCAGCTCAACCGGGGGCTGGATTTGGCCGGTCAGCCGCTCGGCGGAGGTACGGAGCTGGTGGTGGGAGCGGGTTGTAATCCGGGTGCGGTGGATCTCGACATCGAGGTGGCGCGGTATGGCCGAAAGCTCGAGGCGGGTGCGGAGTATTTCTTCAGCCAGCCGGTCTACGACCCGGAGCTGTTGCAGACCTTTCTCAAGCGCGTCTCGGTCTTTCCCAAGAAGGTGCCCTTTTTTGTGGGCATCTTGCCGCTGGCCAGCCACAAAAACGCCGAATTTCTGCACAACGAAGTGCCGGGCATGCAGATCCCTCTCGAGATCCGCGAGCGCATGCGCATGGCAGGCTCCCGCGACGCTCAGCGGCAAGAAGGCATTCGAGTGGCCCGCGAGACCCTCAAAGAAGCCAAGAGCTTGGCCGGTGTGGATGGGGTCTACATCTTCCCGCCCTTCGGACGTTATGAGGCGGTGCTGGATGTGATCGACGTGTTATGAGTGTGAGACCTGCGGGTGCTCGCTCGTGTGTGCGCGCAGGAGGTTGAGCGGAGAGCGGCTGTCAGCGAACATACGGCTTGGGGTGCATCGTGCAGGCGGGCGCGTGAGAGGGCCTTCAACGCTTGTGGAGGGCACCCACGGTCATGGGAGCGGTTGTACGTTCGGGGGTGGATGCACCTTCGCCTCCTGCCTTGCCGGTGGCCGACTCTTCCAGCGTGGTGATTTCGCCGGTGGTGAAGAGGTACGTGCGCAGGGCCTCATCCATCTTCGGGAGCTTTCGGCGGACCCACTCGAGGGTCATGGCGAAGTGTTCGAGCTCTTCATCACGGTTGTGGGCCAAAATATTGCCGAGGGCGGGGTCTCCCGAGGCATCGACCCGCTGTTGATACCAGTCAACGGCTTCCAGCTCTTCCATCATGCTGACGATGGCGCGGTGCAGGTCAAGGGTGAAGGGCTTGAGCTTGTCTAGGCTTTCGTGGAGTCCTTCGTGGGCAGCCATATGGCCTCCTCTAGCCGCTGGAGCGCGGGCGCGTTATAGTGTGAAGAGACAGCGTGTGTGAGAACTTCGACTCGCCGAGGCGTCCGGTTGCGTGCAGCGGATGTCGGATCTGTGGTCGAAGGGTAGCCGTCTGTCGTAGGCTTGTCAAGGTGCGGACCTTTGGCAGTGGTATTCAGCGGGCACCTCGGAAGGTGTTGTACCCGCATTGAGCGTGGGCATGCAGTGGAGCTCGGAGCGACATCGACACGTCCTCGCGAGCAGCAGCGGACAGCGAAAGGAGGATGGGCATGGGTGGGCCAGTAAAAGGCCAGCCAGTGTGTGGCGTCGAGACAGGCTGTTTTAGAGAAGGACTGCATCTGCGAGGCGCTCGGAACAGGGCCTATCGCCGCTGGATGGGGGCGCTTCTGTGGCTGCTGTGGTGCGTCGCTGATGGCTCGCTGGGTGCTCAAGAGAGCCCTTCGACGTCTGTGCCAGCCGCTGAGCGCACAGCGGAGTCTGGTGGCAGCGCCGGTAGCAGCGCCGGTAGCAGCGCCGATGGACCGACGCTCCCGGGGCCAGCTCCGGCAATGCAGGTTTCTCCGGCACTCTCAAAGCCTCCTGCTGGAGTGGAGCATGCTTCCGACGTCCCGCTCAACTTCTTTCCTGTCTATTTTTCGCCTGGAGACATCGAGCTGCGTGTCGATAGCCAGACCATCCTTCAGTTTAGTGCGCAGGCCCTGCTTCAGAGTGGACGAGAGGGCATGATCCGCATCGAAGGGCGCTCCGACGGGGTCGAGACTGCGCCAGACGGTGCCACGCGAGAGGCCAGACTTTCCCTCTCGCGCCGACGCGCGGAGGTGGTACGGGATTTCCTGGCAAAACAAGGTGTCCCCTCCACCCGCTTTATTGTGGTCGGTTTGGGCTCGAGCTCCCCGCTGGGCCTGCTCGAGAGTGAGCGCGACCGGGAGCGCAACCGGGTGGTGACCCTCTCCCTCATGGGTCAGAGCCTGAGCAGTCAGAGCCGTCAGAGCTTGAGCCTGCCCGCGCCCGTTCAAGGAGAAGTGCGCACCTACGCTTCCTCCGAGCTGAATCAAGCCGCTGGGCTGAGTGGGGTGAGTGGGGGTGAGGTACGCACCGATACTGCTGGAGTCTCGCCGGAGCCCGAGCGCGTCACCGGGGGGGCGAGTTCCACTGATTCCAGTTTTGCAGGAGATGGTGTCACGGGCGCTGGGGTCGCCACTGCTTCTTCCGTCGGGCGTGTTGCGGGAGACGGCACGGAGGCTGGCCCATCCGCTCCTGGAAGTGTCTCGGCGGATGGCGCTCGCAAGAGCACGGAGGTCATTGCCATTCGGGAGCGCAGCAAACCCCGAGGGCCGGGGGCGGTGGAGACGGTGCAGCTCGGTCTCCGCATCATCAAGCGGGAGGGGCCGGGGGCCACGGGGGGGAGTCGCTGGCCCATTCAGGATTATCTACAGCAGGCCATGCCGGAGCTGGAGCGTCTTTTTCGGGCGGGCCTCACGCGCGAGCGGGCGCTGGTGGGTGAGACCCGGATTGCTCTCGAGCTGGATGCGGAGGGTGCGGTGACTTCTGCCAAGGTGGTCTTACCTTATCCTCAGCCGGAGTTTGAAGCCGAGCTGACCACGGCCCTGGGTGCATGGTTTTTGCCTACGCCTCCGGGACAAGCGCCCATGCGCCTCGAGTTTGCCTTGACGGTCTATGCCACCTTTCAGCATTATCTCATGACCCCGCGCTGAGGAGCTTATTGTGGAGATTCGACCCATCACGGCGGATGAGACCCATCGGGTACGCCGCCAGCTTTTGTATGCCCAAGATGAACGTGCCGAGGTCTCTTATCCGGGAGACGTGGATGCACGCGCCCTTCACTTGGGGGTGTTTGTGGGGGTCTCACTGGTGGGGGTCGCCTCATTTATTCCCCAAGATCTGCCGAGTCGCACGGGCGGCATGCGTATTCGGGGTGTGGCGGTGCAGCCTGCCATCGCCCGTCAAGGGGTGGGTCGGAAGCTGCTCGAGCAGGGCCTGAGCCTCTGTGTGGAGCAAGGGGCCGCATATGTGTGGTGTAACGCCCGCGAGTCCTCCATTCCGTTTTTTCAGCGACTGGGTTTTAAGTCCATCTCTGACTTGTTTGATGTGGAGGCCACCGGGCTCCACCGTCGGATGGTCAAGCAGTTTCCCGCCAAAGAAGTAAGCTGAGCCCGTAAGCTGAGCCCGTAAGCCAAGCCCGTAAGCCAAGCTCAAGAGCCAAGCTCATAAGCAGCGTCATCGCCCCTGGAGGGTCCATGCAGCCTGAACATCAGACCATCTTGGTGGTGGACGATGATGTCTCCAACCGCTCGACGGTCGAGAAGATCTTGCAAAAAGAAGGCTATGTGGTCTTGCTCGCCGCCGACGGTGCGGAGGCCCTAGCCATCGTGCGTCGTGAGTCCGTGGCCCTGGTGGTCACCGACTTTAAGATGCCGGGCATGACCGGGCTGGACCTGCTCAAAGCGGCTCGAACGCTCCAGCCGGATCTCGAAGTGATCTTGATGACCGCGTATGGCACAGTCGAAGCCGCCGTGGAAGCCATGAAAGAAGGGGCCTACGATTTTATCTCCAAGCCCTTCAAGCGGGTGGAGCTGCTCAAAGCGGTGCAGAAAGCCCTCGAAAAGCAGGCACTGGCGGCAGAAAATCGACGGCTGAGAGCACAGCTCGAGCAGCCCTCCGCCCACGGCATCATTGGCACCAGCGATGCGTTACGTGGGGTGCTGGAGCTGGTGCAGCAAGTGGCACCTTCCTCTGCCAACGTGCTCATCGAAGGAGAATCCGGCACGGGCAAGGAGCTGGTCGCTCAGGCCATCCATGAGCTCTCTTTGAGACGAGCTCGGCGGTTTGTGAAGGTCAACTGCGGTGCGCTCCCCGAGGCGTTGCTCGAGAGTGAGCTGTTTGGGTACGAACAAGGTGCCTTCACCGACGCACGCTCCAAAAAAGAAGGACGCTTTGAGCTGGCCAATGGAGGCTCCCTCTTTTTGGATGAGATCGGTGAGCTCTCACCCTCGAGCCAGGTCAAGCTCTTGCGGGTGCTCCAGGAGGGCGAGTTTGAGCGGCTGGGTGGCACCAAGACCATCCGGGTGGATGTGCGCCTGGTGACGGCCACCAACCGCGACCTCGAGCAGGAGATCAGCGCACGGCGTTTTCGAGAAGATCTATATTATCGGCTGAATGTGATCCGCATCCAGCTTCCGCCCCTGCGCGAGCGCACCGATGATATTCCGCTGCTGGTCAGCCACTTCCTCCGGGTGTACGCTCGCAAGAACGAACGCCCGGTCAAAGAGCTGCATCCCGACGCCCTCGAGCTGCTGATGGGCTATCGCTGGCCCGGCAACGTGCGAGAGCTGGAAAATATGATGGAGCGTGCCGTGGTGCTCTCGCGAGGAGAGCAGATCAGCATCGCCGACCTGCCACCGGCGCTGAGAAAAGGTGCTCGTGCCTCCACCCGTGCCCTGAGCTTTCCGCTCGGAACTCCCTTGCGTGAGATCGAGCTGAAGGTGATCCTCGAGACCCTCAAACATACCAATGGTGATAAGAACCTCGCCGCTCACCTGCTGGGGATCAACCCTCGCACCATCTATCGGAAGCTCGAGGAGCTGGAAGCCGAAGAAGCAGCCCTTAAAGCGACCGCGTCCCTCCCAGAGACAACCAAGCCCTAAAAGTGTGGTAGGATCCCTTCAATCTTTTGCCATACCGTGATGGCCCTGTACTTCTCCAGCTCGATGAGAGGTTTATGCTCAGCGCCCTGCCTTTTCAGCTCTTAACCTTTTTTGGGTCGTTTCTGCTGTTTCAGAGTGAGCTGATCTTCGGACGGCTCCTGCTGCCTTCGTTTGGGAGTGCGGCATCGGTCTGGACGACCTGCCTGATGTTTTATCAGGGAGGACTCTTCCTGGGGTATCTCTACGGCCAACGCGCCAGCCGCTGGATCGCCGAAGGACGTTATCGGTATGCCCACCTGCTGGTGCTGGTGCTGCCGATGGTCTTTTTCCCCTTTCGGGTGATCCAGGTGGATGCGCACCCGGTGCTCTCGATTGTGGTGGCACTTGGGTGTTCGTTGGGTGTGCCGTTTGTGGCCCTCTCCACCACCAGCGTGGTGGTTCAGCGTTGGTTTACCCGCTCCAGCCATCCACGTCGGCAGGATCCTTACTTCTTATATGGGGTGGGCAACCTGGGCGCTCTGCTCGCCCTGCTGAGTTATCCCTTTGTCGTGGAGCCTCTGCTGGACCTCCGCACGCAGCTCTCTGTGTGGTATGGCAGCTATACGCTGTTTGTGCTGCTGCATCTGGTGGCGCTGAAGCAGGTCTCCACCAAGTCTGAACAGGCGACCGCACCGGAGCATGCGCTGGGGCAGGCGCGTGAAGGGCAGGGCCTGAAGTTCGAGCGTGGGCAAGGTGTGCGTTTTGAGGGCGGCTTCGGCACTCAGCTCAATGGGGGAGAGGGGGCGGGTTTGGTGGTCTCGGTGGCTCCGGCTGATGCGTCAGAGAAGCACCACAGCGAGAAGAATGAGGCAGGGGCGCTGGAAGGCACCCGTGAAGCGGTGTTGGCCTCGAGCTGGCAGCAGGTGCTGCCCCCAAAAAGCACGCAGGACCAGCAGGGACGGCCCTTATTTGGCGGAGAAGGTTGGGGGGAAGCAATATCCGATCCGCTGGAGGCCCTGGGACCGGAAGGCTCGACCTCACGACGGTATGTCCAGTCTCTGGCCTGGGTGCTCTTGCCTGCCGGTGCCAACTCGCTCCTGATGGCCACCACCAACGCCGTGACGGTGGATGCGCCGATGCCGCTCCTGTGGGTGTTGCCCCTGACGATCTTTCTGCTCACCCTGATCATCACCTTTGCGAAAAATCCGCCTTCGGAAGCGAAGGTGATCCGCTGGGCGCTCATGAGTGTGGTGGGTGCGCTGGGGGCGCTGGTGGTCCTGGCCACCACCTCCTATGGACAAGTGGCGTTTCTGGTGTTGCACAGCCTGCTGTTGTTTGTGGGCTGCTTGCTCTGCCATCACAACCTGGTACAGAGTAAACCTCAAGATGTCACGCAGCTCGGACGATATTATACCGCTCAGGCGCTGGGGGGATGGCTTGGCAGTCTGGTGGTGGGCCTGCTCATGCCGCTGCTCTTCTCGTGGCTGGCCTCCAATCTGGTCGATTTCCTGGCGGCGGGAGGGCTGATCCTCGCCGGGTATGTGGCCAAAGATGCCGCACACTGGAAGCAGCTTCTCTCGAAGGCGGGGTGGAGACGCACGGTCTTGGTGGGCTCCCTCTTGTTTGGAGGGCTGAGCATTGCCGGGATCCTCTACGCTGGTGCCAAGAGTGATGTCCACTCCTCGCGGACCTTCTATGGGCTCTACCGGGTGAAGGACACCGAGCAGTTTCGGCTCTTTATGCACGGCAACACCATTCATGGGCTCCAGCTTCGAGCGGCGGGGCAGGAGCGGGAGCCCCTGGCGTACTATCATGATCAGTCGCCGCTGGCGGTGCTGCTGGGCTCGGGTATTCCGGTCCAGCGGGTGGCGGTGGTGGGCTTGGGGGTGGGCACCCTGGCGTCTTTTGCTCGCCCCGGAGACCTCTGGGATTATTACGAGCTCGACCCCGAGGTGGAGACCATCGCCCGTGAGCACTATCCCTTCTTGAGCGGAAGTCAGGGGGGGGTGAAGGTTATTCTGGGGGATGCACGCCTGACGCTCACGCAGGCCGCGTCTCAGACCTACGATCTGATCATCATGGATACCTTCTCGAGCGACTTTATGCCCACCCATCTGCTCACCGAGCAGGCACTCCGCACCTATCTGGACAAGCTCAAGGGCAATGGCATCTTGGTGTTCAACATCACCAACCGGCTCTTTGACCTGAGACCTGTGCTGTATCGACTCGGCGAGCAGCTCGAGCTCTTCCAGCTCTGGGGCGGACGTAAGATGAGCGGCGATCCCATGCAGACCGGACGGTTCTCGAGCCGCTGGTATGCCTTCATGCGCTCGAGTGACATGTACATGCATGTGCAGCAGCAGCGTCCGTGGAGGCCGGTGGAGGTGGGGGAGGAGGTCTCGGTGCGGCGTCCGTGGACGGATGATTATGTCAACCTTCTCCATGCCATTCCGACAGGGGAGGGGGAGCAAGATTAGGTTCCGGCTCGACCGTCTGCGGGATTTGGCACTTGCAGGCCCGCGCCGGGTCGTGTTAAACGAAGATCTTCAATCCCTTATCGGAGATGAGCCCCCTACCGATACGTCTCCCTCAGCGGGAAGCAGGGACCAGCTCCTTCTTCCATGTTGCGCAGGAGTCTCTATGAAGCTCGAAAAAGTCTTCGCCATGAAGTTTGCCGGCCTGTATCCCATGTACGTCAAAAAGGCGGAGGCCAAAAAACGCACCCAAGCGGAGGTCGATCAGATCATCTGCTGGCTGACCGGCTACACGCCCGAAGGACTTCAAGCGCAGCTCGCCTCAAGCAACGACTTAGAGACCTTCTTTGCACATTCACCCGCCTTTAACCCCAACGCCACCCTGATCAAAGGTCTGGTGTGTGGCATTCGCGTCGAAGAAGTCGAACATCCGCTCATGCAGAAGATCCGCTACCTGGATAAGCTCATCGATGAGCTGGCCAAAGGAAAAACAATGGAGAAGATTCTCCGAGCCTGAGAAACGATCCTGCTCCGCCCCTTCTTATCCGAGAGCAGCACCAGGTCTCGCATTCCAGATACTCCCACCCAAGACGCTCAGCGCGCCCGAGGATTGACGGCAGCTCACACAGGCGCCACTTCAGCGCCGCTTCGTGAGATGTGCATCCTCTGCAAAAGGCTTCAGTGTCCCTTTCCGCCCAAGCTGATATCTGCGGCGGAGCTCCGCGCGTGGAGACACATCAGCTCAAGCCCTCCTTTCAGACACCGATGCACGCAACGAGGGGCCATTGGCTGGATCCCTCAGCCGAGGCCAGACGGTCTCCATCGGCTGGCCTTCTCCCCTCGCGCTCCCCCATTAATATAAGGAAGCTCCTATGACGCACCATCTCCATGCACTGCGATCATGGTATGAAAAAGTACCTCGGGTGCCACATCCGCGAGGCGCTGGCGGGCGCGCGCGCGTCACCCTGCTGGGGTTGTTGTCGGTTGGTCTGTGGACACTCCCGCAGCCTGTGGCCACCGCTGCCCCCGCCCTTTCGGTGAAGCCTTCTCATCCGGTGAAGTCCCCTCAGATGGCGGTCCCTTCAACTGCGGCTAAGCAGAGCTCGTCCGATGTCCTCTGCAAAGTACCTTCGGCGCGGCTCTCGCAAGAGGCTCCACGTCGAAACGTGCAGGTGCAAGAAAAAGTGGTGCCTGCCACCGTGCCGTTGTTGCCGCCTCCCGATCCGAGCTGGCTGGAGGACATGCGGGCTTCGACCCCCAGCTCCACCCTCTCCCCGGGGTATTCGAGCTTTCGAGCGTATCCCGGCCAGTCATTGGCTCAGACCTCTTGGCTGGACATGGCCGCAGACAGCGCACCCGCACGCGGAGACGTCTTGATCTCCTTTGACCTCACCGGGAGCATGGGGGGCGAGCTGTCGAACGTCAAAAACAATTCTGTCAACATCATGAACCAGGTACGAAGTCTGATCCCGGACACTCGGTTTGGGGTGATCTCCTACAAAGACTATCCCACCGTGGATCCCTTGACCTCCTGTGACTACAGCGACTACTACGGCAAAGAGACCGATGTGGCCTACGCACGAAACGCCGGGCTGAGTGACGACAGCACGGCCATCAGCTCGGTGATCTCGGGTCTGAGCCTGGGGCATGGCATGGATGCGCCCGAAAACTATGGTCGTGCTTTTATGGAAGCCGCTCACGATGCCGGGATTGGCTGGCGTGAGGGCTCCCGTCGTATCCTGCTCAACTGGGGAGACAACGTCCCACACGACTGCGCCTATGACGCCATCGTCGGTGGCGCGACTTCTACCGGCGTGGATCCCGGTCGAGACGGTGTGGTGGGCACCTCCGACGACGTGGCCATTTTGGATGCCCTCGACGCTTTGGTGGAGCAGGACATCACCTTGTTGCATCTGCATTCCGGGAGCAGCAGCCGTCTCACCACTTGGGACGCCTACGCCGCACGCACTGGCGGAGACGCCGTCAAGATCAACTCCGACGGTACCATTCCGGGCAAGGTGAATATTGCTTCCTATATTGCCTCCTTGATCAAGATCGAGCTGAGCAGCGTGTCGCATATGTCGCTCGAGGTATGTACGCCTGGATATGAAGACTGGCTGGCGGGCGTCTCTCCCGAGGCTTATGAAAACCTGAGCATGAGCACCGCTCACAGCTTAGACTTTGACCTCTCCTTACGAGTGCCCAGCGATGCCACCGTGGGCACCCACTGCTTCGACGTCTGCGCCATCGGCGATGGGGCGGAGTACGCCAGCCAGCGCATCTGTGTGGAGGTCGAGACCTGCGGTGATGGCCAGCTCCAGGCTGGAGAGAGCTGCGACGACGGCAACCGCGTGAGCGGAGATGGCTGCTCGAGCCAATGTGAAGCCGAAGGGTACGCCACACCGACCCCGGAGCCGACACCAACGGCGACCCCGGAGCCGACCCCGACCTCGACCCCGGAGCCGACCCCGACCTCGACCCCGGAGCCGACCCCGACCTCGACCCCG
>JBJTQF010000351.1:0-7775 GCA_046075485.1 Myxococcota bacterium | reverse complement strand
CGGTGGCCAGCAGATACTTTTGAGCACCCGTGACTGTATCGGTTGCACGCACTGCGTTGTAGCCGATCTCAATGTATTGTTTGCCGGTGCCATCCACATTGGCAAAGAGATCTGCCGTACTGCCGCAGTCTGTGCCAATATTATAGAGGCGGCGAGGTGCTTGAAATCCGTCTGCAAAATCGACGGCAAAGCCGGGTTTGCCGGAGTTATAGGTGCAACAATGACACTCTTCGATCAGCAGATCCTCGGTGCCATCTAAGTTGAGATCGGTGATGCGCAAGGCACCCAGTGTACCGATCTCGGTGGAGTCTTTGAAGGCCCAGAGGATCGTACCATCCACCACTGAGATGATGAAGATGCGCACGGGAGAGCTCTGTGTGACCACCAGCTCCAGCTCACCGTCACCATCCAGATCACTGGGTCCATACAAGGTATCCGATGGCAGCGGGCGACTCCAGAGCAGCTCGTTGTCTGGGGTCTTGTGATAGAGAACCCCTCCCGAGAGATAATAGAGCTCCTCTGCCTCATCTCCATCGACATCAGAGACGACATACTGTGCCATATTGCCACCGACATAGTGTCTCCAAGTGGGAGCCGGGACGGTGGGAAAAGTAGAGGGCAGCTCCGCAATACCTGTGCGTGCGCTGTCATGGCGACCGATGGGCCACTCACCGGGAGCAGCCTGCGCCAGACTGCTGCAAAGGGCTATCAGAAGCCCAAACCAGCTCATTACTTTCATGGTTCTCTCCAGGAATGAAGGAATTACAAAACACTCATGTGTAGTGTAGCGAAGATCGGCAGGTCTGACGAGGGGATCCCAAGCTGAATCTCATGGGGGTCGAGGTCTGAAGTGGGTCAGACAAAATATGCAGCTCCGCCGAGGCGGATCACAGGCTCTGCAACAGCTCGCGGGCAGCTTCCACAAAGGCATCGACATCTTGCTCAGAAGTGTCAAACGCTGTCATCCAGCGCACCTCGTGACGTCGTTCATCCCAAACGTAAAAGTGATGGCGAAGCTGAAGGCGTGGAATGACGACAGGGGGCAGGATGGCAAAGACCGCATTGGCCTGCACAGGCTGAGTGATCTGAACGCCGGGAAGCTCTCGCATCCCCGCGACCAGACGCTGCGCCATCGTGTTGGCATGACGCGCGCTGCGACGCCATAGGTCGTTGCTCAGCAATGCCAAAAACTGCGCCGAGACGAAGCGCATCTTCGATGCCAACTGCATTCCTTGCTTACGCACAAACTCAAAGTGTTGCACAAGCTCTGGCCTAAAGAAGACCACTGCTTCGCCCATCATCAGCCCATTTTTGGTGCCGCCAAAGGACAGAAGGTCAAGTCCCACCTCCCCTGTCATCTGGCGAAGCTCGACGCCCAAGCTGACCGCTGCATTACTCACCCGCGCCCCATCCATGTGTACATAGAGGCCCAAACGATGCGCTTCTTCACAGAGGGCTCTCAGCTCTTCTAACGAATAGACCGTGCCATACTCTGTGCTTTGGGTCAGGGACAGAACGCGGGGCTGAACGGAGTGAACATCGGTCTTTCTCAGCATCAGAGGGGCCAATGTTTCGGGACGAATCTTCCCATCTGTCGTCGGCACCAAGAGCACTTTATGACCGGCAAATCGCTCCAGTGCTCCACACTCATCCTGCTGAAGATGGGCAGTGCTGGCACAGATGACGGCCTCGTGCGGGTGCATGAGGGTGGAGAGTCCCAAGACATTGGCGGCGGTGCCGTTGAGCACAAAAAAGACCTCCACCTGATCGCCGAGCTGCTGACGAAAGAGGGCCTCCGCCTGCTCCGTCACAATGTCGTGTCCATACGATCCAAGGTGGCCATGACTGACGCGCTGAAGGGACTCCATCACTTCGGGATGGCATCCGGCATAGTTATCACTGGCAAAGCTGATGGGATAGAGCATACAACATGATCTCCGCTGAAGATGGCTTATGGAGAGACTTTCCCCTGCGTGTCTACCGGATCCTGAATCATCGTACAGGTTGCCACCGAGTGACGCCACGCCGCATTGAGATCGTCTCCGAGCTGGGCGCGGGTAAGATAATCCGATTCGTAGTTGGTGGCAAAATCACAGTCAAAGGCTCTGACTCGGGCAGTGTCGAGGGGCTGAAACACCTGCTCTGTAAAACCAGCGGTCCAGTGTCCACTCTTTCCTTGTGCCTCGGGTACGAGCTCACCGCCGACCAAGTAGACCCGCCCTTCGAGTGGACAGCCGAAGAAGGTCTCACAACCCGAGTCGGTGACCAAGTATCGGCCATTCCCGACCGGCTCGACTTCTCGCACAAACCCCATTGGATTGAGCACGGAACCCGCAGGAAAATGACTCTCCCCCCGATAGACTGGCGGTGATTCGAGTGAGTCTAGGGTGGCCATGCCAATGCTGCCTTTGTAGCCTGCATGCCAGAAGCTCTCCAGCCCACGGGAGTGTCCGTATCGCATGAGATACCCTCCTCCTTCGAGCGACTCTAAGGCAGGATTATGAGGGGTGTTGAGATACGGAAGTGTACCCGCTTCGGGATCGGGAAAGGACCAGAGCTTTGACCATGTGGGGGATTCGGAGGTGCGTTTCCACATAAAGATGGCACCCGCCGAGACGATGGGACTGGCGGAATAGTGGCTGGTCAGCAGGTACTCCGCATCGGCAGTTTTGAAGTAGTCCGCGTCATTGGCTTGGTAGAAGGGCTCGTATCCTTCGGTGCGAGCGTCGAGCACCCACTCGACCACCCCACAGCGATTTTGATCCGCATAGTCGTAGTTGACCTTGAGGATGCGAGCGGTAGCCAGATCCGCCAGAATCACTTCCAAGTGCTGAGCATCGGGATCGTCTTGCACCACCTCAACATCATGGGGAAAGAGGTTAAAGCAGGTCGGTAACGTCCCGGAATTACAGGGATCTGTCGGATCATAGTCGCAGATGACATCTCCCCCCGGCACCTGAGAGAAGTCTAGCTGATTCATGTTAAAGATGGGCTCTGCGGGCTGTGTTAAACGTACCCGTCGAAGGGTGGCGGGTGCAAAAAATCCACCATCCTCTTGGTAGAGTTGGCCCACATTCATGGTCAAATAGTCCCGCTTTTCATGCGTGGAGTGGAAAACCTCGGTGATGCCACAGGCGCCTTCTGTATCTTGGCATTCGGGGTATACCTCACGCACATCCAGACGATAGAAGACCTCCCCACTATCCGCATGCAGAAAGTCTATGCGATAGGTTCCACCGTCAGAGACCATGATCACTTCTGAATCAGGTCCATCGTTAAGGGGCTGAGGTGTGGCAGAAGGGGTCGGACTGGATTCAGGGGTGGCCGTATCATCGGCGGGCTCGGAGCAAGCACAGAGGCTTAACAGGAGCCCGGGGGTCATGGCATACATCCACGGAGACGAGGCGGATCTCATCGCTTATTTTTCCCTTTCTTGCGGGCAGACTGATCCCGCTCGATGCGGGCAATGTCTTCACCGCTGAGCACCCAGGAATTGGCAATATCTCGGGCAAAGAGTCGCTCCAGCTCAGAGAGAAAGGTGGGATCCATGCAGACCACGGTGCTCTCTTGGCAGCGATTGCCGGAGTTATCATAGTTGAAGCTGCCGACGGCTCCCAGGATGCCATCAAAGTAATACTGTTTGGCATGGATGAAGTAGTGATACACATTCAGACGTACAGGCGTGTTGCCAAATCCGCGCCAGCTCTGCCGCAGCACTGAGGCACTGTATGAATTGCGAAACAAGGGAGGCACCACCGGATTGTAGAGCCCACCATACCCATTGGTGATCAGATCCACTTTGGCATCAGGTTTTGATGCCAGCTTGATCAGGGCTTTTTGCATCCGCACTTGATTGGGTGAACCAAGCGGATCGAGTGCGTAGGCCGTCAACATCACCCGCTTACGGGACTCTTCGATCAGCTCCTGATAGAGACTCCAGACGTGGAAGGTGTTGAGATGTGGATCTTGGGCCACAAAGCGGCACAGTCCATTTCGATTGGAGGGGCTGAGCCAGCGGGCATAGTGTTGGCGTCCCAGCAGTCTCTGATGGGCAAAGGTCAGCTCCTTTGTCTCCAGCTCTTCGAGATATCCATCCAAGCTGTGATCGTCGCGGCGGAGAGAGGTCCATAAGGTCACAAAACGACGGGCCAGATCGATCACAATCGGCCCTTCCAACATCACATCGGTGTCTCGATAGTTCTCGTCAAAACCATCGGAGTCCTGATACCAAGAGCCGACATTGGTTCCGCCGGTGATCGCCACTTCGCCGTCCGCCACCAGGATCTTTTCATGAGATTCCCAGTCGATCTTATCAGGTCGAATGGAGCGCAAGGAGAGGATCACCTGCACACCCCCTTGCCGCATCATATTGAGGCAGGGATTGGCATAGAGAGAGAAGAGGGCATCCAAAATAAAGCGCGTATCCACCCCACGTCGAGCAGCATCGATCATGAGCTGGGAAAACTCCCGTCCGCCCTCATCGCAGATCATCAACATGGTGGTGACATAGAGCGTCTCGCGCGCGTCCTGCATCACCCGCTTGCGTGCGGCCCACGCCTCACGATCTGGCAAGAGCTGGATGGAATTACCCGCTGTGAGGCGACTGTCGGTGCGAATATCCAGCAGGCTCTGAAAGCCCTCGCTGTAGAAGGTATGGTCGGCAAATCGAGGGACTGGGCCCAATACCTTCTCCACATCCTTGATCTCTCGAGTGGGATTTTTGGGGCGAGGACGCATGCCCCAGGCGACAAAGTCATTCTCAAGCTGGCGTTGTTCCAAGAGCTCTGGAGCCGCTTGGAGGCTCTCGCGGAAGTTTTCAAAAGGGGTGGTATTGGCATTTCCCCCCATTGCCTGCCGGATGGCGTCGAGGGCAGGACGAGGCGGGGATGTATTGGCACTCTTTTGTTTTGGATCACCAAACAGATAGGGAGAGCGTGGGGTCTCCGCCTTTTTGGGAGGGGTGCTGCCGGTATTTTTGGGCTTGCTGCTGGCATTCGTGCCACCTGCGCCCGTGTTCCCGGTGCCTGTTCCGACTGTGCTGGCGCTGTTTACCGCGCTGCTAGAGCTGTTTACCGCGCTGCTAGAGCTGATTACCCCGCTGCTAGAGCTGTTTACCGCGCTGCTAGAGCTGTTTACCGCGCTGCTAGAGCTGATTACCCCGCTGCTGGAGGAGGTCGCGGCGGCAGTGACCACATTCGTACTGGCTCCGCTACCCGTTGAGCCGGATGTTTTGGCGCTGGACGTGGCCCCGGCGGGATTGTTTTCCGCTTGAGCCGAACGAGTGCCAGCCACCTGGCTCCACAACCCAGCCAGTGCAAAGAGTCCCGCCGAGAAGATCAGCATCTGGAGGGGTCTGCTGCACGGGAGGAAGCCCTGTGTTGTCCATCCGGTGCGCTCGACGCGGACGGACTTGGGCGGGCTCTCTGGCCCCTTCGGTGCAAGCATTTTGCTGTCCATTTTCGCCTTCCTTCGCTAAGCTCTGCATATCTTTTGACCGCGTTCCAGATCATACAGCGATTCATTCTGTTGTCCAGTCCGTGTTCACCCTTTTGCATGAGGTCTGCATGCGCACACGAAACGCTTTGGCCCGCACGCTCCATTCTCAACCGCTGCTTCGGAGGGGGTTGCTGGCTTCCTGCTTGGCGCTCAGTGCCAGTCTGCAATGGCCAGCCCTGGCATGTGGCATCTCTACTCATGTGGAGGTTTCAAACCGTGCTCAGTGGTGGTTTGATGCACAGGCACATCCCGAGTATGCGCAATATGTGGCGGAGAATCCCGAAGCCTTACAAGGGGGCTCGAGCTTTCCAGATTGGGGTTATATCTTGCCCAATTATGGTGATGCGGCAGAAGAAGCGCACTGGGATCCGTTTCTGATGCATGCGGCTGATTATGTGTATCGTACCTATCCACCTCCCTGGGACAAAGAGACGGAGCGACTGTCGGTCTTTCTGTTTGCGGTGTCTGCGCACTCTGTGGCCGATATCTCATGGCATGGATTGGGAGTGCAAGAAGGTTTTATCGATGTCTTGTCTGCTCAGGATTTTCATGACGACTGGGGTGCAGCGCATACCGCAGCCGATACGGGCGGTGACATGGTGGCCGCCTATGAGCTGGATCAATCTTATCTGCTCAATAAGTGGTATGTGCCGCTGGATGATATGCTCAACATCTACCATGAGATGGGCTACGATACCGTCAATCGGCAGGTGATGCTGATGACCAATCTGCTGATCTTTGTGGGGGCTCATGCGGAGCGGATCGCAGGACAGCTCTTGTATCCCATGTTTGCTAAGAATACGCCCCTGCTGACCGATCTGTATCAAGATTATTTTGCGGGGGGTGTCGATGATATGTCAGGCTTCACCGCTTGGAAGTGGCTGGAGATGATCGAGTGGATGGAGAACGGTGTCAGCGGTTCTCGCTTTGAAGTCCAGCCCGATCACGAACACTTGACCCTACATCATCCGTGGATCAACCTGGGTTTGGAGCTGATCGACCGGGGAGAGCTGACGGTGTCGATGTCTCGCACCGAACGAGGGGTGATGTTTGAAGCGCATTATCCAAAGCTGGCGCAAGACAAGCAGGCGCTGCGCACAAGGCTTCAGCAGAAACAGGACACAACACCAAACACTTATGCACGGGTGCGAGAGAAGCTCTGGCAGGTTGCGGAAGGCACTCTGAGCCTGCCACTTCCGGCAGAGAAGCTGCCCAGCCACGCCGTTCCCACCCTGAAGACATCCGCCGGACGCACTCAAGCAGCCAGCTTGACCTACACTTCCACCACCCCTTTTGCGCATTTGGGCAGTGGCTTATCACGCGGAGACTTTAACCGGGACGGACGCCAAGATCTGGTGGTGAGTGCGCCCGGTTGGGGGGGGCCCGGCACCGCTCAGACGGGATTTGTGGCCGTCTCCTATGGACGTAGCACCCTGGCATCCGGAAGCCTGACCCTGCCCAACAGTGCCGACCTCTGGCGTCGAGGTGCTCAAGAGTATGCACGCTTTGGATGGCAAGTGGCGGTGCTGGACTTTAACGCCGATGGCTTTGACGATCTGGCCATCTCATCACCCACCACGGAAGCCGCGAGCCTCTCTTATTTTGGCCAAGTGGACGTGTTTTTTGGCAGCAGCACGGGGCTCTCGACCAGCCCGGATGTCTCCATTCAATCGACTCAGGTGTATCACAACTTCGGGCATGTGATGCGCGCAGGAGATGTCAACGGAGACGGGATTCAAGATCTGGTGGTGGCCTCCCCTTATGCGCGTGAGGGTGGTACGCAGCGTGGACGGGTAGACGTGTTTGTGAGCCGAGCGGGGATCTCAAGGGGGACAGTTTTGAGCCCTGACGACGCGGAGCTGTCGCTGGTGGGGGCCAACAGCTACGATTGGTTTGGGCACTCGGTGGCGGTGAGCCGCCTGAAGTCGGGGGAGATTTTGTTGCTGGTGGGGGCTCCCGGCTACAACGGGGAAGGACTTCAGAGCAGTGGGCGCTTGTATGGTTATTCCCTGACCGGAGTGGCGTCGGGGACCGCTTCAACGGCCCCTCGATTTACCCTGACGGGTTCGGGTGAACAAGGGCAGCTTGGCCTGTCGATGGCCGTGGGTGATCCCTATGGGACAGGATATCCGGTGGTGGCCCTGGCTTCGCCGACTTTTGGAGAGCTGAACCAGACTCAAGCCGGCGCGGTCTCCCTCTATCGCTTGCACGAGCTCAGCGGGGAGCTTTTGGATACAGATGTTGTCCCGGTGGTGACACTGTTGGGAAGTGAAGACTAT
>JBJTQF010000350.1:0-9205 GCA_046075485.1 Myxococcota bacterium | reverse complement strand
ACGAGAGTTAGTGGATGATCTCACCGGAAAGTTTCTCGATTTCTACGACGAAAGCCACGCACGGCAAGAGGTCGGCGAGTACGGTCATTACTTTCTGGGTTCGATTGTGATCAGCCTGAAGCAGGGGAAGCGTTTCATCGTGCCTCCAACATGAGTTCAAGTGAGGTTGCTTAAGTCATATCACTCACAACGCGAAAGTTAATATCTATAGTAGAAACGAGCAAGGAGGGAGTATCGTCGCCAATCATTCCATACGAGGTGTGCAGCCCCCAAGGGCATGGATGAGACGCTGAAGCGCCAAGCGCGTGGGCTCGGGAGGCACCTCCACCCAACAATACAAAACACGCATCACCCTCAACGGCGGGTGCGTCGTCTCCAGTGCAGCAGGGTCCAGAGCCCTACCAAGAGCGAGCCCCAGCTCTCCCCGCGGGTCTGATCGTGTTGAGCGCAGATGCAGCCGCCCCCTACCAAATCCACGGCCTTGGGGGTCTCCTCGGGAGTGGGAGACGGTGTGCTGGTATCACCTCCCGGGGTGGCCGTCGCGGAGGGCGTCAGCGACGGGGTTTCCGTCTCTGGCGTGGCAGAGGGCGTTTGTTCGGGCTGAAGGGTGGGTGTTTCCTCGCCGGTTGGGGTTGGTGTGGGCTCCAGCGCGGGTGTCGCGGTGGCTTCCAGCTCGGGCGTGGGGGTATTCTGCTCCGGTGTTGAGGTGGGAGTGGGTGTTTCGCCGGGGGCATCACAGGCATCCCCTAAGCCGTCTCCGTCTTCATCGGATTGGGAGGCATTGGCCTGCTTGGGGCAGTTATCGCCGTCGGTGGAGACATAACCTTCGGGGAGCGTGGCGGCGCAGAACATCTGAGCGGGCCCGTTGCCGATGCCGTCTCCGTCATCGTCTTGGTAGCCGGTGAGCAGCGTGCTGACCGCAGCGTCTTGGTCGTTGCAGTCTTGAGTTTTGGAGGCACCATCTCCGTCGGCGTCGGAGTCACAGGCATCCCCCTGAGTATCCTGATCCAGATCGGCTTGGCTGGGGTTGGAGAGGGTGGGGCAGTTATCACCGCCTTGTGAGCTGGTCATGCTGGGGCAGGCGCTGGTACACAGGCTGCTCTGGGTGGTGCCGAAGCCGTCCTCATCGGCATCGGCGTAGCAGGTGAGCAGGCTGCTGAGGTTCTCATCGTTGGGGGCGCAGTCTGAGGTGTTGAGGGTGCCATCACCGTCCTTATCCTCATCGCAGGCGTCTCCTTGCCCGTCGAGGTCGAGGTCCGCTTGACTGCTATTGCTCGCGAGGGGGCAGTTATCGCCGCCGACCGTCACGTATCCGCTGGGAGTGGTGCGTGTGCAGAGGTCTTGGAAGTCGTTGCTGTCTCCGAGTCCATCTCCATCGGCGTCGCGGTAGTAGCGGTAGAGGGCGGAGATGTTGGCATCGGCATCGTTGCAGTCTTGGCTGGCGCTGACCCCGTCACCGTCCTTATCGGTGTCGCAGACGTCGCCGAGTCCGTCCTGATCGGCGTCCGCCTGATCGGGATTGGAGACCTGAGGGCAGTTGTCACCGCCTCGGGAGACGTATCCGGTGGGAGGGGAGTTGGAGCATACATCGGAGAAGTCGTTGCTGTCTCCGAAGTTATCCCCGTCGGCGTCTCGATAGTAGCGTTTGAGGGTGGTGAGTGAGGCTTGTGTATCATTGCAGTCGGCGGGGCTGGCGAGCCCATCACCGTCCTTATCGGTATCGCAGGCGTCTCCGAGGCCGTCTTTATCGAGATCGGCTTGATCGGCGTTTTTGATGGTGGGGCAGTTGTCCACGGCGTCTCCGTAGAGGTCTCCATCGCCGTCTTGTTCGCAGGCGTCACCCTTGCCGTTTCCGTCCGTATCGGTTTGGCTGGGATTGGGGACGAGGGGGCAGTTATCGCTGCCATCGGGTTTCCCGTCGGCATCATCATCGGTATCGATGCAGTCGGGGAAGGAGTCGTTATCGCTGTCGGGGAAGCTGTCTACCAGCGAGCCATCGCAGTCGGAGTCCTCTTGATCGCAGCTCTCGGTCGCGCCGGGGTAAGCGGTCTTGGAGCTGTCATTGCAGTCGGTGGTGGGTGCGGAGGCCGATGCTTCCCCGAGATCTGTGCAGGTGGCGTCATTGGAGACCACCGTGCTGGTGGTATCGGGTCGATATCCATCTCCATCGGCGTCTTTGTAGCAGGTCTCGCGGCCATCGCAGTTTTGGTCGATGCCGTCACCGGCCAGCTCGGTGGCACCGGGTTTGATGGCGGGGTTGGCGTCGTGGCAGTCGGAGGGCCAAGTGGCACCGTCTCCGTCGGCGTCTTTGGGGGAGGCTTCCGAGGCGTTTCCGTTTCGGTCGGTGGCGATGGCGACGATGCGTGCGCCGGTGGTGACACTGGTTGCGGGTGTGAAGGTAAAGGTGGTGAGCTGCTCTGCTTCATTGTCGAGGTAGGTATCACTGCCGAGCCAGGTTTTGGGTTCTTCGTTGTCGCTGTCGGCCAGGTAAAAGTCGATGGTGAGGGGAAATACCACCTGAACCGGATCAGACATCACACGATAGTTGATCGTCACCTGATCGGAGAGCACCACCGGGCCGAGCTCGGGGGCGTTGAGCAGGTCATTGACGCCGGTATCGGCATCATCGGCATCGTGGGGGTTGGCACCGACGGGCAGGAGCAGATCGATGCCGAGTCCTTTGTTATTTTGGATGCTGTTATAGCTGTATCGATTGCCGAGCCCGGAGCCTTCGTCGAGCTGGATGCCCGCGCCGAGGTTATTGGCAATGCGGTTGCCGGTGAGCAGGGAGCCGCCGATCACCACGCGGTTGGTATCTTCCAGGCGGAGCCCGGGGCCGTTGTTGCCCAGCGCGGTGAGTCCTCGGGCGTCTACGCCGATGAAGTTGGAGGTGAGGGTCTCATTGGAGACGAAGCGCAGCCAGATCCCGGCGGTGGCGTTCCCGGAGACCACATTATCTTTGTAGAGGTTGTTTCCGGCGTCGTTTTCGACGACCACCCCGCCGAGTTTGTTGGGGAGGGCGGTGCTGCCGCTCTGATCGACGCCGATCCAGTTTCGGACGAGCTGGTTGCTGCCTCCGCTGCCTTCGATCTGCACACCGGTGAGGTTCCCGGAGATCAGGTTCCGCTCATTGGCGTCATTGGTTCCATCCAGCTCAGAACCGATGATGTTGAGGTTGGAGGCGTCGGCGATCAGCACGCCGTATCCGTTTTGAAAGGCGGTCACCCCGTCGGAGCGCACGCCTAAGAAGCAGGTCTGGAGCTTATTGCCTCCGCGTGTGCGAAAGCTGATGCCTTCGCCGGGGTCGAGGGTGGGGGTATAGGTGGCACCTCCGAGGGAGAGGCCCCGGACCAGGGAGCCGCCGCCGAGGACCGTCAATCCGCGTCCGGCCACCGAAAAATCCAGCTCCACTTGAATGCGGGGAGGCCAAGTCTGGCAGTTGGCTCCGGTTTGTGTGCAGCCGTCCAGGGTGACTTTCCCGGTGAGGGTGGGCAGGGCTGTTGAGGGCTGGATGATCTTCACCCCGGTGCCGGGGATGTTAAAGTTGATGGTATCGGTGGTGAGGTTCGCGTTGGCATCCAGGATGGCTTGTCGGAGCGAGCCTGCTCCGCTGTCGTTGGTATTGATGACAACGAAGGTGGCGGAGGTGGCGCCTTCTCGTGGGGCGCTGTTTGTTGCGGGTGCCTCAAGCGGCTTGGGCTCATTTTGAGCGAGGTGGAGGGCCTGCTCTGAGGGGGGCTCTCCGCAGGCAACCATGCTTGAGAGAAGAAAGAAGGCGATTCGCATCCGGGTGTGCGTGTGCATGCGCGTACTCTCCTGCATCCGCTTCCGTTGAGGGTGTTCCGAGAACCAATTACAGCCATAGCCAATCTCTGCTCATTTATATTCCAGATAAATCTGAATTGGCAGGAAAATCTACCGACAGAGCTGTCGATTTGTCCGAATTCTTTTTGATTGTAGTGATGTTGAAGATTTCCGTCGAGAGCAGATTCTTTTCAGTTAAACGTTGTCCCGAATAATCTGCTTCTGATGAACGTCCACAAGATCGAACCTGCTATAGTAGCGGCGGAAGAAGCGGGATCACCGCTTGCTCAAGGTCAGACGCATGAGGGACCGCTGGGGCATTTGAAGATGCCGTTCTCCGGCGGGCGCTGTCGTATAAAGGAGCTAAACATGCAGAAAATGATGGTCTGGGTGATGGGGTTGTGGGTCTCATCGGTGGTTTCGGGTTGTATTGTGCAAGCGCCGGAGCCGGTGCCTTCTTCGACGTATAATCAGCCACCGCCGCCACGAGGTTATGATCAGGCGCCTCCGCCGAGCTACAATCAAGCGCCGCCTCCGGCGTATTCGCAGCCTGCGGATGTGGATGTGTATGTGAACATCGAGCCGCCGCCGCCGCGTCCGGAGCCGATTCCACGGGTGCGTCGTGGCTGGGTGTGGGTGGCGGGATACTGGGCTTGGCGTCCGGCGATTCAGCGGTATGACTGGGTGCCGGGGCATTGGGAGCGTCCTCGAGCGGGTTATCGGACCTATGTTCCGGGACATTGGGAGCGTCGGCCACGCGGCTGGGTGTATATCCCGGGGACGTGGCGCTGAGCCAGAGCGGGTGCGAGGGCGGAGGCTCTCCCCACTGGGAGTCAGAGGCATTCCCGCGCACGTCCCTCCTTCAACCTCACCCCTCATTCTGGTGAAGTACGGACTCCATGTCCCAACCCTCCCCCAAAGTTGGGTATGACGGGGTGTGGCAGGTCTGGTGGGTGGGGAAGAGCAGGGTGGGTGCGGCAGGTCTGGTGGGTGGGGAAGAGCAGGGTGGGGGCGGCAGGTCTGGTGGGTGGGGTCTGGTCCAACGCTCGGTATTCCCCTTCCAAGCTGGATCTCAGAGCATCACGGGCAGCCGTTGTGCAAGCTCGAGTCCTTGTGGGGAGACTTGCACGGCATAGGCCAGGAGCTCAACCCCTTGCTGTGCGACGGCTCGTAGTGTTTGACCGTAGAGGGGATCAACGGAGTCGGCGGGGCTGAAGTGGGTGCAGTCTTGGCGTACCACCAGAAAGAGCATGACGGCTCGAGCGCCTGAGTGTGCGACTTCGGCGAGCTCTCGGAGGTGTTTGGTGCCGCGTTCGGTGACGGCGTCGGGGAAGCGGGCGCAGGTTCCCTCTTTGAGGGTGACACATTTGATCTCCACGAAGCAGGTTCCGTTGGATCCGCTGAGGTGGAGGTCGATGCGGCTGTTGTGTCCGTAGCGGACTTCTCGGCGGATGAGCGGGTAGCCGGTCAGCTCGGGGAGCTGTTGAGCCTGAACGGCTTCGGCGACCAAGCGGTTGGGCAGTGCGGTGTTGACCACGACCCATGCGCCGTCTGCTTCGACGAGCTCGAGGCTCCAGGCGAGCTTTCGGGTGGGCTCGGGGTGGAAGGAGAGCATGACATGGGAGCCGGGCGTGCTACAGCCGGTCATGGCACCGGTGGCGGCGACGTGTGCGGTGATGGGGTCTCCATTTTCTGGCTGGACCTCCACGAAGAAGCGCTTATAGCGTCGGATCAGGACGCCCGGAGTGAGGGCTGGCTGGAACTGCATCGACATTCCTTATCTGGTGGTGAGAGGTTTTATCTGAATCATGCGCAACATCCGCGCTGGCTGGAGCGTGTGAATTGACCGTCTCCTGCCTGAGCAGTATAATCCCTCCCAGTGGCCACGTCTGGTTGAGGCATCCCCTCTGTGTTTGGAGTGGCGGGTGCAGAATGAAGGAGAACTCATGGAACGTCCACAGATCCACGCTCACCACCTGCGAGAGCGGCATATGCGCAGCGGGCGTGTTTTGAGCGGTCTGCTGATCGGAGGACTTTTCCTCAGCAGCGCGGGGATGACGGCGGATGCGTCTGCACAGGGTGTAAAAAAGCCCAAAACAACGGCACCTGAAAAAAAGGTGACGCTGCTTCCCAGTGGTACGGTGAGCATTCCGGGAGAGGGGGGGCTGCTTCAGAACGGTGTTTACATGGCGGGTAAGGAGAAGGGCAGTGCGGTGATCTTTCTCCATATGGACGGGCGCTCCCTGGAAGATTGGCGTGCTTTTGCGGAGCGTCTCCAGCGGAGTGGGGTGCATGTGCTGCTGTTGGATCTCCGGGGGCATGGGGGCAGCACCAAGTTTTCGGGGGGGAAGTCCTTGACCTATGAGCAGCTTGAGCCAGCCCAATACGAGCTGATGATCAAGGATGTTGCGGCGGCGGTGGTGTTTTTGCGTGCGCGTGCGAACATCAACCCGGAGTCGGTGGCGTTGGTGGGGGCGAGTGTGGGGGCGAATATTGCGGCGCGGGTGGCGGCGGATGATCCGCGCATTGCCAATCTGGTGTTGCTCTCTCCGGGCTTGGAGTACAAGGGCATTGCGATTGAGGATGCGGTGCAGCGTTATGCGGAGCGTCCGCTCTTTTTGGCGGTGAGTCGAGAGGATAACTTCTCGGCGAAGTCTTCCTTGGTGTTGGATTCGGTGGCGCGTGGAAAGAAGGCGCTCCGAGTGTATACGGGTGCGGGACACGGCACGCGCATGTTGGCCAAAGAGTCGAGCCTCGAGCCTCAGATCACCAATTGGCTGGGGGGGAACTACGACGTGGACGGAGACGACATCATCACGCCGGGAGAGATGCGTCCGTGAGGGCTCCCGGGTGATTTTTCTGCCGAGCTGAACCTGCCGAGCTGAACCTGCTGAACCTGGTGAACTTGGTGATTGAGGTGCTTGTGTATCCGCGTGTGCCTGCGTGTGCTCGCGTGCGCGTATGCGCGTGTGCGCGTGTGCTCGCGTGTGCGCATGCGCGTGTGCCTGCGTGCGTGCTCGTGCGCGTGTGAGAAGGTGCTGTGTGTGCGGGGGGCCAGGGCTCTCACGGTGAGGACGGGGATATTCTGGCGTCGCTGGAGGATTCTAAACTTCTGACGCAACGAGTGCCGAGTCCCATGAGGTTCATCTGGGGGGTGTAGGTGCTTCGTTGGGAGATTTCCAGTGCTTCGGGGCTGCTCTCGAAGTTGCCACCTCGGATATTGGCAAAGGAGAGGTGTTCCCGAGCAGCAGAGTTGCCAAAATGTGGCGGTTGATGAGCTTGAGCACTCTGAAAACTTCCGGGGGGGTCTGTGACCCACTCCGCCGCGTTCCCGGAGAGGTTCAGCACACCGTAGGGGGAGGCGCCGGGTGTGAGGGTGTTGACGGCGACGACGGGGGGTGCATGGCTTTCTGGCGTGGGTGTGTAGCAGGCGCTTGTCTCGCTGGGGGTGTGGTTGGCGAGGGTGCAGGTGGGCTTATTTTCTCCCCAGGGAAAGGTGCGCTGGGGGGAGGGGTTGAGTGTGTGGTCAGGACATGGGCGGGTGTTCTCGAGGCACAGTCCGCCTCGGGCGGCTTTTTCCCATTCGTCGTGGGAGGGCAGTCTTTTGCCTTGAGCTGCGCAGACGTTGAGGGCATCGGAGGCGGAGAGGCCCACCACGGGGAAGTCTTGCTGGAGGGGGTCTTGATACCAGGTCATCCAGGAGGGATCTTGTTGGATGCCGGAGGGAATGGGGCATTCCCAGGTGGCTTGGCAGTATCGATAGGTGCGGAGTGAGACTTCGGTGGTATCGATGCAGAAATCGGGCAGAAATCGGCGCTCGAGCCCTGCGCTGGGGGAGGTGGGATGGTCTGGGGCTGGCCAGCGGGAGGCGTAAAAGTATCCTGCGGGGATGAAGGTCTCTTGGGCGGAGGTGATGGCGGGGTTGAGGTCGTCGCAGTCGGGGCCTCCGGCGTGGATGCTGGCTTCTCCGTCTTGGTCGATGTCGATGAGGTCTCCTTCGTAGCAGTTTTGGTCGATCCCGTCATAGGGGATTTCGTCGGCGTGGGGGAATATGGAGGGGTCGAGATCGTCGCAGTCTCCCCAGTAGATGGGCTCGAGGCAGGCTTGAGCTTCCCAGCCGTCGTGGTCGGCGTCATCGGGGAACTGGCTGCAATCGTTGGCGATTCCGTCGCATTGTTCGGGTGCGTCGGGATGGGTGAAGGGGTCGAGGTCGTCGCAGTCATCCCCTCCGGCGATGAGGGCGGGGTGGCCATCGAGATCGACGTCGATGAGGTCGGTGCCGTTACAGTCTTCGTCGAGCTGGTTGTAGGGTTGCTCGGGGGCTCCGGGGTAGACGGCGGGGTGAGCGTCGTCACAGTCGAGCAGCGTATTGGAGCCATCTCCATCCCGGTCGGGTGGAGCACAAGAGAGCGCAGAGAGCAGCCATAAAAGGCAGAGGAGCAGAAGAAGCAGATCTTTTTCAGACATAGGGCAAAAATCCTCCGTGACCGTGCGGAGGATGGAGAGAAGGGCATTAAAAGGGTAGCGAGGAGCCTGACCCTGATGCTATCCTCCGACATCTCCGCAAGGGGATAGGGCGCCTCTCTTGTCTGCAGGGCCCGCCAAAGCACAACAGGACAGGAGAGGCGTTTGCTGCGTCCAAGCAAGATGGTTGAAGCCCACCGGGTGAGTCTCGCCGCATCGTACTTTTTCACAGCCACACATTAACCAGAGCACAGAAGATCGTCGAGACGACCTTCACCAGACGCCCACCGGGGGCTTGGAATTTTTCGTGTGAAACGCTCCTCTTTCTCGGGTGAATGTGTGGTGAACCGCTCACACCGGCGAGCGGAATCCCTTCACCACTGCGTAAGAGTTTAACATAGCAGGGAAATCTTGCCATTGATTTTTACATGCGGGATGTCACGAAGCGCAGTTTGTCATGCGTGGCAGGGGAGAGTGTCCGTCTGGCAAGAATCTACTGCGGGCTCAGGGCGCTGGATACGGGGGGAAACTGTCACGCGCGCAGCGGAAACCTCGGGAGAGGGAGAGACTGTCGGGTGCGGCTTGGTCTCGGAAGGAGGTGTAGTAGTCGCTGTCGTCAAAGCCTCCTCCTCGTACTGCCCTCTCTGTGCCTTCACTTGGACCTGTGGGATTGGAAGCGGGGCTTACCGAGTAGTAATCCGCACTGTAATAATCATATGTCCATTCACTCGCATTTCCTGCGAGGTTGAAGATGCCGTATGGTGAATTACCTCCGGGCCGAGAGCTGATCTCGTCCGTGTCACCCTTGCCGTCGTACTCTGTGCAGGAACTATTCGGCAAATACTCATAATTCACAAGATTGCACGTTGGAGGGTCTTCACCCCAAGGATAGGGACGTATTGACTGCGGGTTGAGCTGCTCCGCAGGACAGCTCGCG
>JBJTQF010000349.1:0-13780 GCA_046075485.1 Myxococcota bacterium | reverse complement strand
CTGCACCCTTTTTTTGCAAAGAGGGCGCTGCCCTCTCTGCACTCTCCCGCAAGGGATTCCATCCCTTGACCCGTGTTTGGCTTTTTGCACTGCTTATTTTTGCAAAGAGGGCGCTGCCCTCTCTGCACTCTCCCGCAAGGGATTCCATCCCTTGACCCGTGTTTTGTTGGGGTTATACCACTTCATGCGTGAGGATGTGGGTATGCCCGTGTCACCGTCACCTCAATACCAATCGGCACCCCCGGCTCCAACCCCTTCAGCAACGACGAACGACGCGGAAAATGCGCAAAAATCGGCGACCCATCCCGCAAATTCGCCTCCACCCTCACCCGATCCCCCAACGGAATCACCCGGCTCACCTGCGCAGGGCCCTCCTCCGCCTTAAAGAACTTCAAATCATACGCCCGCATCACCAGCCGAACCCCCACGCCATCCCGGAATCCATCCACCGGCACCTCAAGGCCCCCTTGAGCCCCCCCCACCGTCGCCCGTCCCCCCTTCACCACCGCATCATAAATATTGGCTTCCCCCACAAAACGCGCCACAAACTCCGTCGCGGGATGATCAATGATCTCCGCCGGGCTCCCCACCTGCTCGAGACGCCCCTGATGCAACACCAATACCCGATCCGAGATGGCAAACGCCTCCTCCTGATCATGCGTCACCATAATCGAGGTCACATGAACCTCGTCGTGCAACCGACGAAGCCACTGACGGAGCTCCTCCCGCACCTTCGCATCAACCGCCCCAAAAGGCTCATCCAGCAACAACACACGGGGCTCCGGCGCCAACGCCCGCGCCAAGGCCACCCGCTGCCGCTGCCCCCCCGAGAGCTGCGACGGATACCGCTCTCCCAACCCCTCCAACCCCATCAGCTTGAGCAGCTCCGCAACCCGCTTCGCCTGCTTCTCCTCAGACTCACCCCGCACCCGCAACCCAAAGGCAATGTTTTTAGCCACCGTCATATGCCGAAACAACGCATAACTCTGGAACACAAACCCCACCCCACGCTCGCGCGCATGAAGCGTGTCCGCCACCTTCCCATCAATCGAGATGGAACCACTGTCCGCCCGCTCAAGCCCCGCGATGATGCGCAGCAACGTACTCTTCCCCGAGCCCGAGGGCCCCAAAAAAGCCACCAGCTCCCCACTCGGCACTTCGAAGCTCACCTCTTGCAGCGCCTGAAAACTCCCAAAGGCACGGCTGATTCGGTTGACCACGATGCTCATACGATATTCCTCTCATCCTGCTGTGCATGGTTTTTGTGCTTGAGCCATTCCTGCACGCCCAAGAGCGCAAGGCTGGCCGCCGCCAGCAAAATGGCCATCCCATAGGCTTCCACTTCTTTACGCTCGTCGAGCGCCGCATAAATAAAGGTCGTGGCGGTCTGAGTCTGACCCGCAATGGCCCCTCCCAACACCAACACCGCCCCAAACTCCCCCAACGCTCGCGCCGTCGTCAGGATCACCCCATAACCCAACGCAAAACGAATGTTCGGCAAGGTCACGTTCCAAAACGTCTGCCAACGAGACGCTCCCAAACATGCCGCCGCTTCCTCCTCGCTGGTGCCACGCTCGATGAGCACATACTCCACCTCTCGCAGCACATAGGGCAAGGTCACAAAAAGGGTCGCAATCACGATCCCCGGGAGGGCAAACTTCACCTTCAATCCCCCCAACGCCAGCACCGGCTCGAGCCACCCTCCCCGCCCGTACAGGAGCAGAAAGGCCAGCCCCGCCATCACCGGCGAGATCGCCAGCGGCATATCCACCAGCGCGTCCAGCAACGTCCGCCCGATCAGCTTGCCCCGCACCAGAGCCAACGCCCCCGCGATCCCAAACACCGCCCCAAACAAGGCCGCCAGCACCGCCAACGCCAAAGACATCCCCAAGCTGAAACGCGCCGATGGATCCTCCAACGCCGACAACACCGGTGGTTTGCCCTCCGCCAAGAGCTGCGAGAGCAACCCCGTCATCGGCAGGAGCAAGATCACCCCCAGGTAGAGGGCCGCCACTCCGACCACGCCCCACTGAAGCATCCCAATCGGTTTTTTTGGTGTGATCAAGGTCATCGCCGTCCTCCCGAGAGACGCTGCTCCAGCCGTCGAGCCAGCAGGGTTAACGAAAATGCCACCAACACCAACACCATCGAGACCGCTGCCGCCACCCCAACCGCGCCACTCTCGATCTCGCCATAGAGAAAGACCGGAGCCGTGAGCGTCTGATGTGGGATATTCCCCGACACCACCACAATGGAGCCGAACTCCCCGAGCGCCCGTGCGAAGGAACGAATCGTGCCCGACAAGATCACAGGCAGAAGGGGTGGCAAGCTCACCAGCAAGAAGGTGGTGAGACGACTGGCTCCAAGGGTGGACGCCGCTTCCTCCTCTGCCGGATCCAGCTCCATCAATACGGGCTCCACCGCGCGCACCACAAACGGCACACTGATGAACAGCAGGGCCAACACGATGGCTGGCTGAGCAAACACGATCTGGATGCCATACGGTGCCAGCCACTGCCCAAACATCGACTGGGGGCCATAGAGTCCGACCAACATGACACCCGCCACCAGCGTCGGGATGGCAAACGGCAGGTCTACCAGCGCATTCATGAGCCCTTTTCCCGGGAACTCATAACGCACCAGCACCCAGGCCAAGAGTGTCCCGGTGACGGCATTCACCAGTGCCATGACACTCGCCGTCCAGAAGGTCACTTTTAAGGCTGCCAGCGTCGCCGGAGCCGTCAGCGCCTCGTAAATCCCACTCGGGCCCAGCTCGAGCCCTTTTAAAATCAGGGCCACCAGGGGCAGCCCGACCAGCAACAACAGAGAGATCCAGGTGAAGAGCTTCGCGCCTCGTCCCGCTTCCCCTGGCATCTCAAGGGCATGGGAGGAGGTGCTCATTTGGCCTCCTTCTGGGCGAGCGCACGCTCGTAGACGGCACCTTTTCCGAAGAGCTGCTCTAACACCTGGGGCCAGCCTCCGAGCTCGCGGATGGTAAACAGATCTTGCGGTGCCGGGAACTGCTGTCCCACTTCTTGCGCCACGGTCTCATCGACGGGTCGGAAGCCTTTGCTCGCGTAGAGCCGCTGTCCTTCCGGTGAGCGCACAAAGGCCACAAACGCCTCTGCCAGCTCCCGTGTGCCTTTTTTATCCACCACCGTATCGACCACTGCGATGGGATTTTCGATCAAGATGGTGGAGGCAGGAATGACCGCCTCATACGTGCGCCCGGCTGCGCGACCCGTGACGACTTCGTTTTCGTAGGTGATGGCCACATCTCCCACCCCTCGCTCGAAGGTGACAATCGACTCACGCGCGCCCTTATCCATGATGGAGACGTTTTTGAGCACATCCGCCAGGAGCCCTTCTGCTGCTGCTGCATCGTTGGCGGGGACGGGGGTTTTGCCTCGGAGGGCTGCGCCATAGATTGCTGCCACATTCCACATCGCGCCTCCGCTGGTGCGCACGTTGGGCGTCAGCACGTTGAGCCCGGGCTGTCGGAGATCTTCCCAGCCTTTGATGCCTTTGGGGTTGCCTTCTCTCACGGCGAGCACGACCACCGAGCGCGAGACCATGCCCTGTGCTGGATTATCTTTCCAGGTACTCTTGACAAGGTTTGCTTTCACGAGCTGCTCGAGGTCTCCTTCGAGTGCGAGCGCGGCCACATCTGCTTCGAGCCCTGAGATAATGGCGCGTGCGGCGGCACCCGAGCCTTGATAGGTGTCCTCCAACTTGACATCTTCTCCGGTTTTTTCTTTCCAATGTTTTTGGAAGGCGGGGATGAGGGCGTCTCGATACACTTCTCGCGGGGTGGTGTAGGCCGCCAGGGTGAGCGTTCGGGACTGAGGGGCGGGCGCTTCTTCGGCCCGGGGGCTCTCTGACTTCTGGCATCCCAGCAGGAGGCTGGGCAGGAGCAGACACAGCAGCAAGGTGCCCCAGCGTGTCTTTGGGCGCTGAGCAGTCATATTTTGAGGACGGGATGGGCATGTGGTCATGGGCATCTCCCTGAGGGTAAAGGTCACGCGGCGCGGTGCAGGTCGGTGTGACCCGCACGTCACGGGCTCGAGAGATTGCAGGGGGCGTGCCAGCATATATCACGGGAAAGCCGTGGCTAAGCCTTGAGCTTGAGAGGGTTCAGGCTCCGCAAGAGTAAATGCCCGTGATATTTAACGGTGATGGCCGTGATATATTCTGGACCGTGGCCCATGAGGTTGGGAGCGGCCCGCCGGTGATGGGTCGAGTGCTGGATGCGGGAGGACGTGCAGCAGCGCCTGCACTGCTCGAGAAAGGGTTTAGCCCAGGCTGAGGGGCAAGCCCAACCAAATCCAGACATTATAGCTGAGAAGCTGAGCGGCTCCGAGGTAGGTAATGAACACACAATCGGTCTGTTTGAGTCCTTTGGGCACTTTGAGGGCCACGAAGAGCCCTTGCTGAATCACGGCGGCGACCATGATCACTTCTTGGAAGGCGAGGGAATGGGCGGCATATCCGCCGAGCAGGAGGGCAGCGGCGAGGCCGAGCAGGGCCACCACAATGGCGCGTGCGACCTTCTCACCGTGTACCACCGGAAAAGTGGGCACTCCTTCGGCGCGATCTCCGGGCAGATCTCGGAGATCGTAGAGGATTTCGTAGGTCAGGTCCATCGCCAGAAAAAAACCCATCAGCAGCCAGAGCTTCCCGGAGGGCACTTGCTCCCACACGCCTGCCGCCATGACGGGATAGACGATCCCTGACAAGATAAAGAGCACACCTGACGCAAAGTTTTTGAAGAAGTACAGCTCCTTAAAGCGGGTGAGTCCTTTGAAGCTGGGGATAAACCGGTAATTATAGCCCAAGCCGATCAGGTGAAAGAGCAGCCGTGTCTCCATCAGCATGGGGTAAAACGCCTGCACCACCGGAAACGAGAGGAACATCACCCCCAGACAGAGCCAGGTGAGTCCTCGGGCGTGTTGGGCGACGAAGCTGGTTCCGACGACGCCATTGGTTTGGTCTTCGGCCAGATCGACCACTCGGTTGAGCAGGTTGACCAGAAACCAATCGACGGCCACAATCAGCGGAATCCCATACAGATGCTGTCCGCTGAACACCCAGCTAAAGGTCAAGCTGGCGCAGGCGGCGATCAAGATAATATGAAAGCGTGAGATATGAAAAAAGGTGGCCAGCCCTCCAGGAGCTGGCGCTGGCGCTGGCATCGAAGTGGGGAGCAAAACGGACATCGTAGACCTCACACAACAAGGAGCGTATGAATCCTATTCATTTTGTCGAGCTGGCTTCGTTGGGGGTGTTGGCCTGTTTTGTCGCCCTCGAAGCACGAACAGCGGGCGGACGGGAGAGCCTGCCCCTCGGCCTGCTCTTGATGGCGGCGGCGTGGTTGGGCGAAGACACCTGTATCCGGCTCTATGGATTTTATGAGTATAGCTCGGACTGGCACTTCACGCTGGACAAAATGCCGCCGATGGTGGCGCTGATCTGGCCCTTTGTGATCGTCTCGGATCGGCGGGTGATGCAGGGGGTATTGGGGGCTCAGAGTCGGCATGTGCCGTGGGCCACGGGTCTGCTGGTGATCTACGATGCGGCGCTGATGGAGCCCATTGCGGTGCAGGCGGGTCTCTGGCGTTGGAGCGAGCCGGGCATCTTTGGGGTGCCGGTGATTGGCATCTTGGGGTGGGGATACTTTGCGGCGACGGCCTTGTGGCTTTGGTCGAAGCTACAGGGAGCTGCTCGTGTCTGGCTGGTGCTGCTGGCGCCGCTGGGGACTCATGCGCTGCTGCTGCTCTCGTGGTGGGGCCTGCTGCGCTGGGTGCTGAGAGCGCCTGTGGAGCCGGAGACGCTCCAGCTCGGGAGTCTCTTGGTGGCGCTGGCGCTGAGTGTGGGGGTGTGGCGTGCGCGGGTGCGCATTACGTGGGAGGTGATGGGGCTTCGGGTGCTGGCGGCAGGTGTTTTTGGGGCGCTGTTGTTTATGTATGGTCGTGATGCGGGGTCTCTTCAGCTTTATCTGCTGCCTTTTGTGCTGCCGTACCTGCTGGCGTGTGACTGGAAGGCGCTCTGGAGCTGGACCGCCCGGAACTGCTGATACCGACACGCTGTTTTGATGGTTCCTCCGTGATCCTCCTCTTTGAAGAGGATGAAATGGCGGATGATGTCCAGCAGGTGGGCAGGTCGTAACATGCCGGGGACGAGACGCTCCTGACTTGAAAGCACCGTTTTGCCAAGCGCCTCGGATTGCTGGCGTTGCCCGTCCCATGCTTCCAGCCGAGGTCACGGAGCTGGAGAAAGAACGGCTGCTC
Organism: Myxococcota bacterium; assembly: GCA_046075485.1. Taxonomy (GTDB): domain Bacteria; phylum Myxococcota_A; class UBA796; order JAJRTE01; family JBJTQF01; genus JBJTQF01. The sequence continues at coordinate 7,493 of JBJTQF010000349.1, read as the reverse complement.
CACCTTTTCAAATTCGGGTCCAGCGCCCCTGGACGCGGGATGTCCAAAAATGCGGGCGCCGCTTCAGGTGAGCGGTGGCAAGGACCAGGCAGAAATCTTCGCGCACGATAAAGAGGAAGCCGTAAGGAAAGCGCTTGAACAGGGCGCGGCGGACAGGGCGCGGCGGACAGGTGTTCGCCCCTTCCAGACGGGCCAGAGACTGAACTGATGGGGATTCTCAGCGAGCTGAGCGAGCGTGCTCTCGTAAACCTGGATCAAGTCAGTGCCGAGGCCGGGAACCTGCTCTTCGTACTAGGTGGCGGCCTCCAATGCTTCGTTGCGGGCCTCTAAAAGGACACGGAGCTTCAGGGTGATTTTGTGCTTTTCAACCTCGACCGAAGCCACATCACAGACTCTCGCCAGTCCTGAGACTCGTATTCACCCTTTTCCACACGATCCATCCGAACCTCGATCTCGCTCAGCCAGAGGGCCTCGCTGTGCTCGTCGGTCTCCTCGGGCTCGAGGCTCAGCAGGAGCTGGCGAATGAGCCTGGCTCGAGCCTCCAAAGGCAGATCCATCGCGGCATGAATGACTTGTTCCGAGTTCGCAAGCATCGCTGACCTCCTGTCCAATTCCTTCCATGATTTTAGGCCACACCCAGGTCAACGCAGCCGACCTCAAGCGGATGAAGTACCCGAGCCGTGAGGCGCTGCTCGAGCTGGGTCAGTGGGCCAAGCAGCACAGCAAAATCACGCAGAACATGATGGATGCACAACTCGGGAAACTGGCAGCATGACTGATAAGAAGAACGACTATATCGAGGCCGCCCAAGAGATCATCATGTCGCTGGGCCTCCCTCCTGCCCCACCTGAAAGTGACCGACGAGTCATTTTTTTGCTGCTCTTTGCGAAACCGTCGGCTATGCTGATCTGTCATTTATGACGTAGATGACCCCCGCAATTTCATTTATTTATCCATTTGAGGTAAAAAGATGTTGAAGCGTTCTCCTCCAGCTACGCTGAATCTCTTTTGGGCTTCTGTCGGCTTGTTGGCCCTCTCCGCGTGCAGCGGAAGCGACGAGTCCCCCGACGAATCCCCCACCCCCAGCCCGACCCCAGCCGCCGTCACCTGGCACCAGGATGTCGCCCCCATCCTCCAGCAGCGATGCAACGGCTGCCACCAAGTCGGAGGCATCGCCCCCTATACCTTCGCCACCTACGACGAAGGCAAAACATGGGCCAGCGCCATCCTCGACAGTGTGCTCAGTCGGCGTATGCCCCCCTGGAACGTGGACAGCTCTGGAGACTGTGGCACCTACAAAGACGCACGCTGGCTCTCCGAGCAGGAGCTTCAGACCCTCAAGACCTGGGCAGAAGGCGCTCGCGCCGAAGGCACTCCCCCGGAGACACCCCTCCTGCCACCCGTCATCGAAGGACTCAAGGACGTCTCCCTCACCATCGAGATGGAGCGAGACTATACCCCTCGCGAGGAAGTCAACGACGACTACCGCTGCTTTATCGTGGAGCCAGGACTCACCGAAGACCAGTTTATTACGGCCTTCCATGTGCGGCCCGGCAATACCCAGGTGGTGCATCATGTGATCCTCTTCGACGTGATGGGCGAAGACGGCGAAGCACAGGTCCAAAAGCTCGACGAGCAAGAAGCAGGTGACGGCTATTCCTGCTACGGCGGACCCGGCTCCTCTGCGGCCAGTGTGCTCTTGGCATGGGCACCGGGATCTCCTCCCACTCAGTATCCCGACGGTACGGGCCTGAAGCTCGGCGCCGGACGCAAATACGTGGTGCAGATGCACTACAATACCCTCGCCGGGAGTGGACCGGATCGAACCGCCATCGACTTGACCCTCAAGAAGAGTGTGGCCAACCAAGCCTTCATCTTACTCGCGGGCGATTGGGATCTGGTCCTGCCCCCCAACCGGGCGGACGCTTCCACGATGGTGGACATCTCGATGGCCGATGCGGGCTTGCCCATCGACGTGACCGTACACGCGGTCTTCCCCCACATGCACAAGCTCGGCACCCGCATGAGCGGCGAGTACATCAACGAAAAAGGCTCCGCGTGTATGGCGGAAGTACCCCGCTGGGACTTTAACTGGCAGCAGTTTCATTTTTTCCAGAACCCGCTCAAAGTGTATACCCACGATCTGATCCGCATCACCTGCCACTATGATACCTCCGCCCGAGACGTTCTCACCCCCTGGGGCGAAGGCACCGAAGATGAGATGTGCATCCTCGGCCTCTACCTCACCAAAGGCGTGGCCAACGACGCCATCAGCCCCCTCGAGACCGGAAAACCTGTCGCAGCCCTGCCCGGCGAGCAGTCGGTTGGAAAAGCCCTCACCCCCCGCAGCATTCAGTCCTTCACCGGACTCCAGGACGAGAGCATCCGCAGCATGGCCCTCACCCCCTCGGGTGAGAAGTTCATCGTCGGCACCACCTCCAGCACCTCCGTGACCCTCGGGAGCCTGCGGCTGAGTGTACCCGGTGGTGGAGACGGCTGGCTGGCACGGCTCGACGCTCAAGGCAAGGTGAGCTGGGCGCGTCCGGTGGGTGGCACTGGCTCCGACTCGCTGGCAGAGCTGGCCATCGGCCCCGATGGAAACCCGGTGGTGTGTGGCAACTTCAGCTCCTCCGACCTGGTGCTCGGACTTCAGAGCTTCGCCAGCGAAGGAGACCAAGATCTGCTGGTGGTCAAGTTCGACCCAGATGGCAACGTGCTGTGGGGACGCTCGCTCGGCGGAACCACACGCCAGACCTGCTCCGGGCTGAGTGTCGCCCCCGATGGTCGCATTCTGGTGGTGGCCAACTTTGTCGAGTCCATGACCTTCGGCGCGGAGACCCTCAGCGCCCCCGAGGGTGTGACCAACGGTGCCCTGCTCGCCCTCAGCCCCGAGGGTGAGCCCGCCTGGGCCCTCCCCCTGAGCTCCAGCAGCTACAGCATCGCCCGAAAGGTCGTTGTCGATGGAGAAGGTTATGCAGCCCTCACCGGCTACTTCTACGAAGGGGTGATGGTCGACTCCGAGAGCTTGGTGTCTCGCGGTGATGTGGACGCTTTTGTGGCGCGCATCAGCCCCACCGGAGAAACAACGTGGCTGCGACAGCTCGGCGAGAGCGCCCGTGAGGTCTCCCGCACCCTGGCGGTGGGTCCGGCTGGACAGATCGCGGTGGGGCTCTCCTTCTCCGGCACGCTGAGCCTGGATGGACTCTCGGAGCCCTTCATTGGCAGCTACGATGGTGGCATCTTGGTGCTCGACAAGACCGGAAAGGCGCAACACATCCACGTCTTGGGCGGCGATGCCACACAGGATCTCAACGCGCTGGCGTTCAGTCCTTCGGGGGAGCTGCTCGCGTCGGGATATCATCACGGCACCCTGGTCACGCCGATGGGAGACATCACCAATGCAGGCGGAGACGATCTATATCTGGCCCGCTTCTCAGCAGTGGGAGAGCTGGAGGGAGTGCAACGTCTCGGCGGAATGCAGTCGGAATGGAGCCCCACCTTGCTGGCCACCCACGACGAGGTGCTGCTGACCTTCTTGGCCACGGGGGATGTCCCGGTGGGCTCAGAGACCGCCTTCAACCGAGGTGGCACCGATGCGCACTTGGTGAGCTTCACCCGCTGAGTGCCCTGCCTTTCGTCAGCCTGCCTGGACTTCCCCTTCCCTTCCTTTTTTTCTGGCCTTCCCCTTCTCTTCAGCCGGCGCATGATTGTTCGGTAGCATTCAGCCGGCGCATGATTGTTCGGTAGGATTCAGCGGGCGGGGGTTGTTTGATCTTGCTCGAACCAGAAGGGTTTTCGCTGGCGGCCCTCTACTTCGTGGAGGGTCCAGGCATCGTAGAGCCTGCCGTTGAGCATCACGTATTTGATCTGCTCTGAGTGGCGGATATTCTCGAGCGGGTTGGCGTCGAGCACCAGCACATCGGCGAGTTTGCCCACTTCGAGGGAGCCCAGCTCTTTGTCCATGCCGAGATACCATGCGCCATTCAGGGTGCCTGCCCGAAGGGCTTGCAGAGGGGTCATCCCACCTTGCACAAACATCCAGAGCTCCCAGTGCGCGGCGAGTCCTTCGCGTTGTCCGTGCGCACCGAGGTTGACCTTAACGCCCGCTTGGGCGAGCTGAGCGGCGACTTTGGCGGCGTTGAAGTGGTTATACTCTTCGAGGGGGGCTTTTTCGCGACGGCGCGCGCGTGCGTCGAGGTTCGCCTGTGGTACAAAGCGGGTGAGGCGGGGATGAGCAAACACATCACTCTCTTGATACCAATATTCTTCACCGTTGAGGCCGCCGTAAGCCACGCCGAGGGTCGGCGTATAACCGACCTGTGAAGCGCCCCAGAGCTGACGTACATCGGCATACACGCTTGGCACTGGAATGGAGTGCTCGACGCCGGTATGTCCATCCACCACCATCGTCAGGTTGTGCATGAAGGTGGAGCCTCCTTCCGGCACCACCAACATCTGAAGCTCTCGGGCGGCGGAGAGCACTTGTTGCCGTTGATTCCGTCTTGGCTGGTTATAGCTCTTCACGGAAAATGCGCCTGCGGCTTTCATGCGTGTGAGGTGCATGCGTGCGTCGTCGAGTGAGCTGATCTCTGCTTTATACGGTGACTTTGCCCCATACAAGATGGTGCCGGTGGAAAATATCCGAGGGCTGAGGATGAGTCCCGCCCGTGACAGCTCGGCAGCGGCGAACACTTCGGAGGTATCGTTTGAGGGATCGTGTGAGGTCGTCACCCCAAACGCGAGGGAGGCATGATCGAGCCAGTTCTGCTGCGGGATGATATCGTTCATGCCTTGACCGGCATGATAATGCACATCGATGAGGCCGGGCATGAGGGTCTTGCCGGAGACATCGACCACTTTGGCTTCCGCAGGCACGGGGGTGGAGGCACGAGGGCCAACGGCGACGATGCGATTTTCGCGCACGATGAGGGTGGCATCTTCGAGCACTTCGTCTCCGCGCAGGGTGATGATGCGTCCGCCGACGAGCGCCACGGTGGAAGAAGGTTTGTCGAGGGCAAACTCGACGGCCAGGGAGATGCCTTGAGTGGGGGGCTCGGGGAGCTTCTCGGGTGCGCCGGGCATCCAGGCGAAGGCGTGTTGGAGTGGCTGCTCAAACAGCTCGGGGCCGAGGGTCCAGAAGAGCTTCTGGCTGTCGCCGGACCAGTGCAGGTACTCTCCCGAGTCTTTGGAGATTCGTCGGATGGGCAAGGATTTGGTGCGTGGTCCCAGCTCAACGGGCTGTCCGGTCTTCACGAGGGGCGTCAGGTAGGCGTTAAAGTGCTCACGCCAGGCCACCCAGCGTTCGTCGGGTGAGACTCGGAGCTCGGTGGCTTTTTCGGTGGTCACGTAGGTGCGCTGGTCAGAGCCATCAAGGTCGATGCCCACCAACTGAGAGGTGCCTTTTTCTCCGAACTTCATCAGATAGATGCGGTCGGAGCGACTGCCAAAATGAGGGCTCACGCCGTCGGGCAGCACACGCACGGGGGAGCTGGTGGGGCTCTTGGGGTTCTGCGAGATGCTGAGGGCGTAGATGCCGGGTCGTTCGCTGTATTGTGGACTGACCAGATAACCGCCGGTGGCCTTACGATAGACCAGGGTTTTCCCATCCGGGGAGAGCACTGGCTCCAGATAATGTCCGGGGGTGTTGAGCAGCGGACTGCCATCGCCGCCTTGTGCGGAGACTTTTTGAATGCGGCCCAGGGTCTCATCGTTCCAGCTCACATAGACGATGTGTTTGCTGTCGGCGGACCAGCTTGGAAAAAACTCAAAGTCGCGGGTCTGTCGGGTGAGTCGGCGAGGGGTGCCATCCGGCAGACGTTTGATATACAGGTATCCGAGGGCTTGGAAGACCACCTGCTGCCCATCGGGAGAGACGCGCACGTGCCGGACCATGCGGGTGCGGGCGCGCTCGGGGGCGACTTCTTGAGGCGTTCGCACGGCATCGATGAGGGTGCGACGATCCCGCACGCGAAAGGGAATTGTGGAGACGCTGCGGCTCTCCACCTCGATGCGCTGGAGTTTGCCCCCGGCCCAGAAGACGAGAGACTTCCCATCGGGGGTCCAGGCCATGCTTGGATACACCCCGTGGATGGCCCACGTCTCTTGCATATCACGCTCGAGACCTTCCAGCAGGGTGCGTTTTTTGCCATTCTCGAGCTGGTAGAGCATGAGCACGGTCTTGCCTTGTCGCCGGGTGAGGTAGGCGAGCTGTTTTCCATCGGGAGAGGGGGTGGGTCGAATGGCACCGCCGGGTCCAGCCAGGAGGGTCTCCAGCTCACCGGTCTCCCGCTCGAGGCGCAGGATGGAGTAGATGCCTTTGTTGCTGTCTTTGTTATACTCAAAGAAGGGGCCGGGGGTCGTATCCTGACTAAAATAGACAAACTTGCCGTCGGGGGAGAAGGCGGGCTCACCGACATCTTTTTGGTCGGTGGGGCGTTTGGTGAGCTGCACTCCGTCGCCACCGGTGCGATGCATGAGCCACAGCTCTCCGGCCCCCAGGGAGCGTTCGGAGGTGAAGTGTTTCCGCGCCACGACGTAGAGGGAGTCGGGGCTCCACGCCGGGCTGGAGAAGAGCCGAAAGTCTTCCTGCGTCACCGCTTGGGGATTGGAGCCGTCGGCGTTCATGACCCAGATATTGTCTCCGCCTGCGCGGTCGCTGGTGAACGCGATGAAGCGTCCGTCGGGGCTATAACGAGGCTGCATATCCCACGCGAGGCCCTGGGTTAAGGGCGTGGCGTCTCCGCCGGTGATGGGCAGGCTGTACAGATCTCCCAGCAGGTCAAACACGAGGGTTTTGCCATCGGGCCGCACGTCGAGGCTCATCCAGGTGCCTTCGTCGGTGTCGATGGAGACGTCGTGGGAGGGTCCAAACGAGGCATTCACATCCCAGGGAGGGGTTTTATCGCCCTTGTCGGAGGGCTCGGAGCTGCTGCCGCTGGAAGGGCCTCCTTCGACGCCCACCGGAATGTGATGGCGAAAGCAGCAAGCGTCCTCGGCATGCTGGGCCATCACCGGCGACACCCCAAAGCTCAGGATGGGAAGGATACTCAGATGTAGCAGCGTGGGAAAACACACAACACGAGCTCGGGACTGGCGCATGGACATGATTCCTCAGCAGGTGAATTGGGTGGGGGCAGGATAGCATCAGGCGTGGCCACGCGCACGGGAATTGGGGGCGGGAGCGCGGGGGGAGCGACGTCCGGCTGCTCAGCGGTCCAAAATTTCTGCCGAAGTAGGTTCAGCAAGACCTGCTGACGAACGATTTGCTCTGCCTCCCGCTTGCGGAGGTGATGAACCACCAGCGGTTTCAGCAGAGTGGCAGCCCCTGCGTGTGGAGGCAGGTTCGGCACCGTCTCCACGGGGTGCGGAGCCGAGCTCGGCCCATCGTCTTGACTTCCCTCCTGCTTCCGACTACACTCAACTCAAGTCATATGTCTGAGCAGTCTAACTGCTGATCTTCGCGGGTGTATGAGCGCGTCAGCGCAGCCGTCAGC
>JBJTQF010000348.1:0-6013 GCA_046075485.1 Myxococcota bacterium | reverse complement strand
GGAAGTAGGCCAGGGCCTTCTCCCAGGTCTTCGGCAGAAGCGGATCTCGCGTGGGAGTGGGGGTGGGGGTGGGTACGGGCGCGGGGGCGGGCGTACTCACGGCCGCGGGCGCGGGAGCAGGTGCCAGCCACCCCCTCAAGTTTTTTGGCAGTGCGGAGATCTCCAGGAACTGGCAGAGCTTGCCCTCATCCAGCCTGTCAGCGTCGGCTCTGAACTCATTCCACCCCCCCGAGTAGGCCCGGGGATACCATTCCAGCCCCGCTTTTGACAATCGGATCCAGGCGTAGCTGTGTTGTCCGGGCTCGGAAGGTGAAGCGTGTGCGGCTCCGGCTTTGATCTGGATAAAGTTGTAGCCTCCCAACGACCGCTGAATTCCGCCGCCCAGCTCATGCACATGCCCTGTGAAGAGCACATGAGGATGCTTATGCAGCTCCTTCAGCACTTCAATTCCATCCGCTAACCAGTCCGGGGGATGGTGCATGAGCGCCAGGGTCAAGGCATCCTGGGGCAGCGCGTCCAGCAGGCGGTGGAGCTGCGCTTTGCTCAGGGCGAGGTTCTCCTTTTTATCTGTGTTATCCAGGCTCAAGAGGCAGGAGTTGAGCCCCACCAGCACCAGCTTCCCGAGTGAGGTCTCTCGCTCCTGTTTCCAGAAGGGCTCAGCGGCGCTCAAGGTAGGAGCAGCCCAGGGACGGGCAAACTCTGCGTAGGGCTGGAATTTGGGCCAGAGATCCTTCTCAAACTCCGATTCATTGTCCTTCAGGAAGTAGTCTTCAAGCGCGAGAGGGTTGCCTCTGAGTGTTAGGTGAACGTTCTTTCTCCCCAGCGGCTTCGTCGCCTGATTCCGGTCCACATCATGATTGCCCGGGACCAGCCAGACCTTCTCCGGGGAGACTCCGACGGCATGCGCCAGCGCCCTCAGCCAGTTGTCGGCCTGCCGGTACTGCTCGGAGGTCGCCGAAAACGCAATATCCCCCGTCACCAGCACGGCATCGGGGGAGCCCAGCTTTTCACGCATCTCCGCCGCATCTTTGCGCAGCTCGGAGACGACCTTCTGCTGGTCAAAATGAACTCGACCTTCCCCCCTCGCCTGCCCAAAGTGCAGGTCCGAGAGGTGGAGGAGGGTTAACGAAGGTGTGTCAGCGGAGGTCATACACGTATCTCCTGAAACATGTTCGGAGACATACCCTAACACACAACAGCAGGCTCAGGTAGAGGCGAGGTTTGACGGTTTTGGGGGGCTGATAGAGGGATTGATTGGACCCACATGTCAACACCAGTTGAAAAATGCAGGACAGTTTATTGTTAATCCAGATAGGGGCTTAAGAATGGCATCATAAAAGATCAGTAATCTGCGGCCTCCATAGCTTTTCATGAAGGGTAGATTTCAGACCGCTCGGCTGCATTTCGCGATCTGGAACAGTCTACCGCTGGTGACGAACGCATCCCCATCTGAGCGGAGAGAAAAAGAGAGGGTATCCAAGTATGAGGCCGTCAGCATTCCAGTCGAGAATGACACTACCGGCGGAACAAGTGCTATTTTGGCAATCATGCTTGCTTAATTTTTTGTGACAACCGGCCGCAATTCGATTGACAGGCTCCGGCGTTTTCCCACATTCTCGACCGGCTTCCAGATGAACATGCCCACACGGAAGGCCGCCCCACGGATCTCGCGACGTTCCACCGGACTCTCAATGGCAGCCCCCCCCAGCGCCGCAAAGCTGTCGTCGAGCGTTCTGACGAGCAGTCACGAATCCGTCTCGCATTGCGGTTTTGTGGGCCCTCAGCTATACTTCGGCCAGTAGTCTTCTGAGTACTCTTGTTCATCATGATCTGTCGAGTCTGTGAGGTCGGATGGCAAACGAACTATCTCTTCACGCCCTCTTTGCGCTGGCGGGCTTTACGCCCAATCCCAACCAGCTCCGCGCCATTGAGCACACTGCTGGCCCCCTCTTCCTGGTGGCCGGTCCCGGCTCCGGCAAGACGCGGGTCCTGCTCTGGCGCACGGTCAACCTGATCGTCTTCCACGGCATAGAGCCGAACCGCATCTTTCTCGGCACCTTTACCGAAAAAGCCGCCAGACAGCTCAAAGATGGCCTGCTCTCCCTCCTCACACGGGTCACCAACCAGACGGGACGAGCCTTTGACCTGTCACGGATGTATGTGGGCACCATCCATTCGCTGTGTGAGCGCATCCTGCGAGACCGGGCCTTCTCCCCTGGACGGGCTCGCACCGAAGCCCCTGCGGTGCTCGATGCCCTCGATCAATACTTCGAGATCGCCGCTGCTGCATTCTGGCGGGAGGCCCGGCAGCACCTGAGCTTTGAGGGGGAGCTTGAAGCCCTCCGAACGCAGCTCAATGCCCACTTTGATGTCAACTCCCCCAGCAAACACAAGGCGGTTGCGAACCTCCAAGCCCTCTTCAATCGATTTTCCGAAGAGAACCTCTCACCGGACACCTTGCTGGCCGCTGAGTCGCAAGACAGCCGGGACCTGTGTGCGCTGTATAAATTGTATCGCTCACGGCTGGGCACGAAGCGTGTGGATCTCTCATTGCTCCAGCAGGCAGCCTATCAGCTCCTGTGCGCCCATGAGGTCGGCACCCATGCGTTTGATCATATTATTGTGGACGAGTACCAGGACACGAACGCGATCCAGGAGAAGATCTTCTTTCGGCTGGCCAGCAGCGCCCGAAACCTCTGCGTCGTGGGTGACGACGATCAGGCCCTCTATCGCTTCCGGGGGGCCACGGTTGAAAACTTCGTTCAGTTTCCGGAGCGCTGCATCTCTCAGCTCGGGCAGGCCCCTCAGCGCATCGAGCTGAACACCAACTATCGCTCGCGCCAGGGCATCGTCTCCTTTTACGGGCGCTTCATCGAGCAGACGGACTGGAGACGGGGGGAAGGCGGCTTTTTCCGTCTGCACGACAAAAACATCCAGGCTCATCGGCAAGATCCGCTCCCGGCTGTGGTGGCCAGCTCTCCAGCCGGAGCTGAAGCGGTGGCCGAAGAAGTGGCCCGGCTAGTGCGACGCCTGATCGATTCGGGCCGGGTCAGCGATCCCAACCAGATTGCCTTTCTGTTTCCCTCGCTCAAGAGCGTGCGCGTCGAACACCACCAGCGTGCCCTTGAAGCCGTTGGCCTGCGTGTCTATGCCCCCCGCGCCCGCCGCTTCTTGGAGGCCGAAGAGCCCACGGCGATGGTCGGGCTCCTGGGGCTCATTCTGGGCCGCCCTCCACGGAGTGAGGACTTTGATCGGGGCGAATATCGCGAGTTCCACAACTGGCTCGACGAGTGCGCATCCGCCGCTCAGACGCTCATGCGGGCGGACGCACGTCTGGCCCGCTTCGTCAAGGATCGGCAGGAGGAGCTGTCGGTCATTCGCAAAGACTTCACCGCCCTCACCAAAGTAATCGACAAGGAGAAGTGGGTACTGACGGCTCCCTACTCGCCAGCCGAACACAAACGCCTACTTCTGTCTGCCACGGGCCTGTCTGAGCGTGGAAAACGCGCCCTCGGCGCTGCCCACCTCGACCGTATTGCAGCCCAACGCTTGAACGAAGGCAAACCTGCCCTGCTCGGTTATGTGCTCAACCGGGCGACCTCCGTTGACTGGGGCGTGCTGGACCTCTTCTATCGTCTGTGTGGCTTCGACCACTTTAAAGCCATGTTCGATCTGGCAGAAGAAGGCTCCGATGAAGGCCCGGTGTGCAATCTGGCGCTTACCAGCCAGTATCTGGCCCGCTATATCGACACCTTTCCCTCCATCATTGCCGCCAGTGCCTTTGACGGCAATCGGCTTCAGAACGGCTTCTACTATGCCTTCCTCTTTGCCCTCTTCCGCCTGGGAGAAGGAGAGTTTGAGGACGCTGAAGACCCCTTTCCCAAAGGCCGCATTCCCTTCCTGACGGTGCATCAGAGCAAAGGACTGGAGTTCCCTGTGGTGGTGCTCGCAAGCCTTCATCCCGCCAATCGCAAAGTTCAGACGGTGGAGACCCTGGTCAGGCCCTTTTTGAAGCAGGACGGAGAGCCCCTTGACCGCATGGGAGATTTCGACGCCATGCGCATGTTCTATGTGGCCCTCTCCCGCGCCCAGAATCTGCTCATCTTGCCGCACAACAAAGGGCAGGGTCAGCAGCTTGACAGAGCCTTTCAGCCTCTCCTCCAGGATGGTCTCACCCGCATTCCGGCCCTGGACGTGCAGCAGCTCCCCCCGTCGAGCCCCACGCACAGCGAGCTTGCACGCACCTACAGCTACACGTCTGACTATCTCGGCTTTCTGCGCTGTCCCCGACAGTACATGCTCTTTCAAAAGTATGGCTTTGCTGCCAGCCGCACCCAGACCATGTTCTTCGGAAGCCTCGTCCATCAGACCATTGAGGATCTGCACAACCGGCTCATCTCCCTTCGTGCTGCGACCACCCCCCAGCCCCCAGGAGGTCAGGCGTCATGAGCGATGCGCTGGAAACCTTCATTCGAGAGGCATTTGAAGCCAATTTTGAGCGTCTGCGGGAAGAGAGTGGTCGGGCCATCACCCCGGATGTGAAAGCCGCTGCTCTGGAGCAGGTGCTGCTCTACTGGCGAAAGCTCCGCGCCCTGGCCGAGCAGGTCACGGAGACAGAAGTGCATCTGGTGCTCCCGGAACAGCGTAGCCCCGCAGGCCGACGCTATACCCTTGAAGGGGTGGTGGATATTCTGCGCCAGGAGCCCGCTGCCATCCTCTACGACGTCAAGACCTACCTGGATGCAGATGCCGCCCGGGAGCATGTGGATCCCCATTACCGCCAGCTCAACGTCTACGCTCATATCTGGCAGACCCTGCGCAGTCAGGCCCTCGATCATCTGGCCATCATCGCCACCCGTCCCACCCGAAGCCTCAAGCATGCCATGAGCACCGGCGACACCAGGCGCATTGACGCAGCCTTCACGGCCTGGTCGCCTGTCCTCGATATCCGGGTCCAGCAGCAGGTGGTGGAGGAAGTGATCGCGGACTTTGGGCGGGTGGTAGACGAAATCGAAGAGCGCCACTTTGCACCCCCAGACGTAGAGGTGCTCCGCGCGCCTTCGCGTCCGGGCGGTCGTATCGTCTTTGGCACCGATGTCTGCCTCAACTGCGACGCACGTTTTAGCTGTTCCAGCTACCGCCAGTTTGTGCTCCGCAGCCAGCAGGCTCAGCGGCCCGAGGCGGTGTTGAACTACTACCTATCCGACTTTGGGAACGATCAGCTCAAGGATGAATGGCTCGATGCCAACCTCACCACCCTTGATCGCGCCCCCGACCTGGGAGAAGAGCCATGAGCATTGAGAAGCTGGACCGTCCACCGGTCGATCAGGAGCGTCTGGAGACCCTCAGAGCCCTGTTCCCCGAGGTGATGAGCGATGGGCGAGTCAACCTGGAGCGGCTGCGGGAGCTGCTCGAAGGGCAGACGGAAGAGCTGGCAGCGGGGGACGCCCATTATGGCTTGAGCTGGCCGGGGCGGGATGGAGCACGACGGGCCGCTTCCAAACCTGCGAGTGGAAGTCTGCTGGCCGCCCCCGGCGAGGGCTGCGACGAATCCTCCACGCAGAACCTGTTCATCGTGGGCGACAACCTGGAAGTGCTGCGCATGCTCCAGAAGGGGTATGCCAACCGGGTCAAGCTGATCTACATCGATCCCCCCTACAACACCGGCAGCGACTTCATCTATAAGGACAACTTCGCCGATCCGGTCAATACCTACCTCGAAGCCACCCGTCAGGCCGACTTCACCGGCCTGCTCACCAGCAACCCCAGAAGCAGCGGACGCTACCACTCAAGCTGGCTCTCGATGCTGTACCCCCGCCTCACCCTGGCCAGAAACCTGCTCCGACAGGACGACGGCGTGATCTTCGTCTCCATCGACGACCACGAGGTCCATAACCTCCGCCTGCTCATGGACGAAGTCTTCGGGGCGGAGAACTTCATTGCTTCCATCATCTGGCAGAAGGTGTATTCCCCAAAGAATACGGCAAGACACTTCTCCGAAGATCACGACTAT
>JBJTQF010000347.1:0-7475 GCA_046075485.1 Myxococcota bacterium | reverse complement strand
GGCACCGCTGGTAGTGCTGGCACACCCGGCAGGACCGGAAGCACTGGCACTTCGATCAGCGGTCCTCCCTCGGAGTCAGCGCCTCCCGGCAACACCAGAATGCCAGGGATCACCTCTCGGCAGGGAGCATCTCCGTCGTCGTCGTCGTCATCCCACTTCCGAGCGCCATCGTGACGCTCTTCAGCGGCTTCGCGGGCTTCTTCGGCGGCTTCCTCAGCGGCCTCACGGGCTTCTTCGGCGGCTTCTTCAGCGGCCTCACGGGCTTCTTCTGCCGCATCTTCTTGAGCTTCACGGGCTTCTTCGCGTGCGTTCTCGAGGGCTTCTCGAATGGCTTCTTGGGCCTCCTGCAAAGCTTCTTGAACGGTCTCGCGAGCGATCTCGAGGGCCGCACGTTGGGCTTCTCGCGCTTCTCGCTCGGCTTGGCGGAGCTTGGCCTCAAGGTCACGGGAGCGCAGCGGCGCGGCGGGAGCAGGAGGCGGCTCCAGCTTCACCGAAGGCGGCGGCGGGGGCTCTAGTGCCTCCGGTGGAAGGGGAGGGGCCATGGGGCGGAGCTCCGATTGTGGCTCGAGGGCTTCCGTTTCGTCGGACTCCGCCGGGCCCAGCTCGGACAGTGGATAGAGCACGGGAGAACGTTCTTCACCCGGTGCCAGCGGAGCAGGCTCCAGCTCGGCGCCTCGGCGGGTGGTACGCTCCATCGGCACCACGGCAAAGCGGGTCTCGGTCAGGCTCACCCGCTCACCCCCTCGGAGGGTTAAGGTGGCCTCCAGCACTTGGCCTTCCGTGACCAGGGTGAGGCGATAAGGTCCAGGGGCGAAGGCCAGCTCCAGGGCGGTGCCAGCGGCTTTTTTCAGCTCTGCCACCAGGTGGCCATCCCCGTCTCGTACATACAGATCCCCCACGAGGTTGGGGTCGAGCATCACCCCTGCACCGGTGGAGCGGGTATCGGTCAAGACCAGATCGCCACTGCCTACCAGTCGGATATCGTATCCCGGATGTTGTGGACCTGCCGCTGTCGCACGGGTCTTGTCCAATGTATTGTAAAAGGCAAACTGATATGCCTCGTGGAGCGTCACCCGGCCATCGCGTGAAGCATCCGCCGCACCCCTCAAGCCTGTGACCAGCGCATGGGTGAAAAAAGAACCCTTGAGCCGCTCCGACTCCTGAGCCGCTTCGTCTTCCGCCGAGGAGGTCAGGAAGGCATAACCCTTCACCGAAGAGGAGGCATCGACCATAAAGGGAGGCTTGCGTGTCCCCCCTTTGGTGCGAATCAACGCGCCGCTGGAGCAAGAATCCAGAATGGCAATGCGCACATCCGCCGGGAGTGTATCCAACGCTTGGCGGATCTCAGGATAACTCCAACGCTCCGAGCCCAGCATGATACCGGTCTCATCGGAGTGCCCGGAATAATACAACACCAGCTCCGAGCGCTGCTGAGGAGACTGCTCCGCCTTCAGGCGCTGGCTCAATGCTTTGAGGTTTTGGTCCAGCGAGGCCCGGGTGGGCTCGAGCAGGAGCATCCGATCCGCTGCTCCGACGCCGCCCATCTCCTCGAGCACGCGCGCGAACGCCTGCGCATCCGTGTGTGCGTACTTGAGCGGCGGACGGCTGGGCCCTCCCAGATTGGCACCGATGATCAGCGCATAGCGCCGTAAGGTCTGAGTGGGGGTCTGGGTCTCCCCCTTCTTAAGGGAGGTCGAGGTGGAAGCCGGGCGCGCAGGCGCAGCCAAGAGCTCCGCAGGGCCGAGTGTCGTCAGGCCGAGAGTTGTCAGGTTCAGAGCCAGAGGCAAGGCCAGCAGCGCCTGCCGCCAACCTCGGCGTGTCGAGTGACCGGCTGGAGCAGAAAGTGGGCCCTTTACAGGCGGTGTCAGCTTCATATCATCACGGTTTATCATGGGATCTCCTTCTCGAGGAGGATAGAGGTCTGTTGTAAATCCGATGGAAGTTGGAGAGAACCGTTTCGGGCCTGCTGCGGATCCAACGCCAGGCGTTTGGCCGCGTTCAGAACTCGAGAGACCTCCAGCGGACGTGGGCTGGAGACCAGGAAAAAGCGTTCAAACCCCGGCGCGGCGTCGAGCTCAAACGCATGGGCGAGATGATGTTCGCCGTTGGGCTCGAGCTTGGCTTGTTCGTGGGCCTGCGAAGGGGCATGCAGGGTGACATTTCCAGCGCCGTCCACCGAGACGATCACCCCATAGGGCTGAGCAGGGGACAGATAGCTGAGCTGAATCAGCGCCGCTGGTGGCACTTTGGCCTGATCCAAGAGACGAGTGATGCGCTCTCCTTCCAGTCGGAACACACGCAGCTCCGGGGTGAGCCCCTTAATACGGGTCTGATCAGGCGCGTCGGTACGCAGCACGTCCATCTGTCCTCCTGGCAGGGCGGAGAGATCCGAACGGAGCGCCGTCGGGAGCACCACACAGGTCAAGATCCCCGCCATCAGCAGGGCAGGCACCCAGCGGCGGCGAGCAGAACGGGCCAGCGCATCCGCCCCTTGTCCTTGAGCCCAGCGCCGTCGGACCTCCCGCGCCAGCATGTCTGGCGGGAGGTTCTCCAAGAGCTGAGTGTTTTGTTGCTGCATGTGGGCCAGCGTGTCTTGCAGGGTCGGCTGTTGGGCGACCAGCGCTTCGAGCTGCTGAGCCTGCTGCGGAGGCAGCTCCTGCAAGAGCAGCCGCTCTAAATCCCAGTCGCGCAGGCGCGGGGGTGTGATGTTCATGAAGGTGCTCCTTCCAGCTCGATCAGGCGCTCCCGCAGGCGTCGCAGGCGCTTGCGCACCCCCGAGACCGAGAGCTGACAGATCTCCGCCACTTCTTCTAAAGTCATACCATCGAGCAGGTGCAAGACAGCCAAGGTCCGAGTGGAGACCGGCTCCTGGTCAAAGAGCCAGTCCAGCGAACGTCGAGCGATGGAGCGTTCCTCCAGCTCTTCCGCACTGGCGAGCTGAAGCAATAGGGCCTCATCGGGATGTTCGGGACGCCGCTGCACCGTGCGGAGGCGATTAAGACAGACGTGGGTGGCGATGCGAAAGAGCAGGCTGGAAGGTGCTTCTGCGTGGAGCTGCCGCTCATGGCGCAGGAGCTGCACAAAGACATCGTGTAAGGCTTCACGGGCCAGCTCTTCGTTTTTAAGAAGCTGGAGACAGCGACGGTAGACCATGCCACCATACTGTTTATAAAGCCCTTCAATGTCCAGACCCGGTTTTTCTGCCACCCGACGTCCTCCTTTCGAGGAATTGAACACCGCGTCGATGTGAAAGTGTTCCCCCCTTCAAAATAAAAAAATTTCACGGTTGCACAGGATTTGCACAACCCCTCCACAATCCTTTCATGGCGGCGTCATCACCGTTGCAGCAGGTGGTTGTAAGCTCTGAACCATCGCGGCGCTCATGGGGAGCCCGCTCAATGGCAAGGAGCATGGATATGATCTCAATTTTGCGACTGGTTGGAATTGGCATGGTGTTTTGTGTGGCCTGTCTGGGCTGGATGGTGCTGGGCGGCATTACGACTCAACGCACCGACCATCAGAGCAGCAGCCTCGGAGGGGATGTGGTCGAGCTGTGGGGCGATGTTCAGGAGCAACAAGCGCCGCTGTTTACGCACCTGTGGACGGTGGAGCGGCTGGTCACCCGCACGGAAGAGCAGGGGGGGAAAACCAAGGTGGTGCAAGAAAAAGTGCAGGAGACCTTAACGCAGGAGGTGTCTCCCAGCTCGACGACCATCACCGCCGATCTGAGCTTGGATCAGCGGCTGAAGGGGTTGATGTGGTACTCGTTGTACAATGTGAACTTCAGCGGTGCCTGGACCTACAAACATGAGGGTGTGCCGGGTTCCCTGCGGCTGAGCTTCCGTTTTCCCAATGCGGATGGACTCTATGATAACTTCCGCTTTGAGGTCAATGGGGTGGATCGCGCCCGGGAGCTGCGGCCCGACAATGGACTGGTGGTCTACTCAGTGGATGTGGTGCCAGATCAAGAAGTAAGCCTCGCCATTGGGTATCTTTCGCGAGGCAAAAACATCTGGCGCTATCTGCCCGCCTCGGGGGTGGCCAATCTGGAGCAGTTTTCGCTCAACATGACCACCGACTTTGAGCAGATCGACTATCCCGGTTATGCCATGTCGCCGTCCTCACGCACGCGCACGGAAAAAGGCTGGAAGCTGGCGTGGGAGTTTAAGCAGCTCGTCACCGGCCACTCCATCGGGATGGTGATGCCCGAGAAGCTCCAGCCGGGAGAGCTGGCCTCCGAGCTGGCGTTTTCTGCCCCCATCTCCTTGCTGTTCTTCTTCTTGGTGATCTTTGTACTTGCCACCTTACGCGGCATGGACCTGCATCCCGTGAACTATCTTTTTATCGCAGGCGCATTTTTTGCATTTCACCTCCTGTTTGCGTATTCCGTAGATCAGCTCGAAGTGAAAGTGGCGTTTGCCCTCTCCAGTGTGGTGAGCATTGCGCTGGTGGTGAGTTATCTGAGGCTGGTGGTGTCCTCGCGGTTTGCCTTTGTCGAGGCGGCCTTGGCGCAGTGTGTCTACTTGGTGGTGTTTTCGCTGGCCCACTTCTGGGATGGTTATACAGGCTTGACGGTGACGATACTCTCGATTCTGACCTTGTTTGTGTTGATGCAGCTCACGGGACGGGTGAAGTGGAGTGAGGTGCTGGGCAGTGGACCTCAAAAGCCAGTGGTGAACGGGGCGCCTGCGAGCACCCCGCAGCCGGTGTAGAGACCTCCGCGTGAGGCTGGCTCCGCTGGGCTAGACTCGGCACAGAGCGATGCGAATTGAGAGACTATTATTCTATGCGGCGTATATAAAAGTATCGTCTAATCTTTGACGCCTTTTTCCTACCGTGTCACCCGCCTCGTATTACTCCTTCCGCTGAATCACTTCAACCTACCGTATTAATGAGTCTTTTCAGTTTGCACTGTATTTTATGCGTCCTGGCATAGACGTTGCGACTTCTGCACGTCGGTTGGTGGGATGCCCGCTCGGCAAGTTGCCGCATAAATATATCCTGTTTTGGAGGTCGGCATGCAGATGAAATCCGAACGCACTCGTCGAAATAAGATGCTGGCTGGGGGTCTGTGCCTCATGGTTGGTAGCCTCGCTTTTGTTACACAGCTTCCTCAAAAATCCGTACCCTCAGCTTCGATGCTTGGTGAACAGTCACTCAGCACGTCTCCACTTTCTCATGTCTCGGTTCAAGGACACTCGACGACGGCTCAGGACGAAGGCCGTGGCAGCCAAGGCCGTGACATCCTTCAAGGTGCGGTCAAAGTCGCAGAAAAACCGGAGTGGAAAGCGCCTGTCGCCTCCCAGAAGACCCTCACCCGCCAAAACGAGCGCGGAACGTTTGAGATCATGGCCGATGAGCTCCTGGTGAGCACGCGGGCAGACGCCACCCGCGAAGAAGTGGAGCAGCTCGCAGCCTCCCTGGGCAGTCAGGTGTTGGCTCAAGGCAAATTCAGCGGCATCTATCGGCTCTCCCGGCCCGAGAAGATGGAGCTGAACACCTTCATGGACGCGCTGCGCACGCGAGAGCTGGTGACTCAGGCCCACTACAACGCCGTTGCGGAGGCGACCGCCGCGAGCAGCAGCTTCCAGTACAGTGGGCTTCAGTGGGATCGGGCTCGGCTGGATCTGGCAGATGGTATGATTCAACCCTCTGATCTCCACACCATCGTGGTGGCGGTGTTGGATACCGGCGTCGCCTATGAGGACTATACCTCGGGCTCCACCACGTATGTGAAGGCCAGCGCACTCGACGGCGTGGGGCTGGTGCAGGGGTATGACTTTGTCAACGAAGACAGTCACCCCAACGACGATCATCAACACGGCACCCATATTGCCAACATCATTGGGTCTAAGCGTGACACCCAGGGATCGGCTTCTGGGGTGCAGCTCATGCCCGTGAAAGTGCTGGCCTCCAACAAGCGCGGTACGGAGCTGGACCTGATCGAAGGCATTCGTTTTGCCACCCTCAACGGAGCGGATGTCATCAACATGAGCCTCTCGTTTGGTCTGGGATACTTCCCCAGTGCTGGAATGGATGATGCGGTGGGTCTGGCGTCGGACGCAGGGGTGGTGATGCTGGGCAGCGCCGGAAACTCTGGCTCGCTGGGCATTGGTTTTCCTGGTGCCTTCTCCGACGTGATCTCCGTGGGTGCCACCCGCATGCTGAAGTGGCTCGACGGTAAGATCTACGACGTGCGTGCCAGCTACTCCAACGCGGGAGACGGCATCGAGATCATGGCCCCCGGGGGTGACCTCACCCGCGATGCAAACCTTGACGGCTTCCCGGATGGGATCTTGGCTCAGACGATCAAGCTCAACAATCCGTCTCAGCTTTCTTATGTGTTTTATGCGGGCACCTCGCAGTCCACCGCTCACGCCTCTGCCGCCGCTGCTTGGCTGCTGGCCTCTGGCGTGGCACCCCGAAATGTGCTGGCCTATATGACGGCCTCGGCCAAGAGCATGGCCAGCACGATGTACAATCCGCTGGTAGGCGCCGGTTTGATTCAGGTGGAAGACTCTCTGACCTACGCTCAGACGCATACGTCGTTGAAGCAGCCAGAATACTACATCAACGCAGTTCCCAAGCTGACGGTCTACGACGGTAAGATCCGGGCAGAAGTGCGCTTGCATGTGCTGGATCAGAATGCACGTCCAGCCGCCAATGTGCGCTTGGCGGGCTACTGGTACGGCTCGGTGAGGGGTTATACCTCTCCCGTTGTGACGGACGCCAATGGTGTGGCGTATGCCATCAGTCCGGCAACCACCAACAGCGGCGGCATCGTGATCGGGTATCAAGTGAACTCGGTCGCCAACACCAACTCCAACGTCTTGGGACGTGCCTTCGGCTACTATGCGCTCAATCCGACGGACGCGGAGGTGCTCACCCGGCTGTTGCAGGACACCACCACCGCACACAGCACCCTGCTCTTCAAGCTGGAGCCCAGCTCGGTGACGGTGGCCAATCTGATGTCGGTGAGCAATATGGTGACGACCTATGTGATGAAATCGACGGGTGAAGGGCTGCGTGCCGGACCTCTGGTCATCGCGATGAATGGCAAGTACCTCAACGATCTGTGGAATGCCCCCAGCAATGCGGTGCAGACCCTCAACTATACCTTCCCCAGCTCGCTGGAGTGTGGTACTGGGATGTGCTCAGGGGCCACAGTGAAACGGTATGCGGTGAGCTCGTCCAAGCTGGGCAGCGCCACCTCTCACCTCATCATGAACTTCGATGGGACGATGGGGCAGGTGCTGCGGGGCTATAGCATTCCCATCGTCAACGGCTACAACCTGGCCTTCGTGCCACACAATCAGAACTACCTGAACACCTTCTTCAGCACGGCCATTGCAGATGGGTTCGCCAGCAGCTCGCTCGGAGATGGGTTCGCCAGCAGCTCGCTCGGAGATGGGTTCGCCAGCAGCTCGCTCGGAGATGGGTTCGCCAGCAGCTCGCTCGGAGATGGGTTCGCCAGC
>JBJTQF010000346.1:0-9081 GCA_046075485.1 Myxococcota bacterium | reverse complement strand
CTATCCGGAAGAGTTCAAGGACCTCATCTCAAACTACGGATTTAGAATCACGGAGAGCTGGGGAGGCTATCGTGGTGAAAGCTAAGGCTTAGGTACCGAGCTCGTTGTAGGCTTCGGAATTGGCGGTGGAGATCCAAATGCACGGTGGGCAAAGCCCTGAAACGCGCGAAAGACTTCGCATTTACCCTGCGAGGCACTCGCAGCACCCCCTGCTCACCCCCCATCAGCGCAGTCCCAACCCCTCTGGGGACGGCTTTGGGATGGGTGAAAACTGGGTTGAAATCCCTATATTCCGCCTAACCTCTCCTCAACCTCCAACTTGGAACCCTTCGCGTTTCGCCGCCTCGGTCAGCTTCTCATCCAGGCAAAGGAACCGCACTCGAGACGGGTTATCCGTTCCCAACCGGGCGGAGGCAAGTTGGATCGCGTCGCCGGGCCTAAGCCCGTAAATCTTTTGGAGGTGAAGAGCGGTGTCGAGCGCATTCTGGTCTAGCGGCACCAAGTAGGCCCGTTTTCTGAAATCCACACCAAACAGGCGCGCGCGATCCGCTTCGATCGCCGAAATCTTATCATCACCATCGCGCCGACGCTCGCCTGCAATTTCGGGTGTGATTACTGTTTCCAGGGACAGGACAAGCCTGGCGAGACCATGCAGCAGGATGTGCAGGACGCCATCGTCGCTTTTGTTGAGCAGGTGGCTCCCACCATTGAGCGTCTCCATGTAGCCTGGTACGGCGGCGAACCTCTCTTACGCCTGGGGGTGATCGAACAACTCTCTGATCGCCTCATCGAGATCTGCAAACTCAAGCGCCTCAACTACGATGCCATGATTGTCACCAATGGTCATCGCCTCACCGGGGAAGTGGCCCGCTCCTTGCACTCGAGGCGAGTGATGACGGCTCAGGTCACGCTGGATGGTGAAGCCCACTACCACGACGAGCGTCGTCACCTGCTGGGGGGCGGTGGCACCTTCAAGCGCATCATCGACAACCTCAAGCAGGTGGTGAACGATTCCCAGCTTCGCGTGAGCGTGCGCGTGAACATCGATCATCGGAATCAGGTGGGAGTACGCACTCTGTTGGACGACCTCGTCACGGAGGGACTCGCCGGACGACCCAACTTCCGTCTGTATTTTGCCCCCGTGGAAGCCATGACGGTGGGCTGTCACTCCGTGGAGGAAGCCTGCTTCAGCAAGCAGGACTATGGCCAGCTCGAGGCTGAGCTTTACCGCTACGCCTTCGACGTGGGCCTGACTGCGCTCCCCTACCCCCCTCGCTTTCATGGCACCTGCGCAGCAGTTCGTCCTTCCGGCTGGGTGATTACTCCGACCGGGGATTTGCACAAGTGCTGGGATACCGTCACGTTCTCACAGCATGCCATCGGGTCCATCTTCGACCTCGAGGCTGCAGTGAAGAGCGACAAAGCTCAGCGCTGGTTGCAGTGGTCCCCGTTCAACAACGCGACGTGCCAAAACTGCAAGCTCTTGCCCAATTGCGCGGGAGCCTGCGCCTACAAGTTTCTCCACTCCAAAGAAACTCGAGGGGAGGCTGCAACGCTTCCCTGTCCGAGCTGGAAATATAACATCAAGGAGCGCCTGCTGTTGCGGGCCGAGAGGATGGGGGCCGTCTCTCGAGAGGACTACAACCTCGAGGAAGTCCACACAGATCCCCGTGAGCTGTGCGCGGACGACATCCTTGAGGGAGGGCTCAGGCTTCCCGACGAGATGCAGGCGTACTACCAGGCTTATAGCGTTTAGGGTTGAATGGTTGCGGGGCAGACAACAATTCTGAGCAGGCAAAAGTGCGGAGGTGAGCTGTGAGTGTACACATTGTCAACACATCGGCGCAAATCTACAAATATCTCGGTGCACCTCATCAGTGGAAGCTGATTGGAACAAATGGAGATCTCATTGCCACTGATGGCGGTGGCAATACATACATGGTCAAAAAACCCGCCGGGAATCAGAGAGAAATTCTGAAATATACGGGCAACGGGGACCGATGGCAGTCCGTCGGCTTCTATTACACCTCAAGTAATATCACCCTCTGGCAGGGAAAAGTTCTGCATGTCGCCAATGGGAATGTGTACGAGAGCTACGGTGCCATAATTGGGACGGGTGCGGATCGGGTCATCGGGGGTGGAGATCGCCTCCTGATGGTCCGACCCAATGGTGAGCTGCTGCTGTATACAGGCAACAGCCAGTGGACCGTCATTGGGGGAAGTGTAGCGTTGGTGGCCATCGATCGGGACAAGCTCTATGTCACCAACAGTGGCACAGGAAATATCTGGCAGTATGGCGGCACACCCCACAACTGGTTCATGATCGACAATCGGCGGGTTTCTATCATGGCAGCGGGAGGTGGGAAGCTCTGCGTCCTGGTCAGCGGGGATGCTCGTATCTGGCAATACAACGGCACACCCAACAGCTTCACAGAAATCGGTGGAGGCGCGAAGAATATCGCGATGGAGGGTGCCACGTGTTATTGCCATAGCATGGACGACAGCCTCTGGCGGAATGACGGTGCGCCTCATCGCTGGACCCAGGTGGGAGTGGGCATCAGCAAACTGGTGGCGGCGGAGCGCCCCGGAATGCGCTACCTCGTTCAGCCACTCCCTCCTCACGCGGCTGCCAGTCCCAGCATCGATCCGGGGGCACAGCGCACCTTTGTGCTCTCCATGGCCCACAGCGGGCTGGCGATTACCGCCACGGGCAACAACGCGGTGGTCCAGCAGCGTCCGTGGGTGGAGTCTCCTGAGCAGCAGTGGCGATTCCGCCCTGTGGGGGACGGCACCTTCTATATCGACAACGTGGGCAATGGCCAGTCTCTGGATGACGATGGGAACAATCCAAACAACGGCGGGCGCATCCAGACCTGGTCCTTTCACGGTGGTCTCAATCAGCGTTGGTTTCTCGAGGAGGTGGAT
Source organism: Myxococcota bacterium (assembly GCA_046075485.1). Classification (GTDB taxonomy): domain Bacteria; phylum Myxococcota_A; class UBA796; order JAJRTE01; family JBJTQF01; genus JBJTQF01. The sequence goes on along the minus strand of JBJTQF010000346.1, from coordinate 6,156 downwards.
GCAGGCCACTTCAACATCCGCTCGGCAAGCAGTCGGCGGGTGGTGGACACACCCTACGCTTCCATGGATCACAATTATCCCCTTCATCACTGGGATTCCCACGGAGGCATGAACCAGAAGGTCATTCTGTCCCAGGTGGCACCTCGAGAACGACTGCTCAACGCGGAAGTCACACTCTACGAGCACCCCAACTACGGCGGGCGCGCCATGCGACTCGGACTTGGACCCTGGAGTCTCATCGATATGGGCTACAACGATGTGGTCAGCTCTCTGAAGGTGCCGTCCGGGCTGAGGGTGTCGTTGTGTGAGCATGAATTCGCTGGAACCAAGATCAACTATTCGAGCGATACCCCGAATGTGGGTGGATTCGACAACAAGGCGAGCAGCGCGTTAGTCGAAAAGGTGGCGACGTTTTATGAGCATCCCAACTTTGGCGGCCAGAGCAGCCAGCTTGGGGTCGGCACCTACGACATCTCCGTTATGGGCCTGCCCAACGACTGCATCAGTGCATTGCGCGTACCGCAGGGGCTGATGGTGACCCTCTGCCAGCACAGAAACTGGCAAGGGGATTTCCGCAATTTTCTCGAGGATTGTCCGTCCCTTGGCAGCTTCGATAATCAGACATCGTCTATCATCATTCGACAGATCGGGGTGGTCGTTCCCCGAACTGCGTTTCGATTCGGGGATAAGATTCAGCTCAAGACCGCCCATCAGAAATATATGGGGGCCGAAAGTGATGGGCGGCTGCTGGCAAGTCACACTCAACCCGGAGAATGGGAGAGCTTTACGGTGGTGCGGGCCGGAATGAGCACCGACAACTCGATCTTGAGCTTCGGGGACATCGTGGCCCTGCGCGCTCAGAATGGCAAGTACCTGGTGGCCGAGAGTGATGGTCGTGCCAACGCGAACCGGGACGCGATCGGTCCCTGGGAGCAGTGGCAGATCATCCGGGCGGGAGGCACTCAGCACACCACATTCGTCTCCAGGCTCGACCATGTTGCTTTAAAGTCAGTCGCCCACAATCGATATCTGGTGGCAGAGAGTGATGGACGTGCCAACGCCAACCGGGGAGCCATCGGTCCGTGGGAGACCTTCATGGTGGGGGGGACACCTTCCGCCCTTGCAGGAGGAATGGAGGCCGCCCTGCCCAGCGAGGCCGATCCTTCCACCTGCGTTCAGGAAGCGTGCGGTGCCGATGCCTGTTGGCAAGACTTCTGCGTCGCCGATGCCTGTGGTGCTGCCGCCTGTGGTGTGGCCGCCACCCTGGTGGGAGCCTGTGGCGTTGCAGCGGCGGGCATTGCTGTATGCGGCGCGGATGTGGTGGGCGTGGGTGCCTGTGGAGCTGCCGCTTGTGGTGCTGCCGCTGCAGGTGTAGGTGCCTGTGGTGCGGACGCCTGCGGAGCCGCTGCCTGTGGAGCCGCTGTCTGTGGTGCTGCCGCCTGTGGTGCCGCCGCCTGTGGTGCGGACGTGTGTGGGGCGGCTGCCTGCTCGGCGGATGCCACGTCTGTCAACGTGGCCCTGGTCAACGTTCATGTTGCCAACGTGGAAATCGTCACCGCCCGCGTTGTGGACGGCGCCGGCCAACGTCTTTGTCGGCGAGCCCATCTTCGTGCCCGATCCCGCCCGATCCGAGGCGGGCCACGTGCTCGCGCTGTTGTCGGAGCCTCTGGCCGAGCGCACCACGCTCGCCGTGTTCGACGCGCTGGCGCTCGCCGCCGGACCGGTGGCGTATGTCCCACTGCCCCTGCTGCCTGTCGCCTTCCACGGCGCCTGGGATCCCCCCAGGACTCGCAGCGCATGACCCGGCGGAGGATGATTCTATGAAGGTCGGGTGACTACGGCAGGGCGGGCGGGTTGTTCGGCATGCCGTTGACGGCGTGTACGGCCAATGCGGCGCGCTCGCCCTCGTGCAACGCGCCGGGCACGGTGGCCGGGTGGGTGATGTGTGTTCCCTCGCCGGCGATGAAGATCCGGTTGTCGGCCAGCGGTGCCTGGAGCTCCTCACGGAGGCTCGCCTGCCCGATCGTGAACGTCCCGACCTTCGGGTAGGAGTAGGCGCCCAGCGTGTATGGGTCCGCTCCCCAGTTCTGCACGATCCCATCCACGAAGTGTGCGCTGGCGGCCTTCGGAGTCTCGGGGAAGGTGGCGTCGAGGTCGGCGAGGATGGCCGCGAAGATCGCAGCGTCGCCCGCGGCTCCGCCTCCAGCGGCCGACGCCAGGTCGTTCAGCGCCCGGGCGTTGTCGCCCATCGGGTAGCACATCAGGATGTTGGACTTCGTTCCAGCCTTGTACGAGCTCGGCGACCAGCACGCGCCCGCCAGCCCTTCCGTGACGAGCCACGCCATCGGCTGCGCCTGTGTGTCCCACCACGGCTCGCTGAAGGCCATGGGCACCTTCATGCCCATGTCCATGCCGATGCCGTTGTAAGCAGACACGGTCGCCAGAGGAAGATCCGGTTCGAAATCGATACGTTCCGCTTGGAGCACGCCGATGGACACCGTGACGATGACCTGCCGCGCGGCGTGCCTCGCGCCGTTGAGGTCGGTCACGACGACATCGGGGCCCGTCGTGTCGATCTGGGTCACCGGGCTATTCAGGAGCAGGTCGCTGCCCGCGACGACATCGTCCCACCAGACCGTCTCCAACGCGTCGGAGTAGCCGAGATCCTTGTCCCCGAGGGCCACGATCGAATCGGACAGATCCCACTGGACATCTTGGAGGGCGAGGCTCTGCGCCCCGAGCTGGTGCAGGTTCGTCGCGTACTCGCCGCCGGCGATCCCAGCGTCGTACAGGTGGTAGGCACGATGAGAGGCGTCGACCCCGAACTCGCTCTCCACAGCGTCGGCGAGTGTGGCCGCAGGGTCCGGGAAATTGTTCGGATTCCAGTACCACCTGTAGAAACCGAAGGACGCGATGACATCGGGGTCCGCCGAGCACGGACGCGGGGCCGACGGCAGTGTCCAGCACGTGTTGGTGCCGCCGTCCATGGAGTACACACTCGCGCCCACGTAGGTATTGACGTAGATGCTCGGCCCGTACTGATCGACGATCGCCGGGAACACGGGGTTGTTCCCCGTCGCCAGGTAGTGCTCCTCCGCGCCGAGCTCGACCCGCATGTCGCCCAGGGTCTCGCTCTTGACCCGCCCTCCGATGCGGTCCTTGGCCTCGATGAGGAGAACCTCGTAACCCTGCTCGATGAGGGTCTTGGCGGCATACAAACCAGCGCTGCCCGCGCCCACCACCACGACATCGTGGGTGGTGTCCAGAGCCGGAGGAGTGGTGTCGGTGTCGGTCACCGTATCGGTATCGGTATCGGTATCGGTGACGGTGGTGGGGTCGGTCGGCGGGTCCTTGCAAGCGCCGCACCCGAACACGAGGCCAAGCACACACACCGAAGCCCATCGTCCCGTCATTTCATCTCCCGTCGAGCAGATCTAGAGCGTAGGGTGCCCCCCGCGGGGCGTCAACCGCGAAGTGATCGTCCCCCGGCCTCGTTGCCCCGCGTACGCCGCCGGCGTTCAGTCCTTGAGGATCCGGGTCGGCGGGTCGTCCAGGTCATCGAACTGGCCGCCGCGGGCCGCAGCGACGAACAGGGCTGCGAAAATCCCGCCCAGCACGAGGGCTACGGGCAGCAAGATCAGTGGATAGTATGCACAAAAATGGGTGGATAGTGGATAGGGATTTTTACCATCCGAGTTAATCTAACACGACCATGGAGGATTAACTACATTTTCTTGTTGACGCATGCATTTTTTCTCTCTCGCCAGTTGCGCCGCCTGTCATGAGCACACATCTACCATCGTGTGCGGGATTGTACACGTCTGAATTCTCGTTGTTTTTTGTTTTCTACGCTTCAACCCCGAAGACCGGTTCCTCGTATCCCGGCCCATCGGTCAAATAGTCCTCGTTGCTTGGCGCCTCGTCCACACACCACGAGGTATCTGAACGATGCGTCGCTACCTCGCCGTCCTCCGGGGGCCCTCTCCCCGAGCGCCTGGCCGGTGCCAAGGCCGGAAGGTTCACCGACAAACCCAGGTGATTCAAAATTTTGGGCACAACAGGCCGGGCTCGCGTGCGAGTCATGCAGGATGATCGAAATGATCCGCATCCGCTTCCCGCATGTCGGACAGATGAGCGGGTCTACCCCGTACACCCGCCAGATGAGTCTGGCCCAGCTTGCCCGTCCCTCTTCTAGTCTCTCACCGGAAGTTGAGGTTCCTGGCGGAACCCATCCGTCTCTCATCTCCGCGCGAAAGTCACGGTGGGCAGCACCATAATAGCGGACTTGATGTTTATTCGGAGGTGGTATGTGACGAGCCAGAGCCCCGATGAACTCCACCGGCTCAAACTCCTGCGTGTCCGTTCCTTTGAGCCCGTGTGTTCGCCTCGCCTGGTATATGACCTTCCCCCGTTTCTCGTCGTAGGTGATCCCTTCGAGCCGGAACGGGTGCCGGCGGATGGCCGCCCCATGATGTAGCAGAGCAGCCGCCCGGATGGCCGGCCCCTCGTTCCTCCCGGTTGCCTGCCCGAACACCGACCGAAGCATCAAGACTGAAGCCGAGGTGTGGCCACGAAAGCATCGCCTTGCGGTCCTCAGGCCGGAGCTTCTCCCGTCGCACCAACAACGTCAGCAGGCGAGAGGCCAACACACGCTCGAGCAACCTGTAGTCCTCAGCCCGGACCCGGGACATTTCTACGAACGTGCCGTCCGGTCGGAATACGCCGTGGCTTACGATCATGTGGGAATGTGGATGGTAGTCCAGAAGGGTGCCAAACGTCTGGTCACACGCGATCATCGCTGGTCAGGCGGAGGGCTCACCAAGGACGGTCTGCATCCATTGGGTCAGCACCTCATAGACGATGTTGGAAAAGGCGCGAAACAGGTCATCGTCATACTGGAAGTACACCCTCAGGCGCTTGGGCCAGGAGAGGACCCACTGGCGATACCGGACATCGGGCAACACCGTCTCGAGCACCCAGTCGCTCCACTCGGCAAGACGTCGTGCGTGGCAGGATGGGCAGAAACCTCGGAAGCGGCAGGAGAGGGGCAGAAGCTCCTCGTGCCCGCAGTCAGGACATTTTATGCGTGCAAATCCAAAACGGAGGACTCCACACTCAGTAAACTTCTCAAGTGTGGACCTGACTTCAGGGCGGAGAAATCCTCCTGCAGAGTCCTCGCCCCGCTCAGCTTCAGCCAGAAAGGTCTCCAGGTGGTCCTGAAGGATCCTGAACAGGGGGGTGCCCTGGGCATGGCGGGGAACGTAGCCCGCCGGGAAGTTGGACGTGGCAGGGAGTGAGACCATGCTCCCAGCAAAAGTCAAGACTCATGCCAGATGTGACGAGGTCAGCCCCCTGCAGGCAACCGTTTAAAAACGCAAGAAAATACACGGGAGCCGGCATCACACCCGGTCAATGGACGGCCTTGTCCTCGACGCGACGTGTCCGAAATCCGGTCTCGAGTCAGGACACGTGTCTGAATTTCGGACACGGGATCGCTTTTCCAAAAGTGCCAGTCCCTGGCTCCTCTCTCCTCAGACTGAGCGTGTCACCGCCCAGTCGTAGAGATACCACCCGCCCACTTGAGTGTCTGCCTCTCGGCCATGGCGAAAGGAAGCCGGCTGGCCAGCCGTTGAGTATCCGGAGAGGTTCCTCTGGTCATTTGCTGCTGACAGCGCTTCAAAGAGGGCATGAGATCCAGAGCCCAGAAGCGTTGCGAAATCTGTCACGAACTGTTCACCCCTGACCCTCGCGTCGGCGATCGCCAGCGCACGTGCTCCAAGGCGTGCAGCGTGTCCCATCGGCACGCGTGCTTATCGATAGTGCCCGGCTGAATGTATACTCGTGAGCTCACCCAGCAATAACAGGAGGTGTCCTCATGAGAGTGTCCTATCCCGATAGGTTGCCCCCCGACCTGGCGGAAACCCTGGCGCGTTTCGAGCGCTGGCGTCGTGAGCGCAACGGGCAGTCCCGGATTCCCCTCGAGCTTTGGAAGGCCGCCACAGTCCTTGTGCCTGTGTATCCCCCCAGCCACCCACAGGGGGGGCCAAAAAGGGGGGATTTGCATCGGTTGAGGGAGCGTTTTGCAGCGTTTGGGAGGGCCCCTGGGGCCTTAAAGGGGGGATGGGGAGTGGGGAGTCAAATCCGAAGGGGGAGATT
>JBJTQF010000345.1:0-5359 GCA_046075485.1 Myxococcota bacterium | reverse complement strand
GTTATTCTGGGCTTAACGGTACAGAAGATAAACTTCCGAGAGTTAGTCATCCTCTGGCAGGAAACGCCGACGTAGTTGGAGCTGGCGAAGCAGCAGCCCTGCTCTCAGGAGGGCCAGCACTCCGAAGGCGAGGGCGTAGAGTGGTTGTTCTCCAAAGGTCAGCACGGCGGCACCCGAGAGGGTGATAACGGTTAATATGCCTACCCATAACCGTGCTTGTGTGGAAAGTCCTTGCATTTTGTTGTCTCCCAAGCATATCATCCCGTGACTTCCTGCGCGGGGAGTCATCCGTACAGTCCGTGCATTATATGCATATGGTGTGCGTCGTGCGAGTGCTAATTCAACACCGACTCATCCTGCCCTGAGTTGTAGGAGAGTCCACCAAAGGCAAAAGCCGAGGAGCCGTAATGTCGAACACGTTTGGTGATATCATCTATCGTCGAAGAAAGGCCCTTGCCATGACGCAAGAGGCGCTGGCTGATAAAGTGGGTGTCAAGCCCACCTATATTGGTTATTTGGAGCGCGGTAAGCGCCATGCGAGCCCGCGGATTGCCGGTGCTCTGGCCGATGTGTTGGGCCTGAACCGCTCCTATCTGTTCTTGGCCTCCAATCCGGTCGTGCGCGACTTCTTGAACATCAACGATGAGACCTATGAGCTGTCGGAGCGTCCGCTGCCCCAGGCCCTCATCGATCTACGGGATGATGGCGAGCTGCGTCGTCTCCACAACATCACCGATGAAGAAGTTCATATGCTGGTTCGTCTGGCATTCCTCGGTGAGCCTCGTGATCGTTTTGATTACGTGCTCCTCCTCAGCGTCATCCGCCGCATTTTTGAAGGCCGGTGAGCTGAATGCCGTAAAGGGTGGACAGCCATCACACGTTCGACATGATCGTGTTTAGGATGGCAGCATAATGTTCTCTCCTGCACGGTGGGAGTCCTTCGGGACTCCCTTTTTTTTTGTCATGCTCATGCTCATGCTCATGCTCATGCTCCTGGTTCTGCTTCGAGACCCTCAGCGCGCCTTAGCCCACGCTCCAGCGCTCGCGCCACCGAGAGCACCCGCCATTCTTCTCCGGCTCTTCCCATGAGCTGAACGGCCAGCGGAACTTTTCCGGGAGAGCCGCGACGGATCGGCAACGTCACCGCCGTCAGGCCCAGCACATTGGCAGGTTTCGCATAACAGAGGCTGGCCTCAAGCCCTCTCATATCCAGCCAGTGTCGAGTGGGATGAGGTGTCACCGGTGTCAGCAGAACTCCTCCGGGTGGAAGATGTGTATTGAGCAGCTCCTTCGCCCGTCTGATGCCCTCGCGGGTTTGCTCCAGGGGGATGGGCTTTCGATGTCGTTGCAAAAACAGCACGATGAGCGGCAGGGGATGGCGTCGCGCTCTCCCGACCAGCAGCCGTAAGAGCTCCTTCCAAGGCTCCAGGGGCTCCCCATCGGCCAGACCTTGATACAGTCCTGCGATTCCATCACTGTAGATAAAGTCATCCCAGAGTGTCTCGCAGGCTGTTAAGGCTTCAGACGTGTGCGGCTGAACTGGAAAATCCTGTGCCTTGAGCACAGTGGCGGCGTGCAGCAGTGCCTCTCGACACGGGATTGATAAGCGCGGATCCTCCGAAAAAGCCAGATGAACGATGGGCTTGCTCGGAAGTTCACCGTCGAGGAGACCTTCAGCATCCTCCAGCAAGGCATCACGCCGATGGGGGGCGTCATGGAGCACGGCAAACGCGAGTGCTAAGTCTGTCACCGTGGAAGCCAGTGGACCAATCGAAGCAAACTCCAACACATGAGTTTGAAAGCGAATAAGGTTGCCATCAGTTGGCAAAATGTTCTGACCCGGCTTCAGAGAGCAGACGCCCGTAAAGTGTGCCGGAATTCTCAACGAGCCTCCCAGATCCGTGCCGAGCCCCAAGGGGGAGCAGCCTGTGGCGATCAGAGCGGCCTCACCTCCTGAAGAGCCGCCCACACTGTGAGAGGCTATCCACGGATTACGAGTCCGTCCCACCATCAGATTGGCGGTCTCCACACCAAAGGCCAGCTCGGGCAAACTACTCTTGCCCAGCAGGATGAAGCCCTCCGCACGCAGGCGTGCCACCGTGGACGCATCGCGGGTGGGCACATACGAACGTCGATGGAGACAAGCGCTGGTGGTGGGAATGCCTGCCGTGTCCAAGCTGTCCTTCACCGTCATGGGCAGTCCCGCCAGCGGGCCGAGGCACTCACCGTCTCGTCGTCGCCGATCCACCTCTCTTGCTTCTGTCAGTGCCGCTTCCGTTCGATCTAGGATGAGCATGTGCAGCTTTGGATCGTGGTGACGAATGCGCTGTACACAGGCATGAACAATCGCTTCTGCGTTGAGCGTTCCGCTCTGGAGAGCGTGGGCCAGCTCGAGCAGCGTGAGCGGCGGCGTGAACATAGGCGCTCCTTCGACTTTTAGGTCAAACGAAGATTATAAAAATCACACAAGCGCCTGACAAGAGAAGTGAATCTAACCGGCGAGGCTGGGAAGTATACTTCGAAATCCCTGTAGAGCACCGAAGGGTCTGCTCCAGAGAAGGTGCTGGGAAGGTGGCGTGAGCGAGGGATTCGGAAAAGAAGCCGGCAGGAAGGGAGGGGTAGGAATTCAGACCTGAGTGGAACCGCTCAGCGTTTGCTGGCCGCCGCACCGCGAACGTTGACAATCGTATTGTCAAGGATGGCGTAAGGCGTTCCATCCGTCGAGTTGAGGGTATACGTGGTGCCATCGGGACGGATCAGCTTCACGGTGATCACATGAGTGCCGGTGGGGTCGGTAAAGACCTTGAAGTCCGCATCGATGGGGCTCTTGTCGCTCTCAGCGTTGCAGGATTTACCGGTTTGGTTCCCTTCATCCCCGTCGATCTGGAGGCAGAACTTGCCGCAGTAGGTGCCGGATTGGCAAGGGGTCGGTCCAGCCTGACCCACGAAGTTGGTGGCAGAGACGCGCACGGCGACCTTTCCAGCTTCGTCGGGTGCCACATTGGCATTATTGGCCGGGGTCTGAATGGTGACAAAAGGCGCCGTGTAGTAGTCGCCAAGCTGGGTGAGTGCGGTGGCGGCAACCGTCAGGGGGAAATCGTAGGCATCCTCGGGATCCGCAGGGCCTTCGATGATGACGGGGTTACCCCCATCGTCAACCAGCTCGAGGGTTACGGCATGGCGACCCGTGGGATCAATGCCCGCAGCCTGCAACCAGTAGTAGTGGAGATAGGCAAGATCGGTGCCGGTGATCAGGTTGTTGTAGCTCTCGTCTGGCATATTTCCCACGGTGCCGTCGAGCAGGATGCGGATGTATCCACAGCCGGGGCCACCGCAGGTTTCGGGTGCCGCGAGATCAAAGTTGTCCACGCTGAAGTCAACGGACACTGTCATGAGGCCGTCAAGCCCGAACTGGAGGGCTTCCGTGGGATCGACGAAGAGCTCGAGAAAGGGATCGGTGGCATCCAGTGCTCGCACGGTGGTGTTGGCGGCGATCACCTGATCGGTATCACCGGCCGTGTAGGGGGTGTGATCGTCCTTGTGCAGCTCCAGCGAGATCGTATGAATACCCCGGGAGGTCCAGCCATCGTCATCGAGATAGCTGAAGAAAGCCTTGGCAGGTTCATCCGCCGTCACGGCGGTGTTGTTATACTCCTGACCAGGGGCGTTGCCCTCGTCGCCGTCGAGCTTCACATGCACGTGGCCGCAGTTGCCTTCCACGCCACCACACTCACCAGGAGCGGCCAGGGTGATGTTGGTGACCTGGAAGGAGACGGGTACGGTCTTCATGCCGTCGCTGCCCAACACGGTCAAGGCGTTCAGGGCAGGCGCGGTGATCACGATGCCAGGGGGGGTCTCATCGGGAGGGGTGGGCACTTGTACGATCACGGTCTGATCGTCCGAAGCACCGGTCTCCGTGCCGTTGTCGAAGATCAACTTCAGCTCGATCTTTTGAGAGCCGGCAGGGTCCGTGAGCTTGGTGAAGTCCAGTGTCACCGGTGAGGTGGCACTTTCGCCGAGGTTCACACCGTCCACTTCAGCGCGAACGCGGCCACAGTTCACCGCAGTGCCACAACCGCCTTTATTGGCGAGGGTAAAGCCCTCTGCCTTAAACTCCACTTCGAGAGTCTTTTCTTGACCGAGCACCACGACCTGATTGTAGGCCAGCTCCAGGATCGTGACGCGGCCATTAAAGGGAGGCACAGGGGTCGGGGTGTCTGGTTTATCGGTCGGCTCCGGCGTGGGGGACTCTTCAGGGGTACTGCCGCTACACGCCGCAAGGGAGAGGGCCAAGCCAAAGCTGGCGGCCAGGAGAGACGACCGGGACCGGAACAAGCCAAAGTCCTTCATTGCAACTGCTCCTTCGTCACATCCAACATCAACATCTCCACCTCCCTGGATGTAAGGGGAGGTGGCTCACCGAACCAACGACTCGCTACAACACAGCCGAGCGCGCATTCGTGGGAACGGCTTTTAAAATGAGCATACGTTCCCTATGCTGGTGGGTAGTCTACCAACTTTCCTACTGATGTCACGTACAAAATTTATGCGTGACCTCAATACGTTATCGGTTTTGTTAAATTCAAACGACGGCACTAAAACGTCACATTCGTCTGACGGATTCTGCACAGTCAGGTCAGACGCTCCGTGTCGCTTCCCACACCAGATGTCTCAGATAATGGTCTGCCAAAACCAACAACATCATGGCCTCTACCATCGGCACTGCACGGGGCAGAACACACGGGTCATGGCGCCCTTTTGCACTGAACTGCACCGCTTCTCCCTCCCGGTTTACGGTGTCTTGCGCCAAAAAATGGGTGGCCACCGGCTTAAAGGCGCAGCGGATCAGGATGTCTTCTCCGTTGGAAATACCCCCCTGAATGCCCCCGGAGTGGTTGCTGCGGGTGCGGATCCGCCCCTCACGCGGCTCAAAAGGATCGTTGTGGGCGGAGCCTCGCATGCGTGTACCTGCGAAGCCGGACCCATTCTCGAACCCTTTACAGGCTGGCAAGGACAACATGGCTTTGGCCAGATCCGCTTCCAGCTTGTCAAATACCGGCTCACCCCAGCCAGGAGGCACCCCACGCGCCACACAGGTCACCACTCCCCCAATGGTATCGCGGGCTTTGCGCACTTCTTGGATCAGACGTTCCATTTTCTCTGCTGTGGCCGGATCAGGACAGCGAGTCGGATGGGCTTCCACTTGCTCGAGCTGGACCTGGGCCGGATCCAGCGCCACTTCGACATCGCCGACGGCAGAAACCCAGCCGACCACCTCCACCCCCAAACGCTCGCGGAGCAGCTTCCGAGCGATGGCCGCCGCCGCAACCCGCCCAATGGTCTCACGCGCGCTGGCCCG
>JBJTQF010000344.1:0-14116 GCA_046075485.1 Myxococcota bacterium | reverse complement strand
CTTGACCCGTGTTTGGTTTTTTGCACCGCTTTTTTTTGCAAAGAGGGCGCTGCCCTCTCTGCACTCACCTGCAAGGGATTCCATCCCTTGACCCGTGTTTGGTTTTTTGCACCGCTTTTTTTTGCAAAGAGGGCGCTGCCCTCTCTGCACTCACCCGCAAGGGATTCCATCCCTTGACCCGTGTTTGGTTAGGTAGGGTGAACGTCATTCGGCGCTTTTCCCCCAAACAACGCCGGAAACAGCATCCCCGTCTTCGCCGTATACGCCGCCCACGTCGGATACCGAGACATCGAACGCTCCTTCTTCATCATATTCGGCACAAACACCCCCACAATCCACACCCCCTGAATCACAAACGGAATCCACGACTGCGTCAGCATCGAAAAACTCGCATAAATCAAAATCTCACCCAAATAGTTCGGATTCCTCGACCGTGCAAAAAAACCATCGGTGATCAGCCCTCGTCGCACCTTCAACACATAATATTTCTGCGCGTCCGACACAAAATGCAAAAACACCCCCACAATATTGGTCAACACAGCCAAACTCACCAACCAATAGGGAGGCTCAACGCGGCTCGACACCAGCAACCACGGTGCCACCCAGTACGTCAGCAAGACGCCGAAATAGAAAATTCCCTTCCAAACCGGAATTTCTTCCTCCCAAGCCGGATCCGGAAAAACATAACTCTTGCTCACCCACAACAGCCCATATCCACCGTGAAGCGCCAAATACACCCACGGCCCCAAACCAAAGTTGTCGTATATCATCATCAAGGCCAGCACCAACAAGCCCGTGCTTCCTTTATGCAGATCCACCGCATGACGTGTGCGCATATCACCCCTCCTCGACGGATAAAACCCCCGCTCCGCAGCCCTCAGACCTCAGCCCTCAGACCTCAAAGCGACGAAATTCCCGGCTCTCCTCCGCAAGCTCCCGCAGATATTTGAAGGTATAAATGCCCGCGTTATGACCATCTTTCCACTCAATGTTGATGGCATAATTCCCCACCGGATGCATGGCACGCACCTCAAACCCCAATGAGGGAATCGGACGGCTCATACGCTCCTCCAGCGGAGTAAGCCCATAATGCGTGCAGTGCGCACAGGTACAACGACGGCGCAAGAACTCCAGCTCATAGACACTTTCCTCGTCATCCTCCCAAACAATATGGAGAGGCGACGTAGAGGTCTCAATCTCGATCTCGCGGGGATCCATCATCTGAGCGGTAAGCTCGGACATAACGACTCCTGCCGGTTTTCTCCGGCTGATCAGGAAAAAATGAAAGGGCAGTCAAAACATAGGATGGCAGTAAGATACCGTTCCCGTGTCAGACCTGCAACGGGTTACAGAAGTGAGATAAGACATGGCCATTTGGCAGGAACCGCTTGACATCCGGCCCTGAGGTGGCAGACTAGACTCGGGTCCATGAGTCCTTGAGCAACGCGGCCCGCAGCCCTCGCAGGCTTTTTGAAGCGCAGTCCTCCAGCATTTGCCCCGCCCTGAGCGTCTCACGCTCGCATCGGGTCTGGATTTTTGCCCCTCCCTGCTTGCCTGCCGCCCGCCTGCTCGGAGAAACCCCGCAGCCCTGGGGAGCGCTGCCTTGACCCCCCACAGAGAGCTAGTTTCTGTGCGAGCCGCCCCGGAATACGTACCCGCCTTGAGACGCTGCTGCATGTGTAGCACCGGGTACTTCGGGCCGAGCGATGCCGAATGGCTCCCCCCAAACCAGAGCCCGCCCTTTTGGGCTCATCAGAGGCAGACATGGACAAAACGACCGATGCAACGCAGGATCTCGAGACAAGCGTTGCCCCTTCCGCCGATATGACCACCCCGGAGCACGATCAAACCGCTGTTCTTCCCTCCGCCCCCCTTTCTGAACCCCTTGAGCATGATGAAACAAGCGGTGATGAAGGGACTCTCGACGACCTCCACGAGCTGGATGGCACGCTCGACGACGCTGGCCGCTCTTTTGAGGGCGTGGAGCACCTCGAAGATCTGCCTCCAGAAGCCCTGGGCATCTCCGAGGTGGTCGAGGTATCCGCCGAAGCGCCCGTTCAGGTGGATTTTGAACACCTGGGCTTGCCCCCCAAGCTCCTCGAGGGCGTGCGAGCACGAGGTTATAGCCATCCCACCCAGGTACAAGCTGCGGCGTATCCCCATGCGATGGAAGGAGTTGACCTCATCGTCCGCTCCAAGACCGGCACGGGAAAGACAGCGGCGTTTTTGTTGCCCCTGCTCTCCCGCATTCAAGCGGGAGAAGGCAAAACCCGCGCCCTGCTGCTGGCTCCCACCCGCGAGCTGGCCCTGCAAGTGGCCGAAGAAGCCCGCGTCTTGTCTCAGGCGATGGGCATCCAGGTAGCCGCCATCTACGGAGGCGTCGGCTTCGGTGCTCAGGTGGATGCACTCACCACCGGCGCAGAGGTGGTGGTCGGAACCCCAGGCCGCTTGTTGGACCACCTCCGACGCGGAAACCTCGATCTCAGCGGCGTGCGCTTTGCGGTGCTCGACGAAGCCGATGAGATGCTCTCGATGGGTTTTCTCGAGGAAGTGCGCACACTGCTCAAGCGACTCCCGAAGGAGCATCAGACCCTGCTCTTTTCGGCCACCATCGACGCGACGGTGGCAAGTCTCATCAGCCAGTTTATGAAGTCTCCGCGAGAGATCTTGCTCTCGACGGATAAACGCACGGTGGATGGCATCACGAACCTGCTCTATGAGTGCTCGGACGCTTGGCCCAAAGCCCGAAGCCTGCTCTATGTGTTGTATCTGGAGATGCCCGAGTCGGCGATCATCTTCTGTAATACGCGCGATGATTGTTCTTTTGTTACCAACTACTTAAATCGGCAAGGCTTCGATGCGGAGTATATCAACTCCGACCTCCAGCAGAAAGAGCGTGAGCGGGTGATGGGACGACTGCGACGCAGTGAGCTCTCATTCCTGGTCGCAACGGATATCGCCGCTCGAGGGATTGATATCTCGGATCTCAGCCATGTGATCAACTATTCGCTGCCGGAAGATCCCGACATCTATCTGCATCGTGTCGGTCGAACCGGACGCATTGGCAAGCTGGGAACAGCCATCTCGCTGGTCAGCGGACGGGATCTGAATGCGGAGCTCTCCCTCCAACGCCGTTTTCAGATTCCATTCACCCGTAAGACCCTGCCAACCCCAGAAGAAGCCGCTCGCCTGTGGACAGAACGCCACCTGAAGCTGCTCAAACAAGCCGCCGATGGCACCGCCTACGAAGGATATGTGCCGATGGTGCGCTCGCTGCTCAAGGACTATGACGAAGAGCTGGCGGTGAAGCTCCTGGCGACAGCACTCCGGCTGTTCTTCCATAAGGCGAAGGCGCAGGTGACCACGCCGTCCGAGCAAGAGGAACAGAACACCTCCCGCACGCCAGAGGCACGCCCCAGCGAAGGACGACAGGACCGCCGACGCGAAGGTGGACGAGACCGACATGACCGCGAAAAAGGAGGCCGCGACCGCCGCGATGAACGCGGGGCTCGAGATGAGCGCAAACCGCGTGAAGACCGGCCGCCTCGTGAAGACCGGCCAGCCCGTGAAGACCGTCCGCCTCGTGAGGACCGTCCAGCTCGTGAGGACCGTCGCTCAGGACGTGAGGAACGCCGAGATCGCCGGGAGCCGCGAGAAGCTCGGGGTGAGGCCAGACCTCCGAAGGCACCCGAAGGGGAGCTCGAGGCATTTGATACCTCTGGCACAATCTCGATGGATGCGCTGATTGAGTCGGTGGAGTTTCACAGTGCTGCGAAGGTTGTTCCCGAGGCGTCTGTGGCGGTCACTGCTCCTGCCGTGGAGCGGGTGGCGGTTGAAGCCGACACGACGTCTCCAGCACCTCAGTTTGTCCCAGAGGAGCAGTGGGGCCTGGATCCTGATTACGCAGCGTTTGTAGAGTCGGTGGTGCTGGGTGGGCCCTTCGATCCAGAAGGCTCCGGTGGCAATGCTGGCCGCCCTCGCCGAGAACGCAACCGCCGAGACGACCGCGAGCGCGGCGACGAACGACGCAGCCGAGAGGATGATCGTGGCAACCGTCGTGGGCGCGAAGATGGCCGTGAGCCTCATCGAGACGAAAAACCACGCGAGGAACGCCGAGAGGATCCCCGTCGTGATGGACGGCGAGACGAACGCCGAGAGGATCCCCGTCGTGATGGGCGGCGAGAAGAGCCTCGTCGCGAAGGTCGGCAGGACGAACGAAGAGAGGATGCTGGCCGGTCAGAACGTCGTGAGGATCGCGGGCGGGATGGACGGCGAGGCCGCGAGCGTGATCGCCGTGAGCGTGGGCCAGAAGTGGCTGCGGCTCCGGTGGTGAGCGGCGCTGAGCAGCTCGCGGGAGAAGGGCAGGTCTCGGCGCCGGTGGTCGCGCCGGTGGACCTGCTGGATCCGCTGGCGGCTTTTGCGGCAGCCAACGACCTGGATCTCTCGGCCCTGATTGACGAAGATGTCCTGGATGAAGGTGGTGAGGACGGTGAAGCGGAGTCGGCTTCTCCGTCAGGCGCGGAGGCGGGCGCGCGCAACGGGGATGGTCGCCGTCGTGGAGGTCGTCGCCGAGGAGGTCGCGGTCGTCGCGGGGGTCGTCGTGAGGGTCAAGGTCGCGCAGAAGGTGGCGAAGGAAGCTCTGGGGGAGGCGATTCATCCGGTGAAGGCTGAATCGACAACCCATGCACCTGCTCATGCACCTGCTGCGGAACACAGCGCGCTGCCGGATCTATCGGGGGTCGCGCTCCGGGTGGAGCGTTTGACCCCTCTGTCTCTGCCGCGTGTGAGTGCGTTTTATGAGCAGGTGACAGACTATCTTGCCCTGGAGGAAGATCCAAACACACCGACGGAAGCGGCGGTGGATTTGTTGGATGTGGCACCGCCGGGGATTCCTCATGAGCAGAAGTTCGTGCTGGGGATTTTGAACGAAGATGGCTTGATCGGCCTGCTCGATGTTGTGCAGGGGTATCCGAGCCCAACGTGTTATTACGTGGGGTTGCTGGTGCTGCTGGCGGAACAGCGAGGACATGGGCTGGGTGAGCTGGTGATGGATGCGCTGGAACGCTGGGTGATCATGAGGGGCGGGCAGGAGATGAAGCTGGCGGTGCTGCTGAATAATCCGAAAGGCTTGGCGTTTTGGAGACGAAACGGGTTTGAGATCGAAGGGGAACCGTTTCAACGTCCTCACATGCCAGGATGTGTTCATCGCTTACACAAACGGCTCTACTGACCAAAACAAAACAAAACAAAAAGGGGTGCAGGGGCCCGCTGGCCCCTGCTGGGATAGTTTGAAAGGGCAACGCCCTTTCAACAAAAAATAAAGCCGCTTGGAAAGCGGCTTTTTAAGCTGAGAGGACGCTGTCCTCTCAGACGCTCCTGCAAGGGATTCCATCCCTTGACCCGTGTTTTGTTTTTTGCACCGCTTTTTTTTGCACCGCTTTTTTTTGCACCGCTTTTTTTTGCAAAGAGGGCGCTGCCCTCTCTGCACGCTCCCGCAAGGGATTCCATCCCTTGACCCGTGTTTTGTTTTTTGGTGATGGTACCGGTCAACGGCCCTTTAAGTTCGGCGTCCTTCCCCCCTGAAACGCATCCAACGCCTCCCAATGATCCTCCGACGCCCACGTTCGTGCAAACAGCTCCGCTTCATAATCCTGCGCCTGCTCAAACGAAATCTCAGGTATCCTCAACAACCCCCTCTTTAACCCCCTCAACGCCAAAGGCGGCAATCGACACAGCTCTTCCCCCACCTGCTCCACCCTCTCCATCAACCGCTCCGACGGCACCACTTCCTCCACCAACCCCAACCTCAGCGCCCGCTCCGGTGTCACATGAGGCTCCCTCGCCAAGATCGAAAACGCCCGCGCTCTCCCCACCAACCGCTCCAGCCGCGTCAATCCACCCCATCCACACAAGAGCCCAAGCTGAACCTGACGAAAGATCAATGCTCCCTCCGCCGAGACAAACCGCTGATCCGCCGCCAGTGCAATCTCACAGCCTCCCCCAATCGCCAGTCCATCAATGGCCGCCAACACCACCGCATCCAGCCGCTCCAGCCGCCGCAACAATCCCCCCATCTGCTGCGTCATGCTCAACGCCTCCTCGTGCGTGCGCAAGACACGAAGCTCTCGCAGATCCCCTCCCGACACAAAAACCCCCGCCCCCGTACTACCCAAGATCACACAGCGCACCTCCGACGCACCCTCAAGGGTCTTCAAATGTACGTCCAACATCCTCATCATCTCAAAATTGATCGCGTGACGACGGGCAGGACGGTTAAAACGCAAAAAAGCCAACGCACCCCGCCGCTCCAGCAGCAGGGGAGAGGTCTCTTCACTCATGGCAGTGGACTCCTCAACAGGATAAAAAAAGGCGGGACAAATCCAATACAACAAGACATCGGAGCGCATCGGAGCAGCCACACCCCGTCACGATAGCAGCCCCAAAACACCACCCACGACACTCAAATAGCAGCCCCAAAACACCACCCACGACACTCAGTCACGACGACGGCCCCGAACCAACCAGTCCAACATCCCCCGCAAACCCGGGCGAGTGGTCGGCGATTCCGCAAGCTGATCAAGCTGCTCAGGCGTAGGCGGAAGCTGCGGCCCCGGCGCCGCTTCAGGCTCAGGCGCACGCATAGGCGAAACGTTCACCCCCAAAACCCCCGTCGGAAGCAGACTCGGCCCATCATCCACCTTCATCGAAAAGATCTCTTCGTCATCCTCCAAAATCAGCGCATGCACATCACTCGACGAGGTGTCCAACACCCGCGCCACAGGCCGAGACACCCGGCCATGAAGCGCCGTTGAGTGTAATCCCTCCGGCTCAGGCGGATCCAGCACATCCTCATCCGGCATAATCGCACTGTCCGGCAGCTCGAGGGTCGTATTGGGCTCCGGCGAAGCAGCCTCCTGCCCTGAGTCCTGTTCCGCCGGACGCTGGCCCACCGTCGGCGCAAAACGTAAGGCACGCGGACGCCGACGCAGCTCAAAACGATCCCCCCCCGGACGCTGCACCGAATAATGTGTCGGGGAAGGCTCCGCTGCCGCCGGTGCTGGCTGGATGGACTCCTCGGATTCTGACTTTACAGGAGGATGGTCCGACACCACCGCCGCTAACAGCTCCGCAGGAGCCGAGGCCACCGCATGGCGGGCCGTCGTCGCATCAGCGTAACTCCGCGTCGTTCGTCGAGGCAGCTCCGCTTCCAGGGCCTCCAAAGCCCGCGCCTCCTCAGCCGCGTCCGCACCCGCAAACGGTGGCAGCAACGAGAGCAATAACTCCGCTGTGTTCACCTGCGACGCCGGACCCCGCGCCGAAGGAGCCCCTCCCGGTGGCTCAAAATCCACCTCAAACGCCCCACTGTAGGAACCCGCAAGCCCTCGAGGTAACTCCCGCTCCGCCGACAGATCGGTCACATGACGAGCTCGCCGCTCAATCACGTCCGCTGGCACATTCATCATCCACTCGTCACTGGTGAGGTCTCGACGCAATCGGGAGGCATCATGCTCGTCCGGGAAGTCTTGAACCAACGCCCAACCCTGCTCCGGCTCCTTCGGAGCGGGAGGCAATTTCTCACCCGTCGAGTCGGGCACATCCAACCAATCCCCCCCCGAACCACTGCTGGAATCCACCAGCTCATCGGAAGGAAAATGATCGTGAATCCACCCTAATCCTGCTGTACTGGAGAAGTTATCCACCGGCTGCGCCCCCGTGGGATGGCCCGGCAGCGGATCCTCGCGTCGCGGCGACTGAGTCCGACGGGTAGTAGGCTCCTCCGGCTCCTCCTGGGTGATGTCCTCGAGCGGCAACCCCCAGCGTTCAGGGTCTCGGGTGGCCAACGCGGTGCGCTCCTCCCGACAGAGTTTTGCCCACTGCGCCAGGGTATGCTCACAAGGAGGACAGGGCACCTGCTCCAGAGCCTCCCGCAGCGCCCGCACCGACTCAAAACGGTCAGAAGGCTCCACCCGGAAACAGCGCCGCAGCACCTGCGCCAGCTCCAGGGAGTGACTGGCCAGCTCCTCCAGCGCCGGACGGACCTCCACCTTCAGCGCCCGCAACAGCACCTTGTGGTCGTGGTCGGCCTCGTAGACGGGATGCCCCATCACCATCTCCGCCAGCACCAGCCCCAGCGCAAACTGATCAGAAGCCGCACCAATCTCTCGCGACCCCCGCGCCTGCTCCGGCGAGAGATAACGCAACGTCCCCTTGATGGTCCCCGTGGTGGTGTTGACTCGAGGCTGAGACCAGCGGGCCACTCCAAAATCCATCACCCGCACCACTCCGTCATCCCCCACCATGATGTTGGAGGGCTTCACGTCCCGATGCACAATGTGAAGGGGCTGAAGATCCGGGGTCAAGGCCGAGTGTGCATGGTAAAGACCCTCCGCCGCCTGCTTGATGACCTCAACCGCAATGGCAAGTGGAATGGCACGACGACGCTCACGGGCAAGGGCCAGCATGTCATCCACGCCAACGCCCTGGATAAACTCCATGACCATGAGCAAATATTTGCCTTGCCGGATGAACTCAAAGACCTTCACCACATTGGGATGGGAGAGATACTGACCGATGAGGGCTTCGTTTCGGAAAGACTCCTCCGTGCCCTTACGCTGAGCCTTGGCGCTCTTGAGGCGCTTGATGGCCACCAGCTCAGAGCCGTTGGGCATGGGGAGGCTGGCGCGTGCCTGGACCACTCGACCAAATCCGCCCACCCCGATGGGGCGGAGCACCTGATATGTGCGCTGAAGCATGAGAAGTCCTGACCCGTAAACCAGGGGCGTGATAAGCCATTCTGACGTTCACATGTTAGCACGGGGGAAGGAAAGGTGGCAACCGGCTTGCCACCCCTGGGCCAAGATCCGGTGGGAAGGGAGCATCGGCGGAGATCTCCAGGGTTGCAGTCTGAAGCCGCTTCGGCGACAATACAATAGGAAAAAAACGGGTGCTGATACCGTTGCAAAAGTCTCTGAATTCTCGAGAAGGGAGTCAAAACATGCGAAACGTCTGGTTGGGTGCGCTCATGGGCGGGCTGCTCTCCACGCTGCTGGTTGGAGCGGTACAAGGACAAGAGCTTCAGTTCAAAGACCCTCGCGGAGATGATAAAGGCCCTGGTGTTTATAGCTATCCCACCGATGGGGTCTATGCGCCGGGCTCCTTCGACCTCACCGGCTTCAGCATCAAGGACAAAGGCAAAGACGTCGAGTTCAAAATCACCCTCGCCGCTCGCATCGAAGATCCCTGGGACTCCAAAGCCTGGGGCGGGAATGGTTTTTCTGTTCAGTTTGTCCAGATTTACATCGACTTAGACCACAAAGAAGGCTCCGGGGAACTCAAAGCCCTGCCCGGCATCAACGTGGCATTCGCACCCACCGAAGCCTGGGATAAAGTGGTCCTGCTCAGCCCTCAAGGAGCCACCCGACTCCAAACGGAGATCGATACCAAAGCCGGTAAGATCAAAGATAAAATGGTGATCCCCACTGTCGTGCGCGCCACCGGAAACTCGCTCACCGCCGTCGTACCCAAGAGCGCCTTGGGCGATCTCAAGCCCGGCTACGGCTTCCAAGTGGTGATGCAAAGCAATGAGGGCTACCCCGCCGCCACCGACCTGCTCACCCGCAAAGTGAATGAGTACAACGGTGAGCACCGCTTCGGCGGCGGCAGCGACTACGACTGCGATCCCCATGTGATCGATATGCTCATGGCCCCCGGCAAAGGCGAAAAGAGCGAACAAGACGCTCAGTTCGAGGCCCTCAAGAAGTTTACCTGCGCCGATGACGAGAGCAAATGGTCCCTCGCCACCGTCCCGCTGATCTACACTCCCGCTGCGACCCCCGCTGAAGCTCCCGCTGCAACCCCCGCCACCAAATGAGGCACCGGCTTCCGGTGAAGCCTCCAGCATCAAGCGCCATCATGATGGTACAGCAAGAGCACCACACGCCACACGAGCCGTCCCTCCCCCACCAGACCCCAGACCTACGGGTGCCACAGGGCGGAACACCTGAGCATGTCTGGCGACGACGGCTGATGGTGTTTGGGCTGGCCCTGCTGATCCGAGGACTGCATGTGTGGGGTTGTGTGGGGAATCCGTTTTTTGACTCGCCGGTGGTGGATGCGCAGACCTACGACGAGCAGGCGCAGGCAATCGCCGCAGGCACTTGGACAGACGGAGAAGCGTTCTGGCAACCGCCTCTTTATCCGTACCTTCTTGCGTGCGTTTACATGCTCTTTGGACGAGACCTTCTGCTGGTCCGGCTCCTTCAAGCCCTGCTCGGTGCCCTCACCTGTGTGATGGCTTCGGAGCTCACCGCACGGCTGGCTGGCTCGAGGCCGGAGGGCGCTCGTGCCGCCTGGGCCACCGGCTTGTTGCTCGCCGCTTATGCGCCCCTGGTATTTTTTGACGGGGAGCTGCTGGTGCCTGTGCTCTCCCTTGCCCTCGATACCGGCGCGCTGCTTTGCCTGCTCTCCTCCCGCCCTCGCCTGGCACTGGGCGGACTTTTATTGGGCCTCTCCGCCATCGCTCGACCCACCAGCTTACTCTTTGCCGGATTTCAAGGGCTGTGGCTGCTTCGAGAGCCCCTCCCCTTTCGATTGAGACTCAAGCGGGTGGTTCGTTTCGGTGCGCTGCTGGCCCTGCCCATCCTCCCGGTCACCCTCCACAATACGCAGGTGGCCCATGAGCCGGTGCTGATCTCCTCCAACGGAGGCATCAACTTCTATCTGGGCAATCATCCCGACTATGCTCAAATGGTGGGCATTCGTCCTGGCATCGCGTGGAAAGACCTCATGCGGAAGCCCGCCGAAGCAGGGATCGTCGGAGACGCGGCCACTTCGACCTGGTGGACTCAGCAGGCGCTCGAGTTTTGGCAAACGCAGCCCCTCGACATGCTCACGCTCACGGTTCAAAAGGTGTGGCTGCTCTTCCAGCGAGATGAGCTGTATCGGAACCTTGACCTGCGCTTTTTCTCGCGGCACCATGCGCCCTGGCTCTCGTATGGGATCGGGTATGGGCTGCTGCTGCCGCTGGCGCTGTGGGGATTGTGGCGGTGTCGAGGCGCTCCAGACGCCAAGCTGCTCCAGCGGTTTTTGCTGGCGCAGGCGGTGGGGGTGGTGCTCTTTTTTGTGGTGGCACGCTTTCGGCTCAGCCTGATTCCGGTTCTGTCGGTGTTTGCAGGGGTGGCGCTCGGCCACGGGCTAAACCTGCTCCTGACGCAACAAGGGCGAGCCCTGGCGCTCCACCTGCTCGGACTGCTCGGGCTGATGGGCATTTTTTCCTGGGATCCCCACAAGCTGGCAGCCATTGATGAAGCAGAAGGGTTTAACCTGGTCGGGCAAGCACACTCCAACGCCGGACGACGGGAAGCCGCACTGGAGGCTTTTCGGCAAGCGCTTCAGCTCCAGCCGCAGCACATCGACGCGACCTTCAACCTGGGTCGAGAGCTGCACCTGCTCGGACGGTGTGGGGAGGCCCTGCCGCTCTATGCGCAGGCGCTGGAGGTGTATCCCACCGATCTGGATGCACTCAACAACCATGCCCTCTGCATGCTGGCGCTGGGTCGCTCCGCCGAAGGTGTGGCGGGACTCGAGCAGGTGGCGAAGCGCTATCCCGGACGGGTAGATGTGCTGTTTAATCTGGGGCAAGCACTGGCAGAACAAGCTGGAAAAGCCTGGGGGGCCCCTCGAGAGACTGGGTGGCAAGCCGCCTTCGCACGACTGCATGAAGCTCAGCAGCTTAAGCCCGGAGACCCCACGCTGCAAGAGACGGAGCAGGTCTGGCAACAGGCTCAGCTTCGACAAGTACAGCAAGAAAAGCGGGTGGAGAGCCTCTTGAGGCAGGCTTCAGCGCCTACGATGCCCCCCGTGGAGACGCCCAAGAGCGCCCCTCAAGCACAACAGCTCAACAATGAAGGGCATCGTCGGCTGGTTGCGCGTGACATTCCGGCTGCTCTCGAGCATTTTATCAGCGCACTGGAAATATCACCGGGCTGGGAAGTGGCGTGGAGCAACTTGGGGCAAGCCCTGCTGCTACAAGGGACAGCGGAACCCGCACGGCAGGCGTTTGAGCAGGCCCTCAAGCTCCGCCCGACCTATGAAGTGGCGCAGCTCGGACGTCTGTTTGTCTTGCTGGAGCTGCTGAAGAATCCACCGGCAGGGCAGGATTCAGTGGCACTGAGAGCACAGCTCGAGCAGGAGCTGACGCCGCTGCTGACGTCGGAACAGCCAGGACTTCGCACGCGCGCGCAAGGGCTGGCGCAGACGCTTCAAGGGCTTAAGCCTGCGGGAGCAGCTCGCTGAGGTTTTATGGAGAAGGAACGGCCACGGTTCAACCGAGCCCTCTTTCGAGCATACGACATACGTGGGGTCGTCGAGCACGAGCAGGACAGGGGGTCGGTTGTACGGGTGGAGATTTCTTTCCATGCATGTTTAAACGGATATATGCAAATACTTCCGAATGTACTTCTAAACGCTGGTGAGGGTCAATCTGGCAGAAGCCGCTGCACTCGGGGGAGAGCATTGATGGGCGATGAACCGATGGGCGATGAACCGATGGGCGCTGAACCGATGGACGCTGAACTGATGGATGGGGAAAGCTGAGGGCATGCGCATCCTCCTGATCACGCAGCATTACTGGCCAGAGACGGTGGGCACGGCACGGCGCGCCTGGACGTTGGCGGAGTATTTTGTTCAGCAAGGGCACTCGGTGAGAGTCTTGTGTGGCTGGCCCAATCATCCGTCGATGTGGCGGCTCTTTGGAGGTCGTCACGATGGCCCAGCGCATCATCAAGGGGTGGAGATCCTGCGGGTGCCAGTGTATCGCACCTCCCTCAAGTATACCCGGACGTGGAAGCAGGGGGAGCCCTTACCCCCCCTTGCGCAGCTTCATCGGCTGATCAGCTACGGGAGTTGGGTGGTGAGTGGGGCGGCTCGCAGCCTGATTCAAGGGCTCCATTTTGACGTGGTGTTGGCGATTTCGCCGCTGCCCACGGGGGTGTTGGCGGGTGTTGCGCAGCTCCGGCTGGGAGTACCGCTGGTTTTTGACCTGCAAGATATCTGGCCAGAAGCGGCTTTTCAGGCGGGCATTCTGCACGGAGAGCGGCTATATCAAGCACTGGAGGCCGTGGAACGAGAAGTCTACGCACGCGCGCAGGCGCTGGTGGTGCTCTCAGAGGGGTTTAAGCAGCACCTGGTGACACGGGGTTTTCCGGCGGAGAAGCTGCATGTGATTCGGAACGGGGTGGATCCTGGACCGTCGATGCAGGTAGGACGCGAAGGAGAACGCTGGCGGAAAGAGCGTGGATGGGGTCCAGAGGATACTGTCATCCTGTATGCCGGGAATCTAGGGGTGATGCAAGACCTCGATGTGCTGCTCGACGCGGCGAATCAGCTCAAACATGTGCCGAATCTGCACTTTTTGATGGTGGGAGATGGGGTAGACCGAGAGCGACTTCAGCAGAAGGCGGAAGGGTTGGGGTTGACCCGCTGTGCGTTTTTAGGGCATCTGAGTGCAGAAGCCATGCCCAGAGTGATGGCGGGCGCGGATGTGTGTTTTTTGAGCCTTAAGCCGGGGATGTATACGCCGGGAACCGTGCCTTCTAAATTGTATGATTATATGATGGCGGGAAAGCCGGTGCTGAATCTGGTGCAAGGGGATGCGGCGGAGGCATTGGCACATGCGCAAGGGGGCATGAACCTGCCGGAGGGGGACGTGCGGGCGCTGAAGGTGGCGATTTTTGGGATGCATGCGGACCCGGGGATGAGGACACGCCTGGGACTGAACGCACGCGGCTGGGCACAACGTGAGGTCAGTCAAAACCAAATCGGTTCACAATACGCACACTTACTATCACAACTCACCCCACAAAAAGGGGTCAAGGGGGCCGCTGCCCCCTTGCAGGTGTGTCTGAGAGGACTGCGTCCTCTCAGCTCAGAAAAAAGAAAGGGAGCTGCTGGCTGCTCCCTTTCAGAAGGCTGAAGAGGGTGAGGTTTTTTTGAGGAGAACTTTGAAGAGGGGTGCAGCACGCTGCACCCCTCTTTGCACGCTCCCGCAAGGGATTCCATCCCTTGACCCGTGTTTTGTTTTTTTGTGACGAATTGCTCTTCTGTTTTTGCAAAGAGG
>JBJTQF010000343.1:0-2281 GCA_046075485.1 Myxococcota bacterium | reverse complement strand
GTGGGAGCGGCGTTATTTTAGAAAAGATGCGCTGGCCGAAAGATTGTGCTTGCAGAAGAACAGACGTTATGGAAACATGCGGATAGAGGTAGGGTGTGGAAGGTCCACACCCACGAATGCCTCACCGCCCCCTCTCCACCCACGACTTCAACGAAGGGGGGAGAGGGAGCGGCTTCACTCCATGCGGAGCACGATGAACGTAACACGGATTGACCTGCTGCTCAACCCATGACCGCTGTATGAAGACGCTACGGGACTGCGCCGGGGAGCGGGATCTGACCTTCCACTCCCCGGAACGGGAGAGGTGCGCCTGCGTTTCAGAGGTGGTCGCGGAGGGCTTGATGGCTGCTCTGCGCCCACGATGCCCGAGGTGCGCCTTCCTCCAGAGCTTCAGCATCGCGAGCAGGGGCGGAGCCGTTTGCCGTGTCGCGGGCCGTCCTGTCTCCCGCCGGAGACGAACATGCAGACGCCGAACGTTGAGAAAGTTCATCCCCCGCTCGAAGCTGAAGAAGACGAGACCCCGACGGTGAGGATTTCGGACACTTCAAGTCAGGCCTCCCCCTCAGCAGAAGAGGCTCTCCCCGAGCTGGAGCTGGAGGAGGACACCCTCGAAGAGCTGCCCGACGATGCGCTCGAACCCCTTGATGCCGCTGAGGAATGGTGGATCATCGAAAACCGCTCCGCTCAGCGGCAGGAGGTGGCCCATGTATTCTAACCAGCACCATGCAAGCGTGGCTCAGCCTCCCCACGAGAGCCGGTCAAACATGCGAGCGTTTAACGTCTCCGCCCTTGTGCCACCGGAAGGACATGCGATCTTCAGCTTTGACGGGGCGGTGAGCGGGCCTCCGATGTTGACGGCTGTCAACGCGGAGCGTCGTGAAGCCTTCACACTGGTGGCAGCCTTCGAGTGCGGAGACCGTAAGTGGCTGGCGCATCAGCAGGTGGGAATGCAAGCGGCGGAATACAACGAGCAGCAGCAGCTCATGTTGTACTGTCTGCTCAGCCCCAAAAATGCCGCCCTCCTGCTCAAGCGGGCGGAGCTTCACTTCTTGGCGGTCCCGAGTTTGGGAGCCAAGATCATGGCCACCGAAGAACCTCAACCCGACACCCGCTATCCGCTGTGGGCGTTTTATGTGCCGGATACGACTGTGACCCGCGCTCGGCTGCGGGTGTGGTACGACGATCATCCTTCGGAGGATGGATCGACCGTGTTGCAGTGAGAGGACTGCCCGGAAAAGACCTTCTGCAACCAGCGCCCCCTCTACAAAAAACAAACGCTCAGAAAAACAAAACGGGGTGCAGGGGTGAGACCCACCCCTGCTGGGAAAGTTTGAAAGGGCAAAGCCCTTCCAATAAAAAATAAAGCCGCTTTCCAAGCGGCTTTTTAAGCTGAGAGGACGCTGTCCTCTCAGACACACCAGCAAGGGATTCCATCCCTTGACCCGTGTTTTGTTTTTGTGACCGCGAGGGCTAAGCCCTTTGAGTCATCTCTACAATCCACGCTCTTTCTCAACCCCTCGCGGACCTATTCCTCACGAATTCCGAATGCATCCAATCCCGTCAGCGCCCGTCCGATGATCAGCGTATGAATATCATGTGTCCCTTCATACGTCTTCACCGACTCAATGTTGAGCATGTGTCGAATCACCGGGTACTCATCCAAGATGCCGTTGGCCCCATGAATTTCCCGTGCAGTGCGTGCGCATTCCAGCGCAATATGGCAAGAGTTCATCTTCGCCATCGACACCTGCACATAGTTCATCTTGCCCTGGTCCTTCAGCCGACCGAGCTGGAGCACCATCATCTGACCCTTGGTCAGCTCTGTCGCCATCCAGGTCAACTTCTGCTGTACGAGCTGGAACGAGCCGATGGGCCGTCCAAACTGGATTCGCTCCTTAGAGTATTCCAGCGCCGCATGAAAACAGGCCAGACCTGCGCCCAGCGCACCCCATGCGATGCCCGCCCGTGCCTGCGTGAGACAGCGCAGCGGAGACGAGAGCCCCCCGGACTTCGGCAGCAGGTTCTTCGCCGGAATACGAACATCCTCAAACACCAGCTCCGAGGTCACAGAAGCTCGCAAGCTGAACTTCCCCTTCATCTCGGGCGCTGAAAATCCGGGCGTTCCCTTCTCGACCAAAAATCCACGGATCACATCGTTATCATCTTTTGCCCATCCAAGGCCCCCACCAATTGACCCA
The DNA here is from genome assembly GCA_046075485.1 of Myxococcota bacterium. Classification (GTDB taxonomy): domain Bacteria; phylum Myxococcota_A; class UBA796; order JAJRTE01; family JBJTQF01; genus JBJTQF01. The sequence continues at coordinate 83 of JBJTQF010000343.1, read as the reverse complement.
GGTCCCACCAGGAGCGGGGGGGCAGCACCGGATCCCGATCGGCGAAGGCCCATGTGGCCCGCTGCAGCCTGTCACAGAGGGTC
>JBJTQF010000342.1:0-3844 GCA_046075485.1 Myxococcota bacterium | reverse complement strand
TTATGCTCCAGCAGAGGACTGAAGCCATCGGGCAGCTCCGGCTCAGGCGCGTCCACGGGCTTTTTCAGCAGGGCACAGTCCAGGAACTGCTGAGCGTGGGAGACATCCAGCTCCAGAAAGACGTCCACCGTGGTATTGAGGCAGCGGTCTAACATCATGGTGCCAAAGATACGATGCCAGTCGAGCATAAAGGCTCCCGGAGAGGGAAGAGGCGATGAGACTGTGCCAGGCAATGCAGTGGTGCCAGGCAATGCAGTGATGCTAGGCAATGCAGTGGTGCAAGGAGATGCAGGCATGCAGAACCTGCCACACCAGAAACCATGCAGCAACAACCCGTCTGGCGGGAATATGGCACCGCCCGAGGCAGAAGTCAAGTCTCCCCGGAGCCAGCCAACACTTCCCCCCGTCCCAGCTCGAGCAGCGCGGTACACGCCACCCCGTTTTTTCTGCTGCCCAGCTCCGTCGCCCACTTCGGCGCACGTCCTGTCCCTCGCTGTTTGGTATGACCTACCTTCTTTTTTCGAGGGATGCCGGCTTCTATCCCCTTGACCTTCAGCCATTGTCGGATCCACACAACGTCGTAGGCTTTATCCGCCGCGACTGCTCTGGGACGTGCTCACGCCCGCCATTTCGGACTTGATATCTGAACTGGGTTCATCAAGCTCGCTGTCTGAAGCTCTGATGCGCGAAGTGTCCTTCGCACAACGGCGAAGTGTTCTACGCAAACCCAACCCTCCTCGAGTGAAAGTGACCCTTGGAGTTTACCGGGAATCTCCAGTCGCCAAAGTACTTCCGCCACCATTGTGCGCTGAACCCAAACGCTGGCACGCAACTTGTGCACAGTGGATTGTGACTGTGGGGCCTACAGCTCGCCATTCCGCCTCGCCATTCCGGACAGATGCGTAAGGGCGGGAGCACTGAAGGGTGTACAGGTCTCTTTACTCAATCAAACTTACGGAGAATCCGATGAATAGGATGCTACTCGTTATGATGGTGCCTGTGGCGACCACCTTCTCATGGATGCTGATGGGCATCAGTTCCTGTCAGCCCCCGGAGACTGAGGTCTGTGATGACCTGGACAATGACGGGGACGGCTTCATTGATGAAGACTTTGACTCCGATCTGGACGGATACTTTTCGCTCGACTGTGGTGGCGGAGATTGCGACGACAGCACGGCGGCAATTCACCCGGGGGCTTCTGAGGCCAAGGATTCCCTGGACAATGATTGTGATGGCAAGGCGGATGAAGTCCAACACGCCTATACCCTGCACTTTGTGAACGGCTATTCCAATGAGCCTCAAAGTGGCGTTCTGGTCTGGCTTGGGGATGATGGGCGTCAGGCTTACGCCTACAGCGATCCTTCTGGGCAGGTCACCTTCGAGCTGGAGGGTTCTGTCCAAACCTATAGTTACGCCTATACTTATCTTCGTAAAAGCACGACATCCTCAGTTGTCCGTGAGTATCGCAGAGTGATTACCAGGCGGAACGAGCCACTGAACGATGGGCAGGAAATCCTCGTCTGGGATATCAGTGCGGTGGGACGGGAAACCGTGCAGGGCACCCTCTATAACATCGACACCCAGCTTCCACAGTCCTATCTGCTGGTCCAAGACGACAACGCAGGAACGTCCCTTTATAATCCCGACAACAGTGCCTCAATCCCCTATTCCCTGTCTGCCTTTGCCAAAGAAGAGCATGGGCTTCTGCTCGCCTCACAGACCGAGTATCTCGTGGATGAAAATGGGGAAGAACAGGAAGTGGGACTGCCAGCCCGCTTCGGCATCGTCGAAAATCCGACCTACCCTCAGAACATCGTCCTCGAGCATTCATTTTCCCATCCCATCACCTACACAACCTCCAATCTGGATTCGTCCATGACCTACGCCATTCCGGACCTGACCCTTCGCTTTGAGAATGGTTCCTCCGTGTACTTTGACGACAGTGCTCGAGCCCTTAACGGCGCCACGTCTGCTGAAACCCGCCTGCCTCCACGGGTGGGGTCATTGGCGAAGGCGCGTGCCGAGGTAGACATCGCCGCCCACAACGAGGCAGGCTTTGGGCAGGGCAGCATGCTGAGCTGGGATGGACAGAGCGACACCCTTCACTTCGAGCTGCCCCCCCTACACTCGGTCGATCAGTCATCAGCACTGACGATTGACACACTTCCGGGCACAGCCGTGGAGATCAACAGTGGGGATGGCAGTGACGGGGAGTCTGTTATCTTTTACCAGATGCATCGAGATGTCAACCTGTCAAGTTACTACTACCATATCTGGACAGTAAGTCAGTTTAATACTCAAGAAGCGCTTGTCTTCCCCCAATTCCCGAAGCTGTCCTATCACTGGGCCGTAGACCCTTCGATCCAGCTCACGCTGCAATATGACGCATCAAGGACGATAGCCTACTACGGCTACCAGGATGGTGTCCCTTTTACCTATACCTTGGCTCCCATTGAGACGCTTGCTCCGTCAACCAAAGAAGCCTCGGGAAAATGGACGAGTGCCAAGCGTCTGCTCATGCAGGATAATCTCTTCTAAAGGTGGCCGCCTCCCGCCCGCGCGATGGCCTCACGCACTTCCTTCCCGCTGTTGAGCTGTTGAGCTGCGGAGCTGCTGAGCTCACACACGGATCATATTCCCGCTACTCAAACTCGGCCAGCCGGATCTGTCCAAAGACGGTCTGCGAGGTCCGGTTCAGAGCCGAGCTTGCCACGGTCACGCATCTCGATGAAACATGACAGGCACTGACACCTCGCGCCGGATCATGGATACGCCTGCAAGCGCCCATTTTGCTGGCGATGAAACCCCGCATCGCGTATACACTCCCCCAGACGGGCGCGCCTGAGCCCACGAGAGAGGGAGACATGACATGGAACGATTCTTTAATACCGCCGGTCCTTGCCGAGAAGAGTGGCACTATATGTTGCCCGCCACCGCTCGGGTGGAGTCCTTCAAGGAGCTCATCGCGCAGAAGCTCTATTTTGTCATTCATGCACCTCGCCAGGTGGGCAAGACCACCAGCATGATCGGACTGGCCAAGGAGCTCACGGCGTCCGGCGCTTATGCCTCCGTGCTCCTGACCTGCGAACAGGGCGCGGTGTTTAAAGACGATGTGGAAAAAGCCGAAGGTGCCATCGTCCAAAGCTGGGAGGGCTCATGCCGCCACTGGCTGCCTCAAGAGCTGCTTCCGCCTCCCATGTTAGCCTCCGCCAAAACCGGGAATGTCATTCGTGAGTTTCTCCAAAACTGGGCTGAAGCCTGCCCTCGTCCGCTGGTACTCTTCATCGATGAGATAGACGCGCTCGAGAATGCCGCTCTGCTCACCGTGTTGAGGCAGCTTCGGTCGGGATATCCTTCTCGGCCAAGCTCTTTTCCTCATTCGGTCGCCCTCATCGGTATGCGAGATGCCGCAGTGGCGGACCATCGCGACTACAAAGTCGCCTCCGGGGGCTCTGAGCGGCTCCATACCGCAAGTCCCTTTAATGTGAAGGCTCGCTCGCTGACCCTGCGCAATTTCTATCGCGAAGAGGTCCACTCACTCCTGCTTCAGCACACCACCGAGACCGGTCAACCTTTTGAACCCGAAGCACTCGACGCCGTCTGGAACCTTACCCGAGGCCAGCCCTGGCTCGTCAATGCCCTCGCCAACGTGATGGTCGGAGATCTCGTCCCAGCGCGCTCAAAACCCATCACCCTTCAGGATGTCGAGCAGGCCAAAGAAATCCTGATCCAACGCCGAGATACCCACCTCGACTCGCTCGCTGAGCGACTCCGTGAAGAGCGGGTCAAAGGCATCCTCGTCCCCATGCTTGCTGGTGAAATGCTCCCCGATGTGCCGGATGAC
>JBJTQF010000341.1:0-3751 GCA_046075485.1 Myxococcota bacterium | reverse complement strand
GATGGAATCCCTTGCGGGAAAGTCAGAAAGGACAGCGTCCTTTCTGCTTGAAAAGCCGCTTGGAAAGCGGCTTTATTTTTTATTGAAAGGGCGTTGCCCTTTCAAACTTTCCCAGCAGGGGCCAGCGGGCCCCTGCACCCCCTTTTTGTTTTAGGGGCGTTTGGCGTTGAAGATGCTGCGAAATCCGTTTGTCGCCCTCGCCAGCACCAGCTCCGTGTGACGATTCCCCCCGACCACCACCGGCCACCTCTTCACCTCCTCCACCTCCGCGCCCTCCCCCATCAGGGAGCGCGTAAACAGCACGTACCCCCCCCTCCCCTCCTGCCTCAACCGCTCCAGCTCTGCGAGATTCGCCCGATACGGCACCACCACCGGCGGCAATCTTCCCCTCACCACAAACTCAAAGGTCAGCACACGCTCTCCAAAGTGCGGCGAGAGCGCCCACAACACAGGCGCTTCCCGTGCCGGTCCAAAATCCGACCCCATCGGAGCCTGTGGCAGCTCAAGCTGCCGTATCACCTCTTCCACCACCTCCTCAATCGGCCACTGACCCCGCTGAGGCGGTGGGGCATGCAGCAGCCACCGATCCGGCTTTGCAAGCAGTGTCCGCCACGGCTGCGCACGCTGCGTCAAAATGTGTCGTCCATCCAGGGCACCATCAAAGCGCATGTCTGCCGTATAGGGGCCCTCGTTCGCCCCTCTCCAGGATGCCGTAAAGTACAGCCCATAGGCCATAAGCCCCAGAGCCAGCCCTCCAGCCAACCAAGACCTTGCCCCTCTCAGCGGCCCTTCCAGCCTCAACGCCCCAAGGGGTGCGGTGGCGAGCACCAGGAGCATCGGCACCAATGGCAAAAAATACCGAGCGTGGATATGGGGATAGGACAGCACACCCAGATATCCCCCCACCATTCCAGCCAACACCGGCAGCAGCAGCGGCGCGCCTCTGATCAACCAGGGAACACTCATCACCCCCAAGAGGCTCATCCATGCCACGGGGGCCGCCATAAAACGAGTCTTAAGCCAACCGACAAACACCACCAGGTCATACGGGCTCTGCTCCCAGGTCACGATGGAATAGTTATTGTCGAGCGCGCCCGTAATATACGGCAAGCTGAGCACATACCAAGGGGCTCCGATCAGCGCGGTCATCCCATAATAGAGCACGAGGTCTCGCACATGCGCGCGTATCCCATCGTGTTTGCGCAGGAGTCCCACCAGTGCCTGCAACGCCTGCATCCCGCCCGTGGCCACCAGCCAATAGAGCATCGAGACGTGGGTCAACGAAGCCAGTCCCATCAAGATGCCACCGAATAACACCTTAATCAGCCCTCTATGATCTTGTGCGGGCGCTTGAGGGGAGGCCAAAAAAGCGTAGGCCAGGCTAAGCATGGCGGTCTCTCCCAGGGAGAGCATGATCACCGAACGTTGCCAATAAAAGGTGGGAAAGGTAAAACACAACGCTGCGGCGGCGAGCCCCGCCCAACGTCCCCAGAGGCGCGCACTCAGGAGCCCACAGCCGAGAGCCAGCAGGCCCGCAAAGATGCTCTGCGCTTGACGCATCAGGAGCAGCGAGGGCTCTCCGAAGGCAAAACACAGCCACGTCACCCAATGAACAAAGGGCGGATACGTGCCCGGACTGTACAGCGCGCTCCAGCTCGGCTGCTGGACGAGTCTTGCCCAACCTCCGGCCATCGCCCCGCCGTGGAGCGAGGAGTCTGAGTCAAGCTGAGGCAGAACGTCCGCGTTGACCCAGGCGAGGTGGTCCCATACCTGAAGTATCACGAGGCAGCACAATAGAAGCCAGAACAGATGATCGGTGACGGAGCGTTTCATAGCGCCTCGTGAGCCTGAGACTCAGCGTTGCTCGCGGTGGAAGAAGCCGGCCAGAGACATGCGCGGTTGGTCTCCGGCGCTGGGGGTGACTTGGGTCACCATGTGGAAAGCGCGGGGGGAGATGAACACCATCCGGTTAGGGTACGGAAAGATGCAGCGAGCAAAACCTTGTTCGGTGGCCACCGCGTCGTGGTGGCTCAGGTGTAGCCACTTGTTGCGGTAGACGGCGTAGGAGTCTTGCGCTCGAGTGCTGTGTTGGATCTGCTCGTTGGCGTCATGGTCGAGCACGAGGAGCTGTCCTCCCCAGTGGGGTCTCCAGGTACGGTTGAGGTAGAACACATAGGCACCGGTATAGATCCCGGCACCGTCGTCGTGCAGAGAGAGCCCTGTATTTTGCGGATAGAGCCAGGAGGTCACGGAAAAGTTCGTCCAGGAGCTGCCGCCGGGTTCACCCACCAGTCCCTTGATATGGGGTAAGAAGTCGCGGAGCTGCTCCACAAACAGGTCAAAGGGAGTCCGGGAGGGCCAGGCCCAGCTTCGGTCTTTCGCATGTTCCGGGTCATGATAATAAATGACGGTTTTTTCGCTGCGGAGCGGGAAGCCGTTGGTCAGATCCCACACGCGGCTGACAGCACCTTTGGTATTGATATACTGGTAGTCGGTCTGGACTGCAAACTCGAAGACCTTGTCAAAAATCTCATCGGGCAGGAAATTGTCAATCACCACACAGTCCGGGCTCTCGAGGCGTTTTCGAGGGCCTTTTGCATGGGTGCGGGGAAGTGGGCGGAGTTTGGCCAGTCGTTGTTCTTCTTCCAGGCTCATCCCGCTGAGCTGCGCAACATTTTGACGGATATTGCCGGGCCAGTTTTGAACGCCGTGACCCTGCCAGCCCTCTCGTGCTTCCGGCTCAATGTGGCGTTCGGCGAAGCGGACACACGCGAAGCGTTCGTATTGTGCGAGCGTGCGGAGCTTACCCAAGCCAAACTCGTCGAGGGCTTCCAACACGTCGGGGTCGCTGGAGGGCTCCACGCGGAGCAAGTGTCGTACCCGTGCGTAGGAGCGACGGTTGAGCAACGTCCAGTCTCGATGATCGTCGAAGTGTGTTCGGCGGTAGTCTCGTTTCCAGTGGTGGTAGACCACGGGATGAGGGGGATGATAGATGTCATACCCGTGTGTCCAGAGGCGCACGCTGAGGGTGATTTCTTCTCCGAAGAAGTACATGAGGGGATCGTAGGGGACTTCTCGCACCAGCAGGCCCGGTCCAAAGAGCATGTTGCCTGAGATAAACGCGCCGGGAATGGGCAAGCTGGGAGCTCGTTCGGGTGGAATGACCTTACTGCCGAAGGTCAAGACCCCTTCGCTGTTGAACTCTTTGGCAACCAAGGTATAGGTCACACGATGTTCGATCTCGTGAGGCGGGATATAACCCGCAGGATAGGTGGTGAGTACCGACCGTGGATTGGGCAGGGTCTGGTGGAGCTGGATGAGGGTCTCATCCCAGCCTTCTTCAAAGCGCATGTGACTGTCGAGCTGGAGAACATATTCCTCCCCTTCCCAGAGCTGTTGGGCTTGAGCACGGGCCCAGCATGCGCCTTGACTGACCGAGGCGTCTACTTGGGTGATGCGTACTTGCTCGGGGTAGGGAGAGGGCTCGAGAAAACAATGGTCGTCTTCTTCGGGGATGGATTGCCAGAAAATGCCCACGAAGATGCGGGAGGGATGAGTGGCTTTGAGGTACAGATCTTTGACCGTCCACTGACATTCGGGGTCTCGGTAGGTGGTGATCTGGACAAAAATACGAGGAAGCGCTTCCGCGTGTATCGCTGCTGCCATCTGAAGTCTCCGTCAAGGGTATGCCGGAGTTTACCATACTTTATAAAAAACAAAACACGGGTCAAGGGATGGAATCCCTTGCAGG
>JBJTQF010000340.1:0-43717 GCA_046075485.1 Myxococcota bacterium | reverse complement strand
CAGCGTTGTCGCCACCAGCGTTGTCGCCACCAGCGTTGTCGCCACCAGCGTTGTCGCCACCAGCGTTGTCGCCACCAGCGTTGTCGCCACCAGCGTTGTCGCCACCGGCGTTTCCGCCACCGGCGTTTCCGCCACCGGCGTTTCCGCCACCGGCGTTTCCGCCCAGGTCAGCACCGGCACCACCGGCGTTTCCGCCACCGGCATTGCCACCGGCGTTTCCGCCACCGGCATTGCCACCGAGGTCAGCACCGGCACCGCCGGCGTTTCCGCCACCGCCCAGTGAGCCTCCCGCCTGACCTCCCTGGCTGTCCGGAGACGTACTGCTGCTCGACCCTTCGCCCAGACCGGAGACGCTGTCGAGCTGTGGCTCCGCCAGACTTTCTCCTTCGTCGCTCGGCCAGCTAAAGGCGTCGATCGTTTCTGAGGTATTCCCGGTCGATTCGGACTTGATCATGGCATGGTCCTCTCACTGACGAGGTTCACAACGGCGACTAATTCCGTGTACATGGGCGCAACATCCCGCGCCTGCCATCGCCCTGCACGGACGAGGTTCAAAACGGCGACTGATTCCGTTTATGTGGGCACAACAATTTGGAAGTTGCTGTCGTCTCCCAGCTTGACCGTCATTTCTTTCGGCATCTCTTCGCCTGCCATCAGCTCCAGCACACTGGAGGCCAGCACCGGCAAGAGCCGTTCGCGCACAATATGGTCTACGTTGCGTGCGCCCGAGTCCACCTCTTGGCAGCGAGCGGCAATCGCATCGGGCACTTCGGACGAAAAAATCAGCTTCGTTCCGTGGCGTTCTTCCAATCGTGCGGCGACTTGGGCGAGCTTGAGGTCCACAATCTGCCGCAGCACTTCTTGACCGATGGGCACATACGGCACCACGGTCATTCGGGCCAGCAGCGCGGGCTTAAAGTGTTTGGTCAGCGACGGCTTGAGCGCCTTGTTGAGGGACTCCACGTCGGTCACACCTTGTTTAAAGAGGTGCATGGTGACGTCGGTGCCCAAGTTGCTGGTCATAAAGATCACGGTATTTCTGAAGTCGATGACCCGGCCTTCTCCGTCGGCGAGCTGACCCTTATCGAAGACCTGATAGAACAGGTTCATAATCTCGGGGTCGGCCTTCTCCACTTCATCGAGCAGCACCACCGAGTAGGGGCGCTGACGTACCGCTTCGGTGAGTACGCCACCTTCTCCGTAGCCCACATACCCCGGCGGAGAGCCAATCAGGCGAGACACGGTGTGTTTCTCTTGGAACTCCGACATGTTGATCACCGTCATAAACCGTTCGCCGCCGAAGAGCAGGTCGGCGACGCTGATGGCGGTCTCGGTTTTTCCGGTTCCGCTGGGGCCCACCAGTAGAAAGACCCCCAGTGGCTGCCGAGGATCTTGCAGACCGGCCCGTGCGTTCCGAATCCGCTTGGAGATGGAGACAATCGCGGGCTCCTGCCCTCGGATGCGGGCGCGCATCTTGTCGTCGAAGGCGTTGATGGCGGCGAGATCGTCCCGCACCATCTTTCCCATCGGGATGCCAGTCCAGTCGGCCACCACCGACGCGACCACTTCGGGGTCTACTTCCACAGGCACCAGGCTATGCTCATCGCGGGTGCTGGCGAGCTTTTCCAGGGCTTCTTTCATGACAGCGGCGTCGAGGCTGCCATCGGGATTGGCCTTCCCACGGGCTTCGAGCAGGGCATGAGCGGCATCTTTTTCTGCCTGCCAGCGGTTTTGGAGGGTCTCCCGACGGGCCTCTGTCTGCTTGAGCTCCGCTTCCACTTCTTGCAGGGCGGGGCCATCCGTCTCTCCAATCAGCCGATAGTCTTCGAGAATGGCCTGTTTTGCGCGCTGGAGGGCTTCCACCCGCTGCATAATGGTCTCGAGTTCTGGCGGTGGGGAGGTCAAGGCCACCTTCACACGCGCAGCGCAGGTATCCAGCAGGTCCACCGCTTTGTCCGGCAGGAGTCGTCCCGAGATATAACGGGTGGAGAGGTCTACCGCTGCCACCACCGCTTCGTCGCGGATGTGGACTTTGTGGGACTTGCGGAGCTTTTCGGCCAGTCCTCGGAGCATGGTGATGGCGGCTTCACGGTCGGGCTCCTCGACCTTCACGAGCTGGAATCGGCGGCTGAGCGCGGCGTCCTTCTCAAAATACTTCTTATATTCCGACCAGGTGGTGGCGGCGATGGTGCGCAGCTCTCCACGGGCCAGGGCGGGCTTGAGCAGGTTGGCGGCATCACCTCCACCCGCTTGATTGCCCGCTCCGATGAGGGTATGGGCCTCATCCACAAACAAGATGATCGGCTTCGGAGAGCTCTTGACCTCCTTGATCACGGCGGTGAGGCGGTTCTCAAACTCACCTTTAACCCCCGCACCGGCCTGGAGGAGTCCCAGGTCGAGGCTGCGCAGCTCCACGTTTTTGAGCACTTCCGGCACATCTCCGGCGGCGATCAACAGTGCCAGCCCTTCCACCAGCGCGGTCTTCCCGACGCCGGACTCTCCCACAATGATCGGATTGTTCTTCGCACGACGGGCCAAGATGTCGATGGCTTGGCGAATCTCCCGCTCTCGGCCCAGCACTGGGTCGATCTTGCCTTGCCGAGCGAGCTCGGTAAAGTCGGAGGTAAACCGTCCCAGGGCATTGTCCACCCCACTCGAGCCGTCGAAGCTGCCACCCTCAGATGCCGGGGAGGATACCGAGGTCGCAGTGGGAGCGCCCACCCCCGCCGCACCTTCCTGAGCCGCCTGCGCTTGTCCTGCCCCACGCTCTGCCGAACCTTCCGTCAGGTCGTCCAGCTTCTCACGAATGGCGTTGCGGTCGAGCAGCTTAAAAAAGGGCTGATACTCGCTGGCTTCGTATCGCTCTGGTTGAAGCAACAGGGCGGCGAGCAAATGTCCCGAGCGGAGCTTGGCAGCGCCTCCCTCCACGGAGCCCAGCAGCCACGCATCCTGAAGCCAGTTGACAAGCAGGGGCGAAAAAACCGGACGTCCGGTGTTGCCATTGCGCTTCTTGTCCAGACTCTTGTTGACCGCCTTGACGAAGGCGCTGGGCGGCACATTCTGGTTCTTGAGCACCAGGAGAATATCGGAAGTATTGTCCTCGAGCAGCCGCAAAAGTAAGTGATCCACCGTCACTTCGTAGTGGCCACGGGCAATGCCGAGGCTGGCACCTGCCTCGAGCGCGCGGGTGCAGGTGGGGTTGAGCCGCTTAAACAGAGCCTTATAATTGACAAGAAACATAATCTCTGCCCTTCTCCTGTGGTAACGGTTTCCAGTGCTGGCGTCAGGCGCGTCTGCTTCGGCGTCGAATACGACCCGCCAGAGAGGACTCCGCAATCGACGCATTAAAGGTCATGGTCATAAATCTGGACTCAGGGGCTCCAAGCTGGGTGGTCTGGCCGAGCTTCGGAGGATTTGGGCCCCCCAGTCTCATGACCGGAACTTGGTCTGTGGGGACCAAAACCCTCAGCTCGAGGTCCAACGGCTGGCGAACGAAGAGCCGAGTCAGCGCCAGGAGCCGTCGATGTTCCGGTTCACCCGGTCGATACTGGCTCAGCTTGTCGTAGCCCACCGGACCAATCTCGAGGGTGATGTGGCCGGTGCGGTCTACCATGCGGGTGCCAATCACGATGTCCACCCCGAGGAATCCCTTTTTGCGCTGGTTGGGATCCATTGTAAACACCTGATCGGCGGGCATTGCAATCCAGCGTTGGGTGAGCGGAATCACCCGGATGTCCACGCCCAGCTCTTCGCTCAAAAAACGGCCCAGGGCGGTGGTCGGACGATCTGGCATGAGAAACATGCCCAGATATCGCACAATTCGCTCCGGCGGCAGGCCAAGCTCTTCTTCATCCTGCTCCGGGGAGACACCCACCAGGTCGAGCAGGGCGCGGGTCAAGCGGTCTCGGCCTCCCTCTTCAAACGCATACTGATGCCGGTAGGTCTGCCAGCTCCGGTACAGCAGGGAGAGAAGCCGATGGTGGAACATATCGAGGAAGGCCCGCATATGCGGCTGATCCTCCTCGTCCCACATCACCTCCTGCGCGTAGGTGAGCGGCAACGGCGTGCTCTGACCCACCAGTCCAAGGAAGTTGGTGACGATCTCCACCCGAGGGTCACTGTATTTGCCGGTCTCGATCCACTCAACGGACTGAACTTCCGAAGTGGGGAAGGTCATGTCGGTGGAGGGTCGCAGGCGCACGCGCTCGCGGGAGGCCGGTCCTCGAGTACCCAGGCGGATGGCTTTGGGAAAACGTCGCTCGATCAGCCGCACCACCTGGAAAAAATCATACCGATGCGCTTCCGTCTCCAGCAGGGGCGGGTTCTGAGCGTCGGTGGGGGTGGAGGGCTGCGCGTGACGCGCTCCGGGCTGCTTCATACCAGGGCCTGCTGACCGGTGCGTGGATCCCAGCGCCATTCCAGACCGTGATCAACACCCAGGATCGACAGGCGTGAGAAGGTGTTGAGGGTGGTCACTTCGCCGAGGAAATGGCTCAACACCGTACCAAACAGATAGAGCTCACCGGGCTGAGTAAAGCGGCCCTCATGCACCTGCAAGACGACGTGTGTGCCTCGGACCAGTGCGGGCGGACGTCCAATCAGGCGATGTTCGGGTTTACTCTCCACCGAGACCAGGGCACCCAGCAGCAGCTCCAGGCTCTGACGCGCGCGTTGATCGTAAAAAGCCGGAAAGTTGTACAAGGAGAGCAGGGAGGCGAGGGCCTCCCGATCCGCCAAATAATTCCAGCTCAAGGTCATGTGGGCGAAATACCGCCACAGCCCATCTCGCCCGACCGGAGCAGGCGCGGGCACGGAGAAGGCCCCAATATTAGAGAAGGTCACGAGCGAAGGAATTTCCGTTGTCGGAACAGACACATCACCGGGACGAAGACGGCGCGGCAGATCCCGATTGGTCACCATCAAGTCAATGGAGAGGGTGGAAGGTGGCAAGGCTGGATCTCCAGACGGCTCCACAAAAGAGATGTAGACGTCGATGGGGAGATAGCTGCTCTGACCTTCCTGCTCCGTGCCACGTCCTCGGCCCACCGCCGGGCGAAGGGAGGTCTGATACAGAATGGGTCGCTCGCCCACTTCCGCAGCGGGTCGATAGAACGAATAAAAGGGATGGTACTGGACACTCTTGCCCCGCCGTCGGTTAAATCCGGCCACCTTTTCGACCGAAAAGATATCAAAATGCTCGGGGCGAGGGCTCTCCGGGCGCAGCAGATACTCGGTGCGGGTGGCCTCGAGGCGCAACGTCTGAGCCGGATGAGGAAACAAATTCACCACCGGCACACAGTGGAGGCGCACGTTGTCTTTGGAGAGGTTGAGGGGCTCACCCGGCAGCGGGGTCAGCTCAAAGCTCAGCTCCAGCTCTTCTAAGGCTGCGTGGTCTGATAAAAAATCGATCCCGTTCAGCTCAAAAAAGAGATGCTTGGCGGGAAAGAGAAAATACTCATGCAGATGACGAAAGCCGTCAAAGCTATAAGACGGATACGGAATCAACGCATCCTGAGAGGTCCACCCCACGGTGTTGAGCTTAGAGAGGGGCAGCTCTCGCTCCACCTTGAGCTCATGGTCGGGTCCATAGGCGCGTACACGGATGCGCAAGAGGTTCTGCTGAAGCCACAGGTGCAAACCAAAGGCTTGGCGAGGGGTGCCATGCAGATGAAAACGCAGTGGCAAACCTTCAATCTGACGCAGCATGGCGTTGGGCATGGGCACCAAGCGCATGATAAGCTGATTGCGAGCGCTGGAGGTGGCTTCGACGCGCACTTCATCGATGGCGATGGGCAAAATATTCAGCTCATAAGCGGTGCGGAACTGGCAGACGGTGCCATCCACCGGGACCGAACACAAGGTGGAGCCACGCTTGAGCACATAGGGTTCGTGAAACATGCCAGGAACGGGCTTAAACTCCACCACGCCGATGGCAGGGGAGGGCCGGATGGCATGGGGCCAGATCTGTCCCAGCAAGGGATAGAGCAGGTTGGGGAACTCGCTGTCAAGGTTCTCACGGATACGGGCTGTGAGAAAAGCAAAACCTTGAAGCAGCCGCTCCACGTCGGGGTCGCGCCCGCCGATGCCCAGCTCTCCTGCAATATCGGGATAGCTGGCGGCAAACTCACCACCCAGCTCCCGCAGGAATTCAAGCTCATCTTCGTAATATCGCTTGAACATCCATCACCCGCGTACAACCCGGACTCGGCCCGAAGAGGAGACCATTGTCTCAAACCACACATCGGTCTGGGACTTATCAGAGATCAGTCGAGCGGAGACCACAAACGACACCGAGAGGGGGCGGGTGGGATCTTCAACTCGCTTAACCCGGATGCGTGTCAGACGCGGCTCGTACTGCTCGATGCAGCGCTGGATGGCGCGCTCGGCGGCGTCTTCGGACTCTTCCAGGCCGTAAATGATCTGAGTAACATCCAGGATCCCATAATCAAGACAGGCGGATGACTGACCCTGACGACTGTTCAGAAGGCGGCTAAGGTTATTGGTAATCGACTTGAGCGTCTCGTCGTTGCTCTCGTAACGCTCATACTCACGCATCAACTGAGCGCGAGTATTACCACCTTGGGGGGCCTTTAACCGCTCGAACAGTGACTTGGGCACAGCCACTCCGCCTGTCTTGGGGGATCAAAAGGAGACCTGACGAACGCCCTGATCAGGCGCCAGCGCCGGGCACCTTCCAGTCGTCCTGGCTCTCGATACCATCGGGAACCCAGGTCCAGATGATCTTACGATAGGTGAAGGAGACGTTCTCCATGTGCTGGAACTGCTCCTTGGTGGCGTCCAGGCAGTTCGGCATGTAGGGCTTGATGCTGATCACGATGGCGTCCTCGAGGGTGTGCTGGAAGTACAGCTCTTCCTCACCCGCCGGGGTGATACGATACCAGTCGATGCGGACATTGCCCATGCGCTCGCCGGTGACCAGGGCTTGGTACAGCTTGGGCGAAGCCTTGTCGAAGAACTTGCAGATGGTCAGCGGCTTGTGAACGCGCTTACCGGTCGGGAGACCACTCTGCGGATCGTTGGGGATATGGACATGATGATCGAACTCTTCCACCAGGATGGAGTCCTCACGTCCCCGCAGATCGCAAGAGCCGGCGATGAAGCCCTGACGGGTTCCCGTGACATACATATGTGCTGGCATTGCCATGGCAGTACTACCTCTACGCTTGGGGTTGCTGACCATACCCTGCCTGCTGAACAGACAGGATCTAAATGGATCTCTCTTATCCAATATAAGGGAGACCTCTACACTCACTTCTCACAACGTCTGTACGACCGGGTGTGCAAAGCCTGGGCGATTATTTCGTATCCAGCTTGCCGACCAAGGACAAAGTGAAGAAGGCTCCCATATACTTTATGTGAGGCACCACCTTCATGTCCACTTTATACCACCCGGGCTCTCCTGCAACGGTATCGACCGTGATCTTGGCCTGACGAAGCGGCTTACGCGCACGCACGCCCGGCTGAGGCGAGTCCATATCCGACACGTACTGTCGAATCCACTGATTCAGCTCTTTCTCAAGGTCCATACGCTCTTTGAAGCTGCCGATGGCTTCACGCTGGAGCACCTTGACATAGTGGGCCAGTCGAGACACCACAAAGAGATAGGGGAGCTGAGTCCCCAGCTTGTAGTTGGTCTCGGCGTTTTTTCCCTCCGGGCTCTGGCCGAAATATTTCGGCTTCTGGATCGAGTTGGCGGAGAAGAAACAAGCGTTGTCGGAGCCTTTCCGCATGGTCAAGGCAATGAAGCCAGAGTCGGCCAGCTCCACTTCTCGAGGCTCGGAGATCAACACCTCAGTTGGGATCTTGGTGGCCAAGTCACCTTGGAGCGAGCGGAAGAGATGCACCGGCAGCTCATCCACCTGTCCTCCTCCCTTCGGACCAATGATGTTGGGGCACCAGCCGTACTGAGCAAAGCTGTCGGTCAAGCGGGTACTGAAGGCAAAGGAGGTGTTGCCCCACAGGTAACTCTCGTGACTCCCCGACACGTCTTCTTGGTAGTTAAATGCCTTGACCGGGTTGTCATCCCCATAGGGCATGCGCAGCAGGAAACGGGGACAGGTCAGCCCGATGTACCGTGAATCTTCACTCTCTCGCAGGGAGCGCCAAGCCGTATACTGGGGCTGCTCAAAGATCGACTTCAGATCCTTGAGCTTGGGCAGTCCTTCAAAGCTCTCCAGCCCGAAGAACTGAGGGCCAGCCGCCGAGATAAACGGCGCGTGGGCCACCGCAGACACTGCACTGATGCTGCGCAGCAGGTTGACGTCAGGCGCACTCGGCCCAAAATCATAGTTGCCGATGATGGCGGCGAAGGGGCTTCCACCGTGTGTACCGTACTCCGCCGTGTAGATGTGCTGATACAGACCCGAGAAGGTGATGTCGGGGCTGTCCAAGAAGTCGTTCCGCAGCTCATCTTTGGTTACGTTGAGCACCGACACCTGGATGTTCTGCCGGAAATCTGTGCGGTTTACCAGGAAATTAAGCCCACGCCAAGAGCTCTCAATCTTCTGAAACTGCTGATTGTGCAGGATCTTATCGACCTGCCGACTGAGCTGCTTGTCGATTTCTGCAATGGCGGCGTCCACACGCGCACGATCCACGCGGGGAGCTTCTTCACCTTCATTGCTCACCAACACCTGCTTGAGGAGCTGCTCCAGTCCTCGTTTGACAAGCTGCCGGTTTTCATCGGCCACTGCCAAGCCGTTGGCGTTGAGGATCTCGTCGAGCAGGTTGCCACGATTCTTCTTAGGGGCCGTGGTGGTTACGGTCTGCGCCTGATTTGTCAGCTTCTCCTGTGCCATGCCTTTTCCCTTGACTGCAAACGTTCAAAGAGAACCCTGAAACCCACCCTGTGACGTCAAGTTTGAGAGGTCACGCTCTGCAAGGGGCGGTTTCAGCCGAATGAACCGGGGACACCTTCCTCAGGTGTTGTCGTCCGGGCCACCCACGCCAAGATCCAGCTCATCGAGAATGCTCTGCCGCTGCGACTCGTCTTCCAGCATGCTCTGAAGGGACTTGCGCAAGCGGGCGTTGTTGGTCAGCGGTGCTTTGAGGGCCACCAGCGCCTCTCGAATCTCCAGGAGCTGACGCAGCTCGGGCACCTGACGGGCAATGGCCTCGGGGCTGAAGTCCTTCATATTGCGGAAGTCGAGATGAACAGCCAGCTCGTCGTTGGGGATGCCACTCAGCTCATTGGGCACGCTGAGGTCCATCGAGACGTTCTGGCTGGCCAAAACTTCTTCAAAGTTATGCTTGTCCACCGTGATGGGATTGCGCTCTTCGAGAGGCGTATCGTCTTCACGACCGGTAAAATCACCCATCACCATCATGCGCAGGGGAAGCTCACGCTCTTCCTGGGCATCGCCGATGTCCGGTTTATAGGTAATCTTCACGCGCTCTTTGGGGGCGACTGATCCAGATCCTTTGTCACTCATGGGGCCTCCGCGTCGTTATTTCGCGCTGAAAAGTGTCAATTTTAGCCGTCTGAAGGTTTCACGCCATCGGAAAAACACTCCAGAATACTCCTGCCTTCCAGCAAACGTATCACGTTTCCGATCCCAGTGCAACCGCTTCAGCGGGATTGAGCTGACAAATCCGTTGCCAAAGCTCGAGGCGGCGAGTCCGTGCGGTTTCGTCACCTCCCCGTGCTCTTGCGACGATCAGCTTCTGGCGTAATACCAACACGGTTAGCTCCGGCTCCCATTTTTCAAGCTGATGACTGACCAGGGCCTGCTCCAGCTCGTCCAGCAAAGGACCGGCTAAGTCCACCCGCGCATGACGTAAACAGGCATCCACCATCTGAATCCGCAGCTCAAAGCGCCTGCGCGGTGACGCGGTACGCTGAGCGCGCTGATGTAAGACCACCAACGCTGGTCCCAGCTCCGCTGGCACCTCACCTTCGTCGGTCGCCGTCACCATCACGCGGGGGATCTCCACCGGCGCGTAGGTGATAGAAACCGGCACGACTGGAGGCGGGACCGGCACTGCTGGGACTTGAACCGGCATGGGTTGTGCAACCACCGCCTGAACCGGAACGGCTGACATCGGGGCCGATGGCGTCGGAACGACCCCTGCTGCGGCTGCCGTCATCCCCACTTTGCCCACAAACGACCGACACCATGTCTGGGTCTCTTCGCTTGCAAATCCCACACCTGAGCTAAACTTCAGGTTCAGCAAGGCTGGCAATCGAGAAAGCAAACTTGCCAGCTCCTGCTTGACCGCACCCGCCGCATCGTGAGCGCCCACCAGCTCCAGGGCCTGCACCACCCGAAGCTGAAGGTCCAACCAAAGTGGGTAAGTCCGCATCCATTCTTCGGTCTCGCGGATAACCTCCCGCGCTTGAGGTTCCGTCACCGCCTGGGTCAGCTTCTTGAGCTGATGGGGCTGAGGCGGCGGCACCCGGGTTTTATCCTGCTTATCGGCCACCGGCTCCCGTGCGCTCGCCCACAAGACCGCTCGCAGGAGACGGTAAGGGGTGGGTGAGGTGATGTCTTCTTGCCGCTGAAGGGCGATCAGACGTTCCACCAACACGGCCAGCTCACGCTCGAGCACCTGTCGATTTTTGCCTTCCAGGGAGGCTTCTCCGCTGCCACCGACGTCGGCCACCGCCTTGGGTGGAGGCGGAGGGGCTTGGCGAGGAGCAGGTTCCGGCTCCACTGGTTTTTCGACCACCCGCAAAGAGGGGCGCTCTTTGGGCGGGTCCGGCTCGACAACCGGAGGGGTGACCCCCTGCTCTTCGACCACCGGTGATGGTGCGGCAGCAGGTGCCAGCTTGGCAAGATGTCCTTGAAGGACTTCCACCGCATCGATCAAGGGCTCTGTACCGTTGGAGCGCAGCAGCTCGCCCATCTTTTGAAGGGCGGCGTCGCAGCTCTTGAGGGCGTCATAGTCTTTGTCCGGGCCCCGGGTCTTGAGCTGTAAAGCCAGCTTCAAGGAGAAGGTCTTAAAATATTGAGACCGCTGTTTGGCGGGGATGAGCAGATCCCAGCCATTCTCCATAAGCTGACCAAAGGCATTCAGGGCGCTGGTCAGGGCGGGATATCCTCGGGTGTTCACCATTGCCATGCAGAGATGAAAGTAGACCATCAGGTCACCCGCCAAGCCCGCCAGCGCGAGGGTCATCTTTTCAATTTTTTTCCAGTCCGGTACTTCCGAGAGGCTCGGTGAGTTCAGCCGGTTCACTTCGTTGCGGAACTCAAGGTACTCCGGATTGGCGTTAAGCGCGGCACGTCCGTTGGAGCCTGCGGCCAGAGCTGATTCGCTGAGCTGTGCCAGCGTCTGATGGATGTCTCCGCTCAAGTGCTGACCTTTCTATTAAAAAATGGCTGCGAACAGAGGATTGGGATGGCTCCGGGCAGAGCGTCCTCGAAGGAGCCGATCCGTCTCGTTCGCACACCTTTTTAGTTGCAAGCCCTGTGCCAGCATGGCAGGAGGCTATTATTTTCGAGCATCTGGGACAAAATCGCGCAGGTGTATGGATAAAAGGGTGCTTGGTTTCCATACGACAACGGGTTATGTCGCCCTACGTGCGGCCCAATAGTGCTGGTTTCCCGTGGGATGGGACAGCCATTTCTCAGGGCCTTGGGGCATACCTGCCCAGGCTGAGGCATGGATGCCTCACTTGTGCCTCACTTCTCCACCCAGCGACAGAATGATAGAATTTTGATGTTGTTATTGTTTGTAAGTATTGAATTCTAAATCGTAATTTTCTATGTCTGTAGGAAATGTGTATACAGACGCTCACCCGCCACTCTCCGTATAGGTGTGATGTTCCGTTGGCCGTCACCTTTTTGCAAGATTTTTTTGATGTCCGATGATGTCCGATTCTGCCCGGTGCGGAGTGCGAGAAAAGTTGACCCCGGGCTTGGAATTGGTCATGCTGAAGCCCCTGCGTGATGGTACGCCGCTCCTTTCCTTATATATGGTCCTGATATATGGAAGAGTGGAGACCAACCGCGCGCACTTCACGGTTCACACACTTCCGAGTGGCTGTCTCTTTACGAGCCCTCGGTCCGCATTCGATTAAACAGGAGAGCTTCTGATATGCATTCGGATAAGGCACCGCATCATCACTTCGAGACATTGGCCATTCATGCGGGACAGGCCCCTGATCCCTCCACCGGGGCCATCATGACCCCCATTTTTCAGACCTCCACCTATGTGCAAGCGGCTGTCGGGGAGCATAAGGGCTATGAATACTCGCGCACCGGCAATCCCACCCGTAAGGCACTCGAAGACTGCTTGGCGGCGCTCGAAGGTGGACGCTTCGGATTGGCCTTCTCCACCGGATGCGGCGCCACAGCCACGGTGTTGCATATGCTCAACGCTGGGGATCATGTGATCTCGTCCGATGATATCTATGGGGGCACGTATCGGCTCTTCACGCGGGTGTTTGCTCGGCATGGGATCTCGTTTTCGTTCGTCGATATGACCGATCAGGCGGCGATTCAGGCTGCATTCCAGCCCAACACGAAGCTGGTGTGGATCGAGACCCCCACCAATCCGTTGCTCAAGCTGGTGGACATCGAGGCCACCGCTGCGCTGGCTCATCAGCATGGCGCGCTGGCGGTGGTGGATAATACCTTTGCTTCTCCCTACTTCCAGCAGCCGCTTTCGCTCGGGGCGGACTTGGTCATGCACTCCACCACCAAGTATCTCAACGGCCACTCGGATGTGGTCGGTGGCGCGCTGATCACCGATCAGCCCGAGCTGCATCAACAGCTTGCGTATCTCCAGAATGCAGTGGGGGCCACCCCCGGGCCGATGGACTCCTGGCTGGTCCTGCGTGGGCTCAAGACCCTTCATGTGCGCATGGCCGCGCATCAAGAAAATGCCTTCCGCATCGCCCGTTGGCTCGAAGCTCATCCCCGAGTGGAGAAGGTGATCTATCCAGGGCTGGAGTCGCACCCACAACATGCGCTGGCCAAAAAACAGATGACGGGCTTCGGCGGCATGATCTCGGTGGTGTTTAAGCTGTCGCTGGAGCAAGCACGGGCGCTGGTGGCCAAGACAAAGCTGTTTTCGCTGGCGGAAAGCCTCGGAGGGGTGGAGTCGCTGATCGAAATTCCAGCCGCCATGACCCATGCGTCGGTCCCACCCGAAGTGCGCGCTCAGATCGGCATCGCCGATGGGCTGATTCGACTCTCGGTGGGCATCGAAAATGGCGACGATCTGATGGCAGACCTCGCTCAAGCCCTCGAGCAGGTCTGAGGGTGGGCCCCGAGCTGCTCTATGTGCTGACCTCTCCAGGCATCCCCGTCGGTGGGAACTCAGGAGCGTCTCACCACGTCACAGCCCTGGTGAATGCCTTTGCCGCCGAAGGGCAAGCGGTGACCCTTTTGGCCGCCCGTCAGGTCGAAGGGCCGGATCCGCTCCCACTGGCGCGCCTGGTGGAGCTGCCCACCCAAAAACCCCCCTGGTGGAGACGCTCACGCAGTCAGCGGGAACGCTGGCAGGCTCAACGTTTTGCTCAGCGCGCCCTCGAGGTGGTGCAGGGCATGAAACCCCGCTTCATCTATGAACGGTATGCCCTCTTCAGCGATGTGGGCCACCGCTTGCGTCCACGCTTGGGCTGTCCCTGGGTGTTGGAGGTCAATGCTCCGCTGAGGCTGGAACGTTCGCGCTATGAGGGGCTGCGCATCTCCCGTGCAGTGCTCCGAGCGGAGGGCGAGATCCTGCGCCAAGCCGATAAGGTGCTCGCGGTGTCAACCCCGCTGGCGGACTGGCTGACGCAAGAAGTGGGTGTGCCCTCGTCACGGGTGGAGGTCATGTGGAACGGGGTCGATAACACTCGTTTTGCCCCCCAAACACCCGATGAGACACTGCGCCTACGGTTGGGGCTCGGCGACGGCCCAGTGGTGGGGTTTGTGGGCAGTCTCAAACCCTGGCATGGACTCCAGAACTGGGTGGAGGTGCTGGCACGGCTGGCCGAGCGGATGCCCTCGGTTCAAGGTCTGGTGGTGGGGGAGGGCCCCGAGCGGGCGCTCATGGAGGAGGTCGTGACGCGGCAAGGACTCCAGCACCGCGTGCATTTTACCGGACGTCGGCCCGGCGCTGAGGTGCCCGCACTGCTGGCGCTGATGGATGTGCTGCTGGCCCCCTTTCCTCATCAAGAGCTGTTCTATTTCTGCCCGCTGAAAGTGCTGGAAGCACAAGCGATGGGCATCCCCGTGGTGACGACCGCTCAAGGTGATCTGCCCACGCTGGTGGGACAAGGAGGCGCGGTGGTGCCACCCGGGGATGAGCTGGCCCTGGTCGAAGCATTGGTCGCAGTGCTCATGGATGCTCGGGTGCGGGCGCGCTGGCGTGAGGCCGGATTAATGCAGTCTCAGGGCCGGGACTGGAGAGCGGTGGCCCAGCGGATCTTGGCAAAGATGGCGTAATACAAGCTCGACACGCGGACGGGCCGACCCTTCAGCTCCTGCGCTGACGCATCACTTCGTAGAGGGCAATGGCTCCCGCGACCCCGGCGTTGAGGGAGTCCACCCCACCCCGCGCATCCGCCTGGGGAATCGAGCCCAGGAGCTGACAGTGTTTGCGGATCAGCGGACGCATACCTTTTTCTTCACCCCCCACCACCAGGCCCAGAGGTCGCTTCAGGTCCAGCTTTTCCAGCGATGAGGGCGCGGTCTGGTCCAGTCCCACCATCCAGAGACCCTGCTCCTTGAAGAGTGTTTCCATCGTGCGTGCCAGGTTAACCACCTGCACCACCGGAATATGGGCAATCGCCCCTGCCGACGCCTTCCGTGCTGCGGGTGTGACCCCCGCCGCTCGATCTTGTGGGATGATCACTCCCTCGGCTCCCATCACCAGCGCCGACCGAATTAAAGCGCCGAGATTTTGCGGATCTTGAAGGTTGTCCAACAAGACCACCAGGGGATTTTCTTTGCCCTCGAGCCGGGCCACCAGCTCCTCCATCGAAGCGTAGCGGAAGCCCTTCACCACCGCCACCAGCCCCTGATGGTGATCGTTTCCCGCCAGCTTGCTCAGCACCTCCGTCGGACGTGGATGCACCTTGAGCCCCGCCTGCTCCGCCAACACCAGCACCTTCTGCACGCGGGGATCTCGCCGATCTCGCGCCAGCAGCAGCTCCTTAACCTCGTGGGGGTGAGAGGTCAGGGCCTCCTGAACCGAGTTGATGCCGTAAATGTATTCCTCTGCGCTGCTCATAGGGCTCCTTCAAGGGCTTCATAAAAACAAGGTTTGAAAAAAATAGAGGAGACTCAGCCTCATGCGCCGTTGTCCAGTCGCGCGAGCACCTGACGTAAGGCCAAAGCCGGATCCGGTGCCGTGGTGATGGGCCTGCCGATCACCAGCCAGTCCGCACCCGCCGCCAGCGCCTGCTCCGGCGTGGCCGTGCGCACTTGGTCGTCGTGGGCGTTCACCGGTCCCGAAAGGCGAATCCCCGGGGTCAGCTTGCGTAAGGGCAAGTTCAAAGAACGCAGCAGCTCCAGCTCGAGGGGCGAGCACACCAGACCCTCCACCCCCGCCTCCGCCGCGAGCCGCGCCAGCCGCTCCACCACCTGAGCAGGAGAGCCGGGCCAGCCCAGGGTCGAGACCTCCTCGGCGCTCAAGCTGGTCAGCACCGAGACCGCCAGCACCATCGGAGCCGGAATGGAGAGGGCCCGCGCCTCCTCCCGAGCCGCTTGCTGAGCCGCCTGCATCATCCGTCGTCCCCCCGAAGCATGCACGGTGAGCATCTGGACCCTCAGCTTGGTGGCTTCTCGCACCGCTCCAGCCACCACTTCGGGGATGTCGTGATACTTCAGATCCAGGAAGATCGGAAAAAGCCGCTGGCGAAGGGCGAGGATCAACGAAGGCCCTCCCGCCGTGAACAGCTTGGAGCCAATCTTGATCCCACAGGGAATTCCCTCAAACTGCTGGGCCATATCAACGGCATGCTCGGGAGAATCAAGGTCTAAGGCAACAAAAACGCGGGGGAGTGACATGGCAAGCTCCGAACGGGCAGGATTGAGCTCCTGAAAGCACCTGTTCCTCAAAAGCGGGCTCAGGATAGCATCGAAATAGGTCAGCGTGTACGCTCATTGCGTGGAAGCTGGCCGCGAGGCGCACGCAGACAGCCATCGTCGCCGTGGGTGCGCGGGCGGGCAGGGGCGTGGACCTTGATGAGCTGAGCTCGCATACGCTCGGCGTCGTAGACCACTTGCCCATCCAGCCAGGTCTGAAGCACCTGCACGTCGGAGAGCTCCACCACCGGGATCTCAAACGGATTCCGGTCCAGAACGATAAAATCGGCCCACTTGCCCACCTCCAGGGTGCCCAGGGTGGCTTCTGTACGGGTGGCTTTGGCTCCTTCTGAGGTGTACGCTCGAATGGCGGTCAGGCGCTCCACGGTGTGCTGAGGGGTGAGCACCTCGCCGCCACTCTCATAAGGGTCTTGGCGAGAGACGGCCACTTCAATGGCTTCCCAGGGATTCATGGTGCTGACGCTCCAGTCGGAGCCTGCCACCAGGGTTGCACCCGCTTCGACCAGCGCGCCGAAGGGGTAGAGGTTCTCGGAGCGTTGTTCACCAATCACCGGCCAGGTCAGGTCCGTAATATACGGATCGGGATAAGCCCATAACATCTGCGCGTTGGCATACGCCCCCAGGGCGGCAAACCGAGGCATATCCGCCGGATCCACTACTTCGATGTGGCTGAGCATCGGACGCCGATCTTGAACCCCGTTGGCCTGCTCGACCGCTTCGAGGGCATCCAAAAACTGACGCACCGCACCGTCTCCGATGGTATGCGCATGAAGCTGATAGCCTGCCGCATCCAGCTCCAGTGCTGCGGCTTTAAGCTCCGCGTCAGAGAAGTTGGGGGTGCCATTGCTGCCGTCTTCGTATGGGCGAATCATGTACGCGGTCTGAGTCTCGATGACCCCGTCGATGAAAAATTTGGCTTGGTCCAGCATCAGCCGGTCGGAGGTTCGCCGCTGACGCATGCTGTTGAGTCGGCTGAGGTTGTCAGGGTCTCCCGGATGGACCAGACCAGCCCCATGCACCCGCACGGTGAGCAGGCCCGCTTCGTCGGCGACCGCATATCCCTCCATGATCCAGTCCTCGACGCTGGCGTCCACGGTGGTGGTGATGCCAACGCTGTTGGCCTCGAGCTGGCCGTTGGTGAGTCCTTCGGCAAGCTGCTCTGTGGGATATCCAGGGGCGAGCTCGGCTACCAGGTCCATCGCCGATTCTTGCAGCAGGCCGGTGGGGTTGCCGTCTTCGTCTCGTTCGATGCGTCCATCTTCGGGATCTTCGGTCTCAGCGGTGATGTTGGCCAGGGCCAGGGCGCGAGAGTTCACCAGAGCACTATGGCCATCCGAGGAGTACAGCAGGGCTGGGCGCTCAGACTCCACGGCATCCACCACACCGGCATTGAGATCGCCTTCAAAGTCGGCCAAATTCCAGCCTCCGCCTTGAATCCATTCGGCGTCGGGATGGGCATCGGCCCATTGTTTGATGGCGGCTTGAAGCTCCTCCACGGTGCTGGTCTCGAAGAGGTCCACGTTGAGCAGGTCCGCTGCGCTCCAGATCAGGTGGGCGTGGGCATCGTGAAAGCCTGGAAGGACCACTTGTCCTGCGAGATCCCATTCCACGGTCTCGTCCCCCACGTAGGCGCGCGCGCCGAAGTCATTTCCGACGTATAGGATCGTGCGACCTTGAAGCGCCAGCGCGGTCGCTTGGGTATGGGCTGCATCGAGGGTATAGATCTTTCCGCCGGTGAGCACCGTCGTTGCCACTTGGTTGGTTGGCTGACAAGACACACTCGTCACGCTCGCCAGCAGTAAGCTGAGAGGCCAGCGGCTCAACACAGGATGCGTGGATCTGGACTTTTGAGCAGGCATATACACCTCATGCAGAGAGAAGATGCGAATCGGGGAGCAGGGCTCCCGCCACCGGATCAGTGTATGCAATTGTCGGCTGGAGTGATAGCCCCTCGAGCCCGAGAAGGGTATACTGCCCGGAGTTTGAAGGGCTCGTGGAGCCGAGCGACCACAACGGGCGCTCATACCACCTGACGCTGGGTGGCCCACACGGTGAGGGCTCTCACACAGGCGCCAGGTCCACCACACTTGAAGGCGCTGAGACGTTTTGGCGCTGGAGGTCGGCTTATGAAACGGGTGACAGGCATCGGTGGGATCTTTTTTCGCGCGAAGGAGCCCGAGAAGCTCCGCGCATGGTATCAACACCACCTGGGTGTGGATGTACAAGCCTGGGGCGGTGCGGCGTTCTCGTGGAAGGATGAGGCTGGCCAAGCAGTCGGAGGCACCACCATCTGGTCGGTGGGCAGTGATGCCGATTATTATGAGCCCAGCAAGGCCACCTTCATGATCAACTATCGGGTGGCGGACCTGTTTCTGCTCCTGGAGACACTCCGCGCCGAAGGTTGCCAGGTGTTCGAAAAGACCGATGTCAGCGAATATGGAAAGTTCGGCTGGGTCATCGACCCCGAAGGCAATAAAGTCGAGCTCTGGGAACACCCCGAAGGCATGTAAGGGAGTCCACATGCGCTCTTCCCGCGCAGGCTATTTCCGCAATGGGTGGCCTCACCTCGGCGACCTGCTGAGGCTGCTGAGTCCGCTGATGATGTGTCTCTTCCTTCCAAGCTCGGCAGCAGCGTCTTCGGCGGAGTCGGCAGCAGCGACTTCGGCGGTGGAGGTGATGCTTCGTCTGTCGCCCCAAGGGGATCGACTGAGTGGGACACTCTCGCTGCCCGTGGCACCGGGGCAGGAGGCTCAGATGCTCCTGCTCTTTCCGCAGGCACTGGCGACTCGACCGGAGGCACTCAACGACATCAACCACCGCTGGATCTATCCGGGGCCGTTTGAGCCTGCGGGCCTCGAGCTGCACGCGGTCGAGCTGGTGACGGCGTTGGGAACGTCGATTCCAGTCAAGTCGGATATGACGGCGGAGACCACACGGCAGCGGCTGAGCTGGCCAAAACTCCCGGAAGGGCAAGCTGGAGTGCTCCGGGTGCCGTTTGAGACCCGCTTGCCGCAGCGGTTTGGCACCTTTGGGCGAGTAGGGGCCCAGTGGACGTTAGAAGGAGGCGGATTTCCACTCCCGCTGGATGATTCGGGCGCACTTCACAGGCGACCCTATCGGGTGCGGCTGGAAGGGCTGCCGTCGTCGGCACAAGCTCGGCTCGGGGGGGAGCCGCTGACCCACTCAGAGGGAGCATGGCAAGGGGAAGGGCGTTTTGAGGTGCCATCGCTGCGTTTTGGGGTGGGTTGGCACTCTGAGCAGTGTGAACAAGCGGGGCAGCCTCCGGTGAGGCTGGAAGGTATGCCCTGGCTGGGGGAGGCGCGGGCAGCACTCTTCTGCTCGGTGGTGACAGGGGCTCTGGAGACGTTGCTGGAACAATATCCGGCACTGTCGGAGCATGTGCCGCCGCTGCTCTTCGTGCAGGCTCCGCTTCGGGAGAGTCTGACGGCACCGGTCGAGGGCATGGTGCTGGTCTCGGATCGGCTCTTCCGGGTGTCGGCGCTGTTTCGTTCGCTGCACGCGCTGGAGCTCCAGTTCCGGCTTTACGAGCAGGTGCTGCGGTCGGCGCTGAGGGCTCAGGCACAAATCGGAGCGGATGCGCTGGCGGAGGGGCTGGCGTTTCAGCTCGCGCTGGCGCTCCAGTCGGAGGAGGAGCGGGCGAACAGTCTGGAGCAGCGGCTGGGTTGGCTCACGGTGATTCCGATCATCGACCGGCTCTTGCACAACCCGAACTTTCCGTATGGAGCGACGTATGCAAAAGCACGGCATCGCCCGGATGTCTTTCGTCAGCGGGTGAGCAGTCTGCTGCCAGCGGAGCCGTCAGGAACGGTGGCGGTGGAGCGGCTCCGAGCGCGGCTGGGGGATGCGCGATTTTGGGAGCTGGTGCGTGCGTCTCTCGCAGGAGGGGAGGGGCGCTCGTGGCGTGCTCAGCTCGCGGCGCTGGCACCGGATGCGCTGGGCTTTTGGGATGCATGGTGGGTTCCCTTTACGCCTCCCAACTATCAGGTGGGAGAATGGGAGATACAAGCGTCAGGTGCCGGTTATGAGACGCGGCTGGAGGTGCTCCGGCAAGGGCATGGGCCGCCAGAGCCGGTGACGATCCGGCTCGAGGGGAGGGGCGGAAAGCAGCTCGAGGTGGTGCTCGCGCCGGAGACGCAGGCGGGAGCGGGGACGGCGGGGCAGGCCATCGCGGTGGAGACAAGCTCGGCGGAGGGGGAGCAGGCCGGAGACGAAGCAGCACGGCTGGGGCCGCTTCAGGTGCTGACGGCTTTTAAACCGGTGCGGCTCTCGCTGGATCCGCGTGGGGCGCTGGATGAGTCGTCGCGCACGGACAACGAGGATCCGCCTCGATATAACTGGCTGATTTGGGATATGCTGTTTAACTATAACGGCTCGTCGCAAGCGGTGGAGGAGGGCTGCTCGGACTGCGGCTCGACGCCGGATCGGTTTGTGGCGTTCCTGCTCAACCTTCGCTACAAGGACACGCTGCTGGAGCGGCATGTCTGGGAGCTGGAGGCTTTCCGGCAGGAGGAGAGCTTCGGGGGGGCTTTTGGATACGCGCACTATTTTGGGAAAAAACGCACGGTGTATCGCTGGGAGCATGAGCTGGCCGCGCGGCTCGAGTACCGCAACTTACGACAGGCGTTTGAGGTGGAGCAGACAGTTGGGTCGTTTGAGTCGCTTGACGCGGCGGTGACGCTGCGGGGCGGGTATACGTATGAGAATCGGCTCAACCCGTATACACCGGTGAAGGGGCTGGCGCTGGATTTTAAAGGGCTGGTCGGCTGGGGACTGGATACAACGGGGGCAGAAACGGGGAGCTTCGGGGCGCTCTCGTTGCAGGCGCGGCGGCTGTTTCCGGTGAATGAGGTGCTCGGGGTGGCCGCTCGACTGAAGGCGGAGACGTTCTTGTGGGGCGAGCAGGTGCCGGTGATGAACGGCTTTTTGATGGGGGGATATGGGGAGCTGAGAAGTTTGGCTCCTCGGGCGCTGGTGAGTGAGAGTAAGGTGCTGGGGAGCGTGGAGCTGAGGCATCCGATCTGGCTGGATCTGGATCTCAATGTGGTGCTGTTTCGGATCCGAGAGGCGCGAGGGGTGATGCTTCTGGATGTGGGGGCGGCAGGCGCACGGTTTTTTAAGGGACTGGGGGAGAACGGGGTACGGGCTGGGCTGGGATATGGGTTGAGACTGAATATGGATCTGTTTGGGCTGTCGCCGCTGCTGTGTGCGGTGGATGTGGTGGTGCCGGTGGAAGGCGCTTTTGGGGGGCAAGGGGTGGATCTGAGTGCTACTCGGGTGCTCGTCGGCAGCTACCACGGCTTCTAACTCGAGCCTCTAAACACCCTCCACCCAACAAAAGGGGGTGCAGGGGGTGAGACCCACCCCCTGCCAGAGAGGGTCAAGGGAGAGACGGCGTCTCTCCCTTGAGAGTGTTACTGAGAATGTTATTGAGAATGTTACTGAGAAAGGCTTTTTTGAGGAATGAAAGGGCGCTGCCCTTTCAAACTATCCCGCAAAGGGGTGGGTCTCACCCCTTTGAACCCCGGTTGTTGGGAGAGGGGTTGCGCGGAGGCGTTGGTAAAACATCGGTGCGCCCGTCAGCTCGTAACCGTAATTCCCTCGCTCCCAGCGCCAGGGCTCTCCCCTCATAACCCCCGTCAACACCTCCCACACCGGATATCGCCCCTCCCACACACGCCCAACCCCTTGCCCCCCTCCCATCACCCACGCATTTAACCCCACCGCTTCCCGCACTGCCTCCGCCTCAACCTCCGGTGCCCACCGAGCCCTCACCCCCTCAAGCACCTCCGCCGCTTCTTCGTACAACCCCTTCATCCGACCTTCCATCAGCAGCCGAACGTACATCCGCTCGTCCGCCGGGAGCCAAGCCCCCCCCAGCTCTCGCAGCTCACAAAACTCCGCTCCCCCCGCCTGAAGCTGCTGAGCCCCTTCCTCCAACCCCTGCCTCAACCACCACAACGTCGGAAATTCCTGTCCCACCCCGAGCAGCGCCTCCAGCATGCACCGAAATCTCAACCGCCCCACCCCCATCAGCAATACCATCGGCACCTGCAACAGCTTATGAAAGTGCAGAATCACACTCCCCCACGCCAGCACCCGCGTCTTACGCCAGTCCTCCGCTGGCATGCTCCGCGTCGAAACCACCAGCTCCTGAAGCTCCGGGAACTCCTCCGGCCCCTGCAAGTATGCATGCGCACTCACCATTCGACTTTGAATGGTCTCCAGCCCAAACCGCTCCCGCGCCTCCGGCATCGCCAGCTCCGCATTCGGCAACACCGAGAGATTGCTCAACTGAAGCCGGTGATGCTGCCCATGCTCCACCAGCAACGATAAACTCTCCGCAAAGCTCTCATACGTCTCTTCCGGCAGGCCCAAGATCATATCCGTATACGTGAGAATATGATCCCGCGCCAGCGACTGGTTCATCTGCTGAAACGCTCCCAGCGAGATGTTCACCCGCTTGATCACCCTCAACGTCTCCGGCGTCACCGTCTGCATCGGCAACGCCACCTCTTGGTTGAGTCCTCCCTCAATCACCGCTCGCCACACCCGCTCGAGCTGCTTCGGATTGCCCTTCGCACTCTGCAACGAGAGCGTGCGAGGATAGCCGGTGCGCGCTTTTAACGCCGCTGCATGCCGGACCAGCTCGAGATCCCGCTCCAAGATCCCAAAATTCGCGTCACAGCAGAAAATATAGGGGATGTGATGCGCCGCTGCCCAGTCCAGCTCCCCACACACCCGCTCCAGACTAAACGAATAGAGCTTGCTCTGCGTCGCCGAACCCCAGTCACAAAAAGTACAGCCGTAAGGACAACCCCGATTGGTCTCCAACAACATCAGCCAGTGTTCCGGTGGCGCACCCTCCATCAAGCGGTTAAAGACCCCACTCAAGTACGGAGAGGGCAGCAGGTCCAGCTCCCGCGTGCGCGCTCGACCGGGCGTACACACGTATTGACCCTCCACCGTCAGAAACCTCAAGCCCGGAACAGAGGCCCAGAGCCGCTGCCGCTCCCGAAGATCCTCCGCCATCAGCAGGGTGTCTAGGAGCTCAACCGCCGTCCACTCCCCCTCCTGAAAACAGGTGAGGTCCACCTCCGGGTGAGCCCGCAGCCACAACTCCGCCGCCTCCGGAACCTGTGGCCCCCCCACCACCACCAGACACGCGGGCTTCAACGCCTTGAGCGCCCGTGCCAATCCCAGCGAAAGTTCCGCATTCCACACATATAAGCTGAAAAAAACGATGTCCGCAGGCAGGAGCAAAGGCAGGAGCTGAGCCACCGTCCAACGACGGGTCACCAGCGGAAGATGTTGAAATGACCTCGGTGAGACCCCATGCGCCATCACCGCCGCCTGAAGCCGCCCCACCGAATAGGGCAGAAAATTCTGCCCCGAGAAGAGATTTTCGAGCTGAACCCAGCCCACTGTTGGCATATCGCCTCAGCCATCACGCCATCATGTTCAGATCTGCGCAGCCACCACACACACACCGACAAAAAATCCGACCCAGCAGGAGCTTTTTAAAACAGGAATCTGCTCAAGCAGGAATCCATCCGCACAACGTCACCCGTTATTTACAGTCCTCCGCCGGTGAGCGGCCTGAGTCTCGCGCCTCCGCCTCCGACGCAAAATAGATCCGGTTTGAGGGGGCGAGCTTCTGCGCCGAGGCACAGCTACTCTTGTGAAAGACCTTCCACTTCTTACTGGAGACAAACGGCCCTTCCGTTATAACCGGAGCCTGAGCGTTCGCCCGCACCTGCTCTGCCTGCGTCGCCAGCTCCACCTCCGGCAGCCCCTGCTGCTTCTGACGCTGCTGATCCGCCGTGATGCGGACCTCACCCTCCTCATCCAGCGCCAGCGGACCCAACGTGCGATCCGGCGTCAGCGGTTCTGGAAGGGGACTCAGCAGCCGCGAGCGCGCCACTGCCTGCGCCCACAGCCGATGCCCATCCGTGATGAGCTGGACCTGCCCATCCTGGTCCGTGCGAAATAACGGCACATTCCGACTCTCCAGCACCCGTAAGGTCTTCCCGTGTGGATGCCCATAGTCGTTGTTGAGCCCACAGGAGGCCACCGCCAGACGAGGCTTGAGCCGATCCAGCAACGCCGGAGAAGTGGAGCTGAAGCTCCCATGATGCCCCACCTTCAGCACACTGGTCGGCTGCAAGATGGCATCATCGATCATGCGTGCCTCCGCCTCGATCTCCGCATCGCCCGTGAAGAGCATGCTAAACCCACGATAGATCAGCCGCATCACCACCGAGTTGTTGTTGAGGTCCGAGCGGGTCTCACTCAGCAGCGGATCACGGGGCATCAGCACATCCAAGTAGAGGTCATCCCCGAGCTTATAACGTTGGCCTCGCCGCGCCTCCCGCACGGGCACCTTACGCTCCACCAGGCGCTCCATGAGCCGGCGGAAGTTCTCGGTGGTGTGCAGCGTGCCGGGGTCGGTATAGGCACGCACCGGATAGGTGTCGATCACCCACGGCATATTGCCAATATGATCCTCGTGCGGATGAGACGCTACCAGCAGACTCAGCGCCCGGAGCTGCAAACGCTCGAGCTGACGCTGGAGCAGCTCCCGATTGGCCCCCGGCCCCGCATCGATCAGGATATTTTTGCCCGTCGGCGTCTCGAGCAGGATTGCATCTCCTTGTCCCACATCCAACATCCGGATGGAGAGCAGCGGCAGATCGGTGGGCAAACTCGGCGGCATCGGACGCACGCCCTCCCGCGCCACACTGGAGCCCCCGAGCAGCATCCCGAGCAGCACTCCCAGCAGCGGGAGGATCAAAAGCAGATGCATCATACGTTTCACGGCAGCTCTCCTTCATGCGGACCCCGGCGATCCTGACCTTGACGATCCTGACCTTGACGATCCTGACCTCGACCGAGATCAGGGTAACCGGAAGCACTCCATCCGCCAAGCACAGGTTGGTTGGCCAGCTCAGCCATTCTTTCGTCGCCAGAGCCTGAGACCCTCACCCTCGGGATCCACATCCGCCACCCAGCTCACACCCTCGAGCTGAGGATCCTGGAGCAGCAGGGTTGCCAGCGGATCCTTGAGCACCCGCTGCACCACCCGTCCCAGCGGACGCGCCCCCCACTGCGCATCAAAACCCGCCTCGAGCAACCGCGCTTTGGCGGCATCCGTCAGCTCCAGCTTCAGATGGCGAGCGTCCAGCCGTGTACGCAGGCGCGCGAGCTGAAGCTCGAGGATCGTCCCGGCATCCCGGGCCTCCAGAGGCTTAAAGACCAGCAGCTCTTCGAGCCGGTTGAGCAGCTCCAGCCGGAAGAAGCCCTTCGCCGCCTTGAGCGCCCGGGCCTTGACCTGCTCCGGCGTTTCATGGAGCGTCTCGTGGGGTCTCGGGTGGGGCGTTTCATGGGTCGCGCCCTCTCCGCTGCCCAAGTTGGAGGTCAGGATCACCAGGGTGTTGCGGAAGTCTACCATCCGCCCTTGACTGTCCGTCAAGCTGCCTCCCTCCAGCACCTGGAGCAGCAGGTTGAACACATCGGGATGGGCTTTTTCGACCTCATCAAAGAGCACCACCGACCAGGGACGTCGGCGCAGCGCCTTGCTCAGAATGCTGCCTTCCTCATAGCCCACGTATCCCGGCGGTGAGCCCAACAGCCGCGCCACCGACTGTTTTTCCATGAACTCGGACATATCGAGGCGGAGCAGCGCACGCGGATCCTGGTAGAGCAGCTCAGCCAGCACGCGAGCGGTCTCCGTTTTACCCACGCCGGTGGGGCCCAAAAACAGAAACGAACCCAGCGGTCGATCCGGCTCGTTGAGCCCCGCACGCGAGCGACGAATGGCCGCTGCTACCCGCTTGAGCACCTCATCTTGGCCCACAATGCGCGCCTGAAGCCGCTCCTCGAGCCGAAGGAGCTTATCCACCTCCGCTTCCAGCATGCGTGTGACCGGAAGTCCGGTCCAGCGCGCCACTACCTCCGCAATGTCCTCGGCACTCACCTCTTCTCGCAGCAGCCGCTGCCGACCCTGGAGCGTCTCCAAGAGCTCACGAACCTCTGTCATGTGGCTGGCCAGCTCCGCCCGTTCATCCTCCAGCGAGACATACAGCTCGAGCTTTTGCTCCCGCAGCGCCCGATCCGCCTCCAGGCGATTGCGTCCGAGCTCTTCTTGAAGCTCACGCAGGCGGGAGATCTGCGCCCGTTCTTCTTCCCAGTGAGCCCGGAGAAGTTCCACCTCTTCGCGCGCATTGGCCAGCTCCTCCACCAGCTCCCGCAGCCGCGCCAGGGAGTGCCGATCCTCCTCTCGGGTGAGCGCCTGGCGTTCGATCTCGAGCTGAATCAGCTTACGCTCCGCGAGGTCCAGTGCTGCCGGAGAGCTGTCCAGCTCCACCCGGATACGGGCCGCTGCCTCATCCATCAGGTCGATGGCTTTGTCGGGCAAAAACCGATCCGGCAGGTATCGCTGAGAGAGCTGAGCCGCCGCCACCAGCGCCCGATCCTGAATCCGCACCCCGTGATGCAGCTCGTAACGCTCTTTGAGCCCCCGTAAGATCGAGAGGGTATCTTCCACCGAAGGTTCCGCCACCGTCACCGGCTGAAATCGGCGCTCGAGGGCGGCATCTTTTTCGACATAACGCCGATACTCCTCCAACGTGGTGGCCCCGATGCAGCGCAGCTCACCGCGTGCCAGCGCAGGCTTGAGCAGATTGGCGGCGTCGATGGCCCCTTCACCTCCCCCTGCACCCATGAGCGTGTGCAGCTCATCGATGAAGAGCATCACCCCCGCATCCTCTTTGATCTCGGCGAGAAGCTGCTTCAGGCGTTCCTCAAAGTCTCCTCGATAGCGGGCACCTGCCAAGAGCGCCCCCAGATCCAGGCTCAAGAGCCGCTGATGACGCAGGCCCTCCGGGACATCCCGATGCACCATCCGCTGCGCCAGACCCTCGACGATGGCGGTTTTTCCAACCCCTGGCTCCCCAATCAGCACCGGGTTGTTTTTGGAGCGCCGAGAGAGCACTTGAATCACCCGACGGATCTCCTGATCTCGGCCCACGATGGGATCCAGCCCTCCGCTTCGCGCCCGCTCCGTGAGATCGGTGGTAAAACGAGCGAGGGCCGAATCCTCCGGCGAAGGAGGAGGCGCTGACTCAGCGGTGTCATATTCCGGCTCCAGAGGTTCCAGAAGCTCCCGTGGCTCAGGTGGTGCAGGTGGCTCAGGTGGCGTCGTCGGGGTAACGGCGGGCGGCAGGTCTCGCGCAGGCATACGCGAAGGCGGATCTCGTGGAGCAAGATCTCGTGGAGCAAGATCTCGTGGAGCAGGACTTTGTGGGGCAGGCTCCCGCATCACCGGCTCCCGCAACACCGGCTCTAGTGGTGGAGGTTCCTCGGGTGTGTTCTCGAGCAGCAGGGCCGCGGTCTCATCTGCCGAAGGTGTGGGGGGCGTGGAGGCTCTGAGTGGCGGAAGCTCCCGGGCGCTTCGCAGGATCGGGGAGGCATCCCCGGCGCGATCCAGTCCGGCTCGAGGTTCGGTTACGGCGGGTGTCTTCGTGGGTCGAGGGGTGGGCAGCACCGGAGACGGCTGCCAACGCAGCAGGGGGCTGAGAAGCTGACGCAACGAGAGCTCCGCACAGCGGCTGATGGCTCGAACCAGGTGCCAGGGGCCGACGAGATCCTCACCATTGCGCTCCACTTCTTGCAACGCTTGTTCGCTGGCCAACAGGAGTGCTTGCGCCACATACCGCGCGGGCTCTTGCACCCTGATCAGATCGTCGATGGGGGGCTCTTTTTCCTGAAGGCGCTCGCTGAGTTTGTCCTGGAGCTGCTCCAAGCTGGCCAGAAAAGGGGCATCCCCTTCGGCCCCTTCCCGCAGCGGCGAAGGTTGAGCACCCAGCAGGGCCAGCATCACATGCTCCAGCTCGATGGTGCTGTGTCCTAAGCTGCTGGCGAGGGCGTGGGCATCGGCAAAAGCAAGCTGGGCTTCGGGCGTCATCCGCTCGTATTGCATGGGCAACGGGGCTCCTGCGTATCGGTTTGGCCCGAGGGCGGGGTTGGCTGGCTTAGGGCTCGGCGTCTTTGCTGGCCTGGGCTCTGGAGATCTCGACAAAACGCAAACGTAGGTCGTAGAGCAGGTTTTCCAGGAGCTGTGTCTCGGAGGTGGTGCGGTTGCCTTCGGTCTTACGTCTGAGCATGCACAGGGTATCGATGCTGTCACGGGCGAGGGGCAAGTTGATCTCCCCGATTTCGCCGCTGGGCAGGGACGCGCCGAGGTGATAGAACCCCGAAGTGCCCAGAGAAATCAGAAAGGTGGTAAAATCCAGCTCATGGGGGCTGGTTGCGGCTGCTTCGGGAGCAGCTTGGGCGTGAGCGGTGTTTGACATGACAGACTCCTTCTTGACCGGACGTGGGCCTACGTTGGAGAGGCCCTCAAAGCTGTACGGGAATGTTATAGATCAAGCGGCTTCGCTGAATCAACAAGACGACTCCTTTTCGGCCCCAACCACGGATCAGGGCTTCTTTGAGTTCCTTTTCGGAGGGTGTGACGATGCCATTGGCCTTACGGATCACATCACCCGGCTGGACACCGATGGTTCCGAGCGCACCATTACGGCGTACCTCGGTGATGAGCAGGCCCTCCGCCGTGCTGAGCTGATATTGGCGGGCGAGCTGAGCGTTGAGGGTCTCCACCTTGATGCCCAGCCGAGTCCCCACCAGCTCATCGAGCAGCGGCTCTGGGAAAGGCACCCCGCGCACCTTAAGCTGAGTCTGAGCCCCTTTGCCACGCTCGACGGTGAAGGTCAGCTCATCCCCGGCCCCGAGCTGGCGCACGGTGGCAAAATAGTCTTCGACATCGCTGACCTTTCCTTTGTCGAGGGAGACAATACGGTCTCCGACTTGGACCCCAGCGCGTTCCGCCGGAGAGCCTGGATAGACGCGGGTGACCAACACCTTGGCCCCTTCGCCCGCGCGTGTGCGGGAGAGCTGACGGGCTTCCTCCGCCACTTCCAGCCCCACCCAAGCAGGCTGGCGCTGACCGAACTGGATCAGGTCTGCCATGACCTTCCGCGCTTTATCCACGGGGATGGCAAATCCGAGCCCTTGCGCATTGCCATAAATCGCCGTGTTGATGCCGATCACCTCTCCTCGGATGTTGATCAGCGGCCCGCCGGAGTTTCCGGGGTTGATGGCGGCGTCGGTCTGGATAAAATTCCGGTATACCTTATCATCGACCCGGAACGAACGATAATTGGCCGACACCACCCCCGTGGTGACCGTCTGCGACAGACCATAAGGATTGCCGATGGCGATCACCGTCTCACCGATCATCAGATCGCTGCTGATGCCCAGCCGGGCCGGGCGGAGGTTGGAGGGATTGTTCATGCGCAGCACGGCGAGGTCGTTGTCGGGGTCACTGCCGATCACCTCACACTCGATCTCGCGGTCATCGGTGAGGGTGACGGTCACCCGAGCGGCCCCTCGAATGACGTGCTCGTTGGTGAGGATGTGGCCCTTGTTGTCGATGATGACCCCGGTGCCGAGGCTGGCGCGCTCTAGGCGCTCTTGAGGCTCGATGTTTTGAAAAAAGTCGGAGAGTGAACGGCCTCCGAAGAAGGGGCCACCTCGGACCACTTGTTCGGTGGAGATGGAGACGACCGCCGCACCAACCGCTTCGACGGCTCGAACGACCTCACTCCGTCGCTCCACGGTGGCCAGAGGAGAGGGCGCTGTCCTCTCAGATGCCACGGGAGACGGTGCATTCTGAGCCAGCACGGAGGCTGGCAGACACATCGAAGCAGCGGTCAAGCTGCACAGCAGAGCCAGGACGAGACGCATGAAATGCTCCTGATATTAATAGTATGAGTTGTTCCCATAGCGCATTCGTATGATGGACGCCGGAGCACGGCTGTCATTCAAGGTAAGACCCAGCCGGGGGGCGTCAAGTCCAGCTTGGGTGCCATCGTCTGGGCGGATGTGTTGGGGGGATGTCGCTTGAGCTGAGCGATAAGGTGTGAGCGTGTGAATTGCGGGTGGCTTTCCCCCGTGGTTGCGCGAAAGCACTTGCAAAGGATGCGCGTGTGACCAACAATAAGCCCCCGGTTGAACCTTCCCTTGAGGCATTCATGAACCGTTTTTTTGTGACGGGTGGTCGTCTGCTGCGTCCGCTCCTGCTTCTTCTGACCTTGCTGAGCTTAAACGTCTCGACGGCCTGGGCTCAGCGTGACCCTCAGACCCCCGAAGAAATGTATGCGCAGGCGGTCAAGCTGATCGAGCGTGGATATTTTGAGCGTTCGGTGGAGCTGCTGGAGCGCATCAAGACCCGCTATCCGTTCTCGCAGTACGCGACGTTGGCGGAGCTGCGGGTGGCGGACTCCTATCTTCAGCGTGGAGAGTATTTGGCGGCGGTGGAGTCTTACCGGAGCTTTTTGAAGCTGCACCCTCGCCATCCCGAGCTGGACTACGTGACCTTTAAGATGGCCGAGGCGGAGTTTAAGCAGGCTCCGACGATGGCGCAGCGCGACCAGGCCCCGACGCGGCGGATGTTGACCATCGTGCAGAACTTTGAAGAGCGTTATCCGAGCTCCAAGTATATTCCGGACGTGCAGAAGATGCGGCTGGAGGGCCGGACCTTATTGGGCAAGGGGCTCTTTGGCATTGGCCTGCATTATTATCGGCTGGGGCGTTTTGAGCAGGATGCCAAGGCGCGCACCGGTGCCTTTAACGCGGCCCTTCAGCGGTTTGAGGAGGTGCTGGGTCAGTATCCCGACGTGCTCCCGGTGTGTGCCGACGCACTGTATTATATGGGGCTGATTTACCTCCGCGAGCAGCAGAAGTCCGAAGCCGAGGGTACGGTGGAGCGGATGAAGCAGCGGGTGCCCAAGTCTGCCCTGGTGGGTCGGCTGGAGCGGCGGGTGAGTCGTCATCGCTGGGTGCCTCCGAAGTTGCCTGCGCCCTTGCCTCCGGCGGCTCCGGTGGTGGAGCCGAGTGCCGGGGACGTGTTGCCTTCTGACGTGGTCCCTGCCGACGCTGCACCTGCCGACGCTGCACCTGTTGAAGCGGTCCCTGCCGACGCTGCGCCTGTTGAAGCTGCACCTGCCGACGCGGTCCCTGTAACCCCGGAAAATCCTCCTGCTGGAGTGCCTCGCCCATGAGTGCCTCGCCCATGAGTGCCTCGACAGAGTTTGTGTGGTGGCGGGATGGGGTGGTCTATCAGATCTATCCACGCTCCTTTATGGACAGTGATGGAGATGGCGTGGGAGATCTGGAGGGGTTGATCTCACGCCTGGATTATTTGGCGGGTGCGCCGGACTCCTTGGGGGTGGATGCCTTGTGGCTCTCCCCCATTGCGCCTTCGCCGGGTTATGATTTTGGCTACGATATCTCGGACTACGATGGCATCGACCCGCTCTTTGGCTCAGCGGAGAGTTTTGATCGGCTGGTGGAGGAGGCCCACAAGCGGGGATTGCGGGTGATCCTGGACTTGGTGATGAACCATACCTCTCATCTGCATCCGTGGTTTGTGGAGGCGCGCTCGAGCCGGAGTAATCCCAAGCGCGACTGGTATCTGTGGCGAGACGCGACACGACCGGGGCGAGCGCCGAACTTCTGGCAAGCGGTGTTTGGCGGCAGTGCTTGGCAGTGGGATCCCGTGACCAGTCAGTATTATTATCATATGTTTTTGCCTCAGCAGCCGGATCTCAACTGGCGCAATCCGGCGGTGGTGAAGGCCATGACCGAGCTGATGAAGCGCTGGATGGACCGGGGCGTGGATGGTTTTCGTCTCGACGTGGTGAATGCCTACTTTAAAGACGAGCAGCTCCGAGACAATCCTTTTAAGCTGGGATTTCGGCCTTACGACATGCAGCGCCATCAGTATGACCTAGACCGGCCGGAGCTGGCGGAGGTTTACCAGACACTGAGGGCCACCACCGATCAGTATCCCGACCGAATGATGGTGGGGGAGGTCATGATCCCCGATCCGCAAAAAGCGGCGCGTTATTGTGGCACCGGGCGAGATCAGCTTCATCAGACCTTTAACTTTGCCTATCTCCAGCTTCCGTGGAAGGCCAGTGCGTTTCAGCAGGCCATCTTGG
Organism: Myxococcota bacterium; assembly: GCA_046075485.1. GTDB lineage: Bacteria > Myxococcota_A > UBA796 > JAJRTE01 > JBJTQF01 > JBJTQF01. The sequence continues at coordinate 11,631 of JBJTQF010000340.1, read as the reverse complement.
AGTGGGAGGGCGCGCTTCATCCGGATGCTTGGCCTGCTCAGGTGCTCAACAACCACGACATCGACCGTTTTGTGACCCGTGCTGGCGTGGATCGTTGGTCGGATGCGCGTGCGCGTGTGGCAGGCTGTCTGCTCTTGACCTTACGGGGCACCCCTTACCTCTATTATGGAGAAGAGCTGGGTTTGCTCAACACCTCCATACCGCGTGCGGAGCTGGTGGATCCACCGGGGCGGCGTTATTGGCCCTTTTATAAGGGACGAGATCCGGCTCGAACCCCCATGCCCTGGAGTCCTCAGCCGGGTGGAGGTTTTACCAGCGGTCAGCCCTGGCTCCGGCTCAACCGGGATCTGGCGGAGCGGAATGTGGAGACGCAGCTTCGGGATCCCGCCTCGGTGCTCTGTACCTATCGCGCCCTTCTGCGGGTGCGTAAGGGCTCACGCGCGTTGCAGCGGGGGAGCTTCCAGGTCTTGCAGCGAGAGCCGAAGCAGGTCTTGTCCTATTTGCGGGTGCATGACGGGCAAGCGGTGCTGGTGGCCTTAAACTTTTCGACCTGTCCCGCGCGGGTGAAGCTCGACGCGGAGCTGCCTACGCGCGTGTGGGAGCCGCTCTTTTCGACCCATCCTCTGTCACCGGGGCGCTTGGTGGGCAACGAGCTGGAGCTGGCACCTCTGGAGGCTGCTTTGTGGGAAGGGCAGGTGGAGAGCGGGGCGTTGGTGGTGACGTGAAGCGGGTCTTCATCCTTACTCTTGGGCGTAGAGCTCATACGAGATGGTCTGCGCGGCGCTCATGGCCACCAGACCGAAGCCTACCTTATTGACCAAGTCCGCGATGCAGTAGATCAGCTCGCGGACCACCTGAAACTCCACCCCATAACCGAGCAGCGGCACAAAGAATCCGATGGGATAGATGGCCCAGCCGAACACCACAAACAAGCGCATCGTGTTGAGGCTCTTTTGCACGGGGACCGACATATTGGCGGCGAGCCTTGCCACCGTACCATAGAGCGTAACCACGATATAGAGCCACGCAAAACAGCCTAAGATATAGCCAATCCAGCCGTTGATCGTGCCACCCGTGGCGTTGATGATGGAGACCTCCCCGTAGTAGCCGGTCGCGATCATGATCACATCCGCGATCATCAGCTTGCTCATGACCGAGAAGTGTTCGTCCGAGTCTCCCAGCAGGTAGGGAAACATGCTGAGCAGCAGGGGGGTGGTGATGAGCCAGTCCACATAGCGGAACGCGGTGGGGAAGTTGAGCACATCGTCCACATTGCCGGTGATGCCCACCATATTTTTCATGTAGAAGTAGTTCAGACAGGCGACAAACGGCACCACCGCACAGATGGATGCCAGTCGTTGCATCTCGGGCGCCAGATTTTTGCGTTCCAAGATGAAGAAGAGCGAGCCTGCCGCCATGCCTACAAAGGCCACCGAGAACATATACTGGGTGGCATAAATCAATAGATTGTCATTCATGGGTATCTTTCCTCACATCTCTTTGACTTGCGTCATAAAGTCCTGAACTGACTCATCCAGATGGCTGCCTTGTTCTGAGAGCTGTACGGCTCCCGAGAGCACCTGATTTGAAGAGCTGCCGGTGGTCCGGGCGGCTTCGTTTACTTCCTCCATGACCGAGGCAAAGCTGGAGGCCAGCGCAGCGGCTTCTTTCATGGAGATGGCAATTTGCCTCGTGGTTTCCTCCTGCATTTGTACGGTCCCTTGTACCGTCTGGGCGATATCACTGAGCCGCAGCACCGCATCACTGATCACCCGGATTTTTTCCACCGCCTCACGGGTGGAGCTTCGAATCATATCCACCTGAGCGGTGATGACGTTGGTGGCATTGGCGGTCTGTTGGGCCAGCTCCTTCACCTCCGTGGCCACCACCACAAAACCTCGGCCCTGCTCACCGGCTCGGGACGCCTCGATGGTGGCGTTGAGTGCCAAGAGCTGGGTGCGGTGGGAGATCTGGTTGATGAGGCGGACCACCTCTCCGACTTTGGTGGCCGATTCTGCGAGGTTCTCCACCGTGCGGTTGGTCACGCGGGCGTTATCGGCGGCGGCCTGTGCCAGCATATTGGACTCTCGCACTTGCCGGGCCATCTCTTGAATCGAAGCGGCGAGGGCCTCCGCTGCCGTAGATGCCGAGACCACCCCTTGAGAGCTCTGCACGGAGCTGCGTTGCAGCTCGGACGTCCGCTGTTCCGTGCTGTGGGCACTGGAGGCGAGTGCTCGGGCGATGCGCTGCATGTCGAGGGCTGATTGGGCGACATGTTCCACCACCGTGCTGACCGTGGACTCAAACCCATCGGCCACATTGAGCACGATCTGGCGGCGCTGGATGCGCTCTCGCTCCGCGTCCTGTTGGAGTCGCATGGCCGTGCTGACCTTAAAGGCTTGAACCGCTCGCGCCATGAGGCTGAACTCATCGTCCCCCAAGCCGGTGGCCAGGCGTTTGCCGGAGGCTTCTTCGGCTTCTTTGGCCAGAGCGCGGGTCAATACGGTCATGGGTTTAGCGATGCTGATGCTGATGCCGATGGCCAAGACCGCGCTGATGGCGGCGCAGAGGCTGGCGATGTAGATGGTGCGGTTCTCGACGGCGACGATGCGCCGTTCGACGTCGAGCACCAGCTCAGACTGGACCTTGGCTGCCGCCTGCAAGGCCGGATCTTTGGGCGCATTGGTGATCAGCTCTTGGCTGAGGTGGATCAGCGTGTGTTCGATCTCTCGGAAGGAAGTCCGGGCGATCAGCGCGATGAAGAGCGAGAGGCAGATCACCAGGGCAAAACCGCCATAGATGCGGGTCTTGAGCCCGATGCCACCTCCGACGTTGAGGGATGGGTCGAGTGGCAGGTTTAAGACATCATCATCGGGCTGAGGCATGTTTTGCAGGGTGCGTTTTTGAGCTTTGGAGCCGCCTTTTTTGGGCGTATTGCCTCGGCGGGTTGTGGCGCGAGGGCTGCCGGATTGTTTGAGCCCTGATTTGGGGGGCTGACTTCTCCGGCGGCTGGGGAGCCACGCTTCATCGTCTATGGGGATGAACCTTTGAGTATGAGTTCTCATCTTGCTGGATCCTTACCGGGGGGTTGTCTCATGAGCACTTATGCTGGTCCTCGTGCTTGCCTTCACGAGTCACTCTTTATTCGGCAATAACAAAAAATTGATGAGAAAATTGAAAACACATTCAGTCAAGATGGTACATGATCTAGATCATGTTAAAAAATCTAAAAAATTCATATTGTTATAAATCCTGCTTTACAGGTTCTTTTATTGACAACAATCATAATCTGTTTGAGTGAAGGTTTAATTAACACAGTTGTTTTGTGCGTAAAGTGCTCAAGTGCTGCCTGCTCTGTACGATCTCTTCGAGAGTGAGGCACCCGCAACCTCCGCATCGGCAGTCCCGCTGCTCCTGCCCCCTGCTGGTGCTTCGTCCACTCTTGTCGGGCTCGATTTTCACCGGGAAGGAAAAACCTCATGCAGTACCCCATGCTCTTACGCACACCGGCGCGGGTGCAGGCCCACGTGGGTGTTGCCTCGCACACCTATTACGCTTCCCATCACAGCCTGCTGCGGGTTTCCTGCTTCAATGCGGGCCGTGGGCAGGACACCTTCTCTCGTGTGCTCGCCGCTTTCACCCGGCAGGAGCATTCACTTAAGGGGCGGCTGAAGCTGGGGTTGTCCCTGGCGCGTCATCACATGCAGGAGCCGATGCGCTGGCTTCGGCAGACCCCCCTCTCTTATCCTGCTTTACTGGATGCCGCACAGATCCTGGCGCATCGTCAGCCCCACGCCGCGCTGGTCCTGGAGCATGTGGCGGCAGCAGAGAACCCTTTCATCGATATGTTGTGGGAGCTGATCGCCCGTCCCGGAGAATTTCCACTTCCGCTCTATCTGATCTTCAACGAAGGCTGGCCCGAAAGCCATCCGGCGGAGCTGCTCAAAACCCTGGTGTTGACCCACGGCTTAGCGGCGCTGACGGTGGCGCCGGCGCTTGTCGGCACCCATCCCTTGGAAGAGGAGCTGATCTGGTTCTCCCGCTGGGTGGAGCCTGAGCCTTCCCAGACGCCAGCAGACGTCTCTTCTCCTGCTTCGTCGGACGGGATGACAACCCTCGCGGCTGAAGTGTCGGGCCAGCCTGAGCCCTCCCCGGTGGAGGAGCCAACGTGGGAGCAGCTCATGGCCGACGAGCTGAAGCGCCTGGGCATCGCATCCGAGCCGGTGCTCGTGTCGCCGGTTTTCACCTCGGAGGTCTTGGCGGATGCCGCACGGCCTTCCAGCTCGTCGGGGAAGCCGGTGGTTCAACCCACTGCGACGCCTCCCGTGCCTCCGCCTGTGACCCCTTCCGTCACCCCACCACGGACCTCCATCTCCACCTCGCCGGAGCCTTCGGCGACGGTTTTGGCGTTGCTGGAAACCGCTCAGGCTCTCGAGGAGCAGGGAGAGGTCGAGCGTGCCATTGAGCATTACTTGGCGGCCAGCCTGTTGGCTCAAGATCAGGAAGCGTGGTCGGTGGCAAAACGCTGTGTGGATGGAGGGCTCGCGTTGGCGCGTATGAGCCCCAGCACCCATCGGCGGCTCCAGCTTGAGCTGCTGCTGGGCCGGGCTCGGGTGGCGTGGGCGATGGCCGATTCCCGGGAGGCTGTCCAGGAGAGTGGAGCGGCTCAGTGGTATGACGTGGCCCGTCAGCGGATGGTAGAGTCCGATCCGCCGGCACTTCAAGCCCTCGTGCGGGTGACGGGTGCGGGCATCATGCTCGAGGTGGGCTCGATGAAAGAGCGCTGGCAGGTGCGGCGTGAGCTGCTGACCCTCGGGCTGAGCCTGGAGCAGCAGGTGGAGACCCTGGCCAATCCGGGCCTCTCCGCCCGTCAGATCACCCTGGCGGACTCGGGCGAAGTGCGGCAAGTGCCGCTCTGGGAGCCCGTTCGGGAGCAACATCGGCTCTTGGCGCGGGCTCTTGAGCTGCTGGCCCAGGCCGAAGTGCAGCTCAGCCTGCAAGACGAAGCCTTGAGCCATCTGGACTTGGCCCTCAAGCTGCGTCGTCGGGTGCAGGATGAGGCGGTGGTGATGCGTCTCGAGCGCCTTTGGCGTGAGCAGCTCGAGCGTGTGGCGCTCATGCCTTCTGCGTCGAGTCCTCGTTGAGTTCCTTCCTGCCGCTTAGATCCGCTTGATCATCCCCAAAAATTCCTGCACCGACTCATCCAGCGCGTGGCCTTGTTAGGTCAGCCGGTCTGTCTCATCCACAATCTGATGAGAGCTCTGTTTGGTGGAGCGTGCGGCGACGATCATCTCCGTCATCACATCTGCAAAATGCGAGGATAACGCAGCGGCATCTTTCATCGAGACGGCGATGTGGGAGGTGGATTCTTCCTGTACCTGCACCGTGTTCCGGGCGTTTTGTGCGATGGCGCTGAGCTTTAAGACCGCGTCCCGGATGGTGCGGATCTTTGACACTGCTTGGTCGGTCGCACTGCGGATCTGCTCGAGCTGCTTCGTGATGGTCAGGGAGGCATTGGAGCTCTGCTGCGCCAGCTCTTTGACCTCTGTGGCCACCGCTGCAAAACCGTGACCTCTCTCGCCTGCGCGTGCTGCTTCGATGCTTGCGTTGAGGGCCAGATGGCGGGTTCGCTCCGAGATCTGGTGGATCAGTCGCACGACATCCCCCACCTCTGAGGCGGAGCTGGCCAGGGCCTCCACCGTCTGATGGGTGGTCTGAGCATTGACTGCTGCTTCTTGAGCCAGTTGATTCGTCTCTCGAACCTGTTGAGCCATCTCTCGGATCGAGCCTGCGAGCTGCGCGCTCTCGGCGGATGCGCTCACCACCCGCTCGGAGCTTTCTGCGGATGCGCCTTGCAGCGTTGTGCTGCGTTGTTCGGTCATCTGGGCGCTCAACGTCAGCTTCTTGGCGGTCCTCTGCATCTGAAGGGCGGAGCGCTGGACCTGTGCGACCACTTTCCCAATCTGAGACTCAAAGTCGGTTGTCAACGATTCGACAAGCTGCTGTCGCCGTTGCGCCGCCTCCTGCTGCACCCCCGAGAGGGTGCTGATCCGAAAGGCTTGTACGGCTTTCCCCATCATCTCAAACTCGTCCTCTCCCAGCCCCGAGACCAGCCGTTTCCCCGACACGGCTTCTGCTTCTTGGCGGAGCGCCAGTGTGAGCTGTTGCATGGGCTTCGTGATGCTCAAGCTGATGACCACGGCCAAGAGCAAACCACCGGTGGCGCAAAGGCCCGCCAGCCAGTAGGTCTGGAGTGCCGCCGTTTCTACATGCTGATGGATGAGCTGGAGCAGCTCCACCTGTGCTTTGACGTGGCCATGCAGGCCCGGCTGGCGTTCTTCTTCCTGCTTGAGCTCCTCACTTAGCCTTTCCAGGGTAAACTCGACCTCTTTAAAAGAGGTGCGGGCAATCAGGGTGCTGGTCAGCGCCAAGCCGACGATGACCGCAAAACCGCCGAAGATGCGCGCCTTGAGGCCGAGACCACCTCCCAATCAGAGCTTGGGATCGGGAGGCAACACCAGGACGTCTGACGCGGGCTGGAGTGTGTTTTGCCATCCCTTTTTTCGGGTTCCTTTGGTGGCACTGAGACGTCTCTTTGTTGGACCTGTGCTCGTGTGAGAGCTTTGTGGCGACGCGGACTGCTGACTGAGGCCGGTGCGGGGCCTGGGTGGGCTCCAAGGTCCATCGTCTGGTAGAACATAAAGGAGTGGCTTTCGTTGCATGTCGTCCTCCTGTCAGAAGAGTTAATGAACGGAGTTGAGTGTTCCACAAGACCGCATCCTGAACGTGGTGATGCACAGCCATCATCGGATGAGCATTTGGGTCCATTAGATTCATTTGACATGTAAAAAATGTATCTAAATTAAATGGTTATGTTTATTCATTTGTAAGTTATAAAACACATGGGTCTACCATATATTCCTCATCGAAAATATAGATTATGTCTATCTGTTTTGAATATCGAAAGGGCTTGATATACAGCTAAAATGACAAAGATATCCGCATCTGTACGCCGCGAATGTTCTCCCAGAGATAACACATAGGAGACATGGATGCCTCAGCGGGTGACATTCGGTAAAGAAGTGTGACATATCATAAGGGAGAGTAGAAAAGCAGGGAGCACAGCAGAGCAGTCGATCTATACACAAAACCAAGCACGATGGAAAAGCAGGGAGCGCAGCAGAACAGTCGATCTACACACAAAACCAGGCACGATGGAAAAGCAGGGAGCGCAGCCGAGGTATGGACGCCGAGCCGCTCAGCTCTCCTGACGGCTGCCTTTTTTCTTGGGCTCGGGGGTTTTGCCGCCGTTCTCCATGCGCTGCATGGTGGTGCGGGCGGTGGAGAGCATGGCCACAAACGACTGGAGGGTCTTGGCGGAGGTTTCAATCTTATGATGCACCTCTTCGAGCTGTTGTGCCATATCCCCGGACTGTTTCTCCAACGTGCTGGAGTTCCGCCGTGTCTGAGAGAGGTTTTGGCGGCAGCTCTGCACCATCGGCAGCAGCTCATTGAGCTCGGCGGAGATGGTGGCGGTGGTTTCTCCGAGCTGATTGACCACCCCGGCGACCTGTTCCACCACCCGCTCCAGCTCCTCGACGGTGCGGGCGATGGATGCGGCGGCTTCGCGGGTTTGTCCGGCCAGGGTCTTCACTTCTTTGGCGACGATGGCAAACCCTTTGCCCAGCTCTCCGGCGTGAGCGGCTTCGATGGTGGCGTTGAGCGCCAAGATGTGGGTCTGGGAGGCGATGTCGGAGATGCTGCCGACCACGGTGGCGATGGTCCGGGCTTCTTTGATCAGGGCTTGGGTGGTGCCTTGAGCACTGGATGCAAGCTGAGTGGCGCTCTCGAGGTTGCGGGCCTTGCTGCTCATGGCCCTCTGGATGGCGTCGATGGCTTCATCGACCTCTCGCACGGAGGTGGTGACCTCTTGTGTGACCGAGCTCGACGAACGCGCCGTGGAGGCGGCATGATCGGAGCCTGTTTTAATGGACTCCAGCGATGAAGCAGCGTGGGTCAGCTCCACATACATATGTTTGAGCAGTCGTGAGTTGAGTGTCTTGTGGATGCTGGATTTGCGGACCTGAGCGGCCAGGGCTCTGAGGGTGGCCAGGGTATGTTCTTCTACACCTCCGACCACCTCCACGGCGGTGTTGCGTCCAGAAAACGAGGGCATTCGGCGTCTTTCAGGCATGGTGGATTCCTTTTCAGCGATAGCTATCTCAGCGGTAGCTGTCTCAGCGTTAGCTGTCTCAGCGGTAGATGTCTCAGCGGTAGCTGTCTCAGCGGTAGATGTCGCTGAGCAGGTCGATGCCACAGCGCAGGTTGCCAAACCAATCGAAGAAGCGTTTGACATCCGGGCCTCGAATGATGGCCCCGTGTTGGGGCACAATGGCATCGATGGCCAGCTTAGACATCCGGTTGGCAAATTCGCGTGTGACCACGTTGGAGACCATGTACCGCTTGTGGAAGCCGTCCATGTACTTGATATGTTTGTCGAAGTCCTCCACGATGAAGTTCTCTTCTGTCGCGGGCAGCAGGGCGGAGCCGATATCACCCGTAAACAGCAGCCGCGCCACCGGATCGTAGAGCACGATATTGCCCAGGGAGTGTAAGAAGTGTGCCGGGAGAATCTGGAGGGTGGCACCGCCGAGGGTAAAGGAGCTGCCCTTATCGGGGACCAGGATGGCCCGGGTGGTGTCAAACTCGCCGAAGTGGGGCAGGAAGCGTCCCCACACTTTGGGCATCAAAAAACGTGCATGGGTGCAGCCTGCCCACAGCGCAATGGCGGAGGCCACGTCGGGATCCTGATGGCTATAAAAGAGGTACTCGACCTGCGCGATGTCGAGATAGCGGGCAAGGTTGGCCACCGTGTTCCCAAAATCGAGGATCGAGCCGGGATCGAGGAGGCAGGCTTTGCCTTGCACTTCGATCACATATTGGTTGGCGGGGACTTCTCCGTCGGCGTTGTTCCCGCCTTCGCGACCGAGCCAAATCCAACGGTGGGCTCCGTTGTCAAACAGGACCGCGCCCTCATGCGGGTGAATGGAGCCATTGGATAATGATAGGATAGACGTGCTCATCTGCCACTCCCGTGCTGCTGCTGTTGTCAGCGTGTTCAACGTATTTCAGAACAATTTCGCCGCCGAATCTGCTTCTGCTGTGCTGCGTCGAGGCTTAGCATGCCATAGGGCTCCCCTGATGAAAAGATTGAATCAAGCGCAGGGGCGCTGTATAAAGCGTGACCGGAATCAAAAGGAGGATGCGGCAATCCCGTCCACTCAAAATTATTCTGGCGATCTCTAAAAACTTGTGTATAGTGATGACCCCGGTTTATGTGGTCCCCGTGGTTCTGGTGGCACTGCTGAGGGCTCGCCCCGCGCAGTGGTGCTTGATCGAAGCCGCATCGTCTTGATCGGTCGCTCCGACCGGTCTGGGTTTTTTGCCAGAGTGTTTTTGTCAGAGTATTTTTGACAAGGTCATGCATGCGTGGGCTGTCGAGCTGGCTGCGCCTTCATGTTCCGCCTCTGGCTCCATCAACGTCTGGATTTCCGATCTCAGCAACCCTGAGATGCTTAAGGAGTGCGTCATGCGCGAAAAGGTGAAGCTCCTGTCGTCTGCCGGCACCGGCTACTTCTACACGACGACCAAGAACAAGAAGAAGAGCAACGAGAAAATCAAGCGCAAGAAGTACGATCCCAAGGTGCGTAAGCATGTGGAGTTCGTCGAGACCAAGCTGCGCTGAGCCTCATGTTGGTGGCGTCTTGACGCTTCCACCGGTCGCTCCCTCTTGAGCTGCTTGTTGAGAGGCCCTTCCTCTGAAGGGCCTTTTCTATTTGTTCGGCTACGTGCGTGCGTGAGCGGGTGCGTGCGTGAGCGGGTGCGTGCGTGCGTGAGCGGGTGCGCGGGCGGAACGTTACCAAGTCGGGGGTTATTCTCGGCGAGGCAACACGGCCTGGAAGGTCTCCAGTGCGCTCTTACTTCCGGCCAGGATCTGCACCCAGGAGCCTTGTTGTTCCAGAAAGATGCCACGTTCTCCGCTTCCGGCACCGAGCTTTTGTCTCTCCAGCAGGGGGCGGATGGCATTGGCAAACTCTCGAGCGTCCGGTTCGGAGTCCCAGACCAGCTCCCACGTCAGCATGCTGCGTCCGTCGGGGTGATCGTAGTGGGCGAAGCGGTCTCCGTCCCAGCCGGTGGAGAGGGCGGGCTGTCGTTTCTCCAGGTGTTGCTCTAAAAACGCGGCCAGAGATGCTTCTCCCATGACGTTGGACCACACCTCGCTCCAGCCTTGTGCCGCGAGCTTTTCGCGCGGGAGGGCTGCCACCGTGGTCGGCTCATCTTGTGGCCCAGAGTACGGCAGCGGATGGAGGAGCTGCTCCGTCGAGCGGGGAGGCTGCGTGAAGAGCTGTCCCACCGCTTGCCACCCCCCTTGTCCGTAGGCAAAATGCACCCCGTATTGTCCCTTCATATAGGGATCGTAGAGGCTCCAGAACAGGTACGCAGGCAGGTTCAGGGTGCCTTCCATCGCCCGGCGGAGGGCGTCGCTGGCGTCTCGTCCGCGTGCCATACGCTTCATGCCCGAGAGCAGTGCTCCCCGATCCATATCCCGCATCATCTTGAACACCATCGTCTGCATATCCGGCTCGAGCTGAGAGATGTCTCTGCCTGCCCGTGCGAGCTCGTGGCGTAACATGACGTAGGTGGCTTCTCCTTCGATCACAAAGCTGATGGCCGCGCGGCGGTCTTCGTCGGGTTCTGCACGCTGTTTTTCCTGGAGCGCCCGCAGGTCGAAGTGCTGATCTTGTAACGCATGCTCGAGCTCGTGCAGCATGATGGACTCGAGCTGAGACTCGGGGAGGTCTGCCATCAGCAGATAGAAGGTCTCCGTCTGGGGATCGTAATAAGCGCCTGCTTGACTGACCACCATGTCGCTGAGCCCGGCGCGGAGGTCAAATCCATCCGCCACCAGTCCCAAGGCGTGAAGGGTGGCCGACTGACGGCGTGCTTCTTCGGCGGGCAGGGCCTTCTCGAGCTGAACATTCACGTATTTTTGAAAGTCCGAGAGCGTCTGTACTTCCACCTTCACCGGACGTTTAAACGAGAGCCCCCGCAGCTTCTCCAGCTCACGCGACAGCCGATCCACCTTACTCAGCGCCTGGGTGCGCAGGCGGGCGAGGGCTTCCGGCGACAGATCGGGGCTACTCGAGACCGGTGCTGAGGCAGGGGTGTCGGAGTGGGCGCAGGCACCGAAGCTCAAACTGAGCCCCAGCAGCCACGACAGCAGCGGGCGGCGGGCAGATTTCCGGGCGGGTTTCAGGGCAGATTCGAGGGCAGATTTCATGGGCACTCTCCGGCTGGGGCCACGCGGTATGCGTGCCCGGACGCTTTTTATAGCAGGAATTGGGACGGAAACAAACGCTCAAACCGCTGGTGCGTGTACTGCTGGAGGGAGTCGGCTGCTTTCGCCCTCCTCAGCGCGCCTGATGTGCTCGAGGGTACATGCCCATTCGTTGCTGAGCAGAGACTTCAATCCGCTGCCTGCCTGTGGTATCCTCCTGCCCATCCATCTGGAGGGCTCTTGTATGTATGTGACCGTCGAGCAGCATGATCTCTATCGCATCATCTATACCG
>JBJTQF010000339.1:0-12635 GCA_046075485.1 Myxococcota bacterium | reverse complement strand
GACCAATGGCCCCTTGACCCCATTTTGTTTTGAGCGACACCATCCGCTGACAAGATCTGCTAGCGTGACATGTCCTTCAGCGTTAAGGTATGCAACGCCTTCTTCGTTTGCCCTCATCTTCGCACAAAGGAATGTCCCATGAAACAGTCCACAGCCTCCGAGTTCTCCCCCTCTTCCGTCAACGCAGAGACCTCCACCCCTTCCTGGTTTCTCCCTTTTCAAGCCACCGCTCGCCAGTACGTGCTCTATGTCCTGGTCTTTCTCACCTGGGGCCTGATCTCCAACAGCATCGGCAAAGCCCTCCACATCGCCGAGTTTGGCCACTGGTGGCAAGTCGCCACCTGCTACGTCGGCTATCTCGTTCCAGTCTCCCTCGTCCTGCGTCGAAAATCCCTCTTCGAACAGTACGTCTACGGTGTCTTTGCCCTCGCCCCCCTCGAGCTGATCGGCTACAGCCTGGGCACCTCCATCGCCCACGACAACAACCTCTTCGACCTGGTGCTGGGCCCACGGAACTTCACCCTGGCCATGAGCGTGTTTTTTGGCATCATCCCCCCCGTGGGCAACACCATTGTGAAGACCCTCGACGAAAAATTCGGCGGCTGATCCTCACCCCCTCTCGACGGCCACCCTCCCCCTCACCCAGAAGAGAGTCGGTCCCGTCTTCGGTCCCGTCTTCGATGCCCGCTCGACCCACTTCCCTCATGTACCACTGACCGCTTGCTCTGCACTACACCCGATGAGCCCCGCCGCATCCTGCGCACACACCCGAAAGCGCGTACTCACCCCCGCGTTGATCCGCACCAGCCCCCGAAACAAGTCTCCTCCCATCGAAGCCGCCTCAAGCTGCTCACCCGAGCTGAGCTGCACCCACGCGCGTATCACCGGCGGCCCCACATCCGAGGTGTGCTGCTCAAAAACCGCAAACCTCACCGGATATACACCCGCAGAGACCGTCCCAGCCAAACGCTCCACCGAGCGGATACGCGGCGCTTGAACATCCAGCGGCAGACTCTCCAGCCCAAAATAGAGGCGGTTGAGATAACTGCCACTCTCGCCCTGACCGGTGACCACATCCAGGCGACCATCCCCGTTGAGATCTCCCAAGTCCAGCCCCAGGGTAGAATCCGCTAACGTCGGGAAGGCATCCCGCTTCAAGCTAAACTTACCCGTCCCGTCGTTGAGCAAGACCCGCTCATTGCCACTCAACGACGCGATCACCACATCCGCATCTCCGTCTTGGTCGATGTCCACACACTGCACCTTATTGTCATCGGCGGTGAGGTTCGAGCCCGTGCGCAGCCGCGTGCGGGTCTCATCGGTGAAGCGGCCCGTCCCATCGTTGATCAAGAGCTGCTCCTTGCGGTCGAGCGCCCCATTGTCCAGCCAGAGATCCAGATCCCCATCCGCATCCACATCACAGGCATCCGGTCCATACACATAGGGCCCCGGCTGAGTCGGAAGCTGAGCATTGGCATCGGCAAAGAGCCCTCGCCCGTCGTTCCGAAACAAGAGCGAGTCCCCGGTTCGGCTCGCCAGCAGCAGGTCGAGATCAAAGTCTCCATCCATGTCTAAGAGGTCCAAATCCACCGGCCCCGTGCCGATCTCAGCGGTGTTCTGCGGAACCGCACCCGTGAGCTCTTTAAAATATCCTCGCCCGTCGTTGAGATAGACCTTCGCCGTGCCCGCCGAACGAGGTGGATTGTCTCCCCAGCTCGAGATCACCAAGTCCGCATCACCATCATTGTCCAGATCCCCAAAACGAGTGGAACCCGCCCGAGAAGTGGTGCCCAGCCGAGCAGCGCCCTCCTCCGAAAAATGAGGCAGCAGCGCCCCGTCATTCAGAAAGAGCGCGTCCGCCTGGAGACCATACGCATCCGGTGCTACCACGTCGAGATCCCCATCCCGGTCCAAATCCGCCACCGCCACCTGCTGGAGCCGCCCCTCAAAACCGTCGAGACTCTCCACACTCACATCGGTGAACATCCCCTGCCCGTCGTTGAGATAGAGCGCCAGCGGAGCCACATCCCCCGGCTGGTAATACCCGCCCCCATTCGCAAACAGAATGTCCAGCGCACCGTCTCCATTGAGATCCGCCAGCAGCGCATAGTGTGAGTTACAGCCCTCGTTGCTGTCCGCACACGGCTGAGCAGCCCCCAAGCGTGAGGTCTGCTCCACAAAATACGGCGCGGCCTCCACCGTTGCCGGAATCAGCCCCCCCGCGCTCCACACCACACTCCACACCACCAGACCCGACAGCAGCGAGCCGCCCGGCCAGCGGACCTGCTCCGGCTGCAAGCTCGGCACCCGCGCCCTCTTGTGCCACACGAATACGGGACGATGCATAAAACCTCCAGGGTGGGATTTCCCGCTTATTTGCCCTTACACCACTTGACATAATCAGCCAGCCGAGTGGTGAGCGCCTGTTCATCGATGCCGAGCTGTGTCAACGAGCGGTCGATCACGTAGTTGGTGCGCTCGCGTGCCGCATGGACCCGAGGCACATGAGGCGGCACCACGTCCTGGCCGAGACATTCTTTGTAGACCCGCTTCATGGTGCCTTCCAGATCCTTCACATACTCGCCAAAGCGGATCACGCAGCGACGAGGCCCTTCCGAGCGGGTGTACCAAGCCTGCTCGATGCGGCAATATTCCTCTTCGGTGTCCATGAGCGCCACCAGCCAGGGCCAGGGGGTGGGATCCCAGAACTCCTGCCCCGGATTGACCCGGAAATAGTTGATGCAGCTCTGGAGACGTTTCACCGGCTCCCGAATCATCGTCAAAAAGCTCGCGTCGGGATAGCGACGCTCGAGCGCATTGGCTGCCATCAAAAAGTGTCCCTTGATGAAAAACTTCCGAGGCTGGCCGTTGGGTTGAGGCCCCTTGTGCGCCAAAATTTTACGTCCGATGCCGTCGATGAACTCGATGAAGTCCTTCTCAAACTGCGCTTCGTTCTCGGGCACATAACGCGCGAAGGCAAAATCCCGCACCAGCCGCTTCTCGCTGACCTGCATCGAGAGCAGGTTAAGGTGGTTCATATAGAAGTAGATCTCAAAGGTATCGGTGCGGAAGAAGTCGTTCTCGTGGCGCTGGAGAAAAGCCTCCGGGAGCCGAGCATGGGCCAGCTCGTTAAAACGCTCCTTTGTGAAGCGGCGTCCGATGGTCTTGGGGGTCAGCTTCCAGAGCCACAGGTAGGGGAACAGCACCATCAGCGCGCCTGGGGTGGCGATCTGCGGATCGTCTTCCAGATAGTGCGCAAGCTGGGTGGAGCCGGAACGGGCGGCACTCAGCTCAAAGAGAGGTGCCACAACCGGATTTTGTGCCAACAGCTTGCCGTAGAGCACCTCATCGAGATACCAACACAGTCCCCACAGCGGGGCGAGCATAAAACGTCTCACCAAGTCGATGGACAGACACACCTGCTTAAAACGCGAGTACCCCCAAGGAGGTGGATCATCGCTCCAGACCGCCACGAGATAACGCCCATATTGCGCAGGGGCGGGGATATTGGGAGGCCGAGGCAAAAAAATCCGATGCAGCAGGTAAAATGGCCAGATGATCGGGACAATCGAGGTCACAATCACCAGCCAGAAGAGCTGGCGCAACAAACTCCGAACCTGAGCAGGCACAGAACGGTCTGGTAGAGCGGGCTCTCCCTGGATATGCTCTGGGATGGCCTGGGTGGATACGGTCATGAACAAGCTCCATCAAGAGGGTGTCGATGTTAAAAAGAAGGCTCAGGCTCGGGCCAACACCAGCTTTTGAAAAGGCAGGCGCAGCACCGACCTGACACGAAGCCGAGAGAATCCCGCATCCGCCAGCGCCGATTTGAGCATACGCAGAGAGTAGAGCGCGCCCCCGGTGGTGAGGTAGTAGTTGAGGCCCACAAAAGCCCCCATCCCACCCGCCAAGCCCACATCGGGGGCCAGATAATCCATCACCGCCAGCACGCCTCCCGGAGCCAGTGCCTGCTTCAGCCGCTTAAAGAGGCCCAGATTCTGCTCCGGCGAGAAATGCCGCAAGGTCTGAAAATACACGATCACATCGTAAGGGCCGTCGAGAGGGGCCGTAAAAATATCACCCTCCACATGCTGAACCCGCTGAGCATACCCATGCTGCTGCATGAGGGCTCGCCCCACCCGCACACTGCCCGGCAAGTCCAGCACCGTGGCCCGAAGAGACACCTGTTTTGCACAGAGTTTTGCCGCAAAGAGCCCATGTCCTCCGGCCACATCCAAGAGGCGCTGAGCCCCTCGCGGCACCGGCACCAACCCCGCCACTTCATCCGCCGAGAGGCGGGCCAGCTCAAACATGGCGGTGATATAACGTGTCCAGCCTGGGTCGTCGGCGTCAAGCTGATGAATCGAAAAAGGCCGCCCCGAGCGTAAAACCCCCTCGAGCTGAGACCACCACTGCCACTGGTCTTCGTTGAAGTCCAAAAACGTCCCGACATAGGTGTCAGAGGCCGGATCCAGCCACTTGCGCGCCCGAGACGAGAGCGCATACACC
The DNA here is from genome assembly GCA_046075485.1 of Myxococcota bacterium. Lineage (GTDB taxonomy): Bacteria > Myxococcota_A > UBA796 > JAJRTE01 > JBJTQF01 > JBJTQF01. The sequence goes on along the minus strand of JBJTQF010000339.1, from coordinate 8,126 downwards.
TGCGTCTGCTCATGCGCCCGATCATGCGTCTGCTCATGCGCCCGATCATGCGCCTGCACCTGCACGTACCCGAGCGCCTGTAGACACCCCAAGAGATGCAGCAATCCTTCGGGGGCCACTTGACAGTGTGTCGCCAAGAGTGCCAGGGTCTGGCCCGGTCGCGCCAACGCCACGAAGAGCCCCAGCCGAGCGGCCACGGTCAACACACGCGAGCCCGCCATGCCAAACATGACCTCGGGCACCGGAGTGGGTGCCAAGTTCAGCAGAAGTGCAAGCTGATCGACCGGGCCTTCCGGTGTCACCGACAGACGCATGAAATCTCCTTCGCAGCGGATTTTAAGGGGAGAGCGCCTTCATATCTCGACATGAGTGTCTGAGAATCTCAATTCTTTTTTGCAGAACCGGCGGGGATCCGGCGTTCTCCTGAAGCACCCATCCGGCAAGGCTTGAAGCGAGGATGGAAGAAGCGAGCCGACCCAGGCACCGGAGCCCCCCGCAGAGGCTCAGGAGAGACCGTCGAAGGCTGAGAAGTTTTTGTCCGGCTTGATCAGAAATCGTGGCCATTGAGCGATGCCTATGATCCTTGCCCCCTCTTTTGCGGCATGATATAGTTCAGAGGTTGCGAATTTCCCTCAGCATTGCGTTGCCACTATCTCAACGTATCCATACAGGACCATGAGTCACCATGATCAAGATGTACCATCGACGCTACGGCTGCCTCCTGCTCGTCTTTCTGGCCCTGCTCTTGGCCCCCTTGACCTCCGCCTCGACTGCTGCTGCTTCGGATACTGCGGCTTCTGATACTGCGGTGGCCCAAGCAGGCGGGATCCTCAAGCTCTATTCCAACATCAAAGGAGCACGGATCCTGCTCAACGGGGAAGAGATCGGCCAGACCCCGACCATCCGGCTTCTGCCACCGGGTCAGTATAAGGTCAGGCTCGAGCTTCCCGGATACGAAGCCTATCAGGAAGACATCGAGATCTTGGCCAACAAGACCATCACCATCAACGCGCAGCTCGTGAAGGTGGTGGGCTCCATCGAAGTGCTGGCCAGCGTCGAAGGCGCTCGAGTCTACCTGGATGACAAAGAAGTGGGCACCAGCCCCAACGTGTTAATCGAAGATCTCCCCGCAGGCACCTACACCATCCAGGTGCGCAAGACCGGTTATACCAACTACACCGCGCCCATCACGGTCAAACCCAATGTGCGGCTCAAGCTGCATGTGCCCATGATCGCCAACGCCGCCACCGTGATCTTGACCTCCAAGCCCGAGGGCGCTCAGGTCTTTCTCGACAACGAAGCGATGGGGAAAACCCCGCTGACCCTCTCCACCGTGCCACCCGGTCGCCACGCCCTCAAGGTCGTCAAAGAAGGCATGGCCACCAGCTTCCGCGCCTTCCAGGTGGATATGGGACAGAAGCTCGAGGTCAACATCAACCTGTCGTCCACCCCCGGCGGATTGCGGGTCAAAACCCGCGTGCCCGGTGCCGATGTGTACCTCGAAGGCAGCTTCCTCGGGAAAACCCCCCTCCAGCTCGACAAACAAATTCAGCCCGGACAATATAGCCTGCGCATCACCCAGGATGGATATGCCGACCATATCCAGCCCGTGCTCATCGAGCCCGAACGCTCCACGCGCATCAGCGTCGAGCTGGTCTCGATGGAGACCGTCAAAGAGACCGGGAACTCCACCTCACCCCGTTCAAACGTCGAAAATGCACCCCTGACCCGGCAGTGGTGGTTCTGGACCGTCGTTGGAGGCGCTGTGATTGCAGCCGGTGGCACGACCGCCGCCGTCATCAACGCCAATGCACAGAGCGCCGCCGTCGGCGATGTGTTGGTGACCCTCCCCTAACTCGGCTGTGTTAACTGTTTTCGGAGAGCCTGAATAGATGAAGTCGCTTCTTCTGCCTCTGAATCGTTGGGCAGTCGCTCACGTCAGCCGCCCCCCGCTGCCCCGCACCCTGCTGCTTTTGTCGGTGATGATGCTGACCGCTTGTAGCGGCGCCGAGACGCCCACGTCCATGCTGATCTCCATCGACAGCAGCCAATATGATACCATCCGGCCTCAGCTCCAGAAGCTCGAGGTCATTGCCTATCCCTCCACCCCGCTGCTCGACAATGCAGGTGCTCCCCTCTCGGGCAGCATCGGCTCCAATATGACCGTGGTAGACCGGGATGGAGACAGCAGCCTGGAGCTGGTGATCGCGGTGGACCTCAACGCCACCACCTCCACCGAACGATTCCCCACCGTCGAGCTGCGGCAAGGCACTCAGACCGGGGTCAGCTTTACCTTCCAAGCACAAGGGCTCAACGCCGACGGTGTGGTGGCCCTGTCGGATAAAACCGCCGCCATCACCTTTGTTGACGGAGACCGCGTCGAAGTTGATATCCCCAACTTCATCGTGCAAGAAGAAACCCCCGTGCCCAGCACCTGCGACGATGACCAAGACAACGACGAAGATGGCTGGACCGATGCCGCCGACCCCGACTGCGAAGACGACAAAAGCAGCGAACAAGGCTTCGGAAGCACCGCCTGCAACGACGGCCAAGACAACGACGGCGACAGCACCATCGACAAAGCCGACCCCGACTGCGATGACGCCTCCGACACCGATGAGGCTGGCGCAGAAATCACCCCCACCGCCACCCCCAGCGTCGGCACCTGCGAAAATAGCCTCGACGACGACGGTGATGGCTGGATCGACACCGATGACCCCGACTGTGTGATCTCCGGCGCCGAGGAAAGTAATCCCACCTCCACCGCTCAATGCAACGACTCCATCGACAACGACGCCGATGGCAGCATCGACGCCGATGACCCCGGCTGCCTCTCCGGTCGCGACAACAATGAGCTCGCCGCCTGCGAAGATGGCAAAGACAACGACGGTGACGCCTGGATCGATGACGAAGACCCCGGCTGTGATGGCCTCTCACTCAGCAGCGACGAAGACGAAAGTGACGGAGAAGACGGCTCCACCGCCTGCTCCGACGGGATCGACAACGACGGGGATGACCTGATCGACGCCGAAGACGTCAACTGCATAGATGGCTTCGATGATAATGAGTCCAATCAGACCCCCCTCTGCTCCGATAACCAAGACAACGACGCCGATGGCTGGATCGACCTCCAAGACCCCGGCTGCGAAAATGTCCCCACCGGAGACGACGAAGGAGGCTTCAGCAGCGCCGCCTGCAATGATAACCTCGACAACGATGGGGATGGAAAAGTGGATGCCGCGGACTCGAGCTGCTCCGACGGCTACGGCACCAGTGAAGCCGTCTCCTGCTCCGACGAAGACGACAACGACGGCGACGGCTGGACCGACTTTGAAGACCCAGATTGCCAGCTCGACCCTCAAGGGGGAGAGCTCGGGCTCGGCGATACCGCCTGCAACGATGGCCAAGACAACGACGGTGACGGCGACCTCGACCGCGAGGATGCCTCGTGCAGCGGCCCCTACGATGACGATGAGTCTTCGACCACCACCGCCTGCAACGATGGCACCGACAACGAAGGGGATGGCTGGATCGACCTCGAGGATCCCGACTGCAACAATAACCCCTCCAACGACAACGAGTTTGGCATCCGCCAAAACGCCTGCAACAACCTCCAAGACGATGACGGAGATGGCCTGGTTGACGCCGGTGATCCTCAATGTCTGAGCGGCTACGGCGAGACCGAAGCCAACCTGTGCGGTGACGGGCTCGACAACGACAGCGACGGCTGGAAAGACAGCGGCGATCCCGATTGTCAGTCTCCAGCAGGGACGGAGTTTGGCTTCAGCGCGTTCCAGTGCAACGACAATGTAGACAACGACTCAGACGGGCTCAAGGACGCCAGCGACCCCGGCTGCATCCGCGCCACGGACTCCACGGAGGCCGAGGACTGCAACGACGGTCTGGATAATGATGCCGATGGCTGGGCCGACGGCAATGACCCCGACTGCACATCCGGGGCCAACGAAGCGGGCTTCGGCTCCGCCGGATGCAACGACAACATCGACAACGATGGGGATGGCTGGAAAGACGCGGCGGACCCAAGCTGCACCTCCGCCACCTCCACGGAGAGCGGACTGTCTCCCAGCTTGGGCTGCAATGACGGCACCGACAACGACGGAGACGGCTGGAACGACAAAGCCGACCCCGACTGCGCCTCCGCTCGGGAGACCGAAGACGGGTTCGGCACCACGGCGTGTAATGATGGCATCGACAATGACGCCGACGGGAAAAAAGACGCCGCCGATACCGCAGACTGTCCTTCGGCATCCGATACCACCGAGGTGCTCAACTGCTCCGACGGTCAAGACAATGACCAGGACGGCTGGAGCGATACGGCGGATCCCGACTGCGCGTCGGTCAGTCTGTCAGAGGCTGGCTTCGGCACCACCGGCTGCAACGACGGCAATGACAACGACAACGATGGCTGGTTCGACGCGGATGACCCCGACTGCACGTCGGCGACTCAAAATGAGCTGGGCTCGAGCCCCGCTTCGACCTGCAATGATGGGCTCGACAATGACCGGGACGGCTGGAGCGACAGCGGAGACCCCGACTGTCTCCAGGCCGATGACTCGGAGGACTCCCCCACGTCCACAAAGGGCTGCAACAACGGGCTCGATGATGACGGAGATGGCTGGTCCGATGTCCGTGACCCAGACTGCACGTCGGCGTCCAGCCTCGAGGTGGGTCTGAACCCCAGCAAGGGCTGCAACAACGGCTCCGATGACGATGGAGACGGCTGGGAGGACTCCGCGGACCCAGACTGCACGTCGGCATCCAGCTCAGAGACCGGCATCGGCTCTATCCAGTGCAACAACGGCCAAGACGACGACGGAGACGGCTGGTCCGATGGAGAGGATCCCGACTGCACCTCCGCCCAAGGGCTCGAGCGTGGGCTGAGCGCCGAGAGCTGCAACGACGGGCAGGATGATGATCAAGATGGCTGGCTCGACGCGGATGACCCCGACTGCGGGGCCGCCGATGATGTGGAGCTCGGCTTCACCAGCGCCGGCTGCAATGACAACGCAGACAATGATGAGGACGGCTGGATCGATATTCTCGACCCGGACTGCACGGATGCGTCAGACTCAGAGCTGCTGAGCACTTCGACCTTCACCTGCAACGATGGCAATGATAACGATGGAGACGGCTGGAAAGATATGCTCGACCCAGACTGTGCGTCGGGTTATGAGGCCGAAGATCAATCCACGCCGGGAAGTCTCTGCAACGATGGCGCGGACAACGATGGGGATGGGCTGGCGGACTCAGCGGACCCCGGCTGCAAAAACGGAGCGGACCTGACGGAAACCACGACGTGCGAGGATGGGCTCGACAACGACAATGACGGCTGGACGGATGGGCTCGATGCGGACTGCGGCACACCAGCCTCTGGAGAAGAAACGGGTGCCAATGCGGTCGGGCTGTGCAGTGATGGGCAGGACAATGATCTCGACGGGAAGACGGATGCACAGGATCCCGGCTGTTCCGGTCCCGCCGATAACGATGAGGATGGTGCTCCGGTCATCACGGACTTCACGCCCAAGTCCGGCAGCACGGCAGGGGGTACGGTGGTGGTGATCACCGGGTCTCAGCTCACGGGCACAACGCAGGTGCTGTTTGGAACGGTGGGGACTCCGACGTTGAAGGTGGACAGCAACACGCAGCTCACGGTGACGTCTCCAGCAGGCACTGCGGGGACGGTCTCCATTTCAGTCCGCAACGCCGATGGCACCACGGTCAGCGTGGATACCTTCCTGTACCAATGAAGGGCTCGTGGATCGGACTTGCCTCTGGGAAGGGGTGAGGTTATCCTTTCTCCATATGAACGTACTCTCCCCCCCCCACGGATGAGGCTGGTATGAGCTTGCCTCTCGAAGACTCCCTTCAAAAGTCCCCCTCGACGAGCCACGCTGTGCATGACGTCAAGACCCTCGTGTCGGCGCTGCTCTCTGAGCTCCAAGCTGTTGCCACAGAAGCAGAACGGGAGCGACTGACGCACCTGCTCGAAGACGTTCGGACGGCCACTCAAGCAAAAACACCTCAAAAAGCTCAGCTCGCTCATCTGCCACCGGCGCTTGAGGATCCCACCCCAGACCTGTCTGCTTATGAGCTTGCGTGGTGGGTCGTGTTTGCCCGCCAGGAGAAAGAGGGAGTCGAGACGATCCCCGCTGCGTTTAGTGCGCCGGGCATCTATCCGCTCTATGTGCGGGAGCACGAAAGTACGGTGCGGGTCTTCCCTCGGCTTGCAGCCCTCTTTCACAAGAGCCTCTCCCAGGAGGCTTCCTGGCTGCCATCTCGGCTCGAGCAGGAATGTCCTGAGCTCCGCACGCTGGATGTGACGGTCTGGGAGGCGGTGCAGCAAGGCAACACACAACAGGCGGCTCAACGTTGGCTGGGAAGGTTATCTTTCAGGTCCTTTAGCCGGTCGAGCTCTTTTTGAATCCCGTCCGCCTGCTCTGGCGCTCCGTCGAGGTGCCGCACTTTGATGTCTGACCCAGCAGTGCCTTACCCAACGACCTGGAGCAGATCTTACCGCTGATCTACGACGAAGAGCGGGCTGCCTTTCTGGAGGGCCGACTGGAGAAGCTCCTCTCTCATCTTCTGGAGGAGTATCCGAAGCTGGCCCTGGTGGTGGATACCCCTCCCACCCTTCCGGGCCTTTCTCGCACCGTCCTGAGCTTGGCCCTGAGACTGGGACGAGAGCCTCGTCAGCCACTGGCCATCGGAGGAGACGTTCCGCCCCGCCTGAAGGACGCAGAGCTTCACTGGCACGCGCAGCTTGTGGCCAGCCCTGACCTACAAGATCTGCGGGCGCTCTTTCGCTGGCTGGAGCTGGTGCAACCCGATGAGCAGCCGGTGCTTCAGTTTTTGATCAACCGAGGCCCTGGTGAGCCCGGCGATCAGCAGCGACTGCTGGAGGGAGCTCTGGGCACTCATTTGAACGCGCTTGCAGCCTCACCGCTGTGGATGCCGGAGCACGCGAGTCTCCAACAGTTTGGCTTGCCGGATGCGGAGCGGAGGGACCATCCAGCGCCGGAGGCCCTGCGGAGCTTTCTGGAGCCGGAGCTCCCGTGGCTCTATGAGGAGCGTTCCTCATGACATCCCGTTTTGTCCGCCAAGTTGCAGATCAGGTCACACGCTGGGCGGGCGAACCACTTCCGCCTCATCCCTCTTATTGGGTCCGCCGTGTTCCGGTGCTTCCTGCCCGCTTTCAGCTTCCCCGCCCTTTGTCTGAGCCCTTGCCGCGTGAAGCGAATGCTGTCTCTCCCACGGCCGTGAGTTTTTTTCTTGCTCGGGTGGATGACGGTCTCGGTGAGCATCTCCAGCTCACCCTCTGGCAAGCCCCTTCCTGGCGGACGTTGGAGTCTGAGCTGGACCTCTCGACCCTCTCACCTGAAGAGAGACCTTCTTTTGTGCTGAGCGAGCATACCGTGTTTAAGCTGTGGACCTGGACCGATTTTCCCGAGTGCGGTGAGCCGGTGGATCGCATCTGGTTCCAAGCGGAGCCTCGGACCTACAACGACGCCGAGCTCCAGCAGGTGGATCAGCTTATCTCCGACTTCGAGGTGTTGCTCGAGGAGCTGGCAGCTCCTTCTAACGCTGCTGATGGCACCTCAAATGATGACACCTCCGATGACACGAACGCCGACGAGCCGACCGAGGAGGAGCGCACGTCATGACCGCTCGCTGTTCCTTAACCCCGGAGCTCATCACCGCGTGGGACCAACTTCAGCCGGAGCCGGATCGTCTTCAGGTGGTGGTTTTTGGTCCGGGACATGGAGAAGCCTGTGTGGTGCGGCTGCCGAATGGTGCGGTGGGCGTGGTGGATGGCTGTGCGGAGCCCTCTCACCCCGACGGGAAGGGGGATCCGGTGCGAGAGCTTCTCCAGCACTGGAAGGTTGAACGTCTGGCGTTTGTCTGCCTGACCCATCCGCATGCGGATCATTTTAAGGGCATGGCGGCGCTTCTGAAGGCGTACACGCCTATGAAGGTAGACCGGCTCTTCGTACCGCATATTCTCAGCAAAGATCACATCACGAAGTTTTTAGGCTGGTTAGAGCTGAAGAACAATCCAGCAGAGCCTGAGCAAACGAAGGGGCTGAAGTCCCTCTGCGAGCAGCTCG
>JBJTQF010000338.1:0-143301 GCA_046075485.1 Myxococcota bacterium | reverse complement strand
GTCAAGCCGGACAAGGAGACGGGCAAGGTCAAGAAGATGAGCCTCGGTCAGTGGCAGTCGGTGATCGACGTGGACTTGACCGGCCCCTTCCTGTGTACCCGTGAAGTGGCGGCCTGGATGGTCGAAAACAAGGTCAAGCCTGGGGTGATCATCAGCATCTCGTCGGTGTCGCGTGCGGGCAATCCGGGCCAATCGAACTATTCGGCGGCAAAAGCGGGCCTGGTGGCGGACACCAAGCTGTGGGCTCAGGAGCTGGCCCGTTATGGCATTCGCACGGGTGCCATTGCGCCAGGATTTATCTCCACCCCGATCTTGGAGGGCATGCGCCCGGAGATGCTTCAGCAGATCCTCAAGGGGGTGCCGCTGGCCCGCCTCGGACAGTGCGAGGAGATCTACAAGGGCCTGAAGTTCATCGTCGAGTGTGACTATTTCACCGGCAAGGTGTTGGACATCGACGGCGGTTTGGTGCTCTGAGCTGACGAAACTCTGAGCCGACGATACTCTGAGCGGCCCCGCCCCCAAAAAAAAGAGGGCATCACAACCCGCCGTCTTTCAACGGACGCGCTGTGTGCCCTCTCCCCCCCTCCTCGATGAGCAGCGCCCATCGCCTCCCCAAACCTGTGCGTCAAGACCAAAGCTGTTCAGCCTGCACTCGACCTCAGCCTACGCTTGAACTCAGCGTCGCGCCACCGAGCGACGACCTTTCTGATCCGGCACCGAAAACGTGCGCACCACCTGGTCAAACGCGCCATCTTGTGCTTCTTGGAAAGCATAAGGCCCGCTTTGCGTCAGCGAAAACAGCGTCGAGCCTCGCAGTTGATACACTTCCCGCAGATAGTGCCACTGTCCTTCTCGCTCGAACTGCCAAGCGCGAGCCACCGCAGGCTGTCCGCTGAGCGTGATGGCCTCCGTCTTAACGAGCTGCGGCTGATCCGCCTGGAGCTGCGTAAACAGCCCACGCTCCAGCGCCGTGATGTGTTTTTCGTTGAGCCGCTCCCCGAGCGGAATCTCTGCCTGCACCACCATCAGACGGGCCCGCGTGCCATCCCGGGCCTCAAAGCGGTGGAAATCCACCTGCGCCGACGGTTGAATCAGATCGAACTGCCAACCCTGGGGCATCACAAACGAGAACTTATCCTGTGGGGCCTGATACACCTCACTGACAGCCGGTGCTTGAGGCTTTTCTTTCAGCCCCTTGAGGCTCATCAGAATGCCGTCCATCGCCGAGTCGAGGGTGTCCTGGTATGCTTCCGGCGTGACCGCATTGACTGAAAACAGCCCATCTTCTTGATAGATCAGGGCAAACCGACCTGACATCGGCGCGCCCCGCAGACGGCTGTGATAGTTGACTCGGTGAAGCGTGCGATTGGCTTCTGCTTGAACATCCACATGGGTCACCATCAATCCGGGGAGCTGGCGCTTGAGCCCTTCCACCGCCCCTTCTTGAATGCTGGTCAGCACCTCATCGGTGAGCTCTCCGGAGGGCTCGAAGCTGCGCACCGTGATCACCCCTTCACTGGCCGCCTCTCCGCGCAGGAGCACCAGCGTATCCTCTTGAGCTCCATCGGTGATGCGCCAGCCAGCGGGCACGCGCAGCTCAAACGAGCCATCCGCCGCGCCGATCAGCGGGCGATCCTTGAGGGCCGCTGCTGCATAACCATCCGTGTGAATGGTAACATGTGCTGTCGGGGTGGCACAGCCGATCATCGAGAGCATCAGCGCGCCGAGCGTGAGCCACGAGCCGGTTTGTTTGGGGAGCTGAAACCACATAAAGCCTCCGATATGTGAAGCAGAGCATGTCATCAGGATGAACGGGGTCTGGATCGCGCTTACCTGAACATTGGATCGGACTTGAGCGCGAAGACTTAAGGGCTGAAATGAAAAAAGATCAAACTCAGGCGAGACTGAAAATTCCTTCCACACCTCCACGCATTCGGAGCACTTTTCCCGCAGGATTTGCGCGGCACGAGACCGATTCTGTTATTGCTTGAAGGCCCTAATAAGGCTATAACCCTCCTCGGGGCAACGTGAACGTGCGCGAGGAGCGGAGTGGCTCCCCAGTCTGACAGGTGCGTCGTTGCAGTCTTCTGAAGTGGCAGCAGGATATACGATGTGGAGGAGCGAATATGGAGTCTCAGAGCGGTGAGCTGACGCCCGTGGTGGAGCTGGTGAAGCTGATGGTTCAAGCCCTGGTGGATTTCCCGGAGCGTATTGAAGTCAACGCCATTGAAGGCCACATGAGCACGGTCATCGAAGTCCGCACCGGTCCTGGTGATATGGGCAAGCTGGTGGGCAAACAGGGCCGCACTGCCGACGCCCTCCGCACCCTCTTGATTGCTTTTGGAGGCCGTTACAAGCGTCGCTTCATCCTTGAAATCATCGACTCCCGCGAGCGTGGGGGCCGCTGAGCCTGCCTGCTTCGCCCTTCCTGCCTCGGAGACCTTCCATGCGTTTTGGCACCCTCGATACTTTTTTTGGGATGAGTGCGCCGGACCTTCGGCTTGGGCGCAACGTGGCCAATCATGAGTTCCTGAAGGCACTTTTGACCTACGGCACCTTTGACGCCTATCACTTTTTTTTGCCGGACGTGGCCCATGTGGAGGTCTTCCAGCGTCGTCTCCAGGCGTTGTTGCCGCAGCCGCACTTACAGAAGCGGGTTCAGACCACCTTACAACTGGCGCTGCGAGAAACCGTGCAAGAGCTTGATTTTACAGTCTTTCATCAGAGTGATTTTACCCGCGCCTTGCCTTACCTCGCGCCCTTTCGAGACCGTCATGCTCGGCGACCTTTCCCGGTGACGGGCGTGACACACTCATTAAACACCTCCTTAATGCCTTTACGTTATTTGCAGCTTGGTCTGGCTCCTTTACGGCCTTACGACGCGATTGTCTGCACCTCTGAAGCGGGCCGAGAGGTGGTGCGCCGCAGTTTTGAGCAGCTCTCCACTCGCCTGCAAGCCCAGTTTGGACTGGCCCTCAAGCTGGAGGCCGAGCTGGCCCATATTCCTCTGGGCATTGATGACAGTCGTTTTGTGCGTGAAGACAAGCAGAAAGCGCGGGGGGCGCTGGGACTGCCGCGTGAAGGGGCCTTCCTATTATATCTGGGGAGGCTCTCCGCCCGCTCGAAGCTGGACTTGCATCCGATGTTGTATGCCTTGAGTCGTGCCTGGAAGAAGGGTCAGCTTGGATCTCTCAAGCTGGTCTTGGCGGGGGGAGCAGAAGAGCAGGAGCTGGCCCAGCTTAAGCGGCTGGTGCAGGAGCTTCAGATCACGCAGCGGGTGCATTTTCAGGTCGATTTTGACGATGCCCGAAAGATGCAGCTTTTTTCTGCCTGTGACCTTTTTGTATCACCTTCTGATAACTTGCAGGAGACCTTTGGCTTGAGTGTGGTGGAGGCGATGGCGGCAGGTTGTGTCCCGCTTGTCTCTGAGTTTGATGGCTATCGTGAGCTGGTGTTACATCAACAGACGGGTGTGCAGCTCCCCACCTTTTGGGGAAAGCCCCTGGACTCCCTGGAAGACTTGGAGGGCCTGAACCCAGCCCTTCATCCCTTTTATCTGGCGCAGACCTTTGGTGTGGATCTCGAAGCACTGGTGGCCAGCTTGGAGCAGCTCTTGCGCCAGCCTGCGGAGCGTGAGCGGCTGTCACACGCGGCGAGGGCCCACGCGGAGCAGTATCGTTGGTCCCGGCTGATTCCGCGTTACGAAGCGTTGTGGAAGTGCCTCTCGGAGCGGGCGCTTCAGGCTCCCTCTCGTGGTTCGGCTGTGCCACTTTCTCCTTTAAACATGGACTCTTACGAGATCTTTGGCCACTATCCCTCTCTCAAGCTGGAGCCCTGGGTGCGGGTGGAGCTGACCGAGGCGGGGCGGGAGATCTTAGCGGGTGCGCCTCTTCCGACCCCTCACCGGGACATCGCCCCCCTGCTTCATACTCAGCTTTTGATGCCGGTGTTGCAGCACCTTGCGGCGGGCGCTCAGCCCATGCGAGCGCTGGAGCAGTGGGGTGAGCACTTGGAGGCACCGCCGGATCTGTTGCGCCATCATGTGTTGTGGGCGGCCAAGTATGGCTTGGTGCGTCTGAAGCCATCGCAGCCGACCTGACATCACTGGGCTCCACACCAATTCAATTGACAGACGCGACAAGCGATCCTACCATGCCACAGACGTATCAAACCGCCTACCCGTGAGGATTCCATGTCCATTCCCGGCATGTCTACTGAAGTGCAGCTCCAGGTTCGTTACGCTGAGTGCGATCCACTGGGCATTGTGTATCACTCCAACTATTTTATATACTTTGAGATGGCCCGCACACAGCAGATGAAAGACGCGGGATACACCTATATTCAGATGACGGAATCCGGTGTTTTTGTGGTCATGTCGGAGATTGGAGCGAAGTTCCGCGCCCCTGCTCGCTACGACGACACCTTGCTGGTGCGTGCCACCCTCGATAAAGTGAGCAGCATGCGCATTCAGCACAAGTACGACGTTCAGAAGCTGCTGCCGGATGGCACTCGTCAGTTTGTATTGGAAGGATGGTCTACCCTCGCGTGTGTCAACAAAGAGGGAGAGCTGGTCAATGTGCCCAGTCTCATCCGTGAGTTTTACGAACGAGGCAAGAGCGCCTGAGGGCTGTGGGAGTTTAAATCATGTCTCTTTCCAATCGTGTGTTGGCATCTCTGCTGAGTGTGACCAGTCTGCTGTGGTTGAGTGCCTGTGCCAGCGAGCTGGTGACTTTTACGGTCGAGACCACGAGCAATGAACATGCCCAGACCTATCTGGCTTCCAGTGGCGCGCTGGAGGTGATTTCGGGTCGATATGAGTGCTCAGAGAACGACAGCAATGTGTGTTTGGTGCGTATTGAAGCCCGCGACCGGGTGATGGATGGTCCTTCTCGCAGCCTGATCTTTTACGTGGCACCGGAAGCTCAGACCTTACCGGGAGAAGTGGATCTGTTTGCCGTTCAAGCGGAGCCCTATGCCGTGGATCCTGTCACCTATTCGGCCATTGAAGACGTGGATCCTAACGAGAGTGCCAAACGATACGATTACACCTGTCGTTTTGCAGGAACGGATGGCAGTGTGGAGCTGGAGCAGGTTCCAAATCCTGGCACTTTGGTGCATGGCAGATTCCGACAGCTTGCCCTCACCTGCACCACTCAATTGGATCCTCAGACTGAAGTGCAGGCCACCCTTTCCGCAGTGTTTGATGTGTTGATCGAAGACTAAAGACCATTCCTGCCTGCCCCCCTGCCCATGCTTTCCCCATCTTTTGCGCATACCATGCCTTGACAGATGCGCACGCACTCACGCACACGCACACGCACGCACACGCACACGACCGCTCAGCATTCCCACAAAAAAATGGGCCACTCAAGCACCAACATATGCTCGAGTGACCCCTCAGCTTATCCGCAGAGTGTCCTACGGAGTGGCGAACATGCCCTTACTGAAGCACACCGCGCCACCACACCCGCCAGAAGTCGGGCTGGCCATCTCCGGTGAGATCAAATCCGACATAGTCGGCATCTCCGTCACCATCTCCATCGAGCCAGAAGCGGTCGAATGTGCCGTTTCCATCGTAATCCACGGCAGCACCATCCACTTGACCGTTGAAGTCGGCGTCCCAGACCACCCAGTCGATATCACCATCCTCATCGTCATCATAATAGGCCACATCGGGAGCACCATCACCGTTGGTATCCACCGCATAGGTCTCGAAGATGCCGGAGTAGTCTGAATCGACATACCACACATCCACCGCGCCATTAAAGTCGGAGTCGATGAGGATCAGATCCACCGCACCATCGGCATTGGAGTCGATCCAGGCATAATCCGGGGCACCGTCCCCGTTGGTATCGGCCAGCCAAGTCTCAGCGTATCCATCAAAGTTGGAGTCGAGCAGCCACACATCCGCTGCGCCATTCTGATCCGTATCCCAGGCATAAAAATCGATGGCACCATCTGCGTTTGTATCGGCGGCATAGAACTCCAGGATGCCGTTTTCGTCCAGGTCTTCCCCATAGAAGTCCAGCACTCCGTCATAATTGGAGTCGGCATAATAGATCTCTGCCACGCCGTTCTCATTCCCATCGTAGGCGTAGAAGTCTTCTACTCCATCCTCATTGGTATCGAAGGCGTAGAGATCCACCACCCCGTTGTTGTTGGTATCGAAGAGCCACAGGTCGAAGAGTCCATCAAAGTCCTCATCGATGGCTGCGGCATCATAATCTCCGTCATTGTCGCTGTCCCAGGCATACGCATCGATCACCCCATCGGCATTGGAGTCGAAGCCCAGCACATCGAAGTCACCGTCGGCATCCGTATCGTATCCAAACTGATCGGAGATACCATCGTTGTCGGAGTCATACTCAAAATAGTCAAAGACCCCATCAAAGTTGGAGTCGATCAGCACAAAGTCTGCATCACCATCGAGGTCGGTGTCATAATAGAGCTGATCCGTCAGCCCATCCTGATTGACATCGGCCCCCCACTGATCCGCTGCTCCATCGGCATTGCTGTCGTAAGACCACCAATCGAAGACCCCATTATCATCTTCATCGTAGGCGTAGTAGTCCAGCAGCCAGTCATCATTGGTATCCGCCGCCAGATATTCAATGTAGCCGTTTTCGTTGTCATCGTAGCCGATGGCATCCACATCTCCATCGAAGTCATAATCGAAGAGATACAGATCGGGGACACCATTGAGATCGGAGTCTACCCCCACACCATCGACGATGCCATCACCGTTGCTGTCGTACCAGAAGAGGAGCTGAGTCCAAGCCAGTGCAACCGTGGTGCGGAGCTGATCTGTGAAGTGATCCGGCAATGGGCTCAGCCCCGCCGAGAGCTTCTCATGGGCCAGCCCATCGCCTTCCGAGACCGGGAGCTCTGGCGCAGTGGGCAAATTCTGCCCCTTGAGCTGCACCGACTCCGGCAATGAAAGAACGGGCAGCTTGAGGGAGTGTGGCTGATCCAGCAAGCGCAGGCTCAGGAGGGGATCCGACCCTGTCGCCTTCACCCGCCCCTGCACTCGCGCGGGCGCTTTTACCGGCGTGAACGGCGTCTGCTTGAGCACCGGCGTGTGTACGCGGGCGGGCGCATCCTGTGCCGTTTCCTTCACCTGTGTTTGAAAATCCAGCAGCGGCTTTGGAACACTGGCCAGCACCGGCGAAGTGCTGAGCAGGGTCAAGCCGATAAACCAAGCGGTCTTCACGGGTTGATTCATGGTGTACCTCATAGTGTTTGAATGGAGGTCATGGGACAATGGGCACATATAAATCATATTTCCTACATATTCCGTATGAAGTCGATTTTGAACGTGTGCTGCAATTACCGGCAGGATAAAAATTTTCGGATATCAACACTTATGCGAGGCATCATTCTGTCCATCCCACACAGCTGATGTCACAACGATAAAACCGCCTTCGGTCGAGTCCTTGCTTTACGCCATACTGCTGGGGGGGAAACCAAAACGCTCCGTGCGCCGTCCAGGTATGAAAAACAGCCTCACAGAACGACGTAGGTCCAAAACAAAAAGTGCCCTCAAGAGTCGTGTGTCTCTTGAAGGCCCGTCCATCTTCCGCCCTTGTTTTGTTACCGGCGGATGTTGCGCCAGAGATCCGGCTGGCCGTCTCCATTCATGTCACTGGCCGTCTGATCAGAGATCTCATCGGCATTCAGATCGCGCCAGAAACGATCATAGAGACCATTCACATCGCTGTCGAGTGATGCATAGTCCAGCTTGCCATTAAAGTCCTTGTCCAACAGATACCATTCGCTCTTGGAGTCCTCACGCTCATCATAATAAGCGGCATCTGCCTTTCCATCCCCATTGCTATCCTGCGCAAGTGTCTCATAGACCTTTGAGAAGTTGGCGTCCACATACCATGCATCGGGAAGCCCGTTAAAGTTGGTATCCTTCACATGGATATCCGCTGTGCGATCCTGATTCGTATCATAGAGCGACTCATCCACCCGTCCATCTCCATTGGTATCCTTGGGGCGTACTTCAGGATATCCATCACGGTCTTGGTCCAGAAGCCAGCTCTCGGCCTTGCCATTCTGGTCGTCATCCCAAGCCCGCAGCTCCCAGTAGATGTCTCCGTCTACATCGAGCTGATAGAACTCGAAGATGCCGTTTTCATCCACATCTTGCGCCAGAAAATTATACACACCATCATCATTGAAGTCGTGGAAGTGACCTTCCTCCAAGCCATCTTCATCAGAATCGAGTACAATGTAGTCCTCGATCCCATCGCCGGTCATATCAAAACAGTAATAGTCGGTGAGCCCATCATAGTCACCGTCTAAGAACCAGGTATCAAAGAGCGAATCCCGATCATCATCGACGGCGATACCATCGTGGATACCATCAAAATCGACGTCCCAGATATAAAGATCGTATTCTCCATCCAGGCTGACATCAAACGCCAGGAGGTCAAAGATGCCGTCAACATTGGTATCCCATCCGAACTGCTTTCCACTGCCTCCCTGACGGACATCGTACTCGAAGAAGTCCAGAACTGTGTCTCCATCGCTGTCTGCCAGAAGCAGCTCCCCTATCCCATCCACATTGACATCCACACTGAGGAGCTCCGTGATGCCATCTCGATTGACATCATATCGCCAACGGTCAACCTTACCGTCCGCATTACTATCAAACGTCTAGCCATCCAAGACGCCGGAGTCTTCACTGTCTTCTGCCGAGTAGTCGTTTTTGCCGTCGTTGTTGGTGTCCGCTCTGACCAGCTCAACGACCCCATTTTCGTTGTCATCATAGCCAATGGCATCCACATCCCCGCTGAAGTCGAAGTCGATATAATAGGTATCGGGTACACCATTACGATCCGTGTCATCGGCGACACCATCGACGATGCCATCCCCATTGGTGTCACTCAGATAGCTGCGCAAAACATAGGCTTGATAGACTGTGCCACGGAGTTGTTCTGTAAACGAAGAAGGAAGGGGTCCCGACGCAAGAGGCAAGGACCGCTGCGCCACCGTATCACCGTCTCCTTCCGGTATAGTTGGAGTCGCTGGGAGCACCACCCGCTGAAGCAACCACGACGGCACCTGAGAGGGGATTGCCAATCCATGCTTGGCGGGTGCTTCTAAGAGCTTCAGCGAGCTGATCGGATCATTGCCCACCGCCTCCGCGCGACCCGGCAATGGCTTGCCCCCCCGAGCCTGCTCCGAGGAGCGCACATCAAGACGAGGCAACGGCAGAGGCTGAATGCCGACACCCTCCTCCTGCGGAACCGGGGCGTGAAGGGAAGGCATCCTCGACGCGGCCTCCGCCATAACTGGGGTGGTGCTCAGAAACACACACCCTGCCAACCCAAATGTCAAGAGCTGCACCTTCATGTCTGACCTCATACGTGATTTGGACAAGCATTGCCCCAACATCCGGGGACGTTCATCTTCGCGTCGCAGCGCGTAAGACGATTCCGTTTTAGCACAAAATATTTTTCCCGTTCAAGCAAGAATTTAATTAACGCTGCATTTTCCATAACCTACGGCCCTCCAAAGCCTTGACATTGCCGTCATCGCCCAGCTACCTTGAATAAACTGGCAATCGAACAACAGGGAGGAAACATGGACCGTCATCAGGCCACACTCAAACTTTTCAAAGAGCTCAAACGAGGTGGTGATCCCTATCAAAAGCTGGCTCAATTCCAGACCCTTCACGAGCTGCTGATGAGTTTCCCCTTGGGAACAGACATGTATGTGGCCGTGGATGTGATCACTAAGGTGAAAAACTGGGCCCCTGCCCTCACCCTTGAGGAAGCGACGGAGCGAGTGGTCGCGGCAGCCCGACATGGCATCGATCCACTTCTGCTGGAAGAGACCCTGCGCTTCATCGCCACCAGCCAAGGGGGTTTTGTGCGCACGGAGCTGACCGAGCTGATTTTTCGTTATACCCTCACCCAAATTCGCGCCGCAAAACACCTCTGGGATAACCTCTCGGCGCCGGATAAAGCCTCGATCACCGTAGACATGCTGCTGGAGATTGGACTCGACGAACATCCAGAAGTGGTCGCACTGGTTCAACAGGAGCTGGCCACCCTCTCTGGCCTCTCCCTGCAAGTGGCGGGTCTGTTAAAAGATGCCGTCGCCCCCAGCGTGGTGCTGGAGCTGTGGAAGTTTCTGCGTAATGCAGGTCCGGTGAAGGCGGAAGAGCTGGAGCTGCTCGACCACTGCATCGATGTGGTGGGGCGTCGCAGTGCCCTCAGCCAGGGCGGACAGCACGGTCTGCTTGACGAACGAGAGACCAGTACTCAGTTTTTTCGGGCGCATTAACCGGTTATTTCAGGTACAGTTTTCATCTTCTTCTGATATTCGAATCAACTTCCCCGCTCATTCACTTTGTTGGACGGCTCGACACACCTTTTTTAATGTTTACACGTAAAGAGATGTTCGTGGACACACGGCATCCCTGAGTGTCAACCGTCGCATGGATGTGTACCAGCGGCTCCATTTTTGCACCCGCTCACCCCGCCACGTCATCCGCACACCCAGCGGAGGAAGACTCACCCCTTTTTGACGACATCCGGCGAGCGCTTCCCTCCGCAGTCGGTCATGGGGCACCTTCCGAAATGACGCATCATTTTTTTTTGGGGGGCCTTCAGATTTTTCTCAAGTATTGGGGCGCGCCATCCGTATCCCGTTGGTCATACCTCAACATGACATGAGGTAAGACCAACCCGGATTTAGACCCCTTTCAAGAGGAGACGCCCATGAGCAAAGCACCCCGCACCTCCCTGATCTGTGCCGCGCTGAGCATTGGACTGAGCATTCAGCCCGCCCTCGCAGGTATTCCGACACATCTGGAGCCTGCGCAAGCCAGCCCGACCTCGGTGCTGACGAGTCAGGGTTCTCCGATGGGGAGCTCTTGGGCTCAGGTTCAGGTGAAAAATGGACGGATCGGCACCCATCTTCCTCCGACCATGCAGGAGAATGGACGGATCGGCACCCATCTCCCTCCGACCATGCAGGAGAATGGACGTCATAACCCCAATGATGGTGACCAAGACCACTCCGAGCCCATTGACTACCGCTTTACGTTTGAAGTGACCCGCATGGAGCTGGGGCCCGAAGGGCTTCCCTGCCTGGTCGAAGTCGAAGGCGCTGTGCTCAAGCGCAACGGGAATCAGAAGCCCATTGGCCAGTTTGAGGCTGCTTTTTACGATTGTCCCACCTACCAGCCGCTGCCGGATGAGCTGGCCAACAACATCTTTGGAATTCCTGCTGGGACGGTGATGCCCGCATGGGACGGTACGGTGACCTATTTTCTCAAGAAGGGCACCCTCTTCACCTAAGAGCGGGCCTGGATCTTTCCGGCGGGACCAAATGGGGAGCTCGGCGTGCTGAGCGTGGCCCACATCGAAGGGGGCACCGGGTACTACGACGACACCTGCGGAAAAATCATCACCCCCGATGGTTACGAAGATGCAGGCTCGCTGCTGGGGAAGCTTCACTTCGACTAAATCCCCTCCTACCTTCCTCAGAAGACAAAACGGCCAAGAGATCTTATGGATGCCCGTGAAACCACGGTGTTTTTTATGCCATCCTTGTCAGCCTTTCATGCCGCTTTCCGCCATACGCCCGACGCTCTCGAAAGGATTCCAGCCAGATACCGCTTGTGTTAAGATCTGAGTGCCATAATCGTCCTCCATACAGCTCCCATACACAAGAGGCGCACCCCGTGCAGATCTCGGCTCTCATTCGCCGCTGGAGACTCCATGCGGCCCATACAGTTCCCCTGGCCCAACCACTATGGTGGGGATCCTTTGGATTGTTCTTTATTGCCCATATGTGTCATGCGGATGTCATCGTACTGGACCCAAGCGGCACCGGCCCGTACAAAACCGTCGAAGAAGCAGTCAATGCAGCACTTCCCGGTGACATCATTCAGCTCAAACCCGGCGCGTATGCCTTGCCAGTCAGCGGCCTCTCCCTTCAGGGAAAGCCGATCACCCTGGAAGGGATGGGGGATAAGAGCTCGGTGCTGCTGGACTCCGCCTATGGAAACGTCGGTCTGTTGCTGAACTCTGGAGAAGGTGCAGATACCGTGGTGCGCAACCTCACCGTCACCCGCGCGCTGATCAGCGGCATCCAAGTCGTGGGCGCCAGCCCGACCCTCGAGGCGCTGGTGGTCAGCGACAATCAAGGTTTTACCGATACCAACGGTGCCGGAATTCAGATCGTAGGCGGGAATCCAACGCTGCAAGACATCACATTGGAACGTAACATCACCTTCGGGGACGGGGCGGGCATCTACCTCGAAGACGCCCAGGTGGAGCTGGAGCAGGTCGTCTTTCGAGAGAACTTTGCGGCAGGCACCGGGGGCGCTCTCTTTGCCGTGCGCTCTGAGCTCACGCTCATCGATGCTTGGGTCGAAGGAAATGAGACCTTTTATGGTGGAACGGTGGTTGCCAAAGACAACTCGGTGCTCACCAGTACCCGCCTTAAGCTGCTCAACAACCTTAATGGCGTCTCCGCCGGAGTAGAGGTATTGCAGAGTCAATGGATTGCCTCACAAGTGCTGGCCGCCGGGCAGGAAGGATATTACTCAGGTGCCATCTATTGTGTAGATGGAAACCTCAGTCTCTCCAACGCCACACTGGTCGAAAATGCCAGCTATTTGCAGGGAGGTGCGTACACCGGAATTCGCTGTAATGCCACCTTCACCAATGTCTTGTTTGCATTCAATCGTGGAGGGGGGGCCGGTGCATTGTATCTGGCAGACACCACCCCTGAAGAAGAGAACAGCAGCGCCAAACGCGCTCCTCATGATGTCCCAGCTTCCGCTGAGAGTGGCCTCTATGCCTTTGCAGGCTGCAATTTTTACGAAAATGGCAGCACCCCCTCCAAAGGTATTGCTGAGGAGCTGATCGCACAGCAGCTCAACCTGGATCCAGGCTTTCAGTGGGTTGAGGACAGTCTAAGCTTTCGATCAGATCGATATGAGCTCTTGCCAAGCTCTCCCATGCGCAACGCGGGTGTGGCGGATCCCGCCTTTAATGATCCCGATGGCTCCCGCTCAGATATCGGTTTTACGGGTGGACCTGAAGCCAGCCATGAGCATTCACTCGACAGTGATCTGGATGGAATTCCCGACTTCTATGAGCACTGGCAAGGGCTCAACTCCCAACTAAATGATGCAGCACTTGATCTGGATGGTGATGGTGTGCTTAATGCCGACGAATATAGCGGAGGCACTTGGGCAAGTGAAGCGGACTCAGACGGGGATACCCTCTCGGATTCAGAAGAGCGGGCCACCTTCTCCAATCCACGCGATGCCTTTAGTCCGCAGCGTATCATGACCCTTCCCTTTGGGAGATACACCTCCATTCAGGCAGCCATCAATGCAGCACCTCGGGGGGCCACCATTCGAGTCTCTCCCGGAACCTGGAAAGGAGCACTTAACCTACTTGGCAAGTCCATTGTGGTGCAAAGTGTTGAGGGTCCACAGAATACCATCCTCATGCCAGACGATGATCTACAGACCGCTCTGATTGAGCTGATCTTTGGAGAGGATTCCAATACCGTCATCGAAGGTTTTACCCTCAACAACACAGTAGGATTGGATACCACCGCAGCACTCTATGTCTTTAAGTCGAGCCCAACCCTCAGCCGGCTTCACATTGATGACTTCTACTCAAGCGGGAATGGCGTCCTGGTCTTTGAGAAGGCCCAGCTCTCCTTAGCGGACCTTTTGATTGAAGACTGCGCGGTTCAAGGATACGCCCTGCTCTATGGCAATCAAGCCCATATCACCCTCAAAGACACCATCATTCGGAAGAACATCAACTCCGACGGCGGCATCATCATGATGGAAGAGGGCTCGCTGACACTCGAGGATGTGCTGATCGAGCAAAATGAGGCGGCGCTGAGTGCCGGTCTCGGGCTCTTCAGCAGTCACGCAGTGGTGAAAGACACACGCCTATTGAACAATCTCTCCCTCGCCCGTGGAGGAGCTCTCTACGCCGAAGATTCCACGGTAGAGCTGGAAGACTTTGAGCTGAGGGGCAACGAAGCATTTCAGTCTGGTTCTGCCATCGCCAGCATTGCGGGCGTCTTACGCCTCACCTCCGGGGTGATCGCAGACCATCAGACCAGTGGACAGGGAACACTGTATCTGGAGCTGGGGGCCACACTGGAAGCGCAAAATCTGCTCGTGGTGGGCAATCAGGCACTCTCCGGTGGTGCCATCTCTGCGACCAACAGTATCGTCGAAGGGACAAACCTCACGCTGGATGGAAACCAAGCCAGCGCGGCAGGTGGTGCGCTGGATCTGATCGACAGCACGGGAGAGCTCTCCAGCTCCAGCATCACCTATCATGCAGCCAGTGTGGGCGGTGATGTGCAATTGGATGCCACTTCTTCGCTGACACTCTCGTATTGTGCGCGCTTTGGAAACCGCAGCGAGAGTGCCTTACTGGAAGGCGCAACCTTCGTCAGCACCGATGAAGTGTCCACTCAGCCCGGTTATGTGGCGCATGTGGACGATCTGAAGTCTGGGGGTGATGATTTTCATCTGATACCCAGCTCTCCGCTGCGAGATGCAGGCGATCCCAGCCTCGCACCTGATCCCGATGGCTCACGTGCTGACATCGGCTATTATGGTGGCGCACAGGCAGACTTCCAATACTATCAGGACACGGATCTCGATGGCATCGCCGATGGCTATGAGCAGCAGAATGGGATGAATGTCGGTCAACAAGATGGCGCAGCGGATCCCGATGGAGATGGTCTCGATAACCAGGGGGAGTATGCACAAGGTACTCAAGCACAAGTCGCCGACACAGACGGGGATGGCCTCTCAGATCAGGTCGAAGTTCAGGGGAACTCTGATCCTCGTAATGCATTTGATCCCAGCGGAGAAGTCTTCGTTCCAGACCAGTTTGACTCGATTCAAGCGGCCATTGATGCTGCACCATCTACCGGAAGAATCATTGTTTTTTCAGGTATTTATGAAGAGAGCGTGAGCACCATTGGTAAAAATCTCTGGCTACAAGCCAGCGGATCAGCGGGCAGTGTGATCCTCGACGGGCGAGGAGAATTTCAGCTCATTCGATTTACCCTGGGGGAGGGTCCAAGCGCCGGCATGGATGGGTTTATATTACGCGATGGTTTGGGAACCAGTGGTGGCTGTATGCAGATATCCAGTGCGGCTCCAACCCTCCGAAATTTGCGCTTTCAGCAGTGTTATGCAGAGGCTTCCGGTGGGGCCATCAGTCTCAACAGCAGCGCGCAGCTCACCGATATCATACTTTTCGGCAATCGAACGGGTGAAAACGGCTTAGGCGGTGGTATCAGCATCAGCGGGGGCGCTCCCATACTCACGCGCGTACAGGTGACAGGCAATAGCGCCAACAATGGAGGGGGCATCTACATCTCTGGCGGAACGCCACAGCTCGAGAACCTGCTCATTCAGGGCAATCAAGCCACACTGGGAGGTGGACTGATGCATGTGGGATCTGCGACTCAGGCTCGAGTGTCACAGGCAACGGTGCATGCCAATACGGCCACCTCGGGGGCAGGGATCTTCGTCTCCTCGGGCACCTTGACGCTGACCAACAGCCTAGTGACAGGCAATCTTGGCCCTCTTGGTGCTGGCCTAGGGGCTCGGGTGGATGGACAGTATCTGCTCTCTCAGGTCAATGTTTGGTCCAATCATGGTGCCAATGTGGCCGCCGAAGTAGACGAGCTGCTGGAAGCACCTGGATACCTCTCGGTCGATCCTCGCTATATCCGCTTCTCGGACGATACAATCTGGGACAACGACGATCTGCATCTTCGCCCAGACAGTTCGCTTAAGAACGCTGGCGAAGCCGGTACACTCGATCAAGATGGAACCGGGGCGGAGCTCGGATACTACGGTGGTGCTCAAGCCGATGATACATACTATCAGGATCAAGACTTGGATGGACTCTACGACGGATGGGAAAAGAGTTACGGCATCTCCACCACTCAAGACAGCAGTCTCGGAGATGAAGACGATGATTCCGTCACCAACACTCAGGAGTTTGAGCATGGTCTGAACCCGACACAAGCCGACAGTGATGGAGATGGCATCGACGACTCTACAGAGCTCTCACAGGGCTCAGATGGCACAGACTTCTTCTCTCCCCACGAGACCATCGTGGCGACCGACTTTTTTGACTCATTGCAGGATGCCATCAATGCCGCACGCGATGGTGTGACGCTGCTGGTGCCCGAAGGACGTTATTCAGAGCTACTGGACTTTCGAGGAAAGGCTGTCACCCTTAAGGCGCTGGGGAGTGTCTACAACACCATCTTACACGGTGAATATCAGGGCTCGGTGGTGAGCTTTCGCAGCGGCGAACCACGCACAGCCCGGCTGGAAGGTTTCACACTGACCGGAGGTGTGGCGCAAGATGGAGGTGGCATTCGTGTCTTTCAGGCCAGCCCCACACTGGAGCGTCTCTATATTTATGGCAATGCTGCCAATAACGGAGGTGGTGGCATCTCTGTCTCCTATGGAGGGCCTCTGATCTCCAATTCAGTGCTCTGGGGTAATACCGCTCAGGATGGGGCTGGTGTAGCAGGTCGCTCCTCCACCTTAGAGCTGATCGGGGCCACGATCACACAGAATACAGCCTCCCTCTCCGGCGGAGGGGTGACCTGTGTAGACATCTGCTCACCGACTTTTCGCAATAATATTGTGGCCTTTAATACGGCCAGTGTCGGAGGTGGGGTGAACCTGATCCTGCCTGGGGTGCTGGTGTTCGAGTACAACAACCTCTTTGGCAACCTGCCCGATGACTATGGCGCTTTTCCCTCTCAGCAAGGTCGTAAAGGCAATATTGGGCTCGACCCACTCTTTCTCAATCGCACACTGGATCCACTTGCCATCAATCTCAGATTGGATCCCACCAGTCCCAGTGTAGATCGAGGTCAAGATGTACAAGCATGGGCCACGCTGGTGGACTTGGATGAGCTCTCACGTCCATTGGATGGCAACCTTGATGGAGAAGCCATCGCGGACATGGGCGCATATGAGCTGGAGCGTGATTCAGATGGTGATGACTTCCTTCCCTCCGAGGGCGACTGTGATGACAGCAGTGCCAGCGTCTATCCCTTCGCTTCAGAAGTCTGTAGTGATGGCATCGATCAGGACTGTGATGGACTGGATATCGCTTGTGAAGTGGTAGACAATGACGGGGATGGAGTGACGGAAAATCAGGGGGACTGCGATGACTCCGCGTTTGAGATCAACCCCGGTGCAGAAGAATATGAGGACGGGGTGGACAATAACTGCGATGGCCAGATCGATGAAGGTTTTGAGACCCCCACCGCCACTCCCACACCCGATGCGGGAGGTTGTGCCTGCACTCAATCGAGCTCAGCGAAGCCACACTCGACGCGCTGGGGGGCTGTTTTGTTGACTCTCTTGGCGCTTGCCAGCTTGCGGCGTCGTCGCGGAGCTTCAACATGAGAGGGCCGTGGCTGACATGGCTTGCTCACGCCACGATGTCTTCACCACCATCCACACAGATGACGTTTCCAGTGATCCAGCGGGCTGCGGAACCGGAGAGGGCCAAGATCGCCAGGGCCACATCTTCGGGTGAGGTGAGGCGGCCCGCCGGATTCTTCCGACGTGCCCCTTCGATCAGCAAATCTGAGCCCGGGATCTTGGACAGGGCCGGCGTTTCCGTTACCCCCGCCTTGAGTGCATTGGCGGTGATGCCACGCGGGGCCAGCTCCACCGCAAGCTGCCGGGTATAGGCTTCGAGCGCCGCTTTGGCCCCCGAGACGGCCCCATACGCTGGAATCACCCGGGCATCCCCTCCGCTGGTCATCGAAAAGATCCGACCGCCCTCCCCCATCAGACCTTCGCGCACCAAGTCTTGTGTCCAGTAAATCAGTGTATTGGCCATGACATCTAAAGTCATGGCCACTTGCGCTACACTAATATGATCACGCTCCGTATTGGCAATAAATCGCTTGAGGGTTCCAAACGCCAGCGAGTGCATAAAGACCCGGACCTGGCCCAGCTCCCCCCGTCCTTCGAGGTGGGCCTTGAGGGCGCTGATGGTCTCCTTACGCTTCTCTTCGTCGGCGGCATTGACGTTGAAGAAGAGGGCTTCCCGTCCAAGGGCAGCCAGCTCCAGCTTGAGCTTCTCAACACCTGCCATGGTGGAGCGTCGATCCAGATGCACCCCCACGATGTGCATGCCTGCACGGGCGAGGGTGAGGGCGGTGGCGGCTCCAAATCCGCTTGAAGCACCCAAGATGACGGCCCACTTGCCTTCGAGCTCGTTGACGGAGGTGTGCATGCTCCTGACTCCTATTAAGCTAAACAATGAGAGAGATAAGCTGCTGATGACGTCCGGTTGGCTCCGGCGCGCGTATAAGGTGGCTCTTACCTGCCTTCGAGGGGGATCGTCAAGTGCTTTGGAGGCTGAAGACGGAAGATCCTTGCGGGTTGAGGGGTTTACCTCTACAATGAAACCCTTCCACAGAAGCGCACGCCCCCAAACGGGAGGTCGCACTTCATTTTTGCCAGTTCTGTCTTTGGGAAAACATCGATGAACATGCTTCGCGCTCTTTCGTCCTCGGCTCGCCTGTCCGCCCTCTTTTTTGGGGCCTTGCTGACGTTTTCAGCCTGCCAGAAGCTGGATCCCACGGAGATCGTGACCGGCTCGAAGGAGCTGCCCACCCAAGAAATCAACTTGGGCAAGGTGAGTTACGCCTCGTCGCTGAGCGAAGAGGAAAAAGCAAAGGTGGTGGCCACAGTCGAAGGACAACCGGTCACGCAGGGAGAATTGCTCGACTCCGCTGGCTCCGCCCTCTTCCGCCTCCGCACCGAGCTGGCCAACAAAGAGTATATGACCCTGCGTAAAGGGCTGGACGAGCTGATTGAAAAGCGCCTGCTCGAGAAAGAGTCACAGTCGCGTGGGCTCGAGGTGAATGCCCTGCTCGACGCGGATGTGTACTCCAAGGTAACAGCCCCCACCGATGAGGAGCTGCAAGGCTTCTTTAACCAGAACCGACGCCGATTTGGCCCCGACGCCACCTTTGAGCAACACGCTGCCGAGCTGCGCGAAGTGTTCTCCGGTCGAAAGCGAGAGCAGGCGAAAGCGGAGTATGTGCAAGGGCTTAAGACGAAGTCTAAGGTGACAGTGACCCTGCCCTATCCCGAGATGCCGACCGTCACTGTCAGCGCCGACGATGATCCCCGCATGGGCTCCGCCGACGCGCCCGTGACCATCATCGAGTGGTCGGATTTCCAGTGCCCCTACTGCAAACGCAACGGCGAGACCCTCAAGGAAGTGAAACAACGTTACGGGGATAAGGTGTCAGTGGTGTTCCGCGACTTCCCCCTACCCTTCCACAAGGAAGCGCCCAAAGCCTCCGAAGCGGCTGAGTGCGCCGATGAGCAAGGTAAGTTCTGGGAATTCCACGACAAACTCTTCTCCAATCAGCAGGCGCTGGACGTCGGCAGTCTGAAGAAGAACGCCGAGGAGCTTCAGTTGGATATGGCCAAGTTTACGGCGTGTCTGGACTCTGGCAAGTATAAGTCGGAGATTGATAAGGACATGGCCGAAGGTAAAGTGGCTGGTGTGACCGGAACTCCGGCCACCTTTATCAATGGCAAGATGCTCAGCGGCGCCCTCCCCATCGATACCTATGCCGCCATCATTGATGCGGAGCTGGCCAAGGCCGGACGCTGATCCCTGCCGACTTTTCCTGCTGCTTTCTCACGGCTTCACCTTCGGTTAGCTTGCCTCCTGCTTTCGCGCCAGCTTTGACTCGATCAGCTCAAACGATGGCTGTAAGCTGCCGTTGAGCAGCGGATTTGAAGCCGCCTTCAGCCTCAACACCTCGTCTTGAAGGTTAAGCTGACACGTCTCCATCGCGTGCAGTGCCGCCGCTCGTGCCTCCGGTCCTGCAAGTGTCAGTCGCTCCACAATGGCCATCCGCAGCTCTTGTGGGAGCTGAGGCAACGCACGGGCTGTTGCACGAGCTGCTTCGTCCCGGCTGGCAATCAGTCCGGCCAGCGCCGGAACCGACTCAGGACGCCCCATCTTGGCCAGCGCAATCCAAGCATGTCGCCGAATCGCGGCATCGGAATCCAACGTGGCCACCCGCAGGCTGGGCAAAAAGACCTCCGCCCTGAGCTCGCCAGCCGCATACAGCGCCGAGATACGAAAGCTCAGGTGCGGACTCAAGAGCTGCTCTCGCAACGAGCTCAGCGCCTTCTCACGATAGCGCGGGTGTTGTCCCAACGCCACCACCGCATTGGCCCAGCTTCGAGGAGAGACCGGAATCAAAAACGGCTCGAGACATTTGAGCAGCTTTTCGTCGTGCAGCAAGCCGATGGCCTCCACCGCATTGGCCTGAACCCGCTCATCAGTGTCGTGCAACATGCTCAGCAGAAGGGGGGAGAGATGCCCCTTCTGCCCCACCTGAGTTAAGGCGGAGAGGATCGAGGCTTTAACCCGGGCAGAGTCGGTCTCTCGTAGAGCCTCTCGTAGGGCTTCTTTGACCTCCGGTGTGTCAAAGTGGGCCAGCGAGCGCGCAGCGGCCCATCCTAACGAGGTGTTACTCTCTTTCAGGGCCGGAAGTAGAATCGGAATAAAGCGCGGATCGGCCATGCGCCCAGCCGCCGCCAGGATATTTTCTCGCACCACAGGATCTGAGCTGCTCTGGTAAAGGGCCAGCAGCTCCGGCACCGCACTCTGATTCTCTCGCTCGGCCAGGGCTTCGATGCTGTTTTGCACCAACGCGGCATCCGATGAAGCAAGATTTTCGACCAACGCACGGCGATGGGAGCGCGCAAGCCCTCCCAGCAAGGGAAAGAAGAGCACCATCAACACCCCCAGCGCGACCAAAAGCTGGGTAATCGAGCCCGTAAACGACAACAGGGCCAAGCCGGTCAGCACAAACACCAGCGGCTTTAACAGCCCCGAATAAAAGAGGCTCACCCGCCCACGCTCTTCACGCGGCAAGGTGCTCAAGATGATGCCCACGCCCGGGTTGAGGACCAGGTAGTTCTCCAGGCGATCAAAGACCTTCAGCATCACCGCTGGCACCACCGGTCCCATCAGCATCCCCAAGGCGCTTAAAGTCACGCCTCCCACCGGATAGGAAGAGAGCGTCCGCACCAACCCCATCAGGGTGAAGAGATGACGCCCCAAGAGGATCACAAAACCAAGCTGCGCAAGGTTGGTGATCACCTGCACACTGCTGAAAAAGAGGGTCAATGAGTGACTTTGACTGAAACGTTCGGCACTCACGCAGTATAAAAAGTCGATGATCAGGCCCGCGCAGCTAATCAAGGCGTTGAGCACCACCACATAACGGAGCACAGAGGCCCTCTGAAGCAAGTCGCCCATGCCCCGGAGCTGTCCCCACCAGCTCGCAGGTGTCTCATGCATGGTTGGGAGGCTCAGCCGATAGGCAAAGCGCCGGTCGATCCAGCTCGAGAGTAAGGCACCTCCCAACAAGGTGGGCAGGAGCAAAAGAAGCTGCTGCTCCAAACTCTCCGCCAGCGGGGAGGTCATCAGGGCCCCCGAGAAGATGGCACCCAGCGCACCGTACACCGACAAGGCAGGAAAATGAAACCGTGCCTCTTCAGGGCTCACCAGCTCGCTGGTCAGCAGCCAAAACTGCATGGAGAGGAGGGCAATGGAGGTCTCCACGACGAGCAAAAAGACACCCGCCGTCCACGGGATTTCCAGCCACAGGAGAGGGATAAACATCCCCACCACCACGGCGACTCCCATATTGAAGGTGATGTTGAGGGCGGCACGGCCCACCCGATCCACCCAGCCAGACATGGCAAATGCCAGCACACTCAGGGGAAACGCTTGGAGGAGATACACCAATGGAAGCCCTTCGCTGGTCCGAACATGCAGCAGCCAGGAGTAAGCCAAGACTCGTGCGAGCACGGCAAAGCAGGTCTGGAGGAAGTACAGCCACTGCAAGGCGCGGATCCGATGATCTTCGGGCCATATTTGTGAGCGCAAAGTTTCCATGGGGCCTCCTTCTCTTGTGATCGGAACGAAAGAGGCGGATCTTGACCCGAATTCCGGGAGAAGAGGCTCGGGACTGCATAGAAAAGTGGGGGTTCACCGAGAGCTGGGATATGCAAGGCAAGCAGGGAGCGGCATTTCCCATCAGGTGGCGAAGGGTTGGGAAGATGGACGTATGCAAAAAAAAGCGGACCCATCTTGAGGATGGATCCGCAAAATCGCACGCTTACGTGTGCGAAGCCGTCACCGGCCTAAGCTCACAGCGCGGCTTACCGAGTCGCTCACTGAGCAGCGGGAGCAGTAGCAGGTGCAGCGCCCTCAGCGGGAGCAGCAGCCGGAGCGGTGGCAGCGGCGTCAGCCGGAGCAGCGGCAGGAGCCAGAGCCGAGGTCTTGCCAATGGCAGACAGAGCGGCGTTGTGTGCGTTCAGAGCGGCGGCCTTGTCGGTCACCTGAGAGTCAACGGCCACTTCGACCTTGAGGTCTTTGAAGGAGCCGGTCACCTTGGTGGCACCGGTGCCAACGCCGGTGATCACGCCGTGCTCAACAACGGCGATGTCCTGGTTCTCAGAGGCCCAGGTCACTTCACCCTGGCCAGCCCAAGCGGCGCCCTTGTCGTTCATGATGGAGGCGGGCAAGGTTGCAGAGGGAGCGTCAGCGGTCAAAGTCACCGCCGTCTTTCCACCGACGTCGATGGAGCCGGGGATGCTCACGGTCACTTTCACTTCCTTGGTGAGCTGCTCAACCGAGGCCGTCACGGTCACGTCACCACTGCCAGCAGCGGTCACCGTACCAGAGGCGTCCACAGTTGCAATGGTGTCGTCGGAGCTCTTCCAGCCCACCACGACACCTTCCATTTTGCCACCGTTCTTGTCGAGCACTTCAGCGGTCACAGGACCGGTAGCACCCTTCTCGAGGAGCTGGAGATTATCGGTAGAGAGGCTGATGTTGGCGGGAGCAGGCTTGCAAGCCGCGAACATGAAGAGACCGCCGACGAGGGCACCATAAGCAAGACTGGAATACTTCATACGAGACAATACTCCTTTCAGGAGCACATACGGACACTCGCAACTTGGCGCACCATGTGCCAATCAGCCGGAGGTCCACAAGAAAATCGGCGCGGGCTTTGGTGTATCACCAAACTGCCCATTTCGTGCCGACTGATCAATCCAGCAGAAACTCGGGTAAGCCTGCTGGAAAACTACTCAAGCTCTCGAATGAGCTTACGATACTTCAGCTCGACGTCTCGCCGCCACTGAAGAGAAGGCTCATGCTGCAAAAACCGCTGGAGAAGGACGTGCTCAGACTCTTCAAAGCGCCACTGCTGACTGTTCATCAGTTGAACCGCGTTAAAGAGGAGCACGGCATCCCGAGGGCTCTGAGAGAGGGCTTCTTCCAAGAGGGAAGCGCCCGCTTCAACATTGCCCAAGAGCAGATTGGCGACGGCGATGTCTCCCAAGATCCGAGGGAGCCGACCATGCACCTTCAGGCTTTGCTCTAAAACCTGACGTCCCAGCCGCAAAGAACGCTCATCACCCCGCGCCAGCTCTGTGGAGGCGAGGGCGAGATCTTGCTCTAAGGAACGTCTCCCGCTGCCCACACCCAGGAGCCATAACTCGGCATGCCGCTCTTGTTCCAAGGAGATCCCCGGCAGCTCACCCTCACCGGTCAGAGAGGAGAGCCGAAGCAGCCGCCCTCCCCCTTGACGCCAGACCACCGGACCGCTCCCCCCCACGCGCCATCGCTCTACCAGACGAGCGGCCTCGGGTTGCCCGGGATCATAACGAAACCACGGGTGCAACCAAACGCCGAGGGCAAAAAACGTCAGGGAGATCATCACGAAGGGGGCGACATGCAGAGCCGCACGTCGATATCGCTCTTGACGTGTGATGGGCTTGAGCCGACCTTGCTCTTGCAGTCGCTGGGTCAGATCATAAACCGTGGCCTGCGTCAAACCCGACCCCGGTATCGCTCGCAGCCGCCTCACTCGCCGGTCTTCGCCCTGGTTCATGCGCGCCTCGTGCTCTTGATGCGTGCCGCCGACAACGCATCCCATTGGCGCACTCATCCTGCAACTTATAGAGCCCCACACGACCCCTGAAAAATAAACATTCTTATTGTAAGAGCCTGCCTTCAAGGTGTCAACAAGGAATATTGCGCCGCATACCCTCCCCGTTTTTGGATCCAGCCCCCCATACTCCAGTCTCGCCCGCTTTTCTCCGGTTGACATCTCGTCCATACACAGCTACGGTAAAAATTTGCACACCGTCGCACGCCCGCCCCCTCGCATTCTTGGAGGTCTCCATGCGCCTTTTTGCGTGCCTTCTGCTGCTGGGATTTTGCTTCCCACTGCTGGCACAATCAAATGCAGCTTATGACGCCATCCACAAAGGTCAGCTAGATGTCACTCTGAAAGAGTGTCGTGAGCAGACCGCGCTGGAGCAGTATGACGCCTGTTTGGGGAATCTCCGCTCGCTCGAGGCGCGTTACCAAGACGGGGGACGAGCAGAGCTCCGCGAGAGCTTAGAGCTCGTTCAAGGCCGGATCCGACTGGTCGAGGCTCACAAAAAAGCGGCATCCCTCCGCTCCGACAAACCCACCGAGAGCGCACGGGTGCTCTTCTCAGCGTACTCCGCCCTGCCTGCGGCTCAGTTTCCCTTTGAAGAGCTCCTGCCCTATTGGAATCAGTATCTGCGCGATGAAAGCGCCCGCAATCGCTTCAACCCGTATCGCTCCACCCGCTTTGTCATCCGCACACCCAAAGATGAGCCTGCACTGCAAGAGAGCTTCGTCCGAGCCCTCCAGAACCGGTTGTTGGAGTTCGGCTTTCAATATGTCGAGACCGACGACACCAGTGCTCGCCCCGACGTGCTGATCCGCGCCAGCTTGCGCTATTATGCGCCAGATCCATCGGTTGAGCCTCGCGCGCGCGTTCAGAAGCTGCTGCGCCTGACCGCCGAGAGCGCCTCGTTTAAGTGGCTCCAGCCTGAGCGACAGGTCAAACTCGACAATTTTGAGCAAGAACAGCTGGTGCTGGATGCCGAGCTGACCAAACAAGAGCTGGTCCAAAAGCTGGCCGATCAGACCACACAGCTCCTTTTTTATTATACCCTTCGACAGCTCTTCCCCCCCCCGGGAGGCGCTGGCATCGCGGTCACTCCCTAAACGACATGGAAGCGCTCGCCGCTCAGAACCCAGCGACGTGGTACACTCAGGAGCCTTTGAGTCAGGTTGAGTCAAGTTGAGTCCCTTTGATTACCGCTGCTGCTGCCGCAGCCTTCGCCGAAGCGCCGCACATGAGGAATTGGAGTCATGCAGGTCAATGGAAAGTCCTATCGCACGGTCTGGTTTGAGCCGCCATACGTCCTGATGATCGATCAACGCCAGCTTCCCTTCGCATTTGAGCTGGTCGCGCTGCCGGATCATCATGCGACAGCGGAGGCGATCCGCAATATGACGGTTCGAGGTGCGGGTGCCATTGGTGCCACCGGAGCATTTGGGATGGCCCAAGCCTTCCTCTCCGCGCGCGCTCCCTCGTTTGAAGCAGAGCTGCGAGCAGCCGCACAGTGCCTGAGAGAAACACGCCCCACCGCTCAGAATCTGTTTTACGGTATTAATACAGTCTATGAAGCAGGCTTAAGTGCATTACACGCGGGGAGCGAATTAGACGCGGGGATCGAAGCCGCTCGAGCGGCAGCGGTGCAGGCAGCTCAGGCCATCGCCGATGAAGACGCGCAGTGTTGCCATCACATCGGACTGCATGGTGCCCCTTTGATCGGTGAGGGTGCGCGTGTCTCCACCCACTGCAACGCGGGATGGCTGGCATTCGTCGATTGGGGCTCTGCCCTGGCACCCATCTATCAAGCGCGACGCGAAGGTCGGCATGTCTCGGTGCTGGTGGATGAGACCCGCCCCCGTGGACAAGGCGCTCGCCTAACAGCTTGGGAGCTGGGACAGGAGCAAGTCCCTCACCGGCTGGTCACCGATGGCGTCGCCGCGTTTCTCATGGCCCGAGGTGAAGTGGACTTGGTGATCGTGGGCGCAGATCGCATCGCGGCCAATGGCGACGTGGCCAATAAGATCGGCACCTATGCCTCCGCCCTTGCAGCCCGTGAGGCAGGCATTCCCTTTTATGTGGCGGCTCCTTCTACCACCATCGACCCAGACTGTGCCGCTGGCAGGCATATTCCCATTGAAGAGCGCAGTGATGACGAAGTGCTCTTTGTCGATGGCAAGCTGGCTTCTGGAGAGGTCGTGCGCGTGCGCATCGCCCCCGAAGGCACACGCGGACGTAATCCGGCTTTCGATGTGACCCCTGCCCACTTGATCCGGGGGATCATCACCGAGACAGGGGTTTATCCTGCATCTCCCGAGGGCATCGCTCAGATCCTGCTAGCCCGGGAAAAAGCACCCCGGAAAGCCACCTGAGCCCATGCGTCGCTTGTTGACAGTGCCGGTGAATTATAGTAATAGTCAAGTTTCCTTTGACTCAGCAAATCTTCCGGTTCAAGCCCTCCGTGCAGCGCTCAGGGGCCCCAAAATGGCGCTGTTGATGCGAGCGATTGGATCGATTCCGTTACGTTGCTGCCCAGCGGCGTCAACCCGAACACGCCCCGTCTGTCATATGCTAAGGAGTCGGAATGATTGACCAAGGTCAACAGCCCATCACCGGTCACCTGGACATCCTCGACGCGCTCCCCATCATGATCCTGGACGTTGATCGGGATGGATTGCTTCAGTTTGCCAACAAGAAGGTCCGGGAGCGGCTGGGTCTGCCCACGGAGCTAGACGAGATCTACCTGCATGACGTCTTGGATCCGTCCTCAGCGTCCAATGCGATGGATCAGGTTCAAGCCCTCTTCGCTGGCGAAGGTGATATCACCTCCACCTGGAAGCTCAAGGGACGCAATGGAAACCTGATTCAGGTGGATGCCAACGCCGTCACCATCTATTCCAACGGCTATCCCGTGCGCGTGCGCACGTACTTGCACGATGGAAGCCAGATGCAGGCACTCCAGGCAGCACCGCCACCACCGCCGCCACCACAGCTCACCGTCACCGGCTCCGCTGACGCCATCGCCGCCCTCAAAGAAGAGCAGGAATACACCAAAGCCCTGCTGCTGAAGTCCGGCTTGATGGTCTACATCGTCGATACCCACAATATAGTGGTGGACATCAACGATGAGATGTTTAAGGCCACCGGCTTCAATCGCGCCAATGCCCCCACCCTCGACGCGCTGCTCACCGGGCTCTATCCCGATCCTAAGTATCGCTTCATCGTGCAGGGCATTCACCAAAATATGTACAAAAACCAGCACCTGCGCAAGACCGAGCTGACGGTCTCCACCAGCACAGGTGAGGTTCGGCATGTGTCGTGGTCTACCGCTCGCCTCAAGAATGCTCGTGGTCAAGTCCACGGCTTCATTGCGATGGGCATTGACGTCACCGAGAAGAAGCGGCTCGAGCAGTGGGTGAAGCTCCAGACCTCCTGTTTCGACCGTGTGTATGATTCGGTGGTGGTCTCCGACCTGCAAGGCAATATCATCAACTGGATCGGCGGCTCGGAGCGCATGTTGGGCTTTAAGTCCGACGAGATGGTCGGCAAACCTCTGGCAGCCATCTTCTTGCCCGAGTATCGCAACGAGATCTCCGCCAGTCTCAAAGAAGGCATCGACCGCGAAGGCAAGTGGTCCACCGAGATGGCCATCCTCACCTCCGAGAATCGCAAGCTGCTGATCCGCCTGGAAGCCGCCGTGATTCTCAACGAAAAAGGAACCCCCATCGCCATCGTCTCGGTGCTG
Organism: Myxococcota bacterium; assembly: GCA_046075485.1. GTDB lineage: Bacteria > Myxococcota_A > UBA796 > JAJRTE01 > JBJTQF01 > JBJTQF01. The sequence goes on along the minus strand of JBJTQF010000338.1, from coordinate 115,499 downwards.
CATGACCTCACCCGCGAGCGCCAGCTCGAGCGCGACACGCAGGAAGAAAAAGAGGAAAATGCGCAGCTTAATCGGCTGTTGGAAGATCGTGAGCGTGACCTTCGAGAGCTCCGACTCCACACCGACGACCTCGAGCGCCGCATCGAGTACCTCGGCACCCGCAACCGCGACCTCGAGAACGAAAACAGCCGCCGCGCCGCCGAGAGCTCATCGCTCGAGAGTGGCTTGCAAGAGCTGTCGCTGTTCCAGACCCAGATCCTCAACACCTCCAGCATGGCGGTGCTGACCCTCGACGCATCCGGTCACGTTATGACGTGGTCCCGAGGCGCTGAAGAGCTCACCCGTCTGACCGATAAAGAAGCCTTCATGCGCCATCACGACGAAGTGATGCGGCTGGAGGAGTTCGACTGGGAAGGGCTCCAGAGCGAAGCCAGCAGCCAGGGCCGCGTGATCTTGCCCTCAACGTTGGTGCGACGAGATGGCAGCAAACAACCCGTCCAGATCGAAGTGACCGTGGATCGGGATGGTCAAGGGAATCCCACCGGCTACACCGAAGTGGCCCTTCCCCCACCCTCCACCGGCGGCGATAAGGGACCCGACCTCAGCAACGAGCTGCTCGACGCTCAGGATCTCGCCACCCTCGGCGCACTGTCCATCGGCTTGGCCCGCGACATGAGCGACGCCTTCAGTGCTCAGCATGCCAACCTGCGCCGCTTGCAGGAGTATGTCACCGATCTCAAGAAGGTGGTCGAGCTGTACCGAAGTGGGGTCAGCCATCGCGACATCGAGAGTTATGTCCGTCGAGTAGACCTCAAGCGGGTGCTCAGCGACCTCGACTTTGTCTTTGATGAGACCTCCGAAGGGGTTGTGCGCTTGCGCGATCTCACCGCCGACTTCCACCGCAGCATGCCTGGCGCGGGCGCACGTAAGGAGACCCTCAACCTCAACGAGGTGGCAGAGTCTGCTACTGCGATGGTGCGAGCGGATCTGCAAAACCGTGCTCGTCTGGAACGTCAGTTTGGAGAGCCAAGCCTCGGTGCCGGTAACGCTGGAGAGCTGACCCGTGCGGTGGTCAATGGCTTGTTGGCAGTCCTGAACATGTTCCCCGCTGCCAGCGTTTCTCGAAATGAAGTGAAGCTGGTCACGCAGCTTGATGGCCCGTGGGCCACGGTAGAGCTGTCGCACAATGGCCCGGTCTTGGACGAAGGGCTGCGTCAGCTCGACGATCTGAAGGCCCTGGTTCAGAGCAAGTCCCCGGTGGGCCTGCACCTGGCGGTGGCACAGCGGCTGCTTCAAAACATGGGTGGAAGGCTGGAGCTGCTCAGCCACGGCGGGACCGAGTCCTTGGTCTTGCGCGTTCCGGCGGTCAACCCCGAAGCACCGCTGGCCGGAGAAACGGAGCGCCCCTCCCCCTCGGGCAATTACCTCTTCATCGACGACGATAAGAACCAGCTTCGGGCCTATCGGCGCTTCTTTGAGCGGTATCACAACGTGTTCCAAGCCGATAACGCAGACGACGCCCTGAACGTGCTCAACGTGCGACACGACTTTACTGCCGTGATCATGGATCTGCTCATGCCCCAAGAGGATGGGCTGAAGCTGGTTCAGCAAGTGGTGGAGCGTTTCCCGCAGGTCAAGCAGCGGCTGATCCTGTTGGTTCCGCCGGGCACTTCTCATGACGTGCGCAGCAAACTCTCCGGTCAAGCGCGGCTGGTGCTGGGCAAACCCGTGGAGCTGAGCAATCTCCAGAGCGTTCTGACCATGCTGTCGGGCGGGAAATAATCCGCTCAGGCGGATATAGAAGAGGCGGATATAGAAGAGGCGGGGACTTGAGGTCTCCGCCTTTTTTGTTTGTTCTCAGGGGTCTAATCGACGCTGCTCTGCCACGCGCGAAGCGTGCCCCCTCAAAGTTTGCACACACTTGCCGCTGCACTCAACCTAAGCTGGCGAGGGTCTGACGTACCTCCTCTTCGAGCTTGATTTCACCCATCGCTCGGGCCAGCTCCAGTGCTTTCTCGAGACACAGGCGCGCCCGCTCTGGCTCACGCTTGAGATGATAGCGGCCCTCCAACCACGTGCCCACACATACAAACTCTCGGGCACCCACCTTTTGAGCAAGCTGAATGCCTTCTTGAAGGTTCTTCATGCCCGATTCGGTATCTCCCATCTCCGCTTCGATGAAGCCCATGTAGACCAAGTTAAAAGCCTCACCACGGCTCCAGCGGTAGTCTCGGGCCATATTCCGAGATTCTTGAAAGGAGACATGCGCACGCGCCAGCCGCCCTGTGCGGAAGTACAGATCCCCCACGTTGTGGGCATTGATGATCACCCCTCGAATAAAGCCGAGCGCCTGATAGATCTCCCCCGAGCGGCGATAATAGGACATCGCTTCGTCTGCCTGTCCCATCAGGTTGTATATATTGCCGATGTTGGTCAGAATCCGGCCTACCAAGAGTTTATCACCTGCCTGCTCCACCAGCTCGAGGGCCCGGCTGAGATCATCCAGGGCATCCTGTTCTTCGCCATGATGGAGGCGCCAAGTTCCCCGGCCTCGCAAGAGTCGAGCGATGGCCAAGTTTTTGCCGGAATCCTCGGCCAGTCGAAGCCCTCGCTGGAAGGTCTTGAGCGCAGCGGTTCGTTCGTTCACATCCAAGTAGAACGTCCCGAGCGCATCCAGCACCGCACAATGCAGCTCGACATTGGAGAGCTCTTCCACCAGCTCCGCCGCGTGCTCCAGATAGTTGCGGGCCACCAGCAGATCGCCTTTTTCCGCCCGCAGCGGACCCAGCTCAAGCAGAAAGCGCACCTCGAGCACATCGTCTTCGAGATCGCCTGCAATGGCCAGTCCATGCTCGAGGGTGGTCTCCGCCGCCGTGCGATCACCGGTCACCGCTTGGAGTCTGCCAGCCCGCAGATAGAGCAGTGCCATCTCAAACAGCACCCGCTCTTCGTCGATGCCATCTTCGGAGCTGGCCCGCAAGATCTCAATGGCCTTCAGATAGAAGCCGATGGCGTTGCTGAGGAAGTCCTCGGCGGCATACCGATCTCCCGCCAGACCTGCATAACGGGCTGCTTTGGAAGCCGCCCCACCTTCCTCAAAGTGATGGTAGAGCTCCTCCGCATGGCGCTGAAGCTCGTGCTGATAGAGGCCCTCGAGGGCCGTGCCGACCTTCAGATGGAGGGCCCGTCGATCCCGGTGTGGCAGGGAGTTATAGGCCACCTCCCATGTGAGGTTGTTGCGGAAGGAGACCACCCCGTCAAAAAGTGTGACCAGATCACGGCTGACCAGCTCCTGCAATACCGGCTCCATCGGGAGGGGATGGGCAAAAAGGTGCCGCAGCGTCTCCACCCGGATCTGACGCCCCGCCACCACCAACGTATGTAGCAGCTCACGCCCCGACATGGAGATATTATCCACCCGCGACTCAATGAGCCCCGCCAGCGTAGGCGGAACCAGGGTCGCCGCTTGAGGAGAGAGGAGGCGCGCTTGGCCATGATCCACCACGAGCTGCCGATTTTCCAATAGGAACTTAACCAGTTGCTCCAGGTAGAGCGGGTTTCCATCGGAGCGACGATGGAACTCCTCCACCATCTGAGTGGGCAGGCTCTCGAGGCTGAGCAGCGACTGCAAGAGCTCTCCGGTGCGCTCCAAGCTCAAGGAGCCCAGCTTGATCTCTCGGAAGGTGGGGTGCGAGCTCAAGGAGGGCACAAAACTCTGACGATAGGTGAGCAAAAGCATGACCGGGAGGTCGGCGGACAGCTCCACGATGGACTGGACGAGCTTCCAAGTGGCTTCGTCCATCCATTGGACATTTTCAAAGACAAAGATCACCGGGCGATCCGCGCTCATGCCTCGGACCAGCCGCCGGGCAGCCAAGTTGATGGCGTCGAGCATGTCTACCCCTTCTCCTCCAGCCGGAAGATCATGGTCTCCGGCGATGAAAAGAGAGGCAAAAGCCCTCACATCTTTGGGCTGCAACCCCAGCTCGAGCAGCGAGTCCAGCTTCTCGCGGATGCGCTCGGGGGGATCACTGGGCTGGAGACGACAGCCTGCGGCGAGCATATCGCGGAAGACGGCCAGCGGGGTCTGACGCTTCTTGTGGTTGCAGAGCCCCAGCACCCAAGCGGCATTTCGATGGACTCGCCGCCCGATCTCGAGCACATAGCGGGACTTGCCGATGCCTGCTTCACCGGTGATGCCCAAGATGACACCGCGACGCGCACTGACTTCCGAGAGGGCCGAGGCCAGTCGTTCCTGCTCATCCCCTCGAGGCAACCAGCGGTCGCGCAAGGCCAAACGAGCGGCTTGCAAGCGGACCCGTTCATGGGGCGTATGAACCGCAAGCACTTGAAATACCTGTGTTTCTCGTCGTCCCCAGAAGATGCGGAGAGGCCGTCCGGGGGCCAGCTTGAAGGCCACTTCCACCCGATGGCGCAGGGCGTCACTGACCCAGATCTCACCGGGATCGGCCTCCCCGAGCAGGCGTAAGGGGAGCTTAAAGACATCACCGAGGGCGGTGTGGCGGACATGGCCTTCGTGGACCCCCACCAGACCGGTGCCGACGTGGAGGGCACAGCTCAGCGTGAGGTTGACCCGATGCTGTTGGCGGAGCTTTTCAACGGCGGCACGAAGGGCGAGGGCACAGAGCACCGCTCGCTCGGCGTCATCCTCCTGAGTTCGCTGAAGGCCCCAGAGCACACAGAGGCGATCATAGACAAAAGAATCGAGATATCCACCAAAGGGTTGTATGGTCTCTCGAAAGAGGTTGAGCAGCTCAGAGAGCAGCTCCACGTAGCGGTCATCGGTGAACTGGGCGGCCAGATCGACCAAACCAATGGGCTCTGCCATCAGCACCACAAGCTGGCGCTTGAGGTTCCCCCGCGCATGTACGAGGGGGAGCGCGCGCGCGTCCATATCCTCGCCGGTGACATCCGCCCCGGGCGAGGTGAGCTCGACCTGCGCTTCGGCAAGCGAGACCGCTTGGCTAAGCTCATCTGGGCTGGAAAGATCCGTTTCTACTTGCTCCAGCCCACCGAGGCTGCCCACCACGGCCTTAAGGCTGAGGGTCTCTTGCTCCCGGGCAATTTCGGGCTGGAAGAGCTCTCGGAGATAGGTGGCAAGGCTCTGCGAGGTCATGACGCCGCAGGTGGAGAACATAAACTCGGTCAGATCTTCATAGAGGTCGCTGGCGGAGGCATAACGGTTTTCGGGCTCCAGGGCCAGGAGCTTGAGCAGGATCCGCTCCACATCTGCCGGGAGGTCGTGGACGAGCTTTCGCGGCGCTACGAAACGAGCATTGCGCACCTCTTCGAGTTTTTCGGAGAGGTTACGGGCTTGATACGCCTTCTGGCCGGTGATCAGCTCATACATCACCAGGCCGAGGCTGAAGAGATCCGAGCGGGGATCGAGCCCTGCCCCTCGTGCTTGCTCGGGGGACATATAGGCGAACTTGCCACCCATGCGGGCCTTGGGCTCTTCGTCCATGACCTCACTGACGATGCGGGCGATGCCAAAATCGACGATTTTGACGTCTCCCTCAAAGGACACCACAATATTGTGCGGGCTGATGTCACGATGCACGATCTGGAGGCTCTTGCCTTCGGCGTTCTGTTTACGGTGGGCATAATCCAGCCCTTTGGCGATCTCGCCGATGACATAGAGCAGGAGGGGAAGGGGCAGGCGCATAGAGCGCTGACGGCTGACCTTGAGCACCTGCATCAGGTCACGACCGTGGACGTACTCCATCGCAATATAATAGTCTTCCCCATACTTTCCGAGGTTGAAGACTTGGGCAATATTGCCATGTGTCAAGCTCACCGCAATTTTGGCTTCGTTGATGAACATGGAGACAAAACGAGGATTGCGGGAGAGATGGGGCAAGATGCGCTTAATGACCACCAGCTTTTCGAACCCTTCAACCCCTCGTGATTTGGCCTTAAAGACCTCGGCCATCCCGCCTGTCGCGATGCGATCCAGAAGGATATAACGGCGCGCGAAAAATTGAGGTGTGAACATGGAAGTATGCGGTGACCTTCGGCTGTGCCGCCGTGGAAAGAGTCGTCCGAGGAAAGGACGAGGGCCCAGCGTCAGATGCGCTGGCCGACTGCTCACGGGCTCGGGAAGGAGCGGAAGCAGCGGGGGGTCGTGTGGCGGCAAACCTTGACAACCCCACTCAGGCTGATTATAACCAGCGACACACTGAAATCATCAGATCATTTTATTGAGGATCTCCTCTTACCGAAATCTTACGAAGGATGATGAATGAAGCGCACCCGCAAGTCAGCCAGCGCCCGCTCGACGACCGAACCCAACCTCTTTGAGCTGAACGTGCTGCCGCTGCGAAATGTTGTGCTGTTCCCGGACATGATGGCGCCCTTAGTGGTTGCGCGGGACCGCTCCCTGTCGATGGTGGAAGAGTCGCTGGGCAATGGCCTGCCCCTGGCGCTGGTGTCTCAGCGCGATGCCAACGAAGAAGAACCGATGGCAGCGGATCTGTATCCGATTGGTTGTACGGCACAGATTCTCAGGTTGCTGAAGTTTCCCGATGGGACGCAGCGGGTGTTGGTGCAGGGTCTCCGCCGCTGCCGGATCTTGCAGTTTACCCGCATCTCCCCCAACTTCGTCTGCGAAGTGGAGCTGCTCGACGAGGTCGAAGTGCCCGGCGACGACCTCGAGCTGATGGCCCGCTCATTGCGTGAGACCTTCCGCCGCTTTCATGCGCAGTCGCCCAACCTTCCGCCCGAGCTTGAGTTTGCCATCAGCAGCATCGAAGGCAACGGACGGCTGGCCGATTTTGTGGCCAGCAACCTCAACCTGAACAATGAAGAGATGTACTCCATTCTGGAGGCCCTCGATGTTCGGGTGCGCATGAACCAGGCCCTCCTGTTTTTGCAGCGAGAGCTGGAGGTTCAAGAACTTGCCAACAACATCCAAAAGCAAGTTCAAGCCGTCATGGACAAGAATCAGCGGGAGTACTTTCTCAAAGAGCAGCTCAAGATCGTCAAAAAGGAGCTCGGGGAGCTGGATGTGCTCTCAGAGGAAATCGACGAGCTGCGCGAGAAGATCACCGCTGCGAAGATGCCGCCTGAAGTCGAAAAAGAAGCCCGTCGAGAGCTGGAGCGAATGGGCAAGATTCATCCAGAAGCCGCCGAGTACACCGTGGCACGCACCTATCTGGACTGGCTGCTGATCCTGCCGTGGAACAATACCACGCTGGACAATCCAGACTTCATCCAGGTGCAAAAGATCCTCGACGAAGACCATTATGGGCTGGAGAAGGTGAAAGAACGCATCGTGGAGTATCTGGCGGTGCGCAAGCTCAAGAGCAATCCGAAAGGGCCGATCCTGTGTTTTTTGGGACCGCCAGGGGTGGGCAAAACCAGCCTGGGAAAGTCCATCGCGCGGGCGCTCGGGCGCAAGTTTGAGCGCATCTCGTTGGGGGGCATTCGAGACGAAGCCGAGATCCGAGGCCATCGGCGGACCTATATCGGCTCCATGCCGGGCCGGATCATCAAAGCCATGAAGAAGGCAGGCACCCTCAACCCGGTGCTGATGCTCGACGAGCTGGACAAGGTGGGCACAGATTTTCGCGGCGATCCGGCATCGGCGTTGCTGGAAGTGCTCGATCCAGAACAGAACAGCACTTTCAACGACAACTATTTGGATGTGCCATTTGATCTGAGCCAGGTGATGTTCATCGCCACCGCCAACATGCTCGATCCCATTCCCTCCGCGCTGAAAGATCGCATGGAGGTGATCGATATTGCGGGTTATATCGAAGAAGAGAAGCTGGCCATTGCTCGGGATTATCTGATTCCGAAGGTATTGGATGAGCACGGGCTGACGCCGAGCCATCTCAAGCTGGAGCCGGAGGCGGTCAAAGATGTGATCCGGCACTATACTCGAGAAGCGGGCGTGCGTAATCTGGAGCGGAAGTTGGCGCGGGTGAGCCGGAAAGTGGCGCAGCAGGTGGCGTCGCAGAAGCTGGAGCAGCATGTGCTGAAGCCGGACAACCTGGAGACCTATCTTGGACCACCAGAATTCCTGCCGGATTTGGCCGAGCGGGTGAGTATCCCCGGTGTGGCCATCGGATTGGCTTGGACCCCCACCGGCGGCGATATCCTCTTCATCGAAGCCTCCCGTATGAAGGGCAAAAAGACCTTCAAAGTCACCGGGCAGCTCGGGGAGGTGATGAAAGAAAGTGCCGAAGCCGCCCTCTCCTACCTTCGCGCCAACGCGGAGAGTTTGGGGATCGACCCAACGATCTTTGACACCTCTGACATTCATGTCCATATTCCGGCAGGAGCGATTCCGAAAGATGGGCCCTCGGCAGGTGTAACCCTCTTGACCACCTTAACATCTCTGATACGGGGTTGTTTGGTGCGCTCTGATTTGGCCATGACAGGAGAGATCACCCTGCGAGGCCGCGTGCTTCCGGTGGGTGGCATCAAAGAGAAGGTGCTCGCCGCTCGACGTGTGGGCATCAATGACGTGGTGTTGCCCCTGCGCAACAAAAAAGACTTGGTGGATATTCCTGCGGCACTGAAGGATGGCATGAACTTTCACTTCGTGGAGACAGTGGGTGAGGTGTTGTCCTTGGCGCTTCTTCCTGCACCGGAGCAGGCAAAACCACCCACCCCGACGCCCGACACGGAGCCGGCTGAAGCCTCGTCGGATGAGGAGTAAGGCCGTGTCCGAATTCTCTCTCGGGCTGGTTTTCTTGAGCGGCGCGGTCCTCCTCGCTCGGATTTTAACCCTTGACGCTGAACGACGGCCCTCCCTATAATGGGATTTTGGACTCCGCTGAGTCAGCGCCTTCAAACCGATGTGGTAAAGACCTGTTATGGGCAAGTTTGACCTTTCTGGCGGCATCACCTGCTCCTTCTGCCATAAGAACCAGCGCGAGGTGGATAAAATCATCGCGGGCCCCAAGGTGTATATCTGTAGTGAGTGCATCGGGCTCTGCAATGACATCATCAAGGAAGACGATATTCTGCGCCCAGTCGCCTGGGGTCAGAATAAAGTCCCACCTCCCTCCAAGATTAAAGCGTACCTTGATAACTATATTGTGGGACAAGATGTGACCAAGCGGAAGGTCTCGGTCGCCGTCTATAACCACTACAAGCGCATCGAGCTGCGTGAGCGGGGCACCAGCGAGGTGGAGATCTCCAAGAGCAATGTGCTCCTGCTCGGCCCGACGGGCACCGGCAAGACCCTGATTGCTCAGACCCTGGCCCGCTTCTTGGACGTGCCCTTCGTGATCGCTGACGCCACCAGTCTCACCGAAGCAGGTTATGTTGGTGAAGACGTCGAAAATATCATCCTCAACCTGTACCAAGCGGCCAAAGGCAGCGTCGAGCGCACCTGCAAGGGCATTGTGTACATCGATGAGATCGACAAGCTGGCGCGCAAAGCCTTTACCTCGTCGATGCATCGGGATGTCTCCGGCGAAGGTGTGCAGCAGGCGCTGCTCAAGATCTTGGAAGGCACCAACGCCAACATCCAGATCCGAGGCAACAAGAAGCTGCCCAATCAGGAATATATCCAGATCGACACCACTAACATCCTGTTTTTCTGTGGCGGCTCCTTTGAGTCCCTAGAGCGGGTCATCGAGCAACGTCTCGGCAAACGCGCCATCGGTTATGGCACGGGAAGCCGCGAGCTCCCCACTCAGGCAGGGGCTCTCTTTAATCATGTGACCACCGATGACTTAGAGCGTTTTGGCTTTATTCCCGAGTTTATTGGTCGTCTGCCCGTGATCACCACGCTGGAAGGACTGACCGAAGAGCAGATGGTGGAAGTGCTGGTGCGTCCACGCAACTCCCTCATCAAGCAGTATCAGAAGCTCTTTAAGTTTGAGAACGTCAAGCTGAGCTTTACCGACGAAGCCCTCAAAGCGATTGCCCGGCTGGCCATTACCCGTGGTTCTGGTGCGCGTGGTCTGCGGGCGATCATGGAAGAGATCATGCTCGACATCATGTATGATATTCCGTCGCAGTCGCACATTAAGGAATGTGTGATTGATGAAGGTGTGGTTCTGCGCAAAGAAGAGCCTCGGTTTGTGTTCCGCAGCGAGCGTGGGCACGGCTGATCAGCTCATCCTCCTCCAGTTATCCTGCCCATCGTGCTCCCCCCACATTTCGTTCTTGTTGTAACGTCTGTAAAGTTTTCATCAAGTGTTGCTTCCCTCCTGACGATCCCTTTACTGAGATGAAAACATCATGCGGTCGCTGAAGTCGGCTGGGTTTCCCCCCACGCTAAACCATCCTGACATGGGGAAAGACTCAGACGCAGAGGCTGCGGCACCTTACACAGATCAACGCTCCGCCCACATACTGGAGCACTTCCTCCACGGAGGCATACATGGCAGGATACGAATTACAGGGCGAACAGATGGTGCAGCACGGTCATCAGGCCGAAGGCCCTCCGGCGGAAGCTCCGGCGCAACAAACCGATGCCATGCGGCATGAAAAGAAGCTCCAGCGGCTCCGAGCGGCCTACACAGACGGATTTTTAGAGATAAATGAAGAAGCAGTGGCGAGCTCAATGTTGCGGATGATGATCAACAGCTCCGATCAATGGCTGCTGGTTCACGATAAACCATGCTTACGACGGATCTCCCGCATGGTTTTTTGATACTGAATGGTCCAGGCGTTGGTTCCTTCTTGAAGGTTCTTGAGACGCTCGCGAACCTCTCGATCCAAGACGGAGTCATCGATGATGTGCTTGCGAAGCAGCTCCAAGACCTTCCGCTTTAAGATTTGGTCATCGGTGAAGACCTCGTCGATGAAGCGGGAGGCCATAAAACATTCACAGATTTGGCCGGTGAGCCAGCGGACGGCCTCGTCACCGGAAGGATGCTGGTACTTTTCAAAGAGCTCACGCTTAACTTTTCCCAAGTCGCCGTGGGTAAGCCCTCGTCGTTCAACGATATCTTTGGCTTCCTCTAAGATTCGATAGTCGTTCTTAAGATACAGCTCGAGAATGGCCGCGATGTCTTTTTCAGCCTCGGCGACATTTTCGTCTGCGAGCTCCAGATCTTGCTGTTGCCGCAAGTTTTGGATGATGTCTTGGGCGATCCGGGGCACCTGACTACGATAAATCCGCATATGCGGAGCCTCCCGCTCAGAAGTTGAAGATCAAACCAGAGCTCAGCTTGATCACGCTATAAGTGTATGCGGCACGACGCGCTTCAGAGCCATCGGTGGCTTTAAGCAGCGGTGCTTCGGGCATGTAGGCATAGTTGTAAGCCACCTCAAAGTTGAGGTGCAGGGCGTTCTGAACCTTAAAGTTTACCCCGAGATACGCATCGGCTCCCAAGCGCACGTTCATGGAGTAAGGATCGATGTTAAAGTCATCGTAGGGATCGTTATACTCGTTCTCGAGGACCGCGTACTCCTCAAGGGTGGCTTCAAGGTCGGTAAAGACCACGTTAAAATAAAGAGCAGCCCCACCCCCAATATAGGGCTTAAAGGTGCTCAGCAGCAGCGGCAAGGAATAATGGATGCCAGAAGACAGTGACGTGCTGAGAAAATACGCCTCACGCGAACGATAGACGCGCGGTTCGATCCAGGAGACGTTGCCATTATTCTCGGTTTTGGTCAGGAACGAGATCTGAGCGGTGGCTTGATCGAAGAGCGGATCTCCCGAATATGAGGCAGAGAGGGCAAACCGCATGCCCAGCCCTTCATAAAAGCTGACCGTCAGGGGGACCGTCAAACCGGCACCCCATCCAAAAGTCGCGCCGTGGTCGTTGTTATAGTCCTCCGCATCGGTTTCATCCGCCGTCAGCGTCGCAGGCGCACGCTCGCCCACCCCATGAAGCTGAAGCCCCAAAGTCCACATGCGACTCTCCAGGGAAATCGGCTTTGGAGCAGCAGGCACACTCTGAGCATGTACTGAGTGGGTCAGGCTTCCCAAGAAGAGGGAACCCAGCAGCCAGTAGGTCGAGAGAGACATTCTACGCATAGATCAGACCTCATGATTGGGCAAAGGCTGCTCGAATTGTAGCGGGAACCCCCAACAGATGCAACTGCGGCCATGCGTCTGCTGCGGAAGGTACGGAGTTCTAGGTTCCTGCCGGTCTTGTCACCGGGATCATGTCCGAGCGTTTGCCTTCAGGCGCAGATACACCCGCTCCAGGAACTCAAAGGGCAAGGGCACCAAGCCCGCCGAAGCCGCCTCTCGCCGAGGCCACCGGGCTGAGGCAGGCCGGAACTCCGCGAGGATCAGATCCTCCAGATACCGCTGAAAAACCGACTCCAGGTGCCAGGGCTCCCGCGAGAGTGTCTCCACCGGATAGATGCGCACGTCCTCCAGCGCCGTCGGTGCCCAGAACCCCGTCACCAAGTGATGAGGACTGTCCGGACGTCGGGCTGGCAAGATGCCATACACGTAACCTTGTAAGGTCGCTCGTAAGGTCAACCCATTGGGCAAGCGCACTTCAGAGGACTGCACCAAACGCCCCAACGAAATCCCCCCAGTGCCATTTCGGGCGTACACCTCGCCAGCCAGCTCCAGGATCAGCTCGTGGGTTTCCTGCTCGCCTCCCCACTCCGCCAAAGCAGACTGGAGCTGCGAGAGGGCCATATCCGCGTCTTCGGCCTCCAGCTCCATGACCTCGGAGGTCTCCCACGGCGCTGTATGGGAAGCGGCAGGGGATAGTGCGGCCTCACGAGGTGTCTTCCGCGCGGGTGCCACAGCGGCTGGAGCGGTCGGCGTGGCTGGACGAGCGGGGCTCACGACGGCTGCGGGTGTCGGCTCCGGGGCCACACGAGACGAAAATGTCTCCACGACGGGGGCGGAGGGACGCGAAGGGCTTGGGACGGCAGCAGGTGTTGGCTCCGGCTTTGCAGGAGATGGGGATGCAGGGCGGACCCCACGCAGAAGCTCAGCGGCAAAGGAGCTCGACTCTGCCCGCGCGGAGGTGTCGGCTCGGGTCTCCGGCTCTGCTGGTGCAACAGGGGCCCCCATCAGAGAACGCCAGCGGTTGTCTAGGCTCTTGGGCGGAGACTCCGGAGCCGCTGCAAATGACGCGGCGGCGGATCGGCTGGGGCGGCCAAACGCCTCCAAGACCGATAAGGTGGGCCTAAGCTCTGGCCCCGCATCGTCTCCACTCAAGCTCTCGAGCTGTCCAGGCTGGCTCTGCTGAAGGCTTAGGCGTGATACGTGTGGATCACTCCGCCCAGCACTCAGCTCTCGGCCCACCGGCTTCTGGACCACTTGGGAGGCCATTCGATGATGACGCTCGAGGGCAGAGGTTACGGCTTCTTTGCCACGGGACAGCTCGGCAACACTCACGCCATGCTCAGCACCTACGTGGGCGAAGTCTTCGTCGATGGTATCCTGCCACTGATAGCTGCTCTTGAGGCCGGTGGATTCGGCTTGCGAGGGGCTCGGAAGGTTCTGCTTAAGCACCTTGAGGGCGGGCACTTCAGGACGCGGGGCGGGTTCGTGGGTTGCATCCCGGTCCAGCAGGGAAATGAAGGCCGCTGTGTCCATCATCACGTACTCGTAGACGGTAAGCTGCTCGTCTTCCAGTCCTTTGAGCTCGGGGCGGCGCTCCAGACGGCGAATCAGGAAGATGTTATGGGTACGAGGATCTTCAAAGATGAACTCTGGCCCGTAGTTGCGCATGAGGGGCACACGACCGGCAATCAGTCCTCCCTGGCGGCTGGGGGGCTCGTACCAGGGAAGGGGCTGCTGCTTGACCTGCTCGACCACTTCCAGGAAGGTCTCTTCAAAGCTGGCGATGCCGTTGTTGTTCAGCTCGTGTTTTTTAGAGATGCGCACCCGATAGATGCCGAAGGGATCGGGGGTATCGACTACGGCGTCGTCATCCTGGGCTTCGGTGAGCTGCCAAGCGTCACCTTTTTTGCCGGAGTTGAGCCGAGAAGCACGGTTGATGGAGTGCCCCACCGCCCGCTCCTGAGCCTTCTGCGCCACGAGCTCGTTGGTGCGAGACACAATCGAGATCAACGAATACTCGCCGGTGCCCAAACCGACCCGGAATCCTTCTTGGTAGGGATTGTCCACGGGCCGCTCAAAAGGACGATAGCGGATCAGCCGGTTCTTATAATAATTGTCGGAGAAGGCTGCCACATAACGCAGGGCATCGAGCGCGCGTGGAAAGACATCCAAGATGGCATCCCCTTCAAAACCCTGGGGAATTCCACCAAAAGACTGCAAGCGGCTGCGAATTGAAAAGATGCGCTGAATGGAGAGTGAGACGGCCAGCAAGGAGTATCGCTCCTTCTCACCCCGGGCTGCCGCTTCTTTGAGCTCGCGGGTGAGGGCTTTGGTGCGATCTGTGAAGCCAATCAGGTCAAAAAACACGGCGGTGCCGTACCGGCTGCGGCGGTAAACTTCATAGAAGCTGTCAAAGTTGACCACCACCACGGAGCTGTCGAGCGGACGCCCCTCCATCACGAGCTGCTGATCCAGCTTTTGCACCATGCGCACCCGGCCTCGAAGGGCCGCAAAAAAATCCCAGCGCAAGACATCCCGCACCACTTCGTTGTAGAGGGGCTCGAGCTGAAGGGCGGCTGGTCGCTGTCGAATGGCCTTCACAATCTCTTTGGGAACGGTCCCTTGCTTCTCAACGGTGCGGAAGTAGTCCTTGTCGGCATCGGCGAGGTGCAGAAACAGATACCCGGTGGCTTGCTCGTGTAAGCTCAGAAGCCAGCTCAGCTTTTCGCGCTCTTCTGCTTCGGCCTGCTCTTGAGGGGTCAAAGGCCGCTCTTGAAAACCCACCCCCTGGCTGGGCAAGTGAGCTGCTTTGCTCTTGAGCTCGTCGCTCACAAAGGTGCGTACAAAATACACATCGAGAGGCAAGGGACGATTCTGACTCACGCGCTGGAGGATGCCCGAGATCACCAACCGGAAGGTGGCTTGGAGGGCCATAAAATCGGTGATGCTCAGCCGATATCCTTTGATCAGAAAGGCTTCTGCCAAGTCAAAACCTCGGTAGAGCTGCTCGGCACGTTCGGTATAAATCAGACGATTGGCAATCATCTCCCGGTTGAGGGGATTGTTGGGGATCTCGTCGAAGATCTCTTGCATGGTGCTGTTGGCAAAGTCGTTGCGCGCGAACAAGCTGCGCAGGAGCTTGAGCCGAATATCACAGAAGCGACGCTGATCTTTGTAGCGTAGGCGAGCCAGCTCCAGGTCGAGGGTTCGGAAACGCTCAGCTTCGGTGGGGAAGAGCTCCTGCCACTGACGAAAGGCTGCTTCTTCTTGGTTAAGCCGACGGGCGATCATGTCTGCCAAATAGATCCAAAAGATGCTGTCGAGCCGCAGGGCAGGACTCTCGGTGAGGGCACGCGACAGCAGCTCAGAGACGGTCTTAAAATAGGGCTCTTCTTTGAGCTCTTGAGGGGTCAAGGCCCGAAGATTTTCCTGGTAGAGCGGATTGGAGAGGCAACGAAAGGCTTCTTCACTGATGAAGCTGTGTAATGCAGAGATCAGGCGGCGACTGGAGAAAACCGGGAAACCCCAAACAAACCGGGGAACTTCTTGGTCGGCAAAACGAATGGCTGAGAGGGGCGGCAACATGCTCTCGATGTTGGGCAACAAACGACGCACATGCTCACCGCTCCAGTTGAAGCGGCTGTCGCGTAGGATGATGTCAAAACTTTCGCGATACTCCACGCCTAGTCCGCCCGCTCAAAACGAAGCAGTCGCCAGTGATCCTGCTCGCGGATCAGCTCACGTGTTTCGTGCTTGAGGAATCCTTCGGGTGGCAGTCCCCGGGTGGAGACGGTGACCACAGCCAGACGGTCTCGGACCTCCACCTTAGAGATGAAGGTGAAGACGGGATTGCCATAGGGGAAATACTGAGAGCGAACGCGGCGCACGTTGGCGTCGTTGATGATCTTGGAGCTGTTGACACGGGCGCAAGATTTCTGGAGGAGGTCGTAGTCTTCACCACGAAGGCCCTCGAGGAAGGCAGTCCAGACGCCGGGAATGGAGGAGTAGTCGGGGTTATAACCCTGCTCGGTGCCCGCCGGGATGCGCCCGGTCACACGGAACTGGAAGGTGTCAAACATTGTGTCAAAGATGCGGGAGAACTCGTCGAAGTCCTCCGCTCGGCTTCGTCCGTTGATGACGTACACCAAACGCAGCTCTTGGTTGACGATGATCACTTCCTGATAGCGCATGCCGTTGGGTTTATTGATCAGGTAGTAATAAAACGGATGGGTGCCTTTGTTTCCGGTGCGCACCAGGTTGGCTTGTCCGCCTTCGATGTCCGCGTCGGCTTTAATGCGCTTCTCGACGTAGCTGCTGATCTCTTGGGCCTCGGGGGATTCGTAGATCTTGACGCCGACAAAGAGCATCTCGTCCGAGTAGAAGAGGTTCGCACCGTCGTCAAGGTCACGGGTGACCCAGTCGGTGGGGACTTCAATGGAGAAGAAGTTGCCGCTGATAAAGGTGCGGGCGCGGTCATTGGGTGTCGGCGCTCGGGTAGGCTGTATGGTGTTGGTACAGGCCACCAGCAGGAGCAGGCTGAGAAGGCTCACGAGAGCCGGTGTACGCAAGAACGCGCGACTCACACACATTCGCAGTGTCCGTCCAGCAGAGCGCCACGCAGTTTTGAAGGGGAGGAACATTTCTTCTATCACCCTGGCTTCAGACGAATTCAAGGGGCCCTGTGAGTGGGCCTGCATAGGGCGGCGGGGCCGCACTGGGGATCTTAATCTAACACAGTTCAAGCGCTCTCTCTAGGAAAAAGCGCCAATCCCCGATGTTCAAAGCGAAATCGTCGTCGGGGATCCGACTGTTTTTATCCACACCTCTGAGACCTCTCCGTCTCCCCATCAAGATGGCGAACAGGGGGAGACCGCCATTCACGTAACACTTTGATTTTAAATCTCATTTTGACAATAAACGGGGGCATGGGTAGGCAAAACGCAGCGCGATGTTCCGTCTTCAGCCCTCAATTCACAGGGACATCCACAAGTTTATCCACAGGTTTATCCACAGGCGCGTATGCACGTAGGCGCGTATGCACGTAGGCGCGGACGCATGCATGCACGCACCCGCGTATGCACGGAGAGCACGCATACATACGTCCGCAAGGGTCAGAGAGGCTTCATGCGTCGAAATCAGCGCGGGGCTAGGTGGCAAAAAATCGTCATGCTCAGAGGAATGTCTCAGCTTGCGGCGGAGGGTGAACGCCCATCGTAAACTTGTGAGAGGGCTTCCATATCCAGCAGGATCACACGTTTGCCGTCGGCCTCAATCAAGCCCTGCTTCTTGAGATCAATGAGGGCAAAGCTGACGGTCTCTCGCGTAGAACCAATTAAGTTGGCCATCTCTCGATGGGTCAGCTTGAGGTTGATGATGGTGCCTCGCGAATCTTTGACGCCAAAATCAGAGGCCAGCTCCATAAAGAGCCCCGCAAGACGCGCGTGTGCGGCCTTAAAGAGCAAGTTGTCGATCTTGTTTTCGAGCTTGCGGCGTCGCTCTGCGATCAACCGGGTGACGTTGAGGCCCACCATCGGATGTTTCAACATAAAGCGCATAAAGTCTTCAGACGTCATGGAACAGACAATGGTGTCGTCATATGCTTCGGCAAGGGCGTTGCGGGGCGATCCGTCAAATACTGCCAGCTCACCAAAGATATCGCCAACTGTCAAAAAGTTTAGGGTAAGCTCTTTCCCTTCTTCTGTGACCTTGCTGATCTTTACCAACCCAGACTTGATGATAAAGATTTTGTCGCCTGAATCGCCTAAGTTATAGATTGCCTGTTTACGTCGGTATCTCTGAACCTCAAACAATGTCTCCAGATGCTCGGCATCCTCAAGGCTGAGATCCTGAAATATGCGCACCCGACTCAAAAACCAGAACTTTTTCTGGCTCATCCAGCCCTCCCCAGCCTGATCCGACCGTCGGCCCGACCATCTTGGTGCCTGACTTACACTTTCTGGAACGAAGAAGAGATTCTTACATTCTTTAAGGCCGTTCTGCAAGGTATAATCCCGAGAGGGTTTGAGAAGTTCCAAGCGACACCTTCTTGGAGCCTCTTCCTGGCTCCGGTTCTGTTGGTTGAGCTATGCCGTATCATCCCCTCTCTTGAGATGCATGATGTCCGTATCCGGATGCTCTCATTTATGGCCCCCTTTGGGTCTGATTCTGGCCGCCGGTGCCTCCACTCGGATGGGCAGGCCCAAAGCACTGCTCGAGCTCACCAACAAACCTCTGCTCAGCGAACACATTCATCGGCTTCAAAGGGTGGGACTCAGGCCCCGAGTGGTGCTGGGTTATCATGGGACTCAGATTCAGGATGCACTGCACCTGCCGGATGAGCTGCTGATCTTTAATCCCAGCCCAGAGCAAGGCCAGTTTTCTTCGCTGCGCTGCGGACTCCGAGCACTGGTGGAATCCCTTTATCGCGACACACAGACAGATCTGTTTTTGAAAGAACGGACAGATGAGCCACTGCGCCAGCTTTCTGAGCAGCACGTCACCCCGTCGGCCCCTTATGTTCTGTTGACACCGGTGGATGTTCCCCCGATCCACGCGGATGTGCTGGGACAACTGCTGAGGGCAGGCGCTTCGCTCGCTCCCGATAAAGCTCTGATTCCGACCTGGCAAGGCAGAGATGGACATCCGATCCTGCTGGGCCCCGAGCTGGTGCTCGCGTGTCTGCGAGAGCCCTCCCCGCCTCACCTGCATGCGGTGCTGGCTGCCACCGAAAATCACCCCCGCCTCGAGGTCCAGGATGAACAGGTGATCTTCAACCTCAACACGCCTCAGGAGGTAGAACGCTGGCGCGAACGTCACCGGGTCAGCTCGTAAGTGGGCTCAGGTTAACAGCCTATAGGTTTATCGCTACAGGTTTAAGCTACAGATTTAAGCTACAGATTTAAGACAGAGGCATAGTCGAAGTGATAGGCAAAAAGATACAAACCCGCGACCGGAAACAAAACGGCCAGCACCACCCCCAACCAACGTACTTCCCGGGACGTTAAATGCTCCTCAAGTACCCGCCGCCATGCCAAGCCGAGGGCCTGCGCTCCCCCCGTCAGCACAAACAAAACCGCCAGCTTGGGAAGGGTCACAGGGGAGACATCCCCCCGCTGCCGACCCAATACATAATAAAGGTACAGCAACATAAGCATGAGACCCCACTGGATCAGCGCGAAGCACACCTGACGGAACAGCCGCTGACGCTCCGGAAGCCCTCGAAGGCTAAACGGCAAGGCAAAAATGGCCACGAAGAGCAACATCGTACTGGCCCAGGCCAGCCGCTGACGCCGAATTTCTTGTCTGGCGCGAGCATGAAGCTCCAAGAGGGCCGGCTTCCACGCTCCTTCCAGCTCCGCTATCCGCTCCAGGGTCCGGCGCACGTCCCGCCACTCGCCGCGCTCCCAGTAGGTTTCCATTAAGAGCTGCAATCGCGCACGCTCCAAGAGCGGCTCGGGCCTGCTCTGCTCCTGCGCCAACAGCCAGCTCAGCCGCTGCGCCATCGGCAACTTTAACAGGGCCTCCCTCAGCCGAAGCACCGCTTGATAGACCTCTCCATGTGCCGCAAACCCTTGCAGACGCAGCACTTCTGCATGTGCCACTTCCAAGAGCCGCGCCGGGACTCCCGAAGGTGGCGATATGAGGAGCTGCTCCAGCGCGTGGGCCGCGTCCAAGCTCGCCCCCGGGACGTTGGCCTTCATCATGGCAGTCTGATAACGCAGCTTCCACCGGGCAAGCGGATCCAGCTCCCGCTGGCTGGCTTCGTCTAAGAGCTGAACCGCACGGGCATAACTCCCCTCAAGGCGGGCTTCTTCGGCCAAGCGCGTCAGGGCAATCACCTCCGGGGAAACCGGCTCTGGGGAGACCGGCTCTGGGGAGACCGGCGCAGCAGATCCCCCTTCGGAAGCGGCAGACGGAAGCAGTGAACCCTGTTCTGGCGCTGAAAAAGCCGCCTGAGATGCTGAGACAGGGCGCGTTGTAGAGGCTGGAGGTGAAGGAGAAGCAGGCACCTCAACAGAGGGAACGAGCAAAGAGACTGACGGAGAGATGATCTGCGGCAGCGTTTCGGCAGCCCGCAAATGGGCACCACTCAGCACCAAAACCAACAGCCCCCCGACCCACCCCCACCTCAGAGCCCTCAAAAACACCCACCGAGGGTTGAGCATCCACCGGTTAAGAGCTGAGCACGCCCGTAGGCCGACAGGAGGCAGGCAGGAAGGCATCAGGAACGGTTTTCCTTGCGGCGACGCAGGCGATAAGCCCCCAAACCGACCATCACCAGTGCCCCGACCATTCCGGCGGCCAGCTCTTCGGACTCCGTCATGCTGCCACCACAGCCCGCCATCGAAGCGTCCGAAACTTCGTACAGCGGAAGGCTCTCGTCATACTCTCCGCGCAGCTCTTGAGCCTGCTTGAGGGCCAGCTCCGCAGCCTCACGTGCGCCCGCCCCCGTGAGGACCACGGTCTCGATCAAGGAGCCATCTGGACGCAGGGCATCCAGGGTCAGGACGCCGTTGCTCCACTTAAAATGCCCGTAGTTGAGGGTCTTTTCGTTCTTGACGGCATAAGGATTACGCGAGTCATTTGGGTCGTAGAGGCTGGCACCACCACCTCCGAGCACAAAATAATGGATGCCGTTGCGATAGGAGCGCTCATACATATGATCGTGGCCGTTGAGCACCGCCGTGACCCCGTACCGCTCATACAGGACACGTAAGGTATCATCCATGCGGGAGGTGGAGCCGTGATTGCCCGAGGAATACACCGGATGATGATGGGCCACCAAGATCACCGGCTGAGTAGTGCTGGCCAAGTCCTGCTCCAACCACGCATACTGGTTGGAAGAAGTGCCGTATGAGACGTTGGAGTCCACCACCACAAAGTGAATATCGCCGATGTCTCGAGAGTAGTAGTTCTTGCCATTGGGAGGCGGAAAATAAACATCGACCGGGGAGCGAGGATGTCCGACATTGGAGTCATGGTTTCCAATGGAGGGCAAGATGGGCACGCTGGCCAGCATCGGCGCGGCAGGGGTAAAAAACTGGTTATGCCACTGGTCGATGACACCCGCATATTCCACATAGTCTCCGGTGGTTACCACCAAACGGGGCTTATGTGACAAGATCGCGGTGGCTACTTTGGTGTGCTCGTCGGGGTTGGAGCGATTGTCACCATACGCAGCAAAGTTAAAGGGGGTACCCTTCGGAGGAGCGGTGGTAAAACTGCCCTCTCGTTTGTCACCGGATTCTTCGACGACCGCATAATAGTAGGTGGTGTTGGGCGCAAGATTGGAGAGGGTGGCGGCATGAAAGAAGTCCACCGCTGGCACCTGCTGAGTCTGGCCATAGGTGCGGGTGGTGCCATAATCAATCCGTGCGGCGGTCATCACGTCGGATTCCCACAGGATCTTCACAGAGCTGGTGGAGAGCTCCATCATATAGGGGCCGTTGTAAATGGCGGCCTCGGCGGAGCCCGAAACCCACAGGCT
Organism: Myxococcota bacterium; assembly: GCA_046075485.1. GTDB lineage: Bacteria > Myxococcota_A > UBA796 > JAJRTE01 > JBJTQF01 > JBJTQF01. The sequence continues at coordinate 94,044 of JBJTQF010000338.1, read as the reverse complement.
GCCCACCAATACGCTCAAGGTCATTGCAGCGGCGGAAAAATGACGCCGAAGGCTCGGATGCCACGAAGGTTGAGACAAAGGACACCTCCATCAGTAAGCAGTCAAGAGGACCAAGTGGGGCTGCGTAGGAACTCGAATGCAAAACGTCTGCTCAGGAAAGCGCAATCTTTCTGCCAACATATGTGATGGGTCAGCAGATGTCAAGCCTGCCTCGACCCACCATGCACAATCCAATAGACCTTGACCACCGCCCACCCCCTCCCTATAATGAGGCACCTCACGTTAAGCGCCTTCATCACCGCCAATCCGACCCCGTCCGCTGAGGTTTACCATGCGAGACCAACAACACATCGGCTTCCACCATCGTCTCTCAGAGCAGCCCCATCTGTATGGGGATCAGGTGCATATTCTGGCGGATCCCTATCTGCTGTCGCTGCTGGCCCGCTTGTGTCATCCCGAGACCTTTCAGCCGCAGATCAACCGGCTTTTGGAGGTGATCTACCGCCATATGACCGGCTTGGTGGTGGCGCATGAGCTGCCGCGTATCGAGGTTGCCTCGCCGACTCGAATGGTCAGCTATCACCCTGAAGGGGTGTATGAGGGCGAGATCCTCGATCCCTCCGTCAAAGCGGTGGTAGTGGACATTGCCCGGGCCGGGATGTTTCCCTCTCAGATCGTCTACGATCACCTCAATCTGGTGTTGAACCCCCAAAATGTGCGGCAGGATCACGTCTTCATGAATCGCCGGGTCAATGAGGCTGGCCAGGTGATCGGCGTGGATGTGTCTGGCTCCAAACTCGGCGGGCCGGTGGATGACGCGCTGCTCTTCATTCCCGATCCGATGGGTGCCACCGGTGGGTCCGTGCAACACGCCATCGAGCTCTATACGCAGCACGGGAACGCTCGGCGCATCGTGGCGATGCATCTGATCGTGACCCCCGAGTATCTGAAGGCCATGACGACCCGTTGTCCCGAGGTGGTGATCTACGCCGCACGGCTGGATCGGGGTCTCTCAGCGCCGGAGCTGCTGCAAACCCTCCCCGGCACCACCTGGGACCAAGAAAAAGGGCTCAACGAGCGGCATTATATCGTGCCCGGTGGGGGCGGCTTCGGAGAGCTCATCAACAACGCTTTTGTCTAATCTGGCCCGAGGTGGGCCCGGTCAGCGTTCGTCTCCGCCACTCGAGGAGGATTCCGGCATGTCTCAGGCTACGGTCGATCAAAAGGCCGGCTACCAGGTCAGTGTGCTGCTCTCGGAAGCAGACATTCAAGCGCGCATTCAGGCGTTAGGGCGCCAGCTCACCGAAGATTATGCAGGCCAAACGTTGACGGTGGTGGGTGTTTTGAAAGGCTCTTTTCTCTTTATGGCCGATCTGGTACGCCAGATGAACCTGCCCGTGCAATGCGAATTTCTCGGGGTGTCCAGCTATGGCCACGATACCAAGAGCTCAGGCGAAGTGAAAGTGACCTCCGATCTCACGCGCCCGCTGAGTGGTCAGCATGTGCTGGTGGTCGAGGACATCATCGACACGGGGCTGACCCTGGCGTATATCCTGCGCACCTTGTCGGCACGCAATCCGGCGTCGCTGAAAGTGTGCTGCCTGCTGGACAAACGGGAGCGACGTCAGATCGAGATCGAAGCGGACTATGTGGGCTTCACCATCCCCAATGCGTTTGTGGTGGGATATGGCCTGGATTATGCGGGCCTGATGCGCAACCTGCCCTTCGTGGGCGTCCTGCACCTGGATGGAGACCCTCATGAAGGCTGAAGCGGTTCATACCCCCGACGCACCCGCCGCGATTGGGCCCTATTCTCAAGCCATCGCGCTGGACGGATTGGTGTTTACCTCCGGACAGATCGCTCTGGATCCCAGGACCGGCGCGCTGGTGGAAGGCGATATCGAAGCCCAGACAGAACGGGTGATGTCCAACCTCGAAGCGGTGCTTCAAGCGGCCAACTCCGGGCTAGACCAGATCGTGAAGTCTACGGTATTTCTGCTCGATATGAACGATTTCCAACGGTTTAATGCCATCTACGCGGCACGGCTGGGAAACCACCGTCCAGCCCGCTCTACGGTGCAGGTGTCCCGGCTTCCACGGGATGCACGGGTAGAGATTGAGGTCATCGCCCTTCGCAACCCGTCTCGTCTCTGAGGTATCCATGACAACGCCCCAGCTCTTCCGACATATCACGCGCTCTCACGTTCTGGCTGGAGTAATGGTCAGTGCGCTCCTGGTGAGCTGCACCAGCGAAGAAACTGTCACACCCGTTGCGGTCCACAAACCAGAGGACAAGAAGGAAGAGGTAAAACCGGCACCGGTGGAAAAAGCCCCCGATGTGTCGGCTTCCTTGGTGGCTCCGGCGTGGTCTCCGCTGACCGCTCCCAAAGCCGTGGCGTTGCGTGAGGGCTCCTCGGCCATCTTGGGCACGGTGCTCAACGGTGTGCTGGTCCCCATCGCCTCCAAAAAAACCGGCCCCGCATGGACAGTGGAGGAGGTCTTGACCCTCGACAAGCTCCCCGAGGGCAAGATGGGCAAGGATGCCGCCCCCGAAGTGCTCGTGGCGTGGTGGAACCGGCTCGACATTCAAGCAGGTGATACCTTCAGCGTGTTGGGCTCTCGAGGGGCGCGTGGCACGCTGAGCGTCAAACGTGAGCTGGGCAGTGCAGATCGAGGCGGGTGCATGGGCTTGGTGATTGGTGTTCCAGGCACGCTGAAGTGGACGGTTAAACCCACCCCCGCCGCCGAAGGAGCAGGTGACGAAGTACTCTGGGCCGTTCGGTTGCCCTACGAGCTGCCCGCCGCATCTCCCCGCGCACTCAACGAGGCGGAACAAGCACTGGCCAAGAGCACCCTGGAGCAAGTCCGAGGGGTGCTGAAGAATGCCCAGGCGCCCCTCCCCGAAGGGATGAGCTGGCAAGAGTGCGACAGTGTCTCTGAGCCTACTTGTAAGTCTCGCCGCACGCACGGCCTGCCGCTGGATCTGGAGGGTGATGGCAAACCAGAGCTGCTCAGCTCGGTGCAACTGCGCGCGTCCACTGGCAATCATATCGTCGAGTCGCGGCTGGTGCTTGGCATACCCGGTGACAAAGCCGTGGTGCTCGCACGCTGGGATGCCCTCTCGCGCACGGGCAACGAAGATGCACTGCCCGGTCAAGTGGTGGGCGCGGTGGATCTCACGGGGGATGGTCGGGCAGAGCTGATCTTCAGTAAGACCCTCAACGAAACCGAAAACTGGACGGTCTTCACCTCGGGAGAAAAACCCGGTGTCTGGACGGAGCTGTTTAAGACCAGCTACGAAGGCTGCTGATATTCAGCGGGGGTTGTGTGCGCGAGCGTCACCTCATCTTTTTGGTGCCCGGCTTTTTTGGATTCGCCCGCTTGGGTGATCTGATGTACTTCCACTATGTGCAGCAGGCGCTGGAAGCGGAGTGGGCCCGGCACGGGCTCCAGGTGACAGTGGTGCCGGTGGAGACCCATCCGACCGCCTCCATCCTCCGGCGCGGGCAGCGGCTGCTGGATACAATCTTGTCCAGTCCCTGGGAGCAGGCGGATGCCATCCACTTGTTGGGGCACTCCACGGGTGGTCTGGACGCACGGGTGCTGGCCAGCCCCCGCATCCAGTTGACACCTGAACATCGACGACAGCAGGTGCTCAAGAAGCTGCGCACCATCGTGACCCTCTCGACACCCCATCACGGCTCCCCCATTGCCGGATTTTTCACCACCGCGTATGGCAAAAACCTGCTCCAGCTTCTCTCACTGCTCACCGCTCGCGCCAGTGGTGAGGTCAGCGCCGGTGCGGTCTCCCTCGGCTTTAAGCTGGTCAACCGCTTTCAGGGTCGGCTGGGTCTCAATGATACGCTGCTCAACCAGCTCTCCGAGCAGCTTCTGGAGGACTTTAACGGGGAACGACGCGCGGCACTGCTCTCGTATACCCGCCAGATTCGTGAGGATCAAGGAGCGCTGCTCCAGCTTACGCCAGAAGGCATGCATCTGTTTAATGCCCTGCTGCCTCCACCGGAAGGGATTGGCTGCTATAGCATCATCAATGCCGCCCCGCCTCCCAAACGGACGCCTCCGATGGAAGCCACGGTGAATCCTCGGGTGGCCATCGGTTATGTGCTCTACCGCTTCATGTGGGACACGGTGGCGGAGCATCATCGTGCGTACCCCTACGCTCAGGTGAGCGCGCCCGCACGCGAGCGGCTGGAGCAACAACTTCGGCTCAGCTTGGACTCAGAGACCAGCGATGGGGTGGTGCCGACCCTCTCGATGGCGTGGGGCAAGTGTGTAGGTGCCGTCCGAGGCGACCATCTGGATGTGGTGGGACATTTTGGAAAACCGCGTGGAATGACGCAGTTTGCGGACTGGCTGCGCAGTGGGGCCGGTTTTGGAGAGACTCACTTCATCGCCCTCTATCGGCAGATCTCCCGTCTGATGATGGAGGGGGAGCAGGCGGGCATGCCGGAGCTGCTGGACTAAAACCTGTGACCTACGTCGATGTGTTTAGTCTCGCCGCCCTCGCTGGAGACGCTCGAGCAGCGGCTGAATGCCCCGAACGCCTCGGGATAAGAGCCAGCTTTGACATGCCAGCTCGGTGGTGGGGATCACGTCAGGCGGATTGCCGTCCCGCTCGACCTCCCGCTCAGCCGTCTGAACAGTCCCCGGATGGTTGAGCACCCGCTCGGTCTGTGCAGAAAATGGCACGAGCCCCGGCACACGCTGCTCCGTGTGTGATCCCTCTGTCAAGAGCACCAGCAGGGGCCATAACACCGGAATTCGTTGGGGAAGTTGCTGCTGAATCAGGCACTCCCGCAGGCCCCCCAGCGACAGAGGCGGCACGAGCGGACGCAACACCATCAGCCGCAAAATCTGAGCCAGCCCCATCAGACGTGCCACCGTCGGCAGTCCCTCCCACTGACAAACCTGCTCCAGCCGTTCATGTGTTGGCTTCAGCTCGCCCTCCAGCCCCCACAAGATGCCCTCCAAGAGCAGTCGTTCGCTGCTCATCCTTTCCAGAGCCGGTGTCGGCTGCTCTGCCATGCGCTCCAGCACGGAGCGCATGAGCTCCAGCTCATCTGACCACAGGTGAGCCAGGGCCGTATTGCAGAGCGCCGAGGCCATACTGGCACGATCTGCTCCTTCCAGTGCGAGACGTTCCGCTTCCGCAAAAGAAGCCAGCGCCTCCGAGTGCTCCCCCTGAAGAAGGGCCAAGCGCCCCCGAAGCAACAGCATCTCCCCCGTCCCTCGACGGTCGAGCAAGCCCCGACTGACCTCCTCAGCCCGCTGAAGGGCGAGCTCCGCCTCGTTGAGCAGACACCGCTCGAGGGCCACCGAGGCCAAACCCCGCCACGTCAGGGCCAGCGCGATCCGATCTTGGCGCTGCTGAGCATGCTGAAGGGCCTGCTGGAAGTGCTGCTGAGCAAGCCTCAGTAGGCCCATCTCCCGCTCCGTTCGCGCCAGCTCACGCAGACAGCGACCATAGGCCGCCGAGCTGGAAGGCTGCTGAATCAGCGCCAATCCTCGACGAGCCGCCAACACCGACGCATCCAACTGTCGCATGGCCTGGGTGATAAAGGCTTCGCGAGCCAACAGATCGGCTTGAGCCTCCGGCTCCTGTGCCAGCGTCTGACATCGCTCCAGCAGACGACAGACCTTTGAGAGCTCCCCTTGCCATGCCAGCGCGTCGCACAAAACCAGCAGGATCGGAAGCAGCGGCTGCTGGTCGGCCTGCGGATGGCGTAAGAGCAGAAGTTCCGCCTGCTCCGCTTCTCGCCGAGCCTCCACAAAACGGCCTTGTGAGAGGGCCTTTCGTGCAGCGTCCAACAGATAAGGCACCGCCTTTTCTGGAGATTCCGACGCCAAGAGATGCTCTGCAATCCGCTCCAGCGGGATGTCTTCGCTGTCATGATATTGGGCCACAAGCTGCTCCGCGATGGCCAGATGCAGCGGCCCTCGGCTGCGCTCCAGCATGGAGGCATAGGCCACTTCACGCAGCAGGGCGTGTTTGAAGATCAGCTCACGGTCTCGCACGTGCGTTATGCGCGGGGGCAGCTCAAACACCAGCTCCCGCTCGCGCAGGATCTTGACCGCACCCGAGATGTCGTGACCACACACATGCTCCAAGAGCTGGTACGAAAACGAACGACCAATGGCCGCCGCACGCTGAGCCACCCGCTTGGCCTCCGGCGGCAGGCGATGAATGCGCGCCGCCAGCAGCGCATCCACCTGATCCGGCAAGGGAAGCGTCTCGACCGACTCTCCAGGGGCCAGCACCCAGCCGTGCTCCTCGGCCCGTAACCATCCTTGCTCGATGCCCGCACGCACCAGCTCTTCCAAGAAAAATGGAACACCCGCCGACTGCTCCACCAAGCGCCGAGAGACCGCACGAGGGCAGCTCTTGCCTCCCAAGAGAGCGTCGAGAAGGCGCGCACCGGCATCCGGCGAGAGCGGACGCAAGAAGATCTCATGGACGTGCTCGGGCAGCGGGGACGTAAAGGTGGGACGATAGAAGAGCACCAGCAAGATCGGCTTCGTCAAGACATCATCGCAGAGCTGGCCCACCAGCTCCGCCGACGAGGGATCGGCCCAGTGCAGATCCTCCAACGCCAGCACCACCGGACCACTAGACGCAAGCCCTCGAAAAAGGTGACGAATCGCCTGAAAGTGCTCGAGCTTCAGCTCCATTCCTCTCGAGTACTGCTTTGGACGCTGCACGCCGAGCATATAAGCCAGCGGGAGAAGGTCCGCCTCCGTCAGACCGTAGTTCCGCAGCATGCCCAGCTTCTCAAGCACCAACGAAGGAGAGGCTTTTTCACCGAGCTGAAGAAGTCGTCGCAGGAAATCTGCAAAAACGGCATACGGATGGGTAAGGCCGTAAGAAGGACAGACCCCAAAATGGTAACGAATGCCCCGGGCATCCAGCAGCTTCCGCAGCTCAAACCAGAGGCGAGACTTGCCCACCCCCGCCTCCGCTCGAATGCCCACAACCGCGCCTGTTCCCGAACGAAGATGTCCAAGCTGACCCCAAATGGCCGCCAGCTCCGCTTCTCGACCCACAAATAGAGGGATCTTACGACGCGCATCCAGGCCGGGGGCCACCCGCTGCTCCAGCACCTTATATAAGATGACGGAGGCTTCACGCCCGCGCACCTGAACCGGTCCCAAAGACTCCAGCTTGACCGACTCTTCACACTTTTGAGCCACGGCGTCGGTGGTCCAGATCTCGCCCCAAGCGGCCCGCTCCAGCAAACGAGCGGTGAGGTTCACCGCATCCCCCATGATGTCGTAGGTACGGCGCAGGGAGCTCCCCACCTGAGTTACCACCACCACCCCGACATGCACACTCAGCTTGACACGCAGCCCCGGATGTTCCTCCTGAATCCGGTCTCGCAGGTTAATTGCCACCAGCAGCGCCCGTAATGCACAATCCTCATAGGAATCTGGCAACCCCACCGTCATCAGCAGGGCATCACTCAGCGGTGTCATCGCGGTCTTCAGGATGGAGCCATCATAAGCCTCCAGCACACGATTCACCCGGTTGAGAAACGGGGTCAGGAGCTCCAAGGCGGCATCTGTCCCCTCCACCATGCCAGGAAGCTGGAACTTGAGAAACAGGATGGCCACCGTGCGCAGCTCACCCTCAAGCGCTCCCTGGACAAGCAGAGGACGCAGCGCGGGAGGTAATAACTGCTCCACCCATACCGGAAAAGCATCGGGATGGAGGGGAGGCGTCTCCACTGCGGAGGGCAGGGGGTGGCTGGCAAGCCATGACAGGCATGTCCCGCGTGTGTCCTGCCCAGCCGGTAGACCCGCCAGCGCTGCTGTAACCGGATCGAGCAGCACCTCACCCCGCTGAATCACCCGGGAGATCTGCTCTAGCCGCTCACAAGCCGACCCACTCAGCAGATAGAGAAGCTGAGATTCCGTCGGCACAAGATAGGAGACCAGCGCCCCACTGCTGATCATCACCTTCATGCTCAAGGTGATCTGGCCCATCGAGGTGGAGAGTTTCCCGTGCTCGTCCAGCAAGGCCATCAAGCGACAGGCCCCCGCCAGTGCTCGAGTGACATGGTCCTCTCCTTCAAACAAGACAAAGACGGCATCCCCTCCAAACTGGAGAATGGAGCCTGCTCGGGCCACCACGTCTTGCACCATCGGGGCCAGCACCCGGTTGATGATCTCGGTGAGCTCCTCCGCTCCGGCTCTGCCTTTTTCTTGGAGCTGCTCGGTGAGCTGAGTAAAACCAGAAAGGTCGGCCAACAGGAGGGTGCCGTCCAAGAGGAGGGTCTGCGGTTCCCCAGGAAGCTGCCCCAGGCGCTCCGCCCAAGCCAAGAGGTGGGTGGGAAAATAAGGTCGAAGTATAGCCCTGATGCCGCTCGGGGCCAAAGGCAGAGCTGAGGATGCAGAAGCAGCCGGGTGGACCGATGTGGGTGTGGCAGGAGCAGGAGACACAGCCGATTCAACCGGTCTCGCCGGTGTCTGTGTGGCAAATTCATCACGGGTGTGGAGCGCTTCTTCCGCCTCCGGCGCAGGTGTAGATCCGCTCTCGCAGTGCTGACGCTCGCTCATGGCTTCTCAACCTCTGTCCGCACCCTCGGCGCCGTGAGAAGCACTTGGCCGGTGCTTATGAATCCGAATGTTCCGTTAATCGGATCAATGCAGCAAGCTGCTCTCCGCTTACATGATACTGCGCATAACAAAAATCACAGGTGATGTCGGCCTTTCCGTCTTGGCTGAGCATGTCTTGCAGCTCGTCGCGGCCCATCGAGAGCAACATGCTGAGCACCCGCTCTTCAGAGCATCGGCACTTAAAGCGGAGGGGTAAGGTCTCCACCTCTTTGACCGCATGATCGACGAACAGACCTTCGAGTATCTGCTGGACAGTCTGTCCAGCACCCAGTGCAGCGGAAATGGACGCCCGATCCCAGCCCTTCTTGAGGGCTTCAAACTGCTCTCGATCTCCGCCCCCCAGGGCTTGGATCAGCAGGCCCCGTGCTTGTACGATGCGCTCCTGCTCGAGGCTACTGGCGATCACCACCCATGACGACACCTGCTCGGATGTCTCCAGATACGCTTCCACCAGCTCCGAGGGTGAGGGGCGATCATAGGGGATGCTCCCCCGATAGAGCTCCCGGGTGGGCAAGCTCTTGATCACCTGGAGGGTGCCCTGGCCAAGACTTCGACGCATGCGCTCATCAAGCTGGCTGCCCGCCCCGGAGGTGGAGGGATATTGAACACGGACCCGCAAATCACCGTCCGCCGTACAATCGGAGACGATCATGCCGAGCAGTCCGTTTCCCACCAGATGTAAGGTCAGGCGCTCCTCACCTTTGATATGCCCCGCCAGCAGCGCGGTTCCGGCCAAGACTTGGGCCATCACATGCGCAACAGCGGGCGAGGGGCTGATACGGGCCACCGACTCAAAGGCGGTATCTCGCACTTCGGCTTCGAGCACGCGCACAGGAACACCGTCTATTAAGTATCGGCTTAAACGATCATAAAAAAAACTAACTTCGGCAGACATCCTGAAGGCTCCGCGAGTTGGGGGACTGAACTTGACACATGCGGCGCAAGAACTCATCGGGTTTGACAAAGCCGGTGACGGTCAAGGGCTCCAGCTTCTCACCGTTGGGGTCAATAAAGACCACGTAGGGCAGGCCGAGGATGCCATATTTTTCCTTCAGGCCGGTGAAGAGAGGGGTCTCGTCGGTGCCGTCCACCCGGATGGTGATAAAATCTTGTGCTGCACGAATCACACGGGCATCGGTGAAGGTATCGTGCTCCAGCTCCTTGCAGGCCGCACACCACTCCGCCGTAAAGTCGATCAACACGGGGCGATTCTCTGCACGGGCCTGTGCCAGCTTGGCCTCATAGTCCGTGGACCAGGAGATGGAGGCGGAAGCGGTCGCATTCTGCACAGTGCTGACCGCAGGTCGCTGAAGGGCCATCGACATCTGGGGGGCGATGAGACCGGTGCCCACCAGTCCACCGAGCACGCTGTAGATGCCCACCACCACCATTAAGATGCCAACTCCTTTGTTGAAGCGCCCGCCCTGGGTGGATTCCTCTGAGATCGGATCAAAGGCACCCACAAAGGTGCCACCACAGATCGCCGCAGCGCCCAGCAACAGCTCGTAATATCCAGCGGGGATCACAAAGCTCAGATAATACAGTCCGACCCCGAAGAGCATCAGCGAGAGCACCCCCTTCACGGTGTCCATCCAAGCGCCCGAGCGGGGCATGGAGACCGCAAAAGTCCCCAGCAATAAAAAGAGCTGGCCCATTCCAAAGGCGAAGGTAAACATCAAGGCAGCGCCCAGCACCACATTTCCAGTCTGAGCGATATAGGTCAGCAGGCTCACGATCAGCGGTCCAATGCAGGGAGAGGCCACCATTCCGGCAATCGCGCCGGTCACGAACGCCCCCGGATATCCGCGCCCCCGCACCTGCGAGAGCCGATTGGTCAGGTCACTGGGCAAGGTCACGTCGAAGAGCCCCATCATGGAGAAGCCCATCGCGATAAAAAGCACGGAGATGCTACCCAAGACCCAGTTATTCTGCATCAAAGAGCCAAAAAGTGCGCCCGTGGTGGCAGCCACCACCCCCAGAACGGTGTAGGTGACACTCAATCCGAGCACGTAGACCAGGGCCAGAGAAAAACCGTGGAGCTTCGAGGCACTGTTACGCGCACCCAACACGCTCAAGGTGATCGGGATGATCGGATACACACAGGGGGTCAAGCTGGCCACCACGCCCCCCAAAAAAGCCACCACAAACATCCAGAAGAGGCCCTTACTGGGATCAAAGGTCAAAAATCCACTGCTGGCGGTTTGAGCGGGAGCTGCGGCAAGGGCTGGAGCAGTCGCGGCAAGGGCGGGAGCAGTCGCGGCAAGGGCTGGGCTGGCGGCGCTGGCTTCAGGGGGAGCGGCTCCGGTGTTGGCAGCCCCTTGAACAGCACCGGCAGCATCGGATTTTGCTGGTGAGCCGGGCTCTCCTTCAACGGGATCGGCACCGCCTGCATCGGCGGCCTCACCTCCTGCGCTGGCTTGCCCATCCCCGGAGGCGGGTGCTCCCACGTCTGCCTGCTTGCTGCTCACTTGAAGGGAATGGCTGAAGCTCTCCTTGGTGGGCATAAAACAGACGGTCGGGTTACAGCCCTGGTAATGCACGGTGGCTTCGATGGTGCGAGGCCCCAGCTTGGCATCGGCGGCCAGCTTGGCATCGACGTACATCGTCACGGTGGCTTTGTAGATCTCCCGATCTCGCTCTTCAAACTGATCGTATTTGGTCTCAGGCGCACGCGAGAACTGAACGGGCCCAAAGGTCACGCCGTCCACGGGCTTAAAAGCCACCTTCATCATCTCTTTGTAGAGATAATGGTTCGCGTCGAGTACATGAACCGTATAACGAAGCTGAAGGCTCGCACCGGGGACGACGCTGGAGGGCGCGGCAGCGGCGGCTCGAAAGGGTTTGTCTTTGTTGAGCTGGAGATCACCTTTTGGAACGGGCGGCACCGCGTCAGGTCCGGCAGCACCGGCCCATAACAAGGAGGCTCCGAACAAGGAGGCTCCGAACAAGGAGACGCTGAGCAGCAGGGGAAGGGCCCAGACCAGAGACGTCATACGGGATGGCCCAGCTCCAGCAAGAGAGGCGCGAGGGGGTCGTTGATCAGACATAAACATTCCTTCTAAAATGCGAGCAAAGCGGTAGGTGCAACAGTATAGACACGGCGCGCACAGAGTTCAACGACTACCCGTTCAGCAAATTCCCGGGATCGTCAGGGGATGGCTCAGAAAGTAGGCTTGTGTCCTCTCGGTTGGCCTGATGTGGGCCCCGGCACTGGAGGGGAATCTTCTGAGACAACCCCTTGTCAACGTTTGACGTCTTGCGCTGCTGGAGAAGGTGTGAGCGCCCGAGCACTTGTGGGACAAGCAGGTGGGACTTCTGAGGGGATCAGCTCAGCCGAGACTGCTGTTTGATGCGCTGAAGTTCACAATGCATCCAGAAGTTGTGGATGCCCAGATAGTGCTCATAGCGGCCTTTTCGCTCGGAGGCCACCTTAAAATAGTGGGCCACTTCTTGCTCCAGGATGTTGGAGAAGGTATCACTGCCAAAAAAGTCGTAACACTGGGCGTCAAAGTCAGGCAGGCAGGTGGCGCAGAAGGACTCAAACTCGTCTTGAGCGAAGTGTTTCATGGCGACCGCGTGGAGCCGCTCGAGTCGCTCCTGATACGACATGTGGGTGGCATCGGCTTCGCGGGCGATCTCCAAAAACTGCGGCCACTCGGCCATGAAGACCGGCTTCTTACGTCCGGTCACGGCCACGAAGGTCAGCCAGCGGGCCATCGCTTTGACCAGCTCCGGGAAATAGAAGTGAAGGCTGATCGGCGAGCTGTCGGGGTACGCATTGGCAAAATCAATGGGCGAGATCACACCCGAAGGATCAATGAGGGCCTCGCAGGAGTTATGATCCCAGTTATAAAAGGCGTTGATCACCCGGGTGATGCGGGAAACCTCTTCTCGCTCTTCCGGGGAAATAAAGAAAAAGTCCACCGCGCGGGTGGAGCTGCGCATATAACGGTCGTGGCTCAGCTCCGCCGTGGGGTTATAGTGCATGCAGAGCACTTGAGGTCCGACACCGACGGCTCGCACAAACTCCCGATAAGGCACTTCACGCTGCAAGTTCATGGGACGGTCGCCGGAGCGTCGGTAGGCTTCGAGCAGCTCCGCGTAGTTGTTGACCTTTTCGACCCCGACCCAGCCTCCACCTGACTGCGGCTTCAGAAATGCGGGATACCCCACTTCTTCGCCACACTCTTTGAGGTCAAACAGCTCAAAATCTTCAAACATCAGCGCATGGTTGACGCGCGGATCATTCTTGAGCTCGGTGTAATCGTATTGCGGGATGGCCACGGTGGGGGGAATCTGAAGTCCCAAGCGGGCCATGTGGCCGTAGCTGGTGTTTTTGTCCACCGCAAAAAAGCTGAGCATGTCGTTGAGCAGGTATGTTTCCGGTGCCACAATCGTGAGATAGCTGTTGTGGTGCGGATTCCAGTGCGCGCCTCGATTCAATATGGCACGATACGGCACCTCGGCACGTAGGGTATCATACGGACGGCTCTTCAGACGGCGGGTGGAGACACGATGAAGTTTGCCATCCAGCCGAATCTCGAGGTCCAGAAACGCAAAGAGCTTCTCAAGCGTCTCTTTAAGTGCATAACGATTCGGATCCATCAATCCGATGACATCCAAAATATGGTCAGCCATAGTGCGTAAGACTCCGAAAGAATAGAGCGGGGGCGCGATTGAAGCTCTGAGCTGGGTCTACAGGTCGAAGGCTCGCCAACAGACGCAGGCGTGACCATAACGCGGGTGTCTCAGGGTGTCAAGCATTGGTGACCCATTCCGTCTCAGGGGGCACATGCATCGATTTAAAGCCTTGATGTGAGGTCACAAAGTCTTATGAAAGTGGGTGTGATCATTCCTGCGCTGAATGAAGAGAAGAGCCTGCCGCTGGTGCTTCAGGCGCTGCCGCCGGTGATGCAGGTGGTGGTGGTTGACAATGGCTCCACCGACAGGACGGCCCTGGTTGCAGCAGAAGGGGGAGCCACCGTGATCTCGGAGCCTCGACGAGGTTACGGTTCCGCCGTTCAGGCCGGTATTCGGTGTTTGGCGATGTCTCCGCCTGATGTGGTGGTGGTGCTTGATGCGGACTTCAGCGACGATCCGACGGAGCTGGAGCGGCTCTTGACACCCATCCGGCAAGCGCAGGCGGACTTGGTGATTGGCTCTCGCACTCTGGGTCAGCTCGAGCAGGGTGCGCTCCTGCCTCAGCAACGTTTTGGCAACTGGCTGGCCACACGGCTGATGGCCCATTATTATGGACAGCACTTCACGGATCTCGGACCCTTTCGCGCCATTCGTTTTGAGGAGCTCGTCGCGCTTCAGCTCCAAGATCCCGATTTTGGATGGAATGTAGAGATGCAGATCCGTGCCATTCAAAAAGGGTTGCGCATTGTCGAGGTGCCGGTTTCATATCGAAAGCGGGTTGGGGTCTCTAAGATCAGCGGGACGTTGCGTGGAACCGCCCTCGCCGGTCACAAGATCCTCACCACCCTTTACCGTCTCAGACGTCAGGGAGAGCCCACGCGACCCCTCGGATGAGACTTTACAATCTGTTGCCGTTTGTCTAACATGTGGCCACCTTCAGAGCCTGTAGCGGAGCATGATCATGGATACGTCGGTGCGTGATGTGATGGAACGTGTGGAAGTGGAGCTGAATCGTGGAGAGTTGGAAGCTGCCGGAGCTTTACTAAGGCAAGCTCAGACGGCATTCCCCGAAGAAATTGTGCTTGGGGTTCGGCTTGCAGAGGTATACCGGGCCCAAGGTCTTGAATCCGAAGCTTGGGAAAGTTATGCCAGCAGTGCATTGCGATATGCGGCCACGGGCCAGCTCGCCTTTGCCACTGCACTTTACAAGCTGATGATGTCCCTTGAGCATGCCCCTCAGCGTGTGAGAGAGGATGAGCAGCGGGAGTTCCGGCGTCAACTGGTACATGCGTATACCACACGTAAGACCGAACAACCGTCTGAGATGGAGCACTCGCTGGAGATTCAGCTCTTTCAGGATCTCCCACGGGAGGCCCTCGAGGTGCTGATGCAACGCCTGGTGGCCCATCAGCTCAGCCCCAGCACCCCGGTGTTTCGACAGGGCGATCCCAGCTCAAGCTTGTTTATCATCACGCATGGTTTTGTGCAGGTCTCGCACGCACGCGAAGATGGTACGGAGCGCGACATTGCCCGGCTCGGACCCGGTGACTTTTTCGGGGAGTGGGGCCTGCTGAGTGGCGAGCGGGTGCGTCATGCCTCTGTGCGCGCCATGACGGATGTCTCATTGCTGGAGCTTAACCGCGAGACGCTGGCGGCGCTCATCGCGCGTTATCCGAGCGTGCGGGATGTTATGTCGGCCTTCTATCGGCGACGACGACTGGATACCCTGCTGGCCCAAGTCTTTCCGGCGCTCCAGCCCACCGAGCGGCGACGGCTGGCCGAGCAGATGGAGCGCGATATCCCCTACGCACAAGGTGATATCATCATCTACGAAGGGGATACCAGCGCGTACCTCTCCATCATTGCCAGCGGCACGGTGGAGGTCTTGACCCACAACCTCGACGGTCAAGAGATCCCACTGGCGCAGCTCGAAGTGGGCCAGTATTTTGGCGAAGGCAGCGCATTGACCGGACATCCTCGTATAGCCACCGTGCGCGCCAAAACCGATGTGATGCTGCACAACATTGCGCGGGAAGCCCTGGTGACAACCCTGGTCAACCGCCCTGAAATCCTCCTCTCACTCCAAGGTGTGCGGCAAGAACGGCTTGAAGCCACCCTCGAGAGGATTCAAGAAATGGACGACTTCTCGTTTGACTTCACACCGGCGTCAGACGAGTATCCCGTGGAGGACGTCTCGTGATCGATCTTAGTGTGGTGCGCCACGTTCATATTATGGGCATCTGTGGAACCGCGATGGGCGCGTTTGCCACCATGTTGCACGCCCAGGGTTTCAGCGTGACCGGATCAGACGCCAATCCTTATCCGCCCATGAGCACGCAGCTTGAGCAGCTCGGCATTCAGATCTTCAACGGTTATGCCGCCTCAAACCTTGAAAAACGGCCTGATCTGGTGGTGGTGGGCAACGTGATCCGCCGCGATAACCCCGAAGCGCTGGCGGTGGTCGAGCGTGGCATCCCGTATGTCTCCATGCCTGCCGCCCTCTCGGAGCTGTTTCTCAAGTCCAACCACTCGCTGGTCGTGGCGGGCACCCACGGCAAAACCACCACCTCGTCGCTGCTGGCTTGGTGTCTGCATCAGCTCGGCGTGGATCCGGGCTTTTTGATCGGCGGCGAGCTGCGCAACTTCAACCGCAACTGTCACGTTGGCTCTCCGGGCTATTTTGTGGTCGAAGGTGATGAGTATGATACGGCCTACTTCGACAAAGGCCCCAAGTTCATGCACTATCGCCCCAAGAGTGCGATCCTCACCTCGGTGGAGTTCGACCACGCCGACATCTACCGCGACATCGATCACGTAAAATCTGCCTTTAAGGGCTTCGTCGAGCTGATTCCAGAAGAAGGTCAGCTCATCGCCTGCACCGACTACGAGCATGTCCGCAGCATCTTGTCCGGCGCGAAATGTAAGGTGCTCACCTACGGTCTCAAAGGGGATGGCCTCTATTCCGGCTACATCGAAGAGACCAACAGCAAAGGCATGCGCTTCGTCATTACTCGCAGCGGCTCACCGGTCGCCAATTTTTTCAGCCCACTCACTGGAAAACACAACCTGCTCAACCTGATCGCGGTCTCCGTCCTGCTCATGAACCTGGGCTTCTCGATGGAGCAGATCCGCAAAGGGGTGGAGTCCTTCAAAGGGGTGCGGCGTCGCCAAGAGATCTTCGCAGACCTCGGCGGCATCACCCTCATCGACGATTTTGCTCATCATCCTACCGCTGTGCAGGTCACCATTGACGCCATTCGGTCGCGTTTTGTGGGCCGCAGACTGTGGGCGATCTTCGAGCCCCGCTCTAATACCTCCCGGCGTAAGGTCTTTCAGGACAAGTATGTGGGCGCGTTCACCGGGGCCGACAAGGTGTTGATCGCCGATGTCTACAACTCAGGAGCCCTCGGCGAAGAAGAACGGTTCTCTCCCGCCGAGCTGGTTCGGGATCTGCTCGGTTTGAGTGTGGACGCCCGCACCCTCCCGGATGTTGAGACCATCGTCTCCGTGCTCGCCGAGGAAGCAGTGGCTGGAGATGTCATCTTGATCATGTCCAACGGCGGCTTTGGTGGCATCTATAAAAAATTGCCCGCCGCTCTCAACGCCAAAGGACATGTGTCCTCTTCCGAGAAGACCCTCACCTGAGCCGAGACGCCTCCAGCACCCTGCCGATCATTCAGTGCGGTATCCAGCGCGGTATTCAGCGCGGTATTCAGTGCGGTATTCAGCGCCCCTCTCTCCACCACAGACCCTGCAACGGCAACGGCTCTGCCACCACCCGCTCAAGCTCGGCGCTCAGACGCCGTCGCACGTACAATCCTCCCTGCCCTCCCCCCTGCGCTCCCCCCTGCCCTTCTGGTCCCGGGACATTGCCCCGACAGACAAAAGCCACTTCCAAGTCATCGGGTTTGACAGTGGGGGCAAAACAGTCCAGCCCAACCGGACTTAGGCGCTGCTCCTGACGTAACGCCTCATCCCGCTGATAGATCACCCGTCGTCCCCCTTCTTGTCGGACAAAGACCAGGCGCGTGCTCTCTGGACGAGCCGAAAACGCAGGCGCTCGTGCATCTCCCGTGCGGATGGGCGCTTCATTGGTCTCCAGTGTGGCCGGAGAATGGCTCCCAGGTGTGATGGAAGCAGCCCCCGCTGAAGAAGAAGCGCTCGGCGCACTCACACCGGATTTTCCCGCTGCTCCACCCGCTGGCGCTGACCCTCCCGTGCCCACCCGTAAGACCGGACGCGGGGCCAAGTTCTGCTCCACCATGAGCTGAGCCACCAGCTTTTTGCGCTCCTCCAAGCTCATGGCCCGCTTCTCTTGCGCTTGAGATTCCAAGGAGCGAGCCTCTCCCGGCGGCGGCGGCGGCTCCAGCACCGACGGACGGCTGTCCCAGGGCTCCCGCACCCGCTTCGGCGGCGCACTCGGACGTTTGGTCGGCAACCGCACACTCTGGAGCGACTCCGGCACCCGACCGAAACCCGCTTCGTCTGGATTTTTTTCCGTGCGCTGAGGCGGAAAGGGCTCCAACCAGCGGCCCACCGAAGCGCCCAGCTCCACCTCCGCCAGCCGATAGAGTCCCCGAGGATCTTCCACCGAGAGCACCAGGCGATTGAGCGGCGAAAACGCCAGCTCCGCCACCGCACCCTCCGGCCACGACACGGGGAGCTTGTCGCCCGTGCTCAGACGCAGCACAAACGCACGCGGCTGGGCAGGCTCTCCCACAAATGCAACGTAGGCCAACAACGTCCCGTCTCGGGAGAAGGCAGGCCGAACCGGGGCCACCGGCTCCGAGAGGAGGCGCTGACGTTGGCCATCCACCCCTTGTATCATCAGGGCATGCCGCCCTTCTTGATCTCTCGAGAGAAACGCCAGGCGCTGAGCGGTGGGATCCCAGGTGGGGGCGAGATCCTGCCATCCCGGAGGATTCCAGGTCAGACGCTCACGCAGGCGCGCACGACCCTCCAGCAGCCAGATGCTCCCGCCCGTCTCCAGCAGCAGACCGGCTCCCAGATCCAACCCTGAACGCCCCCCCACCGGCTCAAACGAAGCGCCCGGCAAGAGCCCGTCCCGAGTCCACTCCAGCGGAAAAGCAGGCGGCTGAAGCTGAAAGTTGGGAAGCTCAGCCCCTCGCGCAAAGGCTTCTTGAAAGGCTTGTTCCGCACGCTCGCGGTTCCCCAGCGCCAGCCACGAGCGCCCCATCAGCCAGCGTTGATCCCGATGAAGGGGGCTCAGCGGCTGCGGCGCCAGCAGGGAGTCCAGCGCCTCAAAATGAGCCAGGGCTTCCCGGAAATGTGCCTGCTGATAGGCCACCACCGCCCGATAAAAGCCATGCGTCGGATTCGAGGGCTCCAGCGTGGCTGCTCGATCAAAATGCGAGGCCGCTTCTTCCAGCTCGTCGCGCTGCAACAGGCAGAGACCCACTCCCAAGTGGAGATCGGCACGCTCGGGATGGATGCTCAACATGCTCAAAAAGAGAGGGAGTGCCGCTGCTGCACCTTCGTCGTAATAGGTACGCCAGAGCGCGGCGATGAGAGGCGCTACGGGAACCGGCAAGGCTGGATCAGAAGCCGTGCTCGGGCTGTCCGGCAAGACTGGTTCGTGAGAGGGGCGCGGCGGAGGCTCGGCATGAGAAAGGGCCGGTGGGAGCGGTTCTTCCGGCGGTGCCGTGCTGGGCAAGAGCGGCTTTAACCGCCCGCTGGCTTCTTCGGCTTCAGGCATCGGTCCCCAGCGGGTGGGCTCGGGATCGGGAAAACGCAAGACCTGCTCATCCGGCGCAGGGACCAGGCCACTGTCGGCAAGCTGCTCGGACATCAGCCCGGACGGAATGGCAAAGGACTCCTCGAGGGACTGCTCCAGCGGATCCGGTCGAGGGGTTCGGCAGGCCACCAGCAGCCACAGCAGGCTCATAAGCCGCCACGCCGAGAGACGCCGCCCTCCAGAGCAGGCTCGTTGCCCAAATTGAGACGGACGAGGACACAAACAGACCTCCGCCGAATGGAATAGACGCAGAGGCAGTTTTAACCAGGGAAGCGCGGATGACAAGTGGGAAGTGAAGGCAGGAGACACGCGGGCACACACGCGCAGGCAGGACAGGCGAAGTGAGAAAAGGCCAAGCTCAGTTCAGCGCGCCCGAGGTGAGCGGCAAAACACGACCGAGGCCATCTCCTCCCGCTCGCCCGACCGAACCGGAAGCACCACTGGAGCCCGAAGCACCTCCCGCACCCGGAATACCATCGGCAGCAGGAGCTCCGGCCTGGAATTGACAGCTAATGCCGGTATTACCACCGTCACCACCGCCTCCACCGGCCCCTCCAATGCCTGCGCCCCCCCCTCGGCCCCCTGTGCTCCCCGCGCCACCTTGAACGGAGGTCACGGTCACCAGTGGCGCAGAGGCCACTTCGACCAGGGCCAGAACCGTGCCACCTCGGCCACCGTCGCCGCCGGTGCCACCGTCACCACCGTTGCCCCCTAACCCACCAGCACCACCGTCTCCACCGATGCCACCTTTTCCGGCGGGTTTGATGGTCTCGAGGTTGCAGCCCGTGGCGTCGCAGGTGCCATAACAGCAGGCTTCACGGCCATCGGAGCCGTCACCACCGGCTTGACCGAGGCCCCCATTCCCCCCTTTTCCACCGTCTTGACCAGTTCCACCGGCACCACCAGCGGCGACAAACTCAACAGCGGTGTTGGTTGCGACCGTGAGCTTAAAGACCGTCAAGGCAACGTCGCCCCCTTTTCCGCCCGAGCGTCCGCCGTTTCCGTTGGCACCCGAGTTTTCAGCGCCGGGCTGAAGGCTGGCGTGAGATCCTGGCACACCGGGGTCTCCACAGCTTGCGCCGGAGGCGGGATCAGCAGGCTTAACGCCCACGGGCACACCGTCAGAGCCGGAAGCAGCGGGAGCACCCGCTTGGCTTTGTCCGGAAAATCCAGTCTTCACATACGAGACACCCCGAGCGGTCTTTACACCTTTGGCGTCGGTACAGGTGGCGGTTAAAGTCCCCACGTTGTAGATCACCGAGGTCTCGGGATCGAGGGGCACCACAATGGCGGGCTCTCGCAAGCAGTCGGTGGAGTCTACATTCAGCTCCAGCAGGTCAAGCTGAACAACTTCGGGGCCCACGGTGAGGGAGTAAGGGCGACCATCCAGACGAGAGGGCAGCTCCACGCGGGCGCGCTCGGCCACCCACATGCGGGGGAGCTCTGCCCCTTTCAGCTCCAAGAGCTCCACCTTCAGGGGAGAGACCAGCGCCTGAATCCGCTGCACCTGTTGTTCGCTCAAGCGTCGAAGGGCTTCATCGTCACCGGCGGCGGCGCGTGTGGCTTGCTCAAACGCTGCGGATTCTGCCTGAATCTGCTCCAGTACATCCTCAGACGATGGCGCCTGACAGCCAGAAATCAGCGTGAGAGCCGGTGCGAGGGCCAACATGGCGGAAGCCTTCAGCAGCCGCATTCCTGGATAGAAGTTCTGAATCACGGTCATAAGTACCTCCCATTGAGATTGGTGCCATCTTTACCATCATCTTAGCCGAGCGGCACGCCTGACGCATTCTAATATTCGATAAAGATTGAAATTCCGACCTGACAGAAAGTATCATGACTTTTATGGGAAATCGCTCGATGGAATCAGGATGAGCAGGTTGAACGGGCTGGCAGGTTGAACGCAAACGCGGGGGGAATGCTATCAAAAGACAGGCATTTATTTGAAGGAGAGCAAGAGCATGGGATCATTCCAGTGAGGCAATGGTAAACCCAAAACACATCTCGTCTTGTGTGCGCTCACCATACACAATGTCTACCGGTGGAGAGAACTGTTGACTGGGATTTCCAGCAGAGTTATCCCACGTACAGGTGAAGGTCACGGTGTCTCCCGGCTTGACTTCGTAGGGCTCCCGCAACATGTACGTAAGCTGATTGTGAAAGTCATACTCCCCCGAGAGAATACAGGCAGCCTCATCCCGTCCGCGCGAGACTTTGTAATCGAATCGTTTGCCCAGCACATGCATATGAGGAAAGATGCCAAAGATCTTCAAGTTGCCATATCCAGGGGGCATCACGAAAGTGGTGTCGTAAGCATAGTTGTCATCTCCAGCGGGGATCAAAAAGTCAGCGCCTCCGAAGGCCAGATAATATGCTTCCTTGTCAACGCTGGTGCGGGTGCGGAGCTGATATCCAGACTGATCGGTCAGCATGGCGGCATTTTCAGAGGACTTAAAGTAGTGCATCTGAATGGCCAGCATTTCGTTGGGCTCTAAGCGGATGCCATATCCATCAGGCAAGGTGTGTGCGCCCCCTCCGGGAGCCCAGGCCGCAATCATGGTCCAGTCTCCAATCGAGCCGTTCATGCATTCCCAGCCGTCGGTCAGAGCGTTTTCGGGGGGCGTCTCATCGCCCCAACCACCCTTGTACAACACGATATGATGCACAATCTCGGGCCGATCAACCAGTGTGTCAAACCCATCCAAAAAGACGGTCTGCTCGCGGCCTTGCTCCACCACATAACAATAGTATTCGTTGCCACTCTCATCAAAGGTCGGAGAATGTTTACGGGGCAAGGTCACCACCAAGTTGGCGTTGGGGAGACCTGGCTCAAACGGCTCCGCCACCGGGCTGGTGGCCGGATCTCCCTTCGGTGCGCCCAAGTCCGCCCACTGCTGAAAGAGGGCCTTCTCTTCGGCGCTTAAGGTGTGACGCTCCGCGTATTGATAGTCGCGACAGTCCGGATCGGCGGATTTTGGTGGCATATAACCCGATGTCACATACGCCGCAAGCGTGGCGGCTCGAGCGCTGGCGGTCTCGTACTCGGTGAACACGGTCGGACCAACACCCCCTTCGACATGGCAGTTGGCACACACACGATCTACCAGTGGCTTGACGTCCCCATACCACGTCACAGCGGGCATGGGGGTCGCGGTAGGGGCGAGGGTTGGGCTGGCACTGTCGTCGTCGTCGTCTCCGCCGCTACCAGAACAAGCGCTGAGACCGACCAACATCATGCCTACAATCAAAATATGGGATGGAGCCATCTTTTGCGGGCGCATGGGTACTCCTGTGTAAAAGCCGCTCGACGGGTTTCATGAAACGCACATCCAACATCCACGGATATGCCTGCGTCATTTTGTCGCAGCACCACGTCTCACGTTAGCATCGCGCCCCAAAAGATCCACCCAAAATCTTTCGTCATAACAAGCGTTTCTACATTTATGACTGAGCGGTCATTAGATTCAAGCATGGCCGGATTTAGGGCCGCGTCTGACGCAAAAGCCGCTCAAAATTCCCGCCCAGGATGCCCTTCACTTGCGCTGGTGTCAGCCCCGCCTCCAGCAGTGCCTGGGTCAGACGGGGGAGCTGGGAGATGTCGGGAAGCTCTCGCGGGGCCACCACAAAACCATCTAGGTCGGAGCCCAGGGCCACATGCTCCGCCCCCATCACCCGAACGGCGTGCAACATGTGCGCCACCACCCGCTCCAGCCCTCGCCCTCCCAGATATTGAGGGGCCGCGAGGATGCCCACCAGCCCTCCCCGCTCGGCAATCGCTCGAAGCTGAAGATCGTCCAGGTTCCGCCAGTGAGGGGTCACACCTGCCACACCGGTATGGGAGCAGATCACCGGCCCACGGCTGAGGGCCAGGGTCTCCCAAAACGCCTGACGGCTCAGATGGGCCAGATCAATCCAGATGCCTTCGGCTTCCAGCGCCTGAATGACCTGCTTTCCCCACGGGGTCAGCCCACCCGTTCCCGCCAAAGGAAAGGAGCTCCCGCCCAAGCGGTTGGCGCTCAGATGCACCAGTCCGGCGTACAATACCCCCCACTGCTTGAGCTGCTGAATGCGCTCGAGCCGTCCTTCCAGTCCGCGTAAGCCCTCCACCCCCAACATCAGCGCCGCCTGCCCTCGCGCACGGGCTTGGTCCAGCTCCGCCGCTGAGTACACAAGCTGCACCTTCGCTCCCGGATGGTGGACCCAGGTCTTCACCTGCTCCACCTGATATTCGAGCGAGGCCCAAGGAGAACGACGCGCCACCGCCGGATATCCCCTCCACCACGTAAAGGGCTTCCAACCACCAATCAAGGGCAGGCCCTGGCTCACCAACCCCAGCACCGCCACATCCAGGCCACCCCGCCGCATCTTGGGCTCATCGACCATGCCTGCTCGACGCCGCACTTTTCGCTCCTGCCACAAGGCTTCGTTCCAGAGCAGCGGATCGACGTGCAGATCGACCACCAGGGCTTCGTGGTGAAATGAGGAATGGGTCGGATCGGCAGGCTGAGCATGAAGCGGCTGAGGCAGGAAAAAATAGAAGGCCATCAGCAGCAGATAAGGCAGGGAGCGAAGCTCGGTTGTTAACACTCGCACACGTACACGCATGAGCTGGTACATACCCGTTGTGGCATACACCCACGCCATGCGCTGAACACTCATTCGTCACCTCCCGCCAGTGTGTTGAGTAAGGCTTGTTCTCGACGCTCCAGGGCTTCAGCACCCAGCGGCAGGAGCAAAAACGCATAACAGCCAAGATAGAGCAGCGCACAGACAAACAGAATCGGCAGCAGGAGCCACGTTTGCCCCAAGCCTGCCGAGACACCAAAGGCCACCCCCAGCGGTGCCAAACACACCGGCGCTTCGATCAGCAAAAACAGCACTCCCCAGGGACTGGTGGTGAGTTTGCTACCAAACACGCTCCGACGTGGAAAGTAGATGGACACGAAGTTTCCCACCCCTCCCAGCATCGCCACCAGACAGGTCAAGCCCAGGTACATCACCCCCACGTCCAGCAGGGTCACGTCTCCAAACAGAAGCTGCGTCACCCCCAACAGCAGGCTCCCCTGAAGAAAAACCAACACCGCCAACGCCAAATTCCGACTTAACAGGACATCAAGCCGCCGCACCGGGCTCAGCATCAGGGCCTTAAACCCATGCCCATCCAGCCCAAAAAGATTGTTGTACAGCGCAAAATAAAATAACACCGTATAACTCACCATCAAGGCCACATCCAACCCCTCAAAAACACCCGAGGTCACCAGAACCGAGATGGCACTGCTCTCGTCGCCCTTTTTACCTCCCTGGGGAAGCTGACCCACCACTTTAAAGATCAACACCGTCAGGCCCAGCACAAACAATGCCAGCACTTGAGAGTTGCGCATCATATATCGTAGGGCCTGCTCCACCAGCGCACTCTGCTCCGACGAGAGCCCCGGCAAACGCCAGCCCTCATAGGCCCGCAGCACCTGAGTCGAACGCCCCGCACTCAACACGCCCAGGGTCAACTGCCGCCACAAGGCATAACAGAACGTGAGGGCAAACATCACCCAGCCCAGCAGTCCCGCGAGCTGCTGCACATACGCTGTCCACTGTCCTTTGTGCGCCGCCAGCAATGCCTGCGCGGTGATGCTCAAGGGCAAGAGCCGCAAAAGCTCCCCCTGCCAGCTCGGCGAACGCTCCAGCAAGGACATCACACGCGCACCCGACACGCCGGCCACCAGGATCACGGCCACTAGGATCACCGCCCCCAACGCGGCAAGCTGCTCTCCCCTTGAGCGCCCACGCAGACTCACCCGGGCAATCAACAGCTCACCGGTGCGGAGTAAGGTCGCGCCCAACACCAGGCTGAGCACAAAAGGAGGCAGGCCCCACCACCAACACCCCGCCGCCGCTGGCAAGGCCAAACACACCGCCAATAATGGCGGCAACAAGGGTAAGGTGACACCCTTTGCCAGCTCGGACACCAGGTCGAGCATAAAAAGTCGCCGCAGCGGAATGGGGTAGTGCAGGAGATAAGGGGTCTCGACGGAGCCGCCTCCGCGTGTTGGCATCAGCGCGGTCATCAGCCAGATCATGTAAAAACCCGCCAAATACAGCATGAGCAAGGCATGGACGGTCATGCCTCCCAGCCGGTCGTTGGCATGGCTGGCCAAGCTGTAGAGGGAGACAAACATGCCCACGGAGGCCGCGAAGGAGGCCAGCAGGATCAGCAGTCCGACCAAACTCAGCAGGAGGGCTCCCAAAAACGCCCGCCCGCCCCGCACCTGCCGAAGCGCCAGCTTCCACTTCAGGCCCATCAAGCCCCAGAGCTGGTTCATGGAGACGACCCCGAATAGAGCCACTCAAGCTGCTGGGTCGGTCGCTGATCCGCACCCACCACACTCAAGAAGAGCTGCTCCAGGCTCATCCCACGCTCGGCATGCTGCTCAATCAAACTTTGAAGGGGGCCTTCGACCACCAGCTCCCCTTTGGCCAAAATGGCCACATGGGTGCAGAGTTTTTCAACGATCTCAAGCACATGGGAGGTCAGAAAGATGGTCAGCCCCCGCTCAGTGGCGTGCTGGAGCAGATCGCGTAAGGTGCGAGACGCCACCGCATCCACCCCTTCAAAGGGCTCATCCAGAAAAAGCACTTGGGGCGAGTGGATCAAGGCAGCGGCCAGGGCCAGCTTCTTCTTCATACCGTGGGAATATTCGACCACCAGGGTCTTGGGATGGCTGGAGAGCTCCATCAGCTCCAGCAGCTCACGCGCGCGCGAGGCCACCAGCGCAGGCGGCAGGCCCTGCATTCTCCCGGCAAACTGGAGCATCTCGGGACCGGTGAGCCGCTCGAAGAGGGCCAGATTTTCCGGCACCACCCCGATACGCCGCTTGACCTCCACCGGATTTTCTACCACATCCATCCCCAGGATCTCGAGACGGCCACTGCTCGGGGCCAACAGTCCGGTCAACATCTTGAGGGTGGTGGATTTGCCCGCTCCATTGGGGCCCAGGAAGCCATAAAATGCACCGGTCGGCACTTCGAGGGAGAGGGATTTGACCGCTTCAAACGTGCCAAACCGTCGGGAGAGGGCTTGAACTCGAATGGCCGGGGGGGTGTCGATGCCGCCCCGCGTGGAATTCCGTGACATCTCACACCTCTGATCCCACTCGTAAGCGGCTGCTCGTTGCAGACCACTCAGATGCGGAACATGTCTTTGAGCTGAAAGCGGGCTTCGGACTGACGATGACGCTGCATCTTACGCTCCAGCTCCTTCCAGAGCTGATACATGTCTTCGTCGATGTCCTTGATCAGATCGTAATCCTTCACGTCGTCCAGGGCCGAGACCGTATCACGCAAGAGCTGAATGACCGTGCGCACCGCTTCTGCTGTATAAGGAGGCGCTAACAAAGAAGCAGCTTCCACCGGCGCGGCACCAGCGGCAACCGAGCCCACCGGGGCGGCGGAAGAGAGGCTCGAGCTGGAAGGTACGGCCACCGTCGCGGCAGGATGGGAAATGGTAGGCGTCTCCAACCCTAAGCGCGGCTCCCCTTCTCGTGTCCCCTCCCGTGTTCCATCCTGTGTCCCCTCCCGTGTTCCATCAAGAGGGGTGCTCAACGACTCGCCGCTGAGCTGGAGGGCCACACGGGCCAGGGTGGTCCGGGCGGCATCTAAAAGCAGTACCTGAACACCCAAGGAGGTTGCAAGCTGTTGACGAAGACGCCCCGCCAGTCGGTTCTGGAGGCTGTGCTCAGACATATCTAAAATTCCTTCATGACAGGGAGGTTGGGGCCTCCAACGGAAGAGCTTCCCGGCACTTAACCCCGGCAGGCTCGAAGCTCAAGGCTTGTTGAGGGCAGTGTTGAGGGTGGCAATGGGCTGGCCGAGCTTAACCTCTTGCCCAACTGGAATATCGGCCAACTGCACCAGTCCAGGCGGAAAGAGCATCACCACGGTGGAGCCCAGCTCAAACACCCCCAGCTCGCCCCCTTTTTGGATCGGAGGGCTTGGCTCGAGGTTCACTTCCAGAGGCTGCTGACCCTTCTGATTGGTGGCCAGCTCCGCGTAGGCCAAACGAATACGCCCGACGCCGATGGCCCCCACTTTGATGACCGCCACTTCGGGCGCTCCCACGCCTCCCATGCGCACGAAGGAGGTCAGGCGTTCGTTGACCGCAAACAGCTTGTCCACAGTACGCACGCTGGGGGCATTCACCGGGAAAAGATGGCCCGGCAGATGCTGATAGCGCACGATCTCTCCCGCCACCGGGGTATGAATCCGGTGATAATGGCGCGGGCTGAGATAAATGGTCATAAAATGACCGCCGTGATACACCTGCCCTCGAGCTTCGCCGCCGAGCAGCTCATCGACGGTGAAGGTTTTGCCTTTGACTTGGGTGCAGGTATTGCCTTCGATGGGGCCGTGTTCGCTCATCACCCCATCCACCGGGCTGACCACCACCGCCGGATCGGGATCGATGGGTCGAGCGCCGGGTTTGAGTCGCCGCGTAAACAGGCTCAGCAGGTTGGGATAGTGCTCGAGGGGAAACTCGGCTTCGTCCATGTTGAGCTGGAATTTGCCTGCAAAATAGCGGGCGAGCCCTCGGGAAAAGGCGCTGTTGCCCTCCCATTCTGCCACCCCACCGATGGCACGGGCCACCGTCTTTCGTGGCAGGCAAGAGATGAAGGTCATATAAAGGCTGTCATTCATGAAGCAGATCACTCACGCTGGCGTACTTTGGCAGATGAGAGGCCGACGGCAGGACCGGCAGCAGGCGGTGCCAAGGGTACGCGATGTCCCCCGGCTTTGGTCAGGATACGCGCGGGCTCTTTGGATGTCAATGGAATGCTGATTTTGCACCTTCCCCTTGTCAAGCCCTGATCTGGTTATTAGTATTGCTTCGTTCGGAGCTTCACCTACACTTTAACTGCATCATCGCATGGAGATATGATCATGGCCTTTGAGCTTCCTTCCCTCCCCTATGCCAAAAACGCTCTCGAGCCCCACATCTCTGCCGAGACCCTCGAGTATCATCATGGCAAACACCACAACACCTATGTGGTGAATCTGAATAACCTTGTGCCGGGTACGGCGTTTGAAGGCAAGAGCCTGGAAGAGATCGTGAAGACCTCCTCGGGTGGCATCTTCAACAACGCGGCTCAGGTGTGGAATCACACCTTCTACTGGCATTGTCTGGCCCCTCAGGCGGGCGGTGAGCCTTCTGGGGCGCTGGCGGATGCCATCAACAGCACTTGGGGTTCTTTTGCTGCATTTAAGGCAGAGTTCACCAAGTCGGCCATTGGCAATTTCGGCTCGAGCTGGACGTGGCTGGTCAAGAAGGCCGACGGCTCGCTGGCCATCGTCAACACCTCCAATGCCGCCACTCCGCTCACGGACTCCAGCGTGACCCCGCTGCTGACCGTGGATCTGTGGGAGCATGCGTATTATATCGACTACCGCAACCTGCGCGCCAAGTACATGGATGCGTTCTGGTCGCTTGTTAACTGGCAGTTTGCGGCTCAAAACTTCGCAGGCTGAGCCCGCTTCGTTTGCACCTCCGGCTGAAGTCGCTGCTTTTTGGCCTGCCTTGTGTGGGGTGTTGCGCCTCATTCTGATGTTTGTCACCCTAGGTCTTTCGTCTGAAAATTCCTGCCTTTTCGAGCCCTTCCTCTGTTACCATCCCGATATTCTCACGTTCATGTTTTCATGCGCATATAGGCACACACACAAGGCGGAGACCTTATGCACACCGCAGATGCTCCCGATGTGCTGGCGGGTCCAGCGGATCGCAGCTCCCTTCAGCAGCTCTTTCAAGCCGGGGTGCTCAACCCGGAGGCGCGGGTGGCGGCGCTGCGTTTAGCCCTCCCCCCTCTTCACTGGTGGCTGTGGGCCAAACGCCTGCTGATGCTGCTGGGAGCCATGTTTCTCCTCTCAGGCACGGTGATGTTTTTTGCCTTCAACTGGGCGGCGCTGCACAAGTTCCACAAGCTGGGGCTGATCGAGCTGGGACTGGCACTCTGTCTCGGTGGGGCGCTGCTCAAGGGGACGGCGCAGCTTTCGGGACGGCTCCTGCTCTTTGCGTCGGCGGTGCTGGTGGGGGTCTTCCTGGCGGTCTTTGGCCAGATCTATCAGACCGGCGCGGATGCATGGGAGCTCTTTGCAGGCTGGGCGGCGCTGATTCTGCCCTGGGTGCTGCTCAGTCGGCTCATGGGGCTGTGGATCTTCTGGCTGCTGCTGCTGGAGCTGGCTTTTACGTTCTGGTGGATGCAGACCCTCCGCGTGGAGATGCGGGAGGATGCCCTGCTCCTGCCCTGCCTGCTGGGGTTGACCAATGCGCTGGCACTGGGGCTCCGCGAGCTGGCGCAGCATCCCAGCCGACCCTGGTGTACGGTGACGTGGCCACGTCCGTTGCTGCTCAGTGCCTCGCTGCTGCTGCTCTTTCCAGGGGCGGTGATCGCGGTGGTAGACGACTCTCCGGGAGACGATGCCGTGCTAAACCTGGTGGCGCTCTTGGGTGTCTGCGCGGTGATGGGAACCTACTATATATATCGTAAGCCTGTGCTCTCGCTGGTGAGCCTGTGTGCGCTGGCCCTGCTGGGGCTGGTGGAGGCCGGACTGGGCCGCATCTGGTTCAAAGCCTGGGAGGGTGCTTGGTCGGTGCTGTTTTTTGGACTGGTGACGGTGGGGATCTTCTACGGAGCACTGCGGTTTCTCCACTACGTGCGAAAGGCGGTCATCCCTGCTCAAGCGGGTGAGGCCACCAGCGTCTCACCGGAGGCGGGAATGTCGGAGGCCGCGTCAGCGCAGGCAGGCGCATCACACACGCAGGCAGGCGCATCACACACGCACGAGGAAGCCGAAACACTTCCGCTGCCGACTCTCCGGTCGGTGTTGCAGTTGTTACAGGCTCGAGGGCTGGTGATGGCGTCGGCGATAGAGCAGGCTCGCCTGACGCTCGAGCGGCTGAGGGGCATTCCACATCCGCCCTGGTACTTACAGGTGCTGGCGGGCGTCGGCGCATGGATCGCAGCGACGTGTTTTATCTCCTTTGTGGGTCTGCTGGGGCTGCTCAATTCTGACGAGCTGTCGATGTTGATCTTTGGTGTGCTCTTCACAGCGGGAGGCTTGAGGCTCCGGCCCGATAATCCCGAGACCTTTCGGCGGCAGCTCTCGCTGGCCATCACGCTGGCAGGCAAGGGGCTCCTGCTGGGCTTTTTTGCGGAGACCGTGGATGAGGATTTTGGCGTGGTCCTGGGTTCGATCCTGCTGACAACGACCCTCTATCCCTTCTCGAAGGATCCCATCGACCGGTTTGTGATGAGCATCGTGACCTACACGATCTTGCTGATCTGGCTGCCGCGAGAAGCCAGTCGAGCGGTGCTGCTCAACCCGCTGATGGTGCTGATGTTGGTGGGAGGAGGGCTCTGTTTTACCCATCCGGCAACGCCTCGAGCGCTGCTGCCTCTGGGATATGCCACCCTGCTGGCGCTGCTGGGCACGTTGGTGCTGCCGTTGCTGGGTGAGCTGACGGTGGTGCCCTCACAGGTGTGGCTGAGCGTGGCGCTTCCGATCTCGCTGGTGCTGCTGTATGGCTGGGCGGCTGGAGGGCTGGTGCAGCTCAAGGAGGAGCCGCTGCTGTGGGCCTGCATCGGTACGGTGCTCCTGAGCCTGCTGACCACTCCGGCGATGCTGGCGGGGCTGGGGGTGTTGGTGCTGGGATATGCCCGCAGTGACCGGCTCTTGACAGGGGTGGGGCTGATCTTTTTGCCCTGTTATCTGATCTTCTGGTACTACCACCTCGGGCTGACGCTGCTGACCAAGTCGTATATCCTCGGCGGAAGTGGGGCGCTGCTCTTGGGGCTCCTGATGCTGGCTCAGTCCCGTCCGTGGGCCCAGCAGCTTCAGCCGCTCCACCGTGTTGGCCAAGAAGAAGTTGGCCAAGAAGAAGTTGCTCAAGAAGGAGCCACCTCATGATGTCTCATCACCTCCGTCTGGGCCTGCTGGTGAGTGGGCTGCTGGTCTTTGGGGTGCTCAACACGCTGGTCTATCAGAAAGAAAACCTGCTGGCGACCGGCCAAAGTATGCTGCTCGAGCTGGCACCGGTGGATCCCCGCTCGCTGATGCAGGGAGACTACATGGTGCTGCGTTATGCGCTGATCCTCAAGCTGGAGGTAGAACCAGACCTGCCTTCGGAGGGGGCGGTGATCGTGCGAGCCGACCCGGATGGGGTCGCTCAGTGGGTGAGGCTCGACCGAGGGGAGCCGCTGGCGGAGGGCGAACGCCGCCTCAACTTCAAAAGACGCGATGCCTTCCGCCTCGGTGCGGAGTCGTTTTTCTTTGAAGAAGGGAAGGCGGACCACTTCGCCAATGCCCGCTATGGCGAGCTCAAGGTGACGCCCTCCGGCCAAAGTCTGCTGGTCGGGCTACGGGATGAGAAGCGCCAGCCTCTCTGAGCCGTGTCACAAGCTCGGGACTGCGGAGGCCGACGAATGGTTGGCCGTTGGCGGAGGTGTTCACACGCTCTTGGGTGGCTCGATTATCCCCTTGTGAGGATTTCCCACTCGGCGCGCATCAGCCCAAAATATTCGACGTCCACCCGCTCTTCGAAGCGCACGAGGTGCTTCCGCAGCACACCTTCGGGCACCATGCCCAGCTTTCGCAGCACCGCAGCGGAGGCCGGATTCCGTGTAAACACACGCCCATAGAGCTTTTCCAGCCACGGAAATGAGAAGGCCAGGTCACGCATGGCTCGTCCGGCTTCGGTGGCATATCCCTGGCCCCAATACGGAACACCCACCCAATATCCCAGCTCGGTGAGCCCTTGCTCCACGTCAAAATGAAGGCCCATCGAGCCCAACAAGACCCCATCTTCGCGACGAGTCAGGGCGAGGATCAGCCCTTTATGTTGCTCGATCTCGGCGGGATGGGTCTCGATCCAGGCTTCGGCGGCACCTTCGGGATACGGATGGGGCACGGCGAGCACGTTGTAGGCCACGTCATACTCCCCCGCGAGCAGGCGCACGAGGGGTCCATCGTCTCGACGAAAGGGTCGCAAACACAGTCGCGTCGTATAGAGGGTGGGAATGCGATTGGATGTCATGCGCAAATCCTAAGTGTGAGGGGGCATCAGGTTCGCTGGTTGAGCAGGCGGGGTCAGCCAGCTCTGGACCTGGCTCAGCTCCGCCATCTGGAGGGTCTCCATGCGTCGGGCGGCTTCTTCGAGCAATACTCGGCTGTCTTGAGTGGCTCCGACGATGTGAAGGAGCTGTCCCAACATGGCCAGGGTCATGGCGGCACCCCGCGCATTTCCGGTGGTCTCGTCCAGCTCGAAGCTCTTCTGGAGCCAGCCGATGGCCTGCTCATCTTGTCCCAGCTCGGCCAGGGTGAGACCTTGCTGATACAACAGGGCGGCTTCGCTGCGTCGATCTTGAAGGGCTCGCGCCAGCTCTAAGCCTGCTTGAAGCTCTTGGAGCGCCTCGTCACAGCGGCCCAGCTCGGTGAGCGCCCCTGCTCGCCCCAGTAATAAGGTCAGACGCTCGCGCTTTTCACCTTGAGGGCCGAGTAACTTTTGCGCCTGTTCATAACGACTGAGGGCTTGCTCCGCTTCTCCGGCGGCGGTCTGCACATCCCCGAGAGCTCTAAGGGTGGCTGCTTGCAGGCGTGGCGCGCCCAGATCTCGGGCAATCTCCAGCACCCGCTCGTAGTGGACCCGCGCATCGTTGAGCTTGCCGTAGGTGGCTTCGAGCTGCGCCATTGCATGCAGGGTAATGGCCATCCCCCGCAGATCGTTGAGCTGCCGTTTACTCTGAAGTGAGCGCCGATAGGCATCGGTGGCCGCCAAATATTGGCCTTGTTCTGCCAGCAGGAGCCCAAGCTGATGCAGTCCTGCTGCTTTCAGCCGCTCATCTTGGAGTCCTTCGGCCAGCTCGATGGAGCGCACGTAGGCTTTTTGGGCGTCGTCGCGGCGATTTTGGCGGACAAACACCCGTGCGCGCGCCTGCATGACGGCGGCAATCCCCTGGAGATCGCGGGACTCCAGCCAGATTTCTTCGGCCATGTCAAAATGAGAGAGGGCTTCCCCATCATCACCCCGTGCGGAGAAGATGATGCCCAGCCTAAAGAGGGCCTCGGCTCGCGCGGATGCGTCGGAGAGCCCTTCGCTGCGATCCAGCCCTCGCATAAAGTGATAGAAGGCGGTGTCGTAATCGCCATTGTCCACCGCCACTTGCCCAAGCTGGTTGAGGGTCCGCTGCGCGGCTAAGGCGTCTCCTGAGTGCTCGCGGAGCTGGAAGGCCCGCTCGAGATAGCGCATGGCCACATCGGTCTGGCCTCGTTTGGACATCAGGCGTCCTGCTTGTTCCACACTGGCGGCAGCGCGCGTGGAAAAACCTTGACGAAGGGCGAGCTCGGCAGCCCGTCCAAAGGCACTCTCGGCTTCGCGAAGGCGTCCGAGGCGCATAAAATGAGCGGCGAGCAGCTCAGCGGCCTCCAGCTTGACCGGTGGCTCACCGTTTTCGAGACTTTCCTCGAGCAGTGACTGTGCTTCTTCTGCACTCGCGTTTTGCAAGAGTGTGTGCAGTCGCTCGAGGGGAGAGGTCTGATCGGGGCTCGGCTCCTGGCTGCTGGCGCTCATCTGCTCAGGGCTTACGCTGGGGCTCGCCGCAGACGCGGCGGATGCGGGACGTGCCTCCAGGAGCTCCGGGCGTCGAGCACCAGGCAATCGCTCAATCACTTGAGAGAGGCGGGTCATGACCTCTCCGGTGTCTCGGGCGGAAACGGCGGCGGTGCCGAGATCTTCCAACCCCACGCCAAGCGCCCGCTGGAGACGCTGCACTTCCAGCTCCAGGGCTTTATCTTTTCGTTTGCGTGCCCACGCGAGGGCGGCTTCTAAGCTCTTCAGGGCTTCTTCTTGTCTTTCCAGCCGGATGAGCACGCGGGCCAGCTCCAGCAAGACGTATCCTTCTTCGGCCAAGCGCCCTTTGGTGAGGGTGAGGGCTTGCTCCAGCCAGGTGAGGGCAGGCTCCAGGTGGTTGAGGCTGGCTTCTACTCGAGCCAGATCCAACATGCAGGCGACACGACCGGAGCGATCTTGATGTTCGGCGGCCAGACTTGCGGCAGCTTCCAGGCGCTCTCGTGCGGCTTCGGCGGCTCCTCGACGTAAGAAGAGACGTCCCAGCCAGCGGTTGAGGCGACCTTCGGCCCGTGGATCGCGGGCATGTCGGGCGGCTGCCAAGCCCATATGCAACCGCCGAGGCACTTCTTCGAGATACCCACGCGCATCAAAATAGGGACCGAGGGCGAGGGCAAAATCTTTGACCATGCCTGCTTCACCCTGCTCCATTGCAAAGCTCATGCTGGCCAAGATGCCATCGATGTCAGGGTCAAGGGCATCCAGTTGTTCGGCATGGGAGAGGAGCTGACTGAGGTAAAATCCAGCAGCACGAGCACGTAGCTCTTCAACGGGCTCGCCCCCTTCCAGCACGGGCACCAAGATCGGATGCACGGCCCAGCGTGGCCCCGAGGCGCCATGCTCGAGGGAAGTCAGCAATCCAGCCTGGAGGAGGGCTTGAAGGGAGGGCTGAAGCTCTTCAACCGGCTGACCCAACACAGCAGCCAGGGCCGCATCTGAAAAGCCAGCGGTCGGGAGCACGGCAGCGGCTCTTCCCACCTGGAGGGCGTTCTCTGAGAGGCGCGCGGTACACAGTCCAGCGGCGGCCATCACCCAACGGCGCTCTCCTCCAAGATGGGAAACTTGCCCCAGCCGTGTGCGCAGCTCTCGCACCAGCAGGCTGAAGAGGGGTCCAGACGGCAGGGTCTCTTGGTTGAGCCCTCCCAGCGCCAAGCGAAGCGACAGCGGATGATGCTGAAGCATGCCCGAGAGCTCCCGCGCCGCCACGGGCTCGAGCTTCCAGCGCTCGAGGCCCACCACCGCTTGGATCAGAGCCTCTGCCTCGGGGGGAGAAAACGGGGTCAGGCTCACGGGGATCAACCGTGCGGCGCGTGCGAGGTTCGGGTCATCCCCGGTGCAGACCAACGAGGGGCCAATATTGGGAAAATAGCTGAGCAGGCGGGCATCGACGAGGTCATCGAGCACGATCAAGATACGGCGACCGCTCAGGAGGCGCTCGAGGGCTGCTCGTCCATCTCCTGCTGGGGCAAGGGAGAGCAGGTCCACTTGGAGGGCCCGCGCAATCTGAACGGCAAGCTGATACGGATCAAACACCCGCGCGTTGAGCCACAACACCCCTTCCGCGAACGCATCGCGCATGGCGTGCGCAAACACGCGCGCAAGGGCGGAGCGACCAAGCCCTGGACTGGGGCCCTGACCACAGATCAAGACCCGCTGACGACGACCGATGGCCATTGCAAGCTGATCCAACGCCTGACTGCGACCCACAAATGGGGTGGGAGGCGGAGGACACAGACGAAGGGGCACACGGCGGACTTCAGAGGTATCAAGCAGTGGAGCAGTCATAGGTGGAGCGTTTATCCGCCAGTTTCAGGGCCGCAAGGAGTCCGCATCGCGCAGAGCGAGACCACATCCAGGTGGAGGATAGCATAAGGACAACGTCTGTGCAACGTCGGCCCCCAAGCCGAAGCTGCAATGTGCGAGCGTGTTGATCCTGCACAGAAAAGGTTTGAAAAAAGCGTCGGTTGATCGAAGCTGTGCGCTCCAGAAGGCTGCGCCGTGGGTTGCAGCCTCAGTGAAATGGACCGCAAAAGTTTTTAAAATCTTTTATTCCTTGTTGAAGAAACGTGAATCGCTAGCAAATATACAAACGTGACGCATCGGCTATTGCGAAGTAGTTTGAGGAAGGGTGAGCGGGGTAAGGTTGAGCGAAGGGCGATGCCCGAAGTACAAGAGAAGAGGCGAAAAAGGGTCTGCATCTCTCGTCACGCTGTGTTCTTCCGCCAACGGTAACAGAATATTCTCTTTGTTTATTGTAGGGTTGCAGATACAGATTCGTCACATTGCGAAAATAGCGTTGACACTGAAATCGGGCTGGGTTATCGTCCGAGACGACCTCAGACGGTGCCACCCGGATTTTTTTGAGACTGGGGTTCAGGGCGCCAGAAGTTGCAGTCCCCGCAAGCGACGAGAGATCGGTCGTCCCGTCTCCAGGCTGGGCAGCTTCGGGATTCGTAGCAAAGAGGAGGTAGAGGGAAGTTCGAGAGTGAATAGTGATGCAGTGTTACCTTGAGTCTCTTGCGTTCCACTCAATTATGAGGAGACAAGGATGATTTCACGCGACCAGAATCGCGGAAGGGCATTGGCGTCGGCCGCCATGCTGCTTCTTCTGTCGTCAGCCACTGCCATGGCGGGTACGACGGGTAACCTTACAGGTTATGTGAACGGGCCGGACGGAAAAGCCCTCCCGGGCGTAAAAGTGACCGTAACAGCTCCCGTGCTTCAGGGAAGCCGCATGGCGACCACCGACGCACAGGGCTTCTTCCGAATGACTCAGCTTCCTCCCGGTGACGGCTATAAGGCGCGTTTTGACGCCTCTGGCTTTACTCCGACCGAGCGCACGGGCGTTCGGATCAACATCGACGCGACCATCAAGCTGCCCACGGTGGTGATGAAGCCGGTGCAGGCCATCGAAGCCATTGAGGTCATCGAAGATCGCCCGGTGGTGGAGCAGGGCAGCACGACCATTGGAAAGAACCTCAGCAACGAGTTCCTGTCGGCAGTTCCGACGGGCCGAAGCAGCACTGCGGTGCTGGCCTTGGCCCCCGGTGCCTCCTCGGACTCCCTGGGTGTGACCTTCCGAGGTGCGACCTCTCCTGAGAACTCGTACATCATCGACGGTCTGAACACCACGGGTATTCAGTACGGTCTGGCCAGCTCGAACCTTCCGCCGGAGTTCATCCAGGAAATCCAGGTGAAGACCGGAGGTTATGAGCCGGAGTATGGCCGTGCAACCGGTGGTCAGGCCATCGTGATCACCAAGTCCGGTGGTAACGAGTTCCACGGCGACGTCTTCTTGTATGTCACGCCGCTTTATGCAGGGGTGCTCCCGACCATCTCCGGTCAGGACAACATCTACAACAAGGACACGGAAGAAGCCTCGTTCATCTCGGTGGATCAGCCGAACCTGTTCTTGCAGGCGGGCTTTGACATCGGCGGTTACCTGATCAAGGACCGACTGTGGTTCTTCGCGGGGTATGCACCCACGATCAGCACCCGCACGCGCACCTGGGATTACCAGCAGCTCTGCGGTGGTTACAAGAGCGCCGGTACTGCCAAGGAGACCTCAGACGGCTCGATTGTGTTGGCCACCGATCCGGCGTTTGCCGCCACGGTTGGAACACCCGTCACCGCCTGTTATAATGCGGATGGCTCGCTCACCAAGGCACCCAGATCCGGCGATGTGTCCTTGCCCGAAGGGGCACTCAATGAGGATCGGACCACGATCTCTCATTATTATTTGGCCAACTTGACCTACAACATCAACCAGGATCACTCGATTCGTCTGTCAGCCTCTGGCTCGCCGACGAGCAACGAGGGCTATATTCTCGCCCCCGCCGGTGATCCGGGCACCTTTATGGGAACGCAGGCTTTCAATACGATGGACGTCTCGCTGACCTATAACGGTAAGTTTGCGGGTGGTCTGGTCAACTTGGA
Source organism: Myxococcota bacterium (assembly GCA_046075485.1). Lineage (GTDB taxonomy): Bacteria > Myxococcota_A > UBA796 > JAJRTE01 > JBJTQF01 > JBJTQF01. The sequence goes on along the minus strand of JBJTQF010000338.1, from coordinate 56,410 downwards.
CGCCATCCTCGGTTACCACACGGAAAGCGACAGTACGACGCCGTTTGTGGGTACCTACGACAACTCCGACTCGAATACCCAGAATCCGTGGGAAGGCCAGACCTTCAATGGTTATGCCCCCTACGTGGCCATCCAGCGCTACGGTTACCGCACCTCTCGCGAGAATCCCAACGATGGTATTCTCCACGACAACGCGGTGCCGACTGGCTACGAAGAGAAGTGTAAGATCACGGACAGCACCACTGGAGAGCTCGTCGATGGTCCTTGTATCTTCTACAGCTACGGTGAAGGTGGTTTGGGTGGTCTCGATAAGACCTCCGCCTCCCGTCTGGTGTTCAAGCCGATCCTCTCGATCTTCTTGAACAACATGGTGGGCAACCATGTGATCAAGGTCGGTGGTGACCTCGAGCAGAACTCCATGCAGAACTACCGCACCTTTACCGGTGGTACTTTTGTTCAGCACCGCAGCAGCTTCTCTCGTGAGCGTTACTATTCACTGAACAGCCGTCCCTTGGTGTGGTCTGGTGCAGTGGATGGTGACTTCTCGATAAGCGGCACCGATGATGCCAAGATCAACTGGTTCATCACCGACACCCGCACCGAGAACTACTCGGCCTTTGTGCAGGACAACTGGAGCTTGCTCTCCAACCTGTCGCTGAACTTGGGCGTGCGCTGGGAAATCCAGACCATCAAGGACGTGAACAACATTGCGCGTATCACGATCCCGGACAACGTGGCACCTCGCCTCGGCTTGATCTTCGACTTCACCAACCAAGGCAAGAGCAAGCTCTTTGCAAACTTTGGTCGGTACTACGAATCTATTCCGCATGACATCAATGACCGTGCGTTGTCTGCGGAAGGTTTCCGCTTCTACCAGTTCGGCTCCAGCGGCCCGATTGCGCTGACCGACCTCGACGGTGACGGCCTGAAGGATTATTTCCCGGGTCAGCAGGATGTCGATTGGAAGGATCCCGACGGCGACGGCGTGTTGGATGAGACCTACGAGCCGGGCCCGGTGAGTTCTTCCAGCAAGTCCTTCGAGCTGGGTGGTGAGCAGGCTTACATCCAAAAGGGCCTGAAGGGTCAGTACAAAGACTCGTTCATTGTGGGCTTCGAGTACGAAGTGGCACAAGACCTGTCTTTGGGTGTGACCGGTATCTACGACACCATGGGCCGCGTGATTGAGGATATCTCGCCCGACAACGGCAATACCTACATCATCGCCAACCCCGATGCCGACAACTATTCCTACCTGATCGTGGAGGATCCGCTGACGGACTCCGTGGAGCAGGGCCTGGATGGTGAAGCACCGGCAGCAGACGGCTCGAACTTGGCCCGTCAGTGTATCGCCTCGTTTGATCCGCTGAGCGGCGCTCCGACCACCTATTGCTTCCCGAAGGCAACCCGTACTTATACGGCGTTCGAGATCTCGATGAGCAAGCGGTTCTCCAGTGGCTGGCAGGGTCTGGCTTCCTACACCGCTTCGCAGGTGTATGGTAACTACCCAGGTCTGTTTGCCCAGACCAATGGTCAGCTCGACCCGAACATCACCTCGCAGTTCGACCTGCCCAACCTGCTGGTCAACCGCGATGGACCTCTGGACGGTGACCGTACCCATGCCCTCAAGTTCTCGGGTGCGTACTCGTTTAAGTTTGGTACATCTCTGGGTCTGACGGCGAATATCCAGTCGGGTCTGCCGGTGCTCTATCTCGGCGGTCACCCGGCTTATGGTGGTAATGAGGCGTTCCTGCTCCCCCGTGGTGTTAGCCCGACCGACGTGGGCGATCAGTACATCTCGAAGACCCCCTGGCTGTTCGACATCGACGTGAACGCTCGCCACACCCTGACGTTTGCCAACAAGCAACGTCTGGCCCTGGGTGTGCAGGTCTCCAACCTGCTCAATACTCAGGACGCGGTGCGCATCAACCAGACCTTTACCACCGACTATGCCAGCCCCTATCCGGGTGCCAGCAGCATCAACGAGACTCAGTGTTACGGCGTGAACACCTTCACGGCAAACGTGACCTGTACGCCATTCCCCAACTATCAGCAGACCACGGCGTTCCAAAGCCCGCTGAACGTTCGTATTGAGGCCAAGTACAGCTTCTGATGGGTTATCAGGAACTGAGCTTTAACGAGGAGAATCGCATGAGCAGGACTATCGTAAAGTGCCTCGGCCTCGGTTTCGGGGTGTTGGCCCTTTCAGCTTGCAATCCATACCAGGAAAATCCGGGTGTGGTGCTGGATCTCGACAACAACAGCGTAGAATTGGAGAACGTGCCGCTGGATTTCACCGCCAAGTTCAACCTGACCGGTGATTTTTCGCTGGTGGCGTCGCCCTGTGACGCCAGCTCCGTCACCGTGGACTACGATCATGAAGTGCTGGTGCCCGCCTGGAATCCCTACGACTGTACGGAAGACGGTGGCTCCCCCGCAAACCCGACCGAAGGCAATATCCAGTTCTTCGTGGACGGTATCTTCATGGGCATTCATACGTCCACGGACGTGCCGGTGGAGCTGACGCCCAAGGGTGACGGCTCCGACCTGAAGTTCGGCTTCTATGTGGATGGCGGCGATGACTTCGATGGAGACGAAGTGAACGACTCACTTCTTCTGTGTCACTTCTACTTCCCGCAGGATAACCTCGGCCTGGCTCGTAAGCAGTACGAGGAGTTCATGTATGTTCTGCCCAAGGATGCCGGTTATGCCGCACTGGGCAATGTATATGACGCGTTCACGGGAGATAAGATTGAAGAGTCTGATCAGGCACCGGATGGTTACGTCGCTGCGCTCTATTATGGTGCGTATCCCTGGACCACCTTCGAGTACCTCAGCGTCGGCAATGACGAGGCCCTCATCGAAGGCGTCCACTGTGTGTTTAACGGCTCCTGTGGAGACCCCGACACCACGTATGTGGACCCGCGCCGAGATGGTGCTCACGTCTTTTATGGCGAGCTGCACTATAACAACCACGCGCCTGTCCCCTACGCGGGCCGCGAGCGCATCATCACCAAGACCCTCGACCTGAGTGGTATGCCGGATGACTGGTGTGGCCACAAGGATTTTCAAGAGGCCGTCTTTGGTGCCGACCTGGGAATCTCCAACCCCGGTCTGCTTTACTGAGCGACCCCCTTCCGACTCAGCGGGAGGGACTTCCTCCGAAGCCCCTCCCCTCCTCGTGATTCACACCCGCCTTCAACTGTGTTAAGCTGACCGCACTGCCCTTCTCAATCACCACGAGATTTTAGCGCATGCGTTGCCTTTTTCGCTCCCTTCCCCTCTGCTTGCTGCTCATGTCTTCCTCGGCTGCCGCAGAGGTGGTGGTGGGATATCTGACAGGGCCTGATAACATCCCGGTGACAGGGGCTACCTTAGTGCTCAGCGCCGGTGGTAATAGTGCCGGTGGTAATAGCGCCACCTATTCCACTCAGACCGATGCCCAAGGCTTTTTCATCTTTCCCGAAGTGAAATCGGGACGACGTTATGTTCTGGCCGCTGAAGCCGAGGGATATGCCCCGCTCCGAATGGATGCATTCCAGCTTGAAGAGAAGGCGCGAACCCGGATCTCCCTCCGCATGCAGCCCACTCAAGGAGGCTGGACTCAACAGGTTCAGCTCAGAAGCCAGCCACCGCTGAGCGCGCTGGGTATGCACGCTCTCTCGCCCTCTGTGGCCACCCTGTTGTTGAGTCGGCCTACGGTGGAGGGCCTCTTCGAGCGACTCCCGGGAGCCCATCAAGAAGTGGCGCTGCCCAACTACACGCGGGAATCCTGGCGAGCACCAGCCATTCATGGAGCCACCGGGCTGGAGCAGGAATATCGGATGGATGGGATGGATCTGAGTGATCCTTTCACCGGTCGGCTGGCTTTTTCGTTTCCACTTTCCTTCTTTCAGACGTTTGAGGCCGCTCATGCGGGTCTCTCCGCACTGGATGCGGGCAATACGGGCACACTGCTGGCCCTGCAAACCCGCCAGGGAGGAAATCGGCTGAGTGGCGATGCGTTTTTGTACGGTCTCTCGCAGCCGGTCCCTTCTTCGCCTCAGCTCGAGTATGAAACCGCCGACCGAGCCGTGCTCCAGCGGGAGGATTGGCCTCTCTTTGAGGGTCAGCTCAGCGCCACCCTGGGGGGCTTTTTGCTCCGGGACCGCCTGTGGTACTTCGGAGGTGTCGCTCCGTCGGGTGCCCTTGACCGGTTGCAGAGCTGCCTGGTCCTGGCTCAACAGACCTCACAAGGGTGTGTGGCAAGTCTCTCAAGCAGTGGATACGGTTATGGATATGAGCTGCCGGCATTGCTGCGGTTGACCTTCAACCCAACACCGGATCAAAGCCTTCAAGTCTCGGGATATGGCAGCTATGGAGAGGCTCGAGGATATGCTCCTCCCGCCAGCGATGGGCTGACCCGCGTCAGTGGGGATGCCTCGGCGGTGCTGGGCCAACAGAAGACCCAAAACTATGCGGGAAGCGTCCGATATCAGCTCCGCCTGCCAACCCTCCGCACACGCGCGCAGGTTCAAGTCAGCAGTGTGTGGATGGATCGCGATCAGAGTCCCAATCCGCTGGACGCCGACATCGATGGGGTTCCCGAAGGAGAGCTGCGGGCCACTCGTCATCTCATTCCCTATGAGCTAGAGGACACCGACTGTCAGGGAGAACCGTGTACGGTCATGGGTTATACCACGGGGGGAGCTGGCACACTCTTTCGTCGCCGCGTCTGGCGCAATGAGGCCCGTTTTGACGTTCAACAGACCCTTCCGGAGCTGCTGGGCACTCATCGCCTGCGCTGGGGGGGAGCCTTTCGCAACGAAAAGCTCACGCAAACACAGCGTCTTACCGGTGGCGCGCTGATGTATGTCACCGAACAGGATGGTCAAGTCTTTCAGGTCATGGATACGCTGAAGACCTTTGAGGGCATCAAAACGACCGATGCGGTAGAATCCAGTGCTCAGCTTCAGCGGCGGCACCTCGGCGTCGAGGATACCTGGGGGCTGGTGGATGGCCTGGATCTGCGGGGAGGACTGCGGCTCGAGCAGGTGCTGCTGGTGGATCGAGACCAACAGAGTACGGCGCTTCCCACCGCGCTGGGGCTTCAGCTCGGAGGACGGTATGAGTTTGGCATTGGCCAGCTTCGGAGCACCCTCTCCGTTTCTGGCTCACGCCGGACTTCGGCCCCTCCGCTCACCTGGTTGGAGCCGCTTTATCTCACGCCGGAACATTCTCGCGCGTTCTCCCGACTCGAGCTGGAGGCTCCAACGCAAGGGCTCTCCCTGGCACCCGTCGCCAAGCCCTCCTCTCGTTATGAGGTGGATGCCGAGGCCAAACTCGCCAGTGTGCAGGAGCTGATGGCCGGTTGGCGACAGTCACTTCCGGCGGGGCTAGAGTTTAAGCTGCTGGCGCTCCGTCGCACTCAGAAATCGGCTCTGGAGTTTCTCGCGCAGCCGGACGGCACCATCATCCTGAGTAATCCTTCCGATGCCGCCCTGGGTGAAGACTGTTTCCAAACGGCGGAGGGCAGTACGGCGGCGGGTGCAAGTCTGTGTTTTGCGCGTCCGTCTCGCACGTATCGAGCGCTGGAGTTCTCGCTCAGTGGGGGACAACTGGATACAGATCGGTTTTATCTACAGGCGGGTTATGTGCTGGGGCAGCTTGAGGGAGCCTATCCTGGCCCTCTCCTGCATGCCGTGGGCCAAGATCCGGTGTCGGTTTCCACTCAGTATGCGTGGGTCAACCAAGGCACGGGGGCGGAGAGCTCCAATTTGTTCGGGCCACTTCCCTTTGATCGCACGCACCGTTTCCAGCTCACCTTTCAGCTTCAGCTCTTGCGTGGCTTGAGTGTGGGGGTGGAGGGCACCTTACGCTCCGGAATGCCGCTGGAGGCACTGGCACCGGCGGCGGACTCTGAGGCGGGGTTGATCTACTTGAGCGAACGAGGGGCAGGAGGTCGCACCGCTTGGATCCTGGAGGAACGTACCGGCCTGCGCTTTCAACAGAAGCTCGGAGAAGTCGGGCTCCTCTCGCTGAGCCTCTCGGTGCTCAACCCCTGGGTGGATGCAGCGGCGGTGCGGCTGGATACACGAGCGCTGTTGACGCCAGCCCTGCCCGGGCAGGACGCGGACCTGTTTTTGTCTCCTCCCAGCCAGGGCTGTTGGGACGGATCCGGCTACAACGGAACCTGTACGGCGAGCACGCAGTATCTGGCAACCCTGGAGACCGTGCGCCCCCGTCAGCTTCAGGTTCAGCTTCGTTATTCTTTTTAGGGAGTTATGATGATCACGCTGGCAGTGGATGCAATGGGGGGCGACAACGCACCCGATGCAATTGTCGAGGGCTGCGTTCAAGCACTGCGACAGCCCGATCTGAAGCTGGTGCTGGTAGGCCAAGCCGCTGTTTTGCATCGCCTGCTCAAAAAACACCCACACGACGGGCAGCGGCTCCAAGTGGTGCATGCGCCAGAGGCCATCGGGATGGACGAAAAACCTAAAGAGGCGGTGGAGCGGCATCCCCAGTCATCCATGCGAATGACGGCGGAGCTGGTGGCGACCGGCAAAGCGGATGGGCTGGTGAGTGCAGGCAATACGGGGGCGCTTCTGCTCACGCTCGCGCGTACTCTCCCACGTATTCAGGGCATTCGTCGGACGGCATTGGCAGCGGTGTATCCCACGGAGCGAAGGCATGGTCCTTATGGCGATCCCTTCGCGCTCATGCTGGATGTAGGCGCCACCCTCGATGCCAGTGCTGAGGATCTGGTCCGTTTTGCCATCATGGGTCACACGTATGCGCGGGTGATCAGCCGGAATCCTCGCCCTCGTATTGCCCTGCTCTCCAACGGGGAAGAAGCGATGAAAGGGTCAGCGGAGATCGTGCAGGCGCACAAGCTGCTGCTCAAGATGCCGGAGCTCAACTTCATGGGCAATGTGGAGGGGCTGGACATTCCGCGTGGCACCGCCGATGTAATCGTCTGTAACGGCTTTGTAGGAAATATCGTCATCAAGATGCTGGAGGGGGTATCGGAGGTGGTGGGGGAGCTGGCACTCTACGCAATGGAACGCTCGCTGATCTGGAAAACCGGGATGTTGCTGCTCAGCCGTGGCATTAAACGAGTGCTCGAGCTGACGGATTGGGAAGCTTATGGAGGCGCACCCATCCTCGGATTTCAGCATGTGGTGATCAAAGCGCATGGGCGCTCCGGTCCACGGGCGCTGCGAAATGCCATCAAGGTGGCAGCCAAAGCGGTGAGAGGTCGGGTGCCAGACGAAATCCGGCGTGGGGTGGCGTGGATGGAGCCTCGTCTCTCTGCGCTGAGCAGTGAAAACACAGGTCAGACGCCCACATCAGGCTCGGATCCGGGACGATGATCAACGGGATATTCGCGGAGCTGGTGTCGGATCAAATCGGCTGGCTCATCTGTCAGGTCGCGTCTGAATGGCCAGAGAAGGACTCACTCTGCGGATGCAAATAGGCTTCTTCCAAGCAGTGTTTGAGGTATTCAAATGCTTCTTCGGGCGTATCACTGAAGTGAAGCAGATCCAGATCGGCTTGGCTGATGGTGCCCCATTTGGCCATTGCTTCAAAGTTCATGATGTCGTTCCAGTACTCTTTTCCAAAGACCACAATGGGCAGTGGCTTCGAGACTTTACGGGTCTGAATCAGGGTCAAGACTTCCATCAGCTCGTCGAGGGTGCCAAAACCACCCGGGAATACAATCAAGGCTTTTGCCAAGTATACGAACCAAAACTTACGCATGAAGAAGTAATGGAACTCAAAATTGAGCTCACGAGAGATCCACGGATTGGGTGCCTGTTCAAAAGGAATGCTGATGTTGAGTCCGATGGACTTTCCATGAGCAAGGCTGGCCCCCTTGTTTGCGGCTTCCATGATGCCCGGCCCCCCCCCTGAGCACACAATGAAGTGCCGATTGTGTGTATGAAGGCCCTTTGACCACTGTGTCACCAAACGCGCCAGCTCGACAGCGTCGGTATAATATCGAGAGAGCTTCACCGCAGACTCTGCCTGCACCAGCTCACGCCGAACTTCAGGTGATTCACCCTGCTCAGACAGCCGCGTCAGTGCTTTTTCCAGGATTTGTTGAGCGACTTCCGGGGTCTTGATGCGCGCCGAGCCAAAAAATACCACCGTATCCTTGACGTTGTAATGCTCAAATCGGCGCTGGGGCTCCAAAAACTCCGCCAGAATTCGCAGGGTTCGAGCATCGGGACTGTGCAAAAAATCCAGGTTCGCATACGCTTTTGGAGGACGCACTCCATCGTGATCAGACATGATTGGGTTCCTATCTAATGTTCAAAAGCGCATCACCACTGCCAGCAGGGTACGCTCCCTGGGGCGCTTTTGGTGTGGGCTCGTCTATCTTTCGAGACGCCTCTAGCATAACCGCATTCGTCGTCACCGAAAAGTCAAAATCGTGTAGATGCCATGCTTCAGGGTTGGATTCAGGATGTTCTGTCTTTTCGGACAGCAACACACGAAGACACCCTTTAAAATCGCCGTCAGCAGCCGATCTCCCAGGTATACTGTGACACAAAGACCCTTCAAGAGACGCTGCTGTTAAACACACGGGTCACACAGCAATAAGGAGTCCGGTATGGCTGAGTATGTACGGGTAGCCCGCCTCCAAGAGCTGCCCCCTGGAAGAATGAAACACATCCCGCTCTCGGGAGGCGCGGTCGCGCTTCACAATGTGAATGGCCAAATTTATGCCACGCAGGATGCTTGTCCACACGAAGGGGTCTCGCTCAGCAAAGGCGGACACCTCGAGGGGGAAACACTCACCTGCGGCTATCATTTTTGGTGCTTCAATGTACGCTCCGGTACACCCGAGGATGGTCTTGGGGACTCACTCACCACCTATGTGGTGAAAGTACAAGGGGACGATATCTACCTGCTGCTGGAAACCGGACGCTCACCCCGGATGATGGTATAGAGACCTCACACCAGCCTGGCTCTGTGAGGTTCGTGACACACAACCAAGCCCTCTACCCTGCCACGCACGCGGAAGCTGGTTCTCACTCACACGCATGCTCACGCGCCCGTTCTCCCACGCACACGCATACGCGCACACATCCCCACGCACACGCGCCCGTTCTCCCACGCACACGCATACGCGCACACGCATACGCGCATGAAAGACGCACGAAAAGGTCATGAGACCTCATTCGAGGCTCAGGAAAGGCAATCGTGTAAAGGAAGTGAAGGTCGGGAAGGATGGCAGGCAGGAGAAAGGCGAGATATTACCAGCGGTAATGGGCGAAGGCACGGTTTGCGTCGGCCATCTTATGCACGTCTTCACGCTTTTTGACAGCGGTGCCACGGTTGGCAGCGGCGTCGATGAGCTCGTTGGCGAGACGGTCGGTGATGGTCTTTCCACCGCGCGAGCGAGCAGCGCCAATGATCCAGCGCAAGGCGAGGGCCAGACGACGATCCGCGCGCACTTCGATGGGCACTTGATAGGTGGAGCCACCGACGCGGCGAGACTTCACTTCAACCAAGGGTTGAACGTTTTCGATGGCCTTACGAAAGACCTTAACGGGATCTTCCTTGGCGCGGCTCTCCATCAGCTCAAACGCACCGTATACGATCTTTTCGGCGATGGCGCGTTCGCCACCATACATGAGATCGTTGATGAGCTTAGCAACGGTGGTGTCATTAAAAACCGGATCCGGGAGGATACGGCGCTTAGCAGCAACGCGACGACGAGGCATGGATTATTTTCCTCCCTTTTTGGGACGCTTGGCGCCATACTTGGAGCGACCTTGTTTACGGTCCTTCACACCCGAGGCGTCGAGCTTGCCACGGATGATGTGATAACGCACGCCGGGGAGGTCTTTCACACGACCACCGCGAATCAGCACCACCGAGTGCTCTTGAAGGTTGTGACCGATACCGGGGATATAGGAGGTCACTTCAATACTGTTCGTCAAGCGCACACGGGCCACCTTACGAAGCGCAGAGTTCGGCTTCTTGGGTGTGGTCGTGTACACACGCACGCAGACGCCTCGACGCTGCGGGCATGATTTGAGGGCCGGTGCGGCGGTCCGGTTCTTGAGCTTTTCACGCCCTTTTCGGACCAACTGATTAATCGTTGGCATTCCTCACGTCTCCTTCAAGAACGTCACAAAACAGATGCAAAAATAAAGCAGGCAGAATGCAGCGACAGGCGACGCCGTAGACGCAGCATTCTGCATTTATTAGATCCGATTGTCAACAGAAATCAAGCGACCTCTGGTGTCGCAGCTCCGTGAGATCCAGCACTGGGCCGATCTTCCACAGAGATCTGGAGGTTGTGGTAGGCGGCAAAGCCCGTTCCCGCCGGGATCAAACGACCCATCAGCACGTTCTCTTTGAGTCCGCGCAAGAGGTCGATCTTTCCAGCAATCGCGGCTTCGGTCAACACGCGGGTGGTCTCCTGGAAGGATGCCGCCGACAAGAAGCTGCTGGTGATGAGCGAGGCTTTGGTAATACCCAGGAGCATGTTCTCCGCTTTGGCCGGCTGAAGCCCTGCGGCCACCGCCTTCTCATTGGCCTCAACAAAGACATGCTTCTCCACCTGCTCGTCCACCAGGAACTGCGTCCCACCGGGCTCGGAGATCTTAACACGACGCAGCATCTGACGCACGATCACTTCAATATGCTTGTCGTTGATCTTCACACCCTGGAGTCGGTACACTTCCTGCACTTCATCCACCAAGTACTTGGCGAGGGCAAATTCACCCTTGATGCGCAAGATGTCGTGCGGGTTGGCCGCACCGTCCATCAGAGGCTCTCCAGCGCGGATCACGTCTCCTTCGTTGTACGCAATATGCTTACCCTTCGGGATCAGATACTCCTTCGGCTCACCCTTCTCAGGGGTCACCACCACACGACGCTTGCCTTTGACGTCCTTGCCAAAGCTGATCCGACCATCAATATCGCTGATGATGGCCACTTCTTTGGGCTTGCGGGCTTCAAACAGCTCCGCCACGCGGGGAAGACCTCCGGTAATGTCTTTGGTCTTGGTAGACTCCCGAGGCATCCTCGCCAGCACGTCACCCGGACGCACTTCGTCGTCTGGGCTCACCACCAAGTTTGCTCCCACCGGCAGGAAATACTGACGCCGGGTCTTGCCTTCTTCGATCACCACACAAGGACGCGATTCGGTCTCGCGGCTCTCGATGATGACGCGGCGGGCCAAACCTGTCACGTCGTCCACCTGCTCCTGCATGTTGACGCCTTCGGTGATGTCGGCGTATCGCACCGTTCCTTTGATCTCAGTGAGGATGGGGGTTGCGAACGGATCCCAAGTGGCCAAGGTGGACTTGGGCTTCACCGCATCGCGCTCCTTCACCATCAGACGAGCGCCGTAAGGAATGGCGTACTTCTCCTTTTCGCGGCCACTCTCATCCACGATCACCAGCTCGCCGTTTCGATTCATGACGATGAGCTGCTCGCTCGTGACACCATAATCGTCGGTCTGGCTGTTGAGCACGGTGGTCAGGTTGATGAACTTGACCCGGCCTTCGTTGCGGGACTCCAGAGAGCTCTGGGCCGACCGACCGGAGGCTGTACCACCGACGTGGAAGGTACGCATGGTCAACTGGGTTCCAGGCTCACCGATGGACTGTGCGGCAATCACGCCCAAGGCTTCGCCAATATTGGCCTTCTTTCCACGGGCGAGGTCACGGCCATAACACTCGGCGCAGACTCCGCGCTTGGACTCGCAGGTCAACACAGAACGAATCGAGACGGCTTCGATGCCCGCTTCTTCGATGCGCTTGATGTTGCCCTCCTCGATCTCGGTACCGTTGGGGATTAAGACCTCGCCGGTATGCGGATCGGTCACGTCTCCCTGGGTGATGCGGCCCAAAATACGCTCGGCCAAGTGCTCGATCACGTCTCCACCTTCCACTAGGGCGGTCATGGTGATGCCCTGCTTGGTGTGGCAATCGCGCTCGGTCACAATGCAGTCCTGCACCACGTCCACCAAACGACGGGTCAGATAACCCGAGTTGGCGGTCTTCAAGGCGGTATCGGCCAGACCTTTACGAGCACCGTGGGTCGAGACGAAGTACTGGAGCACCGTCAGACCTTCGCGGAAGTTGGCGGTAATGGGGGTCTCAATGATTTCGCCCGAGGGCTTGGCCATCAGACCACGCATACCAGCCAACTGTCGAACCTGCTGGGACGAACCGCGCGCGCCCGAGTCCACCATCATATAGATGGGGTTAAAGCTCGTGACGGTGCGCATGCCACCCTTGCCATCTTTCAACTGGTCGATGCCTAGATCCTTCAGCAGCTCTTTCGAGACGTCTTCAGTCACCTTCGCCCAGATGTCGATGATCTTGTTCTTACGCTCGCCAGCGGTGATCAGACCTTCGTTGTACTGATCTTCGGTCTCGCGCACCTCGCGGTTGGCGCGGTCGAGCAGCTCGCTCTTTTTCTTCGGGATCTTCATGTTGTCGATGGCAATCGACACGCCCGCTTGGGTCGCAAAGCGGAAACCAAGCTGCATCAGCCGGTCGGCCAGCAACACGGTCGCTTTGGCACCCGCCTGACGGAAACACTTGTCCATCAGCTCGCCCAAAGATCCCTTGTCCATGTTCTTGTTGATGGTGGCAAAGGGCAGCTCACGCGGGATGATGTCCCACAGGAGCACACGGCCCACCGTGGTGTCCACCTTCTCCACCTTCTCTACCTTCTGACCATGCTCGTTGGTCTTGAGCTGCTTGAGCCGCACTTTGATGCGAGCATGCAACGCCACTTCTTTGGACTCAAAGGCAATGCGCACTTCTTCAGGATCGGCGAAGGTCCGCCCTTCTCCCTTACTCTGGGTCATCTCGCGGGTCATGTAGTACACACCCAACACGATGTCCTGAGAAGGTACGATGATGGGCTTACCGTGTGCTGGGGAGAGCACATTGTTGGTAGACATCATCAGCACGCGGGCTTCAATCTGCGCCTCAATCGAGAGGGGCACATGCACGGCCATCTGGTCGCCGTCAAAGTCGGCGTTGAAGGCGGTACACACCAAGGGATGAAGCTGAATGGCCTTGCCTTCAATCAGGATAGGCTCAAACGCTTGAATACCCAAACGGTGCAGGGTCGGGGCTCGGTTGAGCATGACGGGATGCTCTCGAATGACCTCTTCGAGAATATCCCACACCTCGGAGCGTTCTTTCTCCACCATCTTTTTGGCGGCCTTGATGGTGGTCACGTATCCCCGGGCCTCCAGCTTGTTATAGATGAAGGGCTTAAAGAGCTCGAGGGCCATCTTCTTGGGCAGTCCACACTGGTGCAGCCGCAAGGTGGGACCGACGACGATCACGGAACGGCCCGAGTAGTCTACACGTTTACCCAGCAGGTTCTGCCGGAAGCGTCCCTGCTTACCCTTCAGCATGTCGGAGAGGGAACGCAGGGGGCGCTTGTTGGGTCCGGTGAAGACTTTGCCACGACGACCGTTGTCAAAGAGTGCATCGACCGCTTCTTGAAGCATACGCTTCTCGTTGCGGATGATGATCTCGGGCGCATTCAGCTCCTGAAGACGCTTGAGACGGTTGTTACGGTTGATCACCCGTCGGTAAAGGTCGTTGAGGTCAGAGGTCGCAAAACGGCCTCCATCCAGGGGAACCAAAGGCCGCAGGTCTGGCGGAATGACCGGGATCACTTCCAACATCATCCACTCGGGACGGTTGCTGGACTCCCGGAAGGCTTCCACAATCTTCAGACGCTTGGCCAGCTTTTTACGACCGGCTTCGGAGGTGACCGCCTTCAGGTCGGTACGCAGGGTCTCGGCCAATGACTCAATGTCGAGCTTGGAGAGCATGTCACGGATGACTTCTCCGCCCAAGCCTACTTTGAAGGTGTCGTAGCCGTACTCTTTGACTGCCTTCTGATACTCGTCTTCGCTGATGACCTGGGCCTCTTTGAGCGGGGTCTGACCGGGGTCCAACACGAGGTAGGACTCACAGTAGAGCACCTTCTCCATCTCACGCAAGGAGATGTCGAGCAGGTTGCCAATTCGACTTGGCAAGCTCTTGAGGAACCAGATGTGCGCAACGGGGGTGGCGAGGTTGATATGACCCAGCCGCTCGCGGCGCACTTTGGACTGAATCACTTCTACGCCGCACTTTTCGCAGGTGATGCCCCGGTGCTTCATGCGCTTATACTTGCCGCAGTTGCACTCGAAGTCTTTCACCGGTCCAAAGATTTTGGCACAAAAGAGCCCGTCACGCTCAGGCTTAAAGGTCCGATAGTTGATGGTCTCTGGCTTTTTGACTTCCCCGTGAGAGCGCATGCGGATCTTCTCTGGCGATGACAGAGACAGGCGCACGGCGCTGTAGTTCAGGGGGTTCTTCGGCTTCTCAAACAGACTCGTGATATCTTTCAAGGCACGCTCTCCTAACCTGGAAGAGTGAACTATCCGAAACCTACGCGATTCCCCCTATCAGGACCGCGTCTCCGCTTCCTCGATCAGTTCTACATCCAGGGCAAGGCTCTGCAATTCCTTCACCAGCACGTTGAAGGATTCAGGCAGACCCGCCTCGAGGACATTATCACCCTTCACAATAGACTCGTACATGCGTGTACGGCCTGCCACGTCGTCGGACTTCACGCTGAGGAATTCCTGCAATGCAAAGGCTGCACCGTAGGCTTCCAGGGCCCAAACTTCCATCTCTCCCAGACGCTGGCCACCGAACTGCGCTTTTCCACCCAGGGGCTGCTGAGTGACAAGCGAGTACGGCCCAATCGAACGGGCATGGATCTTGTCGTCCACCAAGTGGTGGAGCTTGAGCATGTACATGACACCCACGGTCACGGGGGAGTCAAAGGCTTCGCCGGTACGACCATCGAAGAGCACAGACTGGCCATGACGCTCACGACCTCCCAGCTCCAAGAAGTCGCGGATGTCACTCTCTTCGGCGTGATCAAACACCGGGCTGGCCGCCAGGATTCCCGTCGGCAGCTTGCGGGCCATGACCTTCACTTGGTCGTCGCTGGCACTGGCCAAAAACTCCTGCACCTGCTTGGAGTTCGGGAACACCTTGCCAATGTAGGAACGCAGTGCATCCGCCGAGTACGCCTGCTCCAGCAGCTCACCCACTTGCTCACCAATCCCCAAGGCACCCCAGCCAAGGTGGGTCTCCAAGATCTGACCCACGTTCATACGAGAGGGCACACCGAGGGGATTGAGCACGATGTCCACCGGACGACCATCGACCATGTAGGGCATATCTTCTTCGGGCAGCACTTTCGAGATAACGCCCTTATTTCCGTGACGTCCGGCCATCTTGTCACCCACCGAGAGCTTACGCTTGATGGCGACGTAGACCTTGACCATCTTGATCACACCGGGCGGCAGCTCGTCGCCTCGACGAAGACGCTCGATCTTCTGCTCAAAGAGGTAGTTGATGGCCAAAACTTGACCATTCACTTCGTCGTAGAGCCGGAAGAGCTTCTCTTCCACCGAGTCGTCGTTGAGCACGGTGATTTCTTGCCACTTGTCCAAGGCGATGCGCTCAATGATCTCCGGGGTAAAATCTTTACCACGGGTGATCAGCACATCGTTGGTCTCGTCGTCGAGAAGACGGCTTCCAGACTGACGTCCTTCGAGCAGCTTCTGGAGCTTACGGGCACCACTCTCTTGAACGGTACGCAGCTCTTCGGCCCAGTCACGACGAATACGGTTGATGTCTTGGTCCTGAATGGAGCGGGCACGCTCATCTTTCTCCACCCCTTCGCGGGCAAAGACCTGAGCATGAATCACCGTTCCCTGCACACCGGGCGGCACGCGCAAGGAGGTATCCCGGACGTCGCCCGCTTTCTCGCCAAAGATGGCTCGCAGCAGCTTCTCTTCAGGAGAGAGCTGAGTCTCACCCTTGGGGGTGATCTTGCCCACCAGGATGTCGCCGGACTTCACCTCAGCGCCAATGCGCACAATGCCACTCTCGTCGAGATCTTTGAGGGCTTCGTCGCCGACGTTCGGGATATCACGGGTGATTTCTTCTTTGCCCAGCTTGGTGTCGCGGGCGGCCACTTCAAACTCTTCGATGTGAATGGAGGTGAAGATGTCGTCTTTCACCAGCTTCTCATTGATGAGAATGGAGTCCTCGAAGTTGTAACCACCCCAAGGCATGAAGGCCACGACCACATTCTGTCCGAGGGCCAGCTCGCCGTAAGCGGTCGAAGGACCGTCGGCCAGCACATCACCTTTGAGCACACGGTCGCCCTTTCGGACGACAGGGCGCTGGTTAAGGCAGGTGTTCTGGTTGGAGCGACGGAACTTGATCAGGTTGTAGATGTCTACGTCCCCGGCTTCCACGCCGTCTGCACCGACCGTCTTCACCACGATACGGGTGGCGTCTACGTTGTCAACCACACCCGGACGACGAGCCAACACAACGCAGCCGGAATCACGGGCCACCACACGCTCAACCCCGGTCCCCACAAGGGGGGCCTGAGCGCGCACGAGGGGCACGGCTTGCCGCTGCATGTTGGCACCCATCAAGGCGCGGTTTGCGTCGTCGTTCTCCACAAAGGGGATCAACGAGGCGGCGACGGACACCATCTGGTTAGGCGACACGTCCATCAAGGTCACTTCTTCCTTGCGGACCATCGCAAACTCGCCATCTTTACGGGCGGAGACCGCTTCGTCGAGGAACTCACCATCGGTGCCCAGGGTATTTTTGGCCTGAGCGATGATGTTTTTCTCTTCGTCAAGGGCGGTATAGTACTTCACGTCGCTGGTCACACGACCGTCACGCACATTCCGATACGGGGCTTCGATGAAGCCGTACTCGTTAACCCGCGCATAGGTCGAGAGTGATGCGATCAGACCGATGTTCGGACCTTCAGGGGTCTCAATCGGGCAGATACGACCGTAGTGGGTGGTGTGAACGTCGCGCACGTCAAAACCAGCACGCTCACGGGTCAAACCGCCGGGCCCGAGGGCCGAGAGACGACGTTTGTGTGTCACCTCCGACAGTGGATTAGTCTGGTCCATGAACTGCGAGAGCTGGCTGGAGCCGAAGAACTCTTTCACCACCGCCGACACGGGCTTGGCGTTGATCAGATCGTGGGGCATCAGAGCACCCACTTCCGCAGAAAGACTCATCTTTTCCTTGATGGCGCGCTCCATGCGAACCAGACCAATACGATACTGATTCTCCAGAAGCTCACCCACCGCACGCACGCGGCGATTGCCCAGATGGTCGATATCGTCCACCACTCCTCGACCATTACGCAGGTCGATCAGGTACTTCACCACGCGCAAGATGTCTTCACGGGTCAAGGTGGTCTGATCAAGAGGGATGTCCAAGCGCAGCTTATGGTTGAGCTTCAAACGGCCCACTTTCGAGAGATCGTAGCGGTCGCGATTGAAGAAGAGGTTCTCAAAGAAGGCGCTGGCGGTGTCAAGGGTCGGCGGATCACCGGGGCGAAGCCGACGATAGATCTCGATCAGGGCCTCTTCTTTGGAGCTGATCTTATCAATCAGGATAGTGTCCCGAAGGAAAGAGCCGTAGTTCACGTTGTCGATGAAGAGCACGTCGAATTCTTGAATGCCTCGGCCACGGATGTCGGCCAGGCGATCTCGGGAGATCTCTTCGTTGCACTCCACCAAAATTTCACCGGTATTCATGTCCACGATGTCGTGAGCGGCCACCTTGCCCACGAGGTCGTCGGCGATGATGGGAATCCGGTTGATGCCAGCGGCCTGCATCTTCTTGATGGCAACTTTGGTGAACTTCTTGCCCTGGCGGGCGAAAATTTCAGAGCCATCGGGGCTGTAGACGTCGAGGGTCACCTTCTGGCTCTGGATCAGCTCGGGATGAAACCCCTTGTAGACCTGATCTTCGATGATGATGTGCTCAACGGGATAAAAGTAGTTCAACATTTCCTCGGCGGAATAGCCGAGTGCGCGCAGGAGTACGGTAGCCGGCAGCTTACGCCGACGGTCGATGCGCACATAGAGGATGTCTTTGGAGTCGAACTCAAAATCGATCCAAGAGCCCCGGTTGGGGATGATGCGGGCGGAAAAGGTTCCTTTTCCCACGCTGGTCTTGCCACGATCTTGGTCAAAGAAGATACCGGGGGAGCGGTGGAGCTGACTGACCACCACACGCTCGGTCCCGTTGACGATGAAGGTTCCATTCTCGGTCATGAGCGGGATTTCGCCGAAGTAAACCTCCTGCTCCTTGACGTCGCGAATGCTCTGGGTCTCATTCTCTTGGTCTACATCCCAAACGATGAGGCGGACGGTCACTTTGAGGGGGGCGGCAAAGGTCATGCCCCGCTGGTGACACTCTTCCACGTCATATTTCGGCGTCTCGAGGGTATAACTTACAAACTCGAGGGAGGCGACTTGGTTAAAGTCTTTGATGGGAAAGACACTCTTGAACACAGCTTGGAGTCCGAGGTCTTGCCGATCTGAAGGCTTGATGTCGGCCTGCAAGAACTCCTTATAGGACTGCTGCTGAATCTCGATCAGGTTGGTGATTTCAATCGCTGGAGGAACCCTACCGAAGTTCCGACGTGGCCGATAATTGTTCGCCAATAGCGAATTCATACACGCTCCTTGCTCGACAGCTCGCCTCAGTGCAATGCGATGTAAAGCCTGCTACGCAACGAATGCCGAGTACACCTGCGGAAGCACCGTGGAAGATACCACAATCGATCTAAGCATAAACAAGTCAAGGCGAAGCACACCCCTACTAGGAAGGGTGAGACTTCGCCTTGTATGGGCCAATC
Source organism: Myxococcota bacterium (assembly GCA_046075485.1). Lineage (GTDB taxonomy): Bacteria > Myxococcota_A > UBA796 > JAJRTE01 > JBJTQF01 > JBJTQF01. Next base: position 37,678 of record JBJTQF010000338.1, on the reverse strand, counting down.
AACTATATAATACAATGGCGCAAACCTGAGTGGATGAACATCCAGCCTCCCGCGCACTCCACTGAATTACATCACTTGATGGTGACCTTCGCGCCTTCGGCCTCAAACTTGGCCTTGATCTTGGCGGCATCTTCTTTAGAGACACCTTCCTTGACCGGCTTAGGAGCGGACTCCACGAGATCCTTGGCCTCTTTCAGACCAAGCGCGGTGACTTCACGCACCACCTTGATCACGTTGATCTTCTTATCGCCAACCTCGCTCAGGATGACGGTAAACTCTGTCTGCTCCTCAACCGGGGCGGCAGGAGCAGCAGCGGCAGCACCACCAGCAGCGGCGGGGGCAACCGCTGCGACGGGGGCAGCGGCCTTTACACCGAGGGCCTCTTCCAGCTCTTTCACCAGGTTGGCTAGGTCGATCACCGTCATGTTCTTGATGTGATTGACGATATCAGCATTGCTCAGCGACATTACAAAACCTCCTTGCAAACTTCCGGGACGTCATCAAAAGTAACAAGCAAGCCTGAGTATCAGGCAGCGCCACCACTCTTCTTACGCTCTTCCTCATAAGCAGACAGAACACCGAGGAACTGCTGAGGAACAGCAGACAGAACACCGAGGAACTGAGCCAAGGGAGCTTGGAGGGTTCCAAGCAATTGGCCGAGCAGGGTCTCACGAGAAGGCATGTTCTCGAGAGCCTTCACGCCCTCAGCGTCAATCAGGGCACCACCAACGATGCCAGCTTTGACCTTGAACTTGTCACCATTTTCCCGCACAAAGCCATTGAGGACTTTGCTGGGGGAGGCAATATCATCATAACCGATGATGACTGCCGTAGGACCTTTCAGGTACGGCTTCAGCTTGTCCAAGCTGGAGCCTGAGACCGCAAGCTCACAGAGCTTGTTCTTTACGACCTGAACCTCAACGTCTTTCACTTTTTCAAGCTGCCGACGCAGGCTGTTGAACTTCTCAACATTCAGGCCAGTATAATCCGCGAGGACCACCAACTGTGCCTTTCGGACCTTGCCGGTCAGCTCGTCAACAAAGGCCTGCTTTTGCTCTCGATTCACGGAAGACCCTCCCTTGTTGGGGTCTCAAGGTAACGCCCCAATTACTACTTGACCGTTCTGACCAGGTCACTCGTATCCACCATAACGCCCGGGCCGAATGTGGAAGAAAGGCTCACCTTCTTGAGATAAGTGCCTTTGCTGCTCGCCGGCTTCAGACGCAACACCGTTTCAATAATCATCATCAAGTTATCCTTGAGCTTCTCAGGGCCGAAGGATACCTTGCCAACCGGCGCATGGATGATACCAGCCTTTTCCGTGCGGAACTCCACACGACCAGCCTTCATCTCACGCACGGCATTGGTCACATCGAACGTCACGGTTCCGACCTTGGGGTTCGGCATAAGACCACGAGGACCGAGGATCTTACCGATACGACCGACAAGACCCATCACGTCGGGGGTGGCCACTACTTTGTCAAAGTCGAGCCAGCCACCTTTAATACGCTCGATGAGGTCATCGGCACCCACGAAGTCAGCACCCGCTTCACGGGCTTCCTGAACCTTTTCACCCTTGGCAAAGACCAGCACACGCACCACTTTGCCAATTCCGTGCGGAAGGGCTACGGCACCACGCACCATCTGCTCAGGATACTTGGGATTCACACCCAAATTCAGAGACACATCGACCGTCTCATCCATCTTAGAGAACGCGACCTTCTTTACAATTCCAATCGCATCGTCGACTCGATGGAGGGCCATCACATCGTACTGCTTGACGGCCTCGTTATACTTCTTGGAATGCTTCGCCATCTTCGACTCCCATCCGAACGTCGGAGCTGAAATCAGCCGACAATGTCGATGCCCATGCTACGGGCCGTACCCTTGATAATCCGAACGGCGGCTTCAATGTCGGTGCAGTTCAGATCGGGCAGCTTCTCGGTGGCAATACTGCGCACCTGAGCTTCGCTGACCTTGCCCACCTTGTTCTTATTGGGAGCAGCAGAGCCGCTCGCCACACCCGCTGCACGCTTCAAAAGGATTGAAGCGGGAGGGGTCTTGGTGACAAAGGTAAAGGAACGGTCAGAATACACCGTCACGATGACGGGAATGACCAGGCCATCACCCATTCCCTGGGTCTTAGCGTTAAACGCTTTGCAGAACATCATGATGTTAACACCATGCTGACCCAACGCAGGACCAACAGGCGGCTGCGGGGTCGCTTTTCCCGCAATGCACTGAAGCTTTACCTGGGCCGTAACCTTCTTGGCCATAGCACACTCCCAACGTACAATTCAGAGAATTAGTTCTTCTCAACCTGTCCGAAGTCAAGCTCAACCGGGGTTGATCGACCAAAGATGCTCACCAATACCCGCAGCTTACCCTTGTCAGGGCGGACTTCTTCAACAACACCGTTAAAGCTCGAAAATGGCCCATCCGTTACACGCACGCTCTCGCCCTTCTCGAACTGAACGCGCGGTTTCGGCTTGCTGGTTCCTTCTGTCATCTGACTGGTGATGCGACGCACTTCTTCATCAGGCACTGGCATTGGGACTTTTGTATAGCCCAAAAAGCCAGTGACCTTCGGTGTGTTCTTCACGATGTGCCAAGTCTCGTTGTTCATTTCCATTTGAACGAGAACATAACCCGGGAAGAACTTACGTGTAGCCGTGCGCTTTTGACCTTTCACGACCTCCACCACACTCTCAGCAGGCACCAGAATTTCTCCGAAGTGCTGCTCCATGTGAAGGGCCTTGATTCGCTCTTGCAGTGCGGCTTTCGCTTTCTGCTCGTAGCCGGAATGCGTATGTACGACGTACCATGCAACCGCCATGACTGTCAGCGCTCCTAGCTTTGGTTCACACCGAATTCAGCAAGAACTTGGAAGCCTTGGCCCAGACCAGATCGAAGGCGCCCAGAATCACAGAGAGAATAATCACCGTCACGATTACAATGACTGTCTTTTTAGTTGTATCCTGATACGTCGGCCAAGTGACCTGACGCAGCTCGCTGACCACTTCCAATGTAAAATTATTGGCAGTGGGTCGCTTCAATACCATGAAGAGACCCACCACGGCAATCAAAGAAATCACCCAAGGCCATCCGAAGCTGCCGACAATCGCCGCATTGCTGAGTCCAAAGTAGCCCCAGAGCTGAGAGATAAGCTGTCCGAGGACAACCAGAACCACCAAGCTCAGGAGAAAGTATGCAAAATTGGCGATACGTTGGTTTGACATCGTCAGGCCCGAGGGAGAAGTGGCAGGGCAGGAGGGATTCGAACCCACAACCATCGGATTTGGAATCCGGCGCTCTACCGTTGGAGCTACTGCCCTACCGAAAGTCAGTACATCCAGGTGGACTTACTTGATGATATTGGCTACCACGCCGGCACCGACCGTGCGGCCACCTTCGCGGATGGCAAATCGCAGGTTGTTTTCCATGGCGATGGGGGAAACCAACGTCACCTCAAAGGTGATATTATCACCCGGCATCACCATCTCGGTCCCCTCGGGCAGCTTCACAGAGCCCGTCACGTCCGTGGTACGGAAGTAGAACTGGGGACGATAGTTGGTGAAGAACGGGGTGTGACGACCACCTTCATCCTTACCCAAAATATAACAAGAACAGGTGAACTGGGTGTGGGGAGTGATGCTGCCGGGCTTGGCAAGCACCTGACCACGCTCCAAGTCATCACGCTTCACGCCTCGGAGCAGAGCTCCGATGTTGTCACCAGCCTGACCCTCGTCCAGGATCTTGCGGAACATTTCGATGCCGGTCACGGTGGTCTTGACGGGCTTGTCCTCGCGGAAGCCCACGATCTCAACTTCCTCACCCACGCGGACGCGACCACGCTCCACACGACCGGTCGCAACGGTACCACGACCAGAGATCGTGAACACGTCTTCAATCGGCATCAGGAAGGGCTTGTCCAAGTCACGGGTCGGCTGCGGAATGTAGCTGTCAACAGCCTCCATCAGCTTAATGATGGACTCTTCCCACTTCTTGTCCTCTTTCAGGGCCTGCATGGCGCTGACGTGAACGATGGGGGTGGCATCACCCGGAAATTTATAGGAGGTCAACAGCTCGCGGACTTCCATCTCAACAAGGTCAAGCAGCTCCGGATCGTCCATCATATCGCACTTGTTCAGCGCGACCACGATGTAGGGCACACCCACCTGGCGAGCCAGCAGGATGTGCTCACGGGTCTGAGGCATTGGACCATCGGGGGCGCTCACCACGAGGATGGCACCGTCCATCTGAGCAGCGCCGGTAATCATGTTCTTCACGTAGTCCGCGTGTCCTGGGCAGTCCACGTGAGCATAGTGACGATTCTCGGTCTGATACTCCACGTGGGCAGTGGAGATCGTGATACCGCGTGCTTTCTCTTCAGGGGCCTTATCGATCTGGTCGAATGCGACCTTCTCGTTACCCTTGACATACTTTGCAAGCACGAGCGTGATGGCCGCCGTCAAGCTGGTCTTACCATGGTCCACGTGACCGATGGTGCCAATATTGAGATGCGGCTTAGTACGATTAAACTTAGCCTTAGCCATTACAAATTCCTCCGATTCACCGACCAGACGAACCGCACAAAAAGCCGGGTAACCCCAGGCCGTCCATCCAAACTGCCCGGAACCACCCGGCAATTACTCAGGGCTCGAAATCACCTATGCACACATGATCATTCACGCGGAACACAGGGCTTCGACTGTCAAAAAAGAATGGAGCCCACGACCGGATTCGAACCGGTGACCTCTTCCTTACCAAGGAAGTGCTCTACCTCCTGAGCTACGTGGGCACCCTCAGTGTCGTCTCAACACTGAGCTAAAAATGGAGCGGGAGACGAGGTTCGAACCCGCGACCCTCAGCTTGGAAGGCTGATGCTCTACCGACTGAGCTACTCCCGCTTACGGACCAAATTTTGGTGGAGAGAGAAGGATTCGAACCTTCGAAGGCGTGGAGCCGGCAGATTTACAGTCTGCTCCCTTTGGCCACTCGGGCATCTCTCCGCACTTTTTCCGCACATCTTAAAAGCTGGCGATGGGACTTGAACCCGCAACCTTCTGATTACAAATCAGGTGCTCTACCGATTGAGCTACGCCAGCAACGCAGCGTGCGAAAGAATATCTTGATTTGAAAATTAGTCAAGAACTTTTTTCGTACCGCTGATTGCTTTGTCGGCAACCCTTCTCGTCAAGAGCGCCCGTAGTATACTCTGCCTAAATCTGAAGTCAATATATATTTTACCTTTTTTCGAGCAAATTGATTTCTCCCAGTTCCGCTCGGCGCTGAAGCACTTCAAGACGATTCACTCTCACTGCATCCCGTAAGGTGCCATCTACCCGGTATTCCACACGAAATGGAATCACGAGCTCCGGAAGTCCCACGCGAAAATCACTGAACCGAAACTCGCTTCGGCCTCCACTCCGTTCATAGATCAAGCGCCTCAGACGCCAGTTTTGATCTTCGATCACAAACTCGACTGTACCGGTGGATGGATCGCCTGTATTGCCCAAAAGACGGTGACAGGTCGTCCCGTCATGCTCCGTACTCACGCCCATGTACTGGACGGCATGCTGAACTTGAAGCGACTGAAGCTGCTCAAAAATCTCTAGCTGGAGCCTTAGCAGGGATGGCAGACGGTATGTGCCCAAGCGGGCTTTCAGCTCTTCGGCAGATACACTCGAGGATTGACCGTCTACTAGAATGGCCCCAGAACGCCCGTTCAAGAGGCTTATACTATCGCGCCCCTGACCCTCCAAGACACCCAGCTCCAGCCGAATGTGCTCGGCATCCCAGAAATACATCTGATGACGTACCACCAAGGTGTTCGGCTCGTAAATCTCGCGCACGTAGGTCAGAAGATGTGGCCCATCGAGCAATGCTCGGCCCGCTCGCTGCTGCTGCTTCGCACGCTCGAGGTGTTGAAGAAGTTCGTCAATACTCATGGAGCCAGAGGGGATGGAGGCTCCCGTTTGCTCAGTCGGCGGCTCCCGGCGCAGGCCCTGCTCAAGCTGTGGAGGCGCTGCGTTGGGTGCCACTCCGGTCGAGACCTTCGGAGGGGATTCCTCAGCCTTCGCAAGACCTTCGGAGGCGCTCAACCCACCCCAAAGTAGCTGAGGCATGAGCACACTGAATGCCACAACGCGATGGTAAGATGCTCGATTCATGGAGAACTCCCCGATGTTCCCGGGGTGGCTTGCACCTCGGCTGAGACGACCTGATGCGTTGATGGTAGTCCGGGCTGCGGGGTGAGAGGCGGGGTGAGAGCATCTGCCGCCGGATCGACGGGTATGACCTCGAGTCCCCGCGTTTCTATCCACTGTTTTGCAGCATTGGCAACTTCTTGGGTGCGACTTTGCGTCAGCTCTGCAATGGATTGAATCAATTCTTCAGGGGGTTCTACGAGCATGTTTTTTAAGGCAAACTGCTGCAAGGCCGGAGCCTTGTGTGTGATGAGGGCCTGCAAGACATCCGCATCAAGAGGCTGAAGCCAAACCAATTTGGACCGAAGCTCCTCTCGACAGGTCGGTTCAAGGCGTGCCGTTTCGAGCTCAAGGGCCTGCACCAACAACGAGACGGTGGTCGGACGATCTCTGAAACGCAGGATTTCAAGGGCCGCACTGCAGTAGAAGTTGCGCTCCTCTGGGGTGCCCGACTTTACCAATAAGGGCAAGACGGCACGTGACTCCTGAAGCACTACCAATGCGCGAGCGGCAGACAGGCGAGCGTTCATCTCTCCGTTGTCAAAAGTCTCCAAAAGGAATCGAACGTCCTTCTCGGAGGGATTGGCAAGGTCGAGCTCCTCCTCGGTGGCATTCCAGCCAAAGGTGCGCCCCAGCTCCTGCTTAAGCGCCAGCTCTCGTGTCCTCAAGGCGTCAGAGACCACTCCCTGACCGTGCTGTTCAAGGAAGCCTCTGCCTGTCTCGGTGAAGAGCAACATGCCCATGCTGATCGCGGTCAAGGTTGCCAATGTGAAGAGGATTGGCATGGCTGGTCCTTGCCAGATGACCTTTAGCGCCACGAAGTGCCCCTCATCTGTAGGTGTTGTTACAGGTAGAAGTTAATCCCGGCGCTCAGATATGCGCCATCCTCGACCGGATAGCCAGAGGTTCCCGGAAACGGAAAGGCAATTTCCAACATCAGCTCAGAGACCCGTGCAAGGTGAATGTTCAGTCCACCCACCAGCCGCAGATAGGGCTTCACCGCCTCATAAGGAGGCAGGCTCAGGTCCGCATCGATGCCCCCGTAGGGCTCCACTCGGCGCAGCACTTTGCTCACCAGAAAACAAAAGTCGAGCTCAAAAGCACGCCACGCCTCAGAATGCGCCCCCACGGCGAAGGACAAGGCAGGACTGCCGGGAGCATCGGGCAAGAGTAAAAATTCTACGTCTCCACCAAGATCTGCCGGGGCATAACTTCCAGGCAAAGGCAAACCAAGTTTCAAGCGCAGATCGATGCCTTGCGCCAGCCCCGCTCCGCCATGCAGATTGAGCACCGACGTCGGAGGATTCGACAAATATACCTGCGGCTCGATGCCCAGGCTAAAAGCACCCGGTTTGAGGGTCCGGGCGGTGTGAAAAACCTCGGCCTGTGCCGAAGAGACCATCGTCAAGAGCCCCAAGGTGGCCAATTTCAGGGGCCAAGTCTGCTTCATCGCGAAAATCCCTCCAAAGTGGATTGGCCGAGCCGTCGAGGACTCGGGGTCTGCCGAGCGCGTCGCGTCAGCATGGTCAAATAGGTTTCTTCACGCGCGAGATCGGGATGTTCAAGCTCGCGGTCAAGGGCAATGAGACGGCGCAGGAGCTCCTCTGCGTCGCTGAGAGAGCCTCGCCCTTCTTGGAGAATGGTCAAATTGGCAAGGGTATGACGAAGCGAGCCGAGATCACCTTGTGCTTCGTCCTGGATCAGTGCTCGTTGATGGTATTGAAGAGCACCTTTCACATCCCCCAAGAGCGCAGAAACCACACCCAAGTTGTTCAACACGACGGATTGAGCGGCCAAGTCAGCACTTGACTCAAAGGCACGCAATGCCTCAAGGAAAGCTGCACGCGCTCGCTCAGGTTGGGCCGTTCGGTGGAGCAAGGTTCCGTATGCATTGGCAGCCAATCCCAGCGCTCGAATGTCTCCGCAGCTTCGGCGCAATGATAAACTCTGTTGGGCATACTCAATGGCGATCTTGAGCTCTTCAAGGGCCTCGTATGCTTGGGCCGCTTCGGCGAGAAGACGCGCTTCCTGAAGGACTCTCCCTGCTTCTCGGGTCAACGCTAAAGCCCGCTGAAGAAGGTCTACCGCCTCAGCGATGCGTCCCTGGCGACGCAAAAATCCTCCCAAACCGGCTGCCAGTGTACACCACATCGATTCAAGCTGTCCATGCTCCTCCACCCGCTGAAGGCTACTTTTCCAAGACTCTTCGGCCAGGACAAGATTGCCCATGATTTCATAGACGACCGCCAAACGTGCCGAGAGGGAGGCCGCCCGTGTGCGCTCTTCATCTCGCTGAGTCAGCTCAAGGGCCTGCTGAAGGTAGAGGATCCCCCGGTCAAGCCGTCCAAGGGCTAGCAAGAGCTCTGCCAGGGAAATCCGAAGTTTAGCTTGAGGCTGCGCCAAGCCCAGTACGTCGGCAGCCGCAACCGCTTGGACCCAGGCGTTGACGGCTTCCTCCGTTGCCCCTTCTTGCAGTTCAAGCTGCCCCATGAGTTGCCATACTTCCCAGACAAGTTCCTCCCCGACGCCCGAGCCGTCTAAGAGCCACTCCCTTAGCAGCTCTCGCGCGCGTGAAAGCTGCCCACTCTCGGCCACCGCAGCGCAACGATTGAGCCGAATCTGAAGTGCCGCAAGTGGCTCATTGCCAGCGACCGCCAGCTCCTGTGATTGTGAAAAGGCTTGCTCCGCCGCTTCAAACTCCTTGAGTGCATGGGCAATTCTTCCCCGAACATTCAATAGACGGGCCCTTTCGCCGTGTGTCAGGGCAGCTCCCAGTTGCTCCAGAGGTTCAGACCATGCCCGCGCCACCTCCCACTCCTCCCAGGCAAGAGCACCTTCACAGAGCTCCGTGGCCGCCCGAAATGCCCCCCGATGTTGCCCAGCCCAGAGCAGTGCGCGCTGAAATGCACCCAGGTACGGGGTCTGCGCTCGCCGCTCAAGGTCACGGGCATGCTGGGTTTCTAGGAACTGGGCAAGCCGTGCACCAAGCTCACTCAGATGCTCCGGGGTCAGGCTAGAGAAGACGGCAGCCCGGATCTGATTTTGCGCCAACACCAGGGTACGGGGATACTGACCGAGCAGGCCCTGCTGTCGAAGTCCTTGAATCATCGGATCAATGGTGCTGACATCTAACTTGAGGAGCCCCGCCAGCTCAGGGCGGCTGATCTGAAGAGGCGCAGGCATCAGGCTCAGGAGGCCCAAGAGCTCGCGGGCCGGGGTCGAGATCATCTCGAGCATCGCAGGCAAGGCAGCCTGGAGTGTCACTGGATCATGCACTTGGTTTGGGCGACAGCGCTCCAACCAGACCAGGGATCGGAGAGACAAGGGACTTCCCTGGGTCAGCTCTAAGAGCTGGCGGCCTTCGCGCCCTCGATTCCCCCCGAGCTGTTGATAGCCTTTGACCAGCTCAACGGCGCTCCACGGCTCCAGCGTGACCGGTTCCAGCGCCAACAGGCAGGGGGAAAGGGGTAGGTTGAGGGCATTTCGCTCGTCAGAATAACTTACCACGCAGTAGATGCCTGCCCCCGCTAAGGTGCAGAGGGTCTCCACCAAACGCCGCTGTACCCGGGCCGCACGTTCGATCTGGTCAAAGATCAGCACCATCCGGAGCTTGCCAAGCCGTTGGGAAAGCTCTCGGTGGGCGGTGACCAAGAGGCGACATAAAAGCTCTTCGTGAAGTGTCGGCTGCTTCAGCCACTCGTCAAAGAAGTGATCCCAGACCTCCCCCAGCTCTCGCATACGCCAGCGTGACCCCGGCTCCCCCGTGCCTCGACTGGCACCCAATGCAGCCGACACGCGCAGCAGAGCACGACTCGAGCGCGACAGTTCTGGTGGCATACGCTCCACAAGCTGTTCAGAGCTCAGCCCCGCACGCCCAAGCCCCTGCCCGAGCAGCTCTCCGACCGCCGCCAGTACGCTGAGCATAGGCGCTTCAAAGGCGCTCTCAAAACGTGTCGCCCCGACGAGTAAGCCGTGACTTTCGCGCAGGCGCTCGTACAAATCGAACATCAACGTGGTACGTCCCAGCCCTCCCGCCCCTTCCAGCCGGATGCCGCACCCTTCGACGGTTTGCACCAGCTCCAGTAGCTGCGCACCGCCCGCTGAAGAGGTGATCTTGATGCTCGATGACATAAAGCCGCTCCTTCTAAGTGTGGCATTCTTGCTTGCCTATTATAGTGACATCTCTGCTCGTAGGCCAAATTTTTGCAGGCGAATGGCATCTTTGAAGCGCATGTGTTAATATTCTGAAAATGCCGGAAATGAGAGGAGGCACATGGGGCTGTCACACCTAGAGTTACTCGGGGTGCTCACCGAGCTGACCCCGCTTGAACATGGGCTGCTCAACGAAGTGTATCAGCCTACGCCTGTGGAGCTGATTCTGGAGCTCCGCGCCCAGCGAGAGCAGCTTTATCTGCTCCTGTCGGTCAAGGCTGGATTGGCGCGAATGCATCGGCTCTCCAGACGTCCTCCAAATCCGGCAAAGCCATTTTCATTTCAGATGCTCTGTCGTAAGGAGCTGAGTGGTAGGCTTGAAAAGATCGAGCAGCTCCCTGGAGAGCGCGTGGTCCGCCTGCATTTTCAGGGGGCCTCGCAGCGCATTCTTCAGGCGGAGCTGCTGGACAAACACGGGAATCTGCTGCTGCTGGACGAACAGGGCCTGCTGCTGGGCTCACTTCTTCCCGGAAGTCCCAGCCGAGTGCTTCTGGCTGGACAAGTTCCCCCTCCCCTCCCCCCTCCTCCACCGGGACGCACGATCCGCGACCGCTTTCAGGAACGAGACCCGTCCCGTTCTTATCAAGAGACGGTGGCGGCCTTCTTTCGTGCAGAGGAAGAAAAGCTGGAATTTCGCCAGCTTCAGGAGCAGCTCAACACCGGACTTCGGCGAGAAATCAAACGTCTGCTGCGGCTCCAGGAGGATCTCCACGGCGATCTCAAGCGGGCAGAGCAGGCCGACCAACACCGGAAGTTTGGGGATCTGCTCCAGATTTCGCTCCGGCAGCTCAAACGTGGGATGACGTTTGTTGTACTCCCCGATCTCTTCGCGGAAGAACAACCACCGCTGGAGATTCCCCTCGATCCTCAACGGGATCCGCTGGAAAACATGCAACGTCACTACCGACTCTATCGGAAATACGATGCCAGCATCACCCGCGTGCTGGAACGCCTGGAGCAAACCGAGAAGACCCTGATCGCGTATCAAGAACAGTTGGAGCAGGTGGAGTGTGCAGAAGATGTAAGCCAGCTCAGAGCGTTGGGGGGAGCAATCCACCTGCCGAACCGGAAGCAAGCACTGCCTCAGCGCCGCGTGAAGGCCGATGAACGGCTGCCCTATTGGCGATTTCGGAGCCGTCAAGGGGCTGAAATCTGGGTGGGCCGGAGTGCGCAGGACAATGATGCCCTCACCTTCCGAAAGGCTCGCGGCAATGATGTGTGGCTGCATGTGCGCGGGAGGCCCGGAGCGCATGTGGTGGTGCCCGCGCGTCCTCACGCACCCGACTTGGAGACGCTGTTGGACGCCGCCGTGCTGGCCCTCAAGTACAGTGGAACCGCGATGGGAGAAAAAGGCGATGTCGCATATACACGGGTGCAATATTGCCGCAAAGTCGCAGGTGGCCCGCCCGGTCTCGTGACCTACTCACAAGACAAGACGCTGTTCGTGACGCTGGAGGAGGAGATCTTACGGCAGCTACAAAAGCTGGACCAGGAGGAGCAGGGCTAAAATTTAGGCCGACTTCAACCAAGAGAGAAGCTGCTCACGCCGACGTGGGGTCTGCCACTGCGCTACCGCCGTTCCCAAGAGGCTCAACTTACGCGCACGGGTGTTGAGCACGTAATGGCTGCCCTCCAGCAGCATCAAGCCCGCTGTGATCAGGTGCGTGAGCGTCTTCGCCAGAACATCTCGACCATCGACGAGCTCTTCTTGCAATTCGTCAAGCGTCAAACGCTCCATTCCAGAAGCCACATAGAAGCGCAGAATACGGAAGGCAAGCAGGGTCTGGACGTCTTCTTTGAGGAATTGCTCAAGCCGCTCTCCAGCGAGGGCCCGCCGAGCAGCCAACGGATCACGCATAGGAGGCAGGCCAAGCTCCGGCTCTATCGGAAGTTCACGCAGGCGAGTGGGTGGCGGCTCCGGCTTAGCTGGGGGCGGCTCCACCGGCAGGGGCAGCAGCTCACGCAGGCTCACCGGGGTGTTGCTTGGAGCAGGCTCCACGGATTCGGGCTCAGGCTCGGGCAGCGGCGCCACAGAAAGTTGAAGCTGCTGGGACTCCTCAGGCGCAGTCTCCACGACCGCCAACCCCGTAAGGCTGATTGCCTCTCCTTCGTCTACTTCATCTGGCAAGGGCTCCGAGAGGGCCGCCAGCACTTCTTTGAGGTCTGGACTCGGCTCAGGCTCCTCAAGCTCCTCAATGGGGATGGGAGGTGGATCATCGGGACCAAAAAGCTCCGGCGCAAGGGGCGGGAGTCCGTCCAGGTGAGACTTGACCTCGTGGGGCAGCTTCGGCTTCGGGGTGGCTTTGTGGTTGGGCACCGCACGGTGCTTAATCGGCAGCGAAAGATTGCCTGCTCCCTGCTGCTGAACAGCATTTTCAGTATCACGGAGCTCTTCTTCACTTGCCTCAAACGCTTCGATGGTCATCTGATCGGGATCTTCGACCTCTTCCAGGTCTTCCGGGGCCACGGTTTCAGCCTCGACCAACCCGGGGGATGGGAGCACGGGGGATGGGAGCACGGGGGAGGAAACCGCAGCGGGCGGGAGCACAGGGGACGAGACTGAAGCCACCGTTTCGGCAGCGGCAGCACCTCGAATGGCCGCCGACTCCGCCTCCTCGTGAAGCTCTGGCAAGCCCTCCAGAAGCTGACGCACCTCGGCTTCTTCACGCTCTTTGGCGCTGGCGCCAAGCCCTTCAAGGAGTTGGGCAAGATCGGCATCGTCCACAGGGGGCTCATCAGCGTCGGAGGCATCGCCCAGAATGGCCATCAGCTCGTCAAGTTCAGACTCTGCGGCGCGTGCCGGAGCCCGGCCCGGTCGGGAAGCGGTTGGTTTAGAGATTTCCATGCTCAGGCAACATTCTGGGGAAGGGGGCAGGGGTCAAGGATCCACCAGGACACGAACGCTCAGCTCGTAGGGACCGACGGCCCCGCCTTCTCCGCCTACCACGATGATATACTTGTTCTCGGGCTCACCCGCAGGTAGATCCACCACAAGATGGGCTTCTTCTCCCGTTGATGTATAACGCCCACCCACCCCGAGGCTCAGCTCGTAGTCGGGATCGTCGTCGGAGTCGAGGCTCTCCGCATCGGAATAGGCCGTGGTATACGGGTAAAATCCTCGAACCGTCGATTTATAGTCGAGGTATTGTATCTGGAAAGTACGGATCTGGTCAACCAAGGTCTCGGGCTGAGGCTCATCGTCGTCATTCTGCTCATAACCCCCAATCGAGCGCTCATGGGCTTGGTCATAATTGCAGACGGTGGGATCGGTGCTTACGGTTCCGACCGGGTTAAAGTTGTCGTTCATCCCCACCTTTGGATTGAGGACATACTGCGCAAACATATACTCCTGAAGTGCGCCCGGGTAGTAGATACTATAGACCGAATCGCTGCATGAGTATCGACCCTGCAACGCGGTGGGATCGGGAACATCTCCCGCCGGGATCACAGCCATCATCAGATCGTCCAGCTTGATCGTGCCATCGGTGCCAGTCATGGTTCGATCTGCGGTGATGTACACTTTTAACAGCGGACTGCTGGCCGTCGAGAGATCAATCTGATACAAGTCGGTGTCGGAGACTTCGCGCGAGGAACCATCCAAGAGGGTCATCTTTTGCGCCGTATCAATCTCTCCCAAACCCACCGTCTCTTTACCCAGCTCGTCAAAGCTCATGGGGATGATATCGGTCGCCAGTGATCCAAAGACCTGCTCGATGACCACCGGAGGTTTGCTGGGGTCGATGTCATTCAATCGCACCACCATTCCCACCAAGTCAGCACTGGTTCCCACCAACTTTATTGTGGTTTCTTGAGAAAGAAGGCCACCAATCCGAATCGCAATGGCACCATAATTGCCGCTGAGATAACCAAAGAAGTTCACACCCGCTGCAAAGGTAGAGCTGTCAGCACCGTTGAGTCTCACCTCTCGTTCGGTCAAGGTGCCGTCTGGATTACGAGCGCGAGCCTTGTTGATGCCCCGAATGTTGATGCCTTGCTGATACTGCTCCGCGCCATAGTATTCGGCGGAGCCAGGGGGAATAACAGTCGCACCCGCAAACATTGGAAGGTCTGTGACCAAGTAAGAGTTGGTCTGCTCGTTCACCAACCCCGTCAAGTTAATCGCCGCGAGATAATACAGGAAATAAGACTCAAAGGTCGCCTCTGGATCATATCCTTGAAGCACACTCTCGACGTTGTTGATGCCGGTCTCAGGGTTACTCAGGAGCAATGGCAGGATGTCTGGCCCCAGCGCTTCTACCAACCAACGACAGAAAAGGTATTGCATGCCTCGGTCGTTGACATCGTCGATGGCATTCTCATCGGTGAGAGAAAAGAGATGGGTGGCATCCAAATAGAAGGCCACATCGTCATACACGACGGAGCCAAAACCCGTAAGGTCGGCAGCCAAGAGGCCCAGGCCATCGTTGAGCCAGTCCTCTTCGGGATCTCCTTCACCTTCGACCACATGGAGGTTGTAGCTGATCAGGTTGCTGGTGGCGATGGCGATGTTTGCGCCCATCGTGGCGGTGACATATGCAATCACTGCATCTTCACCCCCTCCACCGGTCAAGGGATTAAAGTAACCAGCCGGATCCGGTGCGCTCAGATAGATCAGCTCTTGATAATTACTGCCCGGATTGTTGCTCGGATGGTAATCGGTCAGGTCCACTTCAGGATCGGCATACACTTCGATAAGCCGGTCATCATCATCCTCATCAGCATTGGTAATGGTGAGCTGATTCAATACCGGGGTGATGAGCACATTTAAGGCACCACTTCCATCCACGTCACTCAGCTCACCAAAGTAGTTGTTGAGGTTGACGATGATGTTTTTGTCGAAGATATCCGCCACACTCGACAGGTCACAGGTGTCAAAACCATAGGTCTCTCGGCCTGCTCGATCAGGCTCGTCGAGCAGAGAGTCGGTGCAATCATAATCCCAGTCAATGGGAACGTCGCGGTCCACCCAGATGCTGACATAGGTGCCAACAGCGGCCAGAGTCGCCACGACTTTGTTGTAGACCCCTTCATCGTCCAAGTCGGCCCGCACTCGGAACTCCTGCACCGACTGCCCCACATTTTGCACGGTAGAACGACTGGATGGTTGCGACTCAGCCAATTCGTCAGCCCGGAGCTGGGCTCGGCGCTCTGCTGGGCTTCGCTCCGCCCACGCCTTCACCCGCGCGCGTGTAGGCGAGAGGGGCTTCTTCTCGGCCTTCGGATGGGAGTGCTCAGCCTTCTGCGCTCGTCCCGGACCCTTTACGGTTCCCTTCGAGGCCGACGATGAGGACGGGGTCAGCGAAAAGCCCGTTCCGGATTCTCCTGCGTTGGCCAGCAGCAGCAAAAACTCTTCATTTCGATTGTCTCGGGCAGGATCGGTGCCGTCGTTGAGCACCAAGCTGGCGACACCGTCGCTGTCAGGCTCAAACTCGTCGTGGTTGCCCACTTGGCTGAAGTCGGGGGCATCTTCTCCGCCACCTCCCCCCCCTCCACTGGACTGGTTGGAGATCGGAAAGGTGTCAGAAAGGACGGCTTCACCGTCTTGTTTACCATCGTTGGGCACCAAACGAAGGGTCACTTCGTTATCACCCGGCAAGTCGGTGGCAGAATCCCACTCAAAGGTGTAGGTGCCACCACTTTCGAGAGGCTCTTGGGGATTGGTGCCAGAGGCGGGGGTGCAGCGGGTATAAATGGCACCGCCATCATTGCTGTAGTACAGAGAGACGTTGATGGCATCATCGTCTTTATCTTGCACCACATAGCTGATGGAGATGGTACCGCTGGAGCCTGAACCGGGCAAGAGCGCCACGGAAGGCCGCTGGTTGGTGTCGGTTGTTCCACCGCCGGGTGGAAAAGGATCCACGCTGTGCTCACAGCCACTTAAGGCCAAGAGTAAGCTGCTGAGGTACAGAATTCGGCTACGTCGGACAAAGGGGGACTGCTCTGCTGCCATGAACTGCTCTCCACATTCGCGCTGCTGCTCTGCTCAGCCATCGGGACACAGACTTTATCCGATCCGATCATAAGCCAGGGTGGAAGGGGTGTCAAGGAAGGTTTTTCCTGTTATGATGAGACGTTAGGAATGAGCGTGCCGTTTATGCAAGCTGGGTGTGAGCGGAAATGGGCGGCTGGAGGTGCCAAAAAAGGTCTCAGGGAGGCATCTTCAAGGGGAGGCAGGGTCGAGCGGCAGGACTTTCAGGAGACCAGGGTAGGCTGCTCTTCGGTGCTGGTGGTCGGGGCAGGGGCCACTTCCACCGTCACGGAGGGCTTCGGCTCGAGGGCCAGCTCCAACACCTGCTCCATACGGGAGACGAAGTGAAAGGTCATGGTTTTGGCGATCTCTTCGGGGATCTCCTCCATGTCTTTCTGATTCTTCTCCGGCATGATCACGGTGGTGACACCGGCACGCGCAGCAGCAAGCACTTTTTCTTTGATACCGCCCACGGCCAACACGTTGCCCCGCAAGGTGATCTCTCCCGTCATGGCCACTTCGGAGCGCACCGGACGCTGAGTCAAGAGGGAGGCCACAGCAGTCATCATGGTCACACCCGCCGAGGGCCCATCTTTCGGAGTGGCTCCCGCCGGAATGTGGATGTGGATGCTGAGGGTCTCAAAGATCCCATCGTTGATGCCCAGGTCGGAAGCGCGCGACTGAATATAGGAAAGGGCAGCGGTCGCACTCTCCTTCATCACTTCACCGAGCTGACCCGTGAGGATCAAGTTGCCTTTGCCTTTAAAGCGGGTGGCTTCGATGAACAGAATATCACCGCCCGCTGAGGTCCAAGCCATACCGGTGGCAACACCAGGGGTATGGGTGCGCTCGGTGGACTCTTGGAAAAACTTGATGGGCCCCAAGATCTCATGCAACATCTCAGGGGTGATGGTCATGTGGCTGGTCTTGCCAGAGGCGACATCGCGGGCCACATAACGACACACCGCCGCCACTTCACGCTTGAGGCTGCGCACGCCCGCCTCGCGCGTGTAAGAGCCGATGATCTTCTGGATGGTTTCCCGCTCCAGCTTCAGATGTTTGGCCTGAAGGCCGTGGGCTTCGAGCTGCTCGGGCAACAGGAAACGCTCGGCGATCTTGATCTTCTCTTCTTCGGTGTAGCCTGGAATCTCCAGCACTTCCATACGGTCGCGCAAGGGTGCAGGAATGGTCTCCAGCAAGTTGGCGGTCGCAATGAAGAGCACCTTCGAGAGATCAAAGGGCACATCCAGGTAATGATCCATGAAGGTGTCGTTCTGCTCTGGGTCGAGCACCTCCAACAGTGCGGAGGACGGATCACCCCGATAGTCGGCACCGAGCTTATCGATCTCGTCCAGGATGAAGACAGGGTTGTTGGACCCCGCCTTTTTGATGCCCTTGAGCACCTTTCCCGGCAACGAGCCGATATAAGTTCGGCGATGGCCTCGGATCTCGGCCTCGTCACGCACGCCGCCGAGCGACACACGCACGAAGTGACGTCCCAGGGTGCGGGCAACAGACTTCCCGAGGGAGGTCTTGCCCACACCCGGCGGTCCCACCAAGCAGAGAATTGGGCCTTTGAGATCTCGCTTGAGTTTATGGACCGCCAAGAACTCGAGGATGCGCTTTTTGACCTTTTTCAGGCCATAGTGGTCCTCGTCGAGCACGCGCTGAGCCGTCTCGAGATCTAGGTTATCCTCGGTGGAAGTCGCCCAGGGCATCTCGATGAGCCAGTCGATGTAGGTCCGGCTGACGGTATATTCAGCCGCGCCGGGACTCATCTTGCTCATGCGTTTCAGCTCTTTGAGAGCGGTTTTTTCCACTTCGGGGGGCATCTTGGCCTTTTTAATGGCCCGCTTCAGTTCTTCTACTTCTTCGCCGCGATCATCCACTTCACCAAGTTCCTTCTGAACAGCTTTTAGTTGCTCGCGCAGGAAGTACTCTCGCTGCGCCTTCTCCATCTCACCTTTGACTTCGGTCTGGATCTTGCTGGACAGCTCGAGCACCTGAAGCTCTTTGGTGAGGAGGGCGATGACCTTCTCCAGCCGCTTCATGACATCGAGGGTTTCAAGCAGCTCCTGCTTTTCCTCAATGGCGATGCCCAGGTTAAAAGCGATGATATCACAAAGAATACTGGGATCGTCGATGGAGCGAATCAAAAATCCTGCCTCAGACGGGATTTGAGGGCTCAGCTCGATGATCTTTTGCGAGAGGTCGCGGAGGTTGTGCAGCAGGGCGTCCACTTCCATCGTGCGGTCGAAGGATTCTTCGATCAGCTCGACCTTGGCGGTCAGGAAGGGCTCGTGGGCCAAGTGCTCCAGGATACGGATCCGATAGAGCCCCTGAATGATGACGTTGAGCTTGTTGCCCTGAAGTTTCACCGTCTTGACGATCTTAACAGCCGTGCCATACTGGTAAAGATCACCACTTTTGGGGTCTTCGACTTTGGCTTCACGCTGCGCCACGATGCCCAAAAGCCGCTCAGTGCTGAGGGCATTTTCGATGGCACGCAGAGACTTAGGACGTCCCACATTGATGGGAAACGCCAGCACGGGGAACACAATGGTGTTGCGGATTGCCAGAAGCGGCAGCTCAACGATTTTGGGCTCAGGCGGCTTCTTTCCGGGAACATCAAACTCGGACTTATCAGACATCGTCCACACTCTCCTCTTGGAGCGCACGCTCCAGTCACGGGCCGCCCTCAGCCGATCACCTCTGACTTGGCAACCGCAGGCCGCACTCAGCAGAATATAAGCACCCCAATCGTCGCGATCAAGGAATAGTTGGTACTCGAGGCTTCAAAAGCTGCAAAGGATGTTGCGGGGTGTTCAGTCACGGGTCTGCACACCCAAGCCCCCCTCTTGCCGCAGGGCCTCTAGCTCGGCTTCCCCCAGTCCGAGCTCGTGCGTCAAGATCTGCCAGGTATGCTGACCCAGGGTTGGAGGGGCAGTCTCCACCGCACCCGGGGTCTCGGAGAGCTTCACGGGCACCCCGGTCAAACGCAGTGGGCCGACGGTGGGATGCTGCACTTCGACCACCCCCTCGCGCGCTTTCACTTGGGGATGCTCCAGCACTTCCGCGATGCTCAAAACCGGCCCACACGGAATACCTGCCCGGTCAAAAGCCGCTATCCACGCCGAAACAGGCTCCCGCTTCAATAATGGCACCAACAGCTCGTCTAAGGCCGCTCGGTGCGTCACCCTTAAGGCATTGCTGCCAAATCGCGGATCGGATTTTAATCCCTCCAGCTTGAGCGCATCACACAAGGCCCCAAACAATCCATCGTTGCCGACCGCCAGGTTCAGCCAGCCGTCTTGCGCTTCATAGGTCGCATACGGCGCAATACTCGGATGCACGTTGCCCACCCGCCCCGGCGCTCGCCCCGTCGCAAAATAAATCCCCGAGAGAAAAGTCAAAAACGAGACTTGCCCTTCCAACATCGAGATGTCCACCTGCTGGCCTCTTCCCGTGCGCCCGCGTGCAATCAATGCCAGCAGAATGCCCTGCGCTGCCAACATGCCGCTGAGCAGGTCGGCAATCGGTGCGCCCGATTTATACGGCGGTGTCAGGGTGTCTCCGGTGGTGGACTGAAGGCCCCCCATCCCCTGAATCACCAGATCGTACCCCGGCTTGCGGACGAACTCCGCCAGACCGGTCAGCCCAAATCCAGAGATCGCACAGTAAATCAGACGCGGATTTCGAGCATGACAGGCTTCATAAGAAAAACCCAGCCGCTCCATCACGCCCGGACGGAAATTCTCCACCAATACATCCGCCCGCTCAATCAGCCGCCAGATGATGTCCCGGGCCCGCTCACTCTTGAGGTTGAGGGTCATGGACTCTTTGTTTCGGTTTACACTCATGAAATAGGTGCTCTCGCCCTCCAAAAACGGAGGACCAAAGGCCCGCGTATCGTCCCCGTGGCCCGGCTGCTCTACCTTGATCACGCGCGCGCCCATATCGGCCAGCATCATCGTGCAGTAGGGGCCCGAGAGTACACGAGATAGATCCAGCACCAACAGGTCGTCGAGGGGTTTCATGCGCCACTTCCTCACTCACGCTGCCTTAACACAGACGCTCAATGTCTCTGGAGTTGTACCTATCCCGACAACGCTCAACTGTCAACGCCAATCTCAATCCGCACAGTCACCCGTCAGAGGCTTGCAGCCGTTGACACTCGAGGCTATAAAGACACGCACCGGATTTTCTTGTGCGCCCGCGCGTACACACGAGGACACTATGCCCCGAATTCTGATCTCCAACGACGATGGCATCCACGCGCCCGGTATTCAAGCACTGACGGCGGCGCTCGAGCCTCACTTTGAAGTGTGGGTGGTCGCACCCGACCGAGAGCAGAGCGCCAAGAGCCACGCGATCACCCTGGACAGACCGCTGAGACTCACCCAAGTGGCAGAGCGACGGTTTGCCGTGGATGGCACTCCGGCGGACTCGGTCTACCTCGCCATGACCCATCTGTTACGTGACCAGATCGACTTGGTGGTCAGTGGCATCAATCATGGGGCCAATCTCGGGGACGATATCGCCTACTCCGGAACCGTCTCGGCAGCGATGGAGGCCGCCTTTATGGGTGTTCCAGCCGTGGCGTTTTCGTTGGCCGGGCGCTCGCCTCTCCACTTTGAGGTGGCGGCGAAGCTGGCGCACGAGCTGGTCCAGCAAGTGCTGGCGCGTGGACTCCCCAAGCGTGGGCTGCTCAACGTCAATATCCCCAATCTGCCACGCGCGCAGATCAAAGGGGTGAGGGCCACTCGCATGGGCCACCGACGTTATAACTACGCGGTCCATGAGAAGCTCGACCCTCGTGGCAAGCCGTATTATTGGATTGGGGGCGATGAGATCGACTTTGAAGCCAATCCCGGCTCCGATTGTGATGCCGTGCGGGATGGTTACGTTTCAGTGTGCCCTCTCTTTACCGATCTCACCGACCACCTCACGCTGCCCACGCTGGGGTGGGTGGAAGACCTCTCAATTCCGGAGAGATCGGCATGAATGCCACCGCCCGCATCCGCGCAAAGATGGTGGAGACCCTCCGCACCCGTGGCATCCTCGATGAGCGCGTGCTGGAGGCCATGAGTCGCATCCCCCGCGAGCTCTTTGTGGGCGCGGCCCTCGGCGCTCAAGCGTACAGTGACTCCCCCTTGCCGATTGGCGAAAAACAGACCATTTCTCAGCCTTATATCATTGCGGCCATGATTCAGGCGCTGGAGCTTCAGGGCCACGAGCGGGTGCTGGAGATCGGCACGGGCTCGGGATATATGACTGCGATTCTGGCGTCGGTGGCGTCTAGGGTATATTCTGTCGAGCGTCATGCGTCGCTGAGCATGCGGGCGCGTTCGGTGCTCGAGGGCATGGGTTTTCACAATGTGGCGCTGCGGAGCGGAGATGGGACGTTGGGCTGGCGCGAGTTTGCCCCCTTTGATGCGGTGATTGTGTCCGCCGCTGGTCCTGATATTCCGCCCCTGCTGGTGGAGCAGCTCCGAGAGACGGGTCGGCTGGTGATCCCCGTCGGGCCGGACAAGGATCAGCAGCTCCTGCTGGGCATCAAAGAGGGCGAAGGTCTGCATCTGGAAGCCCTCGGGGATGTGCGTTTTGTGCCTTTGATTGGCAAGTTTGGCTGGGATCGCAACTCAACCGGGAGCTGAGCGGCATCGTGTGGCTCGTTTCCGGCGCTGAAGGAGACTGAAGACGTGGACATCATCAAGCAGCTCATCCGGGATATTCCTGATTTTCCGCAGCCGGGCATTCTCTTTAAGGATATTACGCCGGTGCTGGCCCACCCTGACGCCTTTCGAGCGTGCATCGATGGGCTGGCAGAACAGTGGCAAGATACGCCGGCGGATGTGATCTGCGGGATCGAGTCTCGCGGGTTCATCTTTGGCGCAGCCCTAGCGCTCCAGCTTGGCAAGGGTTTTGTGCCGGTGCGTAAGCCTGGAAAGCTACCCTATCAGGTGGTGCGGGAAGAGTATTCGCTGGAGTATGGCAAAAACGTGCTCGAGGCACACATCGACGCGGTGCAGTCCGGGCAGCGGGTGCTGATCATCGACGACGTGCTGGCCACGGGTGGCACGGCCATTGCCGCTTCACGCCTGATTCAGCGGATTGGCGGCTCGGTGGTGGGCTGTGGGTTTGTGATTGAGCTGAGTTTTTTGAGCGGTCGAGAGAAACTGGACCTGCCTTGCCGGAGTCTGTTGACCTACTGACCTGTTTTTTGAGCCAGCCTTCTGAAATGGCCGGATTTTGCCCTCCTCTCAGCGGGCCAGCAGCCCCTGGAGCAAGACCTCCACCTGCCGACGGGTCTCTTCAAAGCTGCCACCGTTGTCGATCACCACATCCGCGCGGGCTTTTTTCTCTTCAAGCGAGAGCTGGCTGTTGATGCGGGCCCTGGCATCTGCTTCTGACAAGTTGTTGCGTTTCATCAGGCGCTGGAGCTGAGTCTCCGCATCCACATACACCACCACCACCGTCTCAAACTCGGTGGGATCTCGCACTTCGTACAAGAGCGGAATGTCCAGCACCACCCGGGTCTCCCCGGCGGCTTCGAGGCGCTGAAGGGCCTCGTCGGTGAGCGCACGCACACGCGGATGCACGATGGCATTGAGGCGGACGCGGGCTTCGGCATCCCGAAAGACCAGGGCTCCCAGGGCTTCTCGGTTGAGCGACAGATCAGGGAGCAGCATTTTTTCGCCAAACTGCGCCACCAGCTCCGCCAGTCCCGAAGAGCCGGGTGCCACCGCTTGCCGTGCCAGGGTATCGGAGTCCAGCACCGGTACACCGGCCTCTCGGAGCCAGGTCGAGACGGTGGATTTTCCCGAGGCAATCCCACCGGTGAGCCCGATCCGTCTCATTCGGAGTCCTCCGCCCCGTCGATTTTCTCCATGTAACGAAAGATGGTGCGGGGATCCACATCGAGATCCCGAGCGGTTTTGGACTTGTTGCCGTGGTTTTGGTCCAAGACTTGGCGAATATACTGAAGGGTGAACTCCGCCTGAGCTTCTGCCAGCGGTCGCACTTTGACCGGGGTGAGGGTGGGGGTCAGCTCCAGATCCTCGGGCATGATCAGCGGTCCTTCGCCCATCACCACCGCTTTTTTGAGGCGATTCTCGAGCTGGCGCACGTTTCCGGGCCAATAATACTGACGCAGTGCGGCGAGGGCCTCTTTGGAGAAGCCCTTCAGCTTACGGTTGGGATAACGCTCCAAATATTTGTCGAGCAAGAAGCGGGCCAAGAGCACCACATCATCCGCCCGCTCACGCAGCGCCGGCACCTGAAGCTCCACCTCGTTGAGCCGATAGAAGAGGTCTTCGCGGAAGGAGCCCTCTTTGATGGCCTGCTCGAGGTTGCGGTGGGTGGCGGAGATCACCCGGATATCCACCGGGATGGGCATATTTTCGCCCACTTTGTCGATCACGCGCTCCTGGAGGATGCGCAGCAGCTTTACTTGGAGGGCGGGAGGCATCTCTCCGATCTCGTCGAGAAAGATGGTGCCCCCGTCGGCGGCCTCGAACTTGCCAACTCGGTTGGCAACCGCGCCTGTAAATGCACCTTTGACGTGTCCAAACAGCTCACTCTCGAGAAGCTGCTCGGGGATGGCCCCACAGTTGATCGAGATGAAGGGTTTCTCGCGACGGCTGGAGCGGGCATGCAGCTCACGGGCCAGCAGCTCCTTGCCGGTTCCGGTCTCACCTCGGATCATCACCGAGATGTCGGTATTGGCGAGCTTTTCAATGGAGCGGGAGAGCCGACGCATGGGCTCCGACTGGCCGATGATGCGCCCAAAGGAGGCCGCTTTCAGCTCTTCTTTGAGCTCGCGGTTGTTGCTCATCAGCTCGTGGAGGCTCTGAGCGTTGTGCAGGATCAAGGCGGCTTGGCCCGCGTAGATCTTAAAGAGCTCTAGGTCGTCGGAGGTAAAGAGTCCGGCGACCTTATCATTGCCCAAATATAAGGCACCCAGCAGCGTGCTGCGGAACTTCAGCGGCACACACATGACAGAGGACAGCTTGAGGTCCACCACACTCTGAGCGGCAGCAAAACGGGCATCGTGTACGGCGTCGGAGACGATCAGCCCTTCGCCTCCCTCCAGCACCTGCTTTAAGATCGAGTCACTGAACAACTCCGAGGTGCGTGAGAGATCTGCCCGCTCCATATTACGGGCCACCGGCACCACGATGCTGCCCTCCCGCACCAGCACGAGCAGGCCCTTATCCGCTCCGGTCAGCTCAATCACTTGGTCGAGCAGGGTTCTAAAGAGCTCTTCCGAGGTGCCATGACTGCTGACGACCTCCGAAAACTTCAGCAGCTGCGGAAAAAGCTGAGTGGCACTCTGCTCTCGGCGAGGCGTTCGGGTCGGACGAGGCCCCACCACCGGGGGATCGTCCATGCGCAAGGTCAAGACCATGCCGCCAATGCCCACCTGATCGTCGGGCTTGAGGGTCTGAGTCTTACGCGGTCGCCCGTTGACCAACACCACCGCTTTGGGATCCATCGCGGAGACCGAAAAACCGGTGGCGTCACTCAGAATATGGGCGTGCATGGCCGCCACACCCGGATCGTTGAGCACCAAGTCATTGCCGGGGGCTCTCCCGATGGTGCTGAGTTTTTTCTTGAGCGGAAAGCTGTATAACTTGCCAGTGGCATCGGTATAGACAAGACGGGGCATGCGTACCTCGCGATTTGCGCTCCACGGCGCTGAGCAAAAGAGGATGGCGTCTTTTTATACTCGACGCGGTCGAGCGGCGCAAGGGGCAGGCGCGTTAGGGACGAGGGGAAGGGGTATCCGGCTCCGGAGTCCCTTGGCTCAAAGTGCCGGGTGCCAGCCCTTCATTTCGGCTGGGCAAGAGTGTACCGGCCTGAGCCGCCAACAAAAACTGACGATACGAGAGCTGACGCTCAAAATATTGAAGCACATCCTTCGAGGGCACCTGACGAACCAGCGGGGTATCCCCTCCCCGCTCGATCTGCACCATCAAAAAGCGCAGGTTCAGCCGCTGCTGCTGGAGATATTTGCCCATCACCAGCCCACACAGTGCCACTTGTTCCTCGTCGGCGAGCCGTCCCGGCTTGATGCGCACCACCACATCTGACTCTGTGGTCCGCACCGAACGAAACCGCTCCCCCTTGAGTGGCTCGAGCTTCACATCCAACACACTCAATCGCAAGTTGAGCAGCTCACCAAAGAGCTCATCCTGCGCCTGATCGAAGGTGCGCATGGGGGTGATGTCCGGTCGAAGTTGAGCGCGCAAGCGGCCATCGGTGGCTTGATCGGCCTCTTCGGTAAATGTCTGGGGATGAGGGGTGTCACGAACGCCTTGATCTGCCGGGACCGGATCGAGTGGCCCTCGTGGGGGCTCCAGCTCCTCCGCCAACGTCGGAACGCCGGGCATCGAGATCGAGCGCATCACCCCTCGGCCCACCGCCAGGGCCAGCAGGGTCAGCAAGATCAGCCCCACCAGTCGGCCCCAGCGTGTACCCCCCTCTTGCTGCTTAGTGTCCGCACGGCGCGAGACCACCCCCGCCGACTCCAGGCGCGAGCGCATTTCCGGACTGGCGCTGCCCTCCGCCCGGGCATCGATCCACTGCTCAAAATCAGGAGGTGCCAGCGGCTCGGGACGTGGCGGAGCTGAGCGTGTGGGCTTTCGGACTTCGGTCTCGGTCCCCAGCCCTCCCGAAGCTGGTGGGCTGGCTGAACCTGTGCTCCCTGAGCCGGTCGTTCGTGAATCCGTGCGTGTGTCCGTGCGCCCCTCCGTGCGTGTGTCCGTGCGTGTGTCCGTGCGTGTACCCGCGCGAGGCTCGGGTAAGATCGTCTCGCGGGTGACTTCGCGGGGCTCAGGGCGCAGCTCTCCAAACAGTGGCGCAGCGGATGTCAACGATCCCGTGGGGCTGCCCGGAGCCCCCGTGGTACGGGTTCCGGGGCGAGGATTCGGGCGATCAAACATCGATGCCAGGGCATCCGCATCCACCGCCGGACCTTGTGGCTTAAGACGAAGGCGGGGATCGGTGGGCACTTCGCTCAGCCACTCATCGGGCGTTGGGGTGAGGCTCGGCGCAGGAGGGTGGGTGTTTTCCGCCCAGACGTGCGATTTTCGATCCGGGAGGGCTGGTTCAGGGAGCTTGGGGGCCGGCTCTCCCCAGACCGGAACTTGGGGGGACGAGCTGCGGGGACGCGGATTAAACGGAGCCCAGGGTGTGGGTCCATGAGCCTCTTCTGACCACACCGGTGCTTGGCGGGTCTCCATGTTGACCGGCTCAGCCGGAATCGATACGGGTGGCGCATCCCAAAACGTCTTGTCGCGGGTCACATTCTCTAAAGGCTCTGGGGGTAAGCTGCTTGAGCTGGTGGGAGAAGGGGCATACAACGCCTCGCCTCGGGGTGCCAAGACGGAGATATCCAGCCCCAGCCCTTCCACGTCCACTTCAATGGTGGCACCTCCTTCTAAGCCGCTGGTGGAGAGCGGTTCAATAAACTCGGTGCCCAAGTCCAGCCATTCTTCGGCGGCATCCTCGGTGGAATTGGAGGTTGGAGTCGCAGAAGCCAGCAGCGGCCTGAGCTCCCGGATGGCGTCGGCGCGCACCCATCGCTCCACCGACGGCACAAAGACCGGATCATCGGCCTGGACCAGCCCTCGGCGTGCCAGCTCCAGCAGCGACGAAAATGCTTGGATGTGGTAGACCTTCGGGCCCTTCTTGAGCTTAAACTCGGTCAACGCCGCTCCTCAACCTGCGTGGTTTCCAGCCTCTGAGCCAATCTCCCGGCACAGTTTATATGCGAATGGGAGAACGGGCAAGACTTGCCAGCCCTCATTTTCCCGCCCTCCGCGCCCCATCCGCCGAGTGAAGCCTCAAACCGCTCCTGCTCGAGGCTTGACGCTTTTGGGAGCCCTGCCCATAATACCAGCTTCTCGAATGCGTCCTGTGCGTGTTGCACTTAAGTCATGTCGGAGATTACATGCAGATCACCGTTCGCCTCTTCGCCCTCTTACGGGAGCTGAAAGGCCAGTCTGAGCTGACCCTGGAGGTTCCCGAAGGTTGTACTGTGGCCGGGGCCTGGGATATTTTGTTTCCCGAGCTCGATCCGGCTCAGAAGTTCTCTCGGGCCATGTTGTATGCGGTCAATCAGGAATATGTAACACCCAAAACGGTGCTGTGTCCGGGGGACGAGCTGGTTTTTGTGCCCCCCGTCAGTGGAGGCTGCGCATGAATCCAGTAAAGACGGAAAATCGGACCCCTGCGGACGCTGTTCCAACCCCGTGGATTGCCCTCTCCGCCACGCCCATCAACAGCCGAGCGGTGACCGAGTCGGTGTATCAGCCGGTGGATGGGGCCGTGGTCACCTTTGAAGGCATCGTGCGTAACCACGCCGAAGGTCGCTCCGTGCGGTATCTGGTATACGAAGCCTATGAGCGGATGGCCGAAGCGCAGCTCAAGGTGATCGCCGAAGAAGTGCAGGCGCGCTGGGGTTTGATCCATGTGGCGATGGTGCATCGGGTGGGTCGCCTGGAGATCGGAGACCTCGCGGTGGTGGTGGCGGTGGGAAGTCCTCACCGCCGGGAAGCGTTTGAAGCCTGTCATTACTGTATTGATCGTCTCAAAGAGACGGTGCCCATCTGGAAGAAAGAGTATTACGACGATGCAGACCACGCAGCCGAATGGAAGAGCCGCTGAGCCAGCGGTGAGCATCCCCCAGCAGGAAGGAACTGACTCTGTGTTGAAGGCTAGCAATCCCCCGCCCTCCGCTCAGGTGGAGCCGGAAGTAACACCCCATCTGCCACCGGACGAGCAGGAGCAGGCGTCTCAGGCCACGTCGCCCTTACGAGGCTTTATCGATCCGCGTCGGATGCAGACACCCGCAGCCCATCTGCGGGAGACCAATCCGTACATCGATCTGGTGGAGCGTCTGCCAGAATTTCTGCTCGACATGCCAGCCGGGCTGGAGCAGCGGGGAAAGTGGCAGGCTCGATTTGCCCGACCTCAGCCGCTCTACGTGGAGCTGGGGGCGGGATATGGCCATTTTTTGGCGCAGCTCGCCCCTCTCCATCTGGACCGGAATTATGTGGGCATCGAGCTGAAGTTTAAGCGCCTGTTTAAAGCGGCCTCCAAGATCAAGGCTCAGGGGCTCTCGAATGTGCAATATCTGCGCTTCGACGTGCTGGCGCTGGAGCAAGCCTTTGCGCCGGGAGAACTCTCGGGGGTCTACATCAACTTTCCCGATCCCTGGCCAAAGTCCACCCATGTGTCCAAGCGCATGGTCTCACCCCTGCTGGTGGCGCAGCTCGAGCGGCTGCTGCCGGTGGGTGCGACGGTGGAGCTCAAATCCGACTGGGAGCCCAACCGGGAGTGGTTCCAGGAAGCCTTTGCAGGCTCACGATTTGAGCAGACGGACTATATTGCCAATCTCAGCGACTGGGACCGTGCGCACGAAAATGTGCAGACCACCTACGAGGCGCGATTTCGTCGAAGTGGCCTGCCCTGCTTCTTTTTTGAATACACCCTGCGCTGAAGGTTGAGCGTGGATGCCAGCGGCTCTCCCCGTGCCTGCCCAGGATTTTGGCATGCCTCGCGGACGTTGCTCACGCGCATGGTCAAGCTCATGCTCAAGCTCAAGCTCAAGAGGTTATGATGTTTCCAGCCCTCAAAAGTGTGGCTTTTCCCTGGCTGCCTGCGCGTACCCTCTTGTTGGTGCGGCATGGCTCTCATGCATATGGCACTCAGGTTGCCACCAGCGATGAAGACTTCAAAGGCATTGCGATCCCACCGTCGGCTTATTTTTATGGGTTTACCCAGAAGTTTGAGCAGGCGGAGGTCAAGGTGCCGGACATGGTGGTCTATGATATCCGCAAGTTTTTTAACCTGGCGGCGGACTGCAATCCCAACATCCTGGAGGTGTTGTGGGTGGATCCCAGCGACCACGTCGTCTGCACACCGTTGGCGGAGAAGCTGCTGTCCTCACGGCAGCTCTTTTTGTCTCGGAAGGCACGGTTTACCTTCTTTGGGTACGCGCAGAGCCAACTGAAGCGCATCAAAGGGCATTATCGCTGGCTCAAAGATCCGCCCAAAGCGCCCCCGTCTCGGGCGGAGAGTGGTTTGCCCGAGCGTCCGGTGATCCCCGGTGAGCAGCTCCTGGCCGCCCAAGCCGCCGTGCAGAAAAAACTCGACGCTTGGGAGTGGAAACATCTGGAGGACATCGACCCCGCCGCACGGATCGCCGTGCAGAGCTCCTTTGAAGAGCTGGTGGCGGAGCTGATGCTCTTCCGCGACGAAAACGCCCGCCATCGGATGGCCGCGCGCACCCTGAGTTACGATGAAAACTTCATCGAGCTGCTGGATCGAGAGCGCCATCATCAGGCACGTCAACGAGACTGGGAACAATATCAGCTCTGGTTGAAGCAGCGAAATCCGGCGAGATCAGAGCTGGAGGCCAAGTTTGGCTACGATACCAAACACGCCATGCATCTGGTGCGGCTCATCAGGATGGGTCGAGAGATCCTGGAGCTCGGCGAAGTGCGGGTCAAACGTCCCGACCGGGAAGAGCTGCTGGCCATTCGTCAGGGACTCTGGAGCTACGAAGCGTTGCTCGAGTGGGCGGAAAGTCAAGAGCCTATCCTGGAGACGCTGTATCAACGCTCCAGCCTTCCGAAGAGCCCCGATAAAGCCGCCCTGGATCGGCTCTGCCAGACACTGGTGGAAGAAGCCCTGCGGACCCTGCCTTAGCGCCTGCCGCCTCACGCACACGCACTCGCACACGCTTACACCCACGCACGCACACGCACGCGCACGCGCACATGAGCCCTCACCCGTCGAGGCGAGCGGTCTGCAAACGCCACACAAAGGAGGCGGACTCACCGGGGGCCAGCACCCGCAGACCCGCATCAAGCCCTCGCGCGTGGAGGTTGATCGCATTGGTGGTGCAGGTATAGGGCTCGACGGCGATCACCTCGGGCAAGTGGGGTGGGGTATAAACCACCACCTCTCGATAGCCCGGCTCCATCGTCAGCAGCACACCCTCTTGAAGCGAGAGATCAAACAGGGCGCAGGTGCAAGTGCCTTGAGAAAAGTCCAGGTCGGTATAAACATCATCCAAGTGCAGGGCAACGCGGGGCTGACCTTCGGAGAGCTGCTCCTGAGCGGAAGGGAGCTGCAACTCGCCCGTAGGAAGGTTCTGTTCGAGCTGCCAACGACGGGAAGCGGGCACCCGAATCAGGGTATTTTGAGGATCTCCGTCTGGATGAAATGGTAATACAAAATAGGGGTGGAACCCCAATCCAAAGGGAAACGCTCCCGGCCCTCTGCCGATGATGGTGGCACGGCATTCCAAAACAGACTGACATAAAGTGTAGCGCACAATCAGCTCACCATCAGCAGGCCAGCAAGAGAGTCGAGCCGGTGCATGCTTCGAGAGTTGGAAGACACCTTCGATAAAAGGTGCTTCACCTGAGGGTACATAATCACGCACTTCCCATTCAGCGTCTAATGCAAACCCATGATTTGCATGAGGTTTCCCTGGATGAGGGATCTCATACGCGGTGCCTTGAAACGTAAAGTGGCCTGCTTCAATCCGATTGGGGAATGGAAACAGGATCGGAATACCATGCCGCGCAGGCTCCCGCCGCTGAACATCAAAGTCTTCACCCGCCGCGAGTATTTCGGTCAATCGTCCTCCCAACATCAGCTTGAGAGAAAACAGATTGAAGCCGAATTGAGATGTAACCAGAGCCGTGGCCCCCGACGCCTCATGACGCAAAGTGTGGCGCATGTTTTTACTTCCTTTATGATGGCAGATGTGACAGCGTATCGCCCACTCGTCTGCCGGATGAAACACGAAGCCATGAAATTGAGCGACATATGCTCCAACGATTCACCCTGAAGAGGGGTTTGCCGCTCGTGCTCCTATTCCTTGGAGTGCTAACCGCTCAGGCAATTTATGTCAATGAGCAGGAAGAGGTCAAGTCGCTGCTGTTTGGCGTTCTTGAGCAAAAGGGGCGACAGGAGCTCAAACGACTCACGATATGGATGTCTCAACAACCACAAGACGATCCCGCCAAACAAGTGCAGGCGTATTTTGACCAAGGGCTTTTTTTTTATCAGGAGCTCATAGAAGCACGCTACTTCAGAGCGGGTGTGCTTATGTTTGCCAAAGATGGACCTCGTAAGGTTGATCATGTGCTGAGTACCCGTGTACTGGAGGTCTTGGAGGCGGACGAACAGGTTGCTCATTATCCGGCAACCTATGAAGATCTGGAGGGTGAACAGCGGCTCTTGGTGTACCCACTGCCCCGCTCAACATATGACCGGCAAGGACAGCCCGATACCATCGCCCTGATCCTCGACTTCACCGATCCCATTCGGTTTGCTCAAGAACGTGCGCGAGAGCAGGCATGGGTAGAAGCGTTCGTACTGTTATCTGGATTTTTCTTATGTTATTTTGTCTTAAATCAATGGATCATCTCACGCATCGGTCGGCTGGTGCAGCTCATCTCTTCGCAAGATCAGACGCAGCTCGATAAGCTCACCTCGGAGCCTTTTCAGGATGAGATTTCGGTTATCCAGCATGCCGTTGCCGACCTGTTGCAGAGTTTGGAACACAAGCGGCTGATTCAGCAGGAGCTGAAAGTGCAAAATAATCTGCGCGAGCTAACAGATAGCCTTCCCCTCATGGTGTTTCAGCTTCGCATTGCCTCACCGGAGAGTATCACCATCACCTTCCACAACAGACGGTTTCAGGAGATCTTTCAAGTCTCACCGGATGACCTTGCCCCCTCCGCCATGAAGCTCATGGACACCGTCTATCATGAGGATCGAGAGAGCCTCAACTCGACCCTGATGGCGGCCATTCTGACGAAACGTCCGTGGAGCCACACGTATCGACTGGTCCACCCCGATGGAGAAATCCACTGGTATTTTGGCACCGGAATCCTGTCAGAAGACGCAACAAGCTATCGCATTAACTGCTATTTAGAGAATGTGACAGAACAGAAGCATCGTGAGCAGGCCCTTCAGGATGCACTGGCCAAAGCAGAAGCTGCGGTCGCCGCGCGCTCGGCCTTCCTTGCCAACGTCAGCCACGAGATGCGGACCCCCCTCAATGCCGTGATCGGCATCGCTCACCTCGCCCTGCGGAATGCTCAGGAGCCGAGCCAGCGGGAGTATCTGACCAAGATCCACAGCTCCAGCTTGGCCTTGTTGGGGCTTATCAACGACCTGCTCGACATGGCCAAAGTTGAAGCGGGCCGCCTCGAGCTGCACATGGACCGCTTCAGCCTCTATGACGTGCTGCGACAAGTCGGAACCGTCACCGCTCAACGAGCCGAGGAGAAAGGTCTCGAGCTGGTCTTTCACCCCACCGACCTGCGCTACGATCATCTTCAAGGGGATCCCATGCGCTTGACCCAGGTGCTCATCAACTTGGTCCACAACGCCATCAAGTTCACCCACAAAGGTGAAGTTCAGGTTCGGGTGATGCTGGATGAGGAGCTGCCAGGACGCTGCCGCCTGCTCTTCAGTGTACAAGATACCGGGATCGGCATCGAGCCTGAGCAGCGTACTCGTCTCTTTAACCCGTTCGAGCAGGTGGATAACTCCACCACCCGCCGCTTTGGAGGCACAGGTTTAGGGCTGAGCATCTGTCGGCGGCTCGTCGAGATGATGGGAGGGCGCATCTGGGTGGACAGCATCCCCGGTCAGGGCTCCACCTTCTACTTTACCTCGTGGTTTGAGGTGAGCCCCAACGAGGCCGAGGTGGGGACTCAACAATTTGCCGCCGGTCAAAAGCCGTGTGTGATGTTGATCGATGACCACGGCCCCACTCGAGAGATGCTCACCCAGGCCCTCGAGTCTTTTGGACTGGAGAGTTTAGCGTTTAGCTCAGGGGTGGCGGCCCTTCAATACCTTCAGAGCGCCCCCCGACTTTTTACCCTTGTCTTGCTGGACTGGAAAATGCCGGGCCTCAATGGGCTTCAGACGGCAGAGGCCCTCACCCGCCACTACACACGGCTGGGACAGGTTGCCCCTGCCATGGCGTTGATGACCGCTTTTGAAGGCGCTGAGATCCGTGCAAAAGCACGGGAAGCAGGCATCAGCCGCTTCGTGTCCAAACCCGTCAACCTCCTCCAGCTACAAGATCTGCTGAGGCCCCTTCTGGGGGTCCAAGATCAGCCGGTGGAACCCAGCCCACCGCCAGCCGACACCACGTTACGCCTCGACAACGTCCGGGTGCTGGTGGCAGAAGACAATGAGATTAACCAGGAAATTATGACCGAGCTGCTGACGTCGGTGGGTGCACAGGTCTGGGTGGCAGATGACGGCCTGGCGGTGCTTCATCAACTTCTGGGGCCAGATTTGGCCAATCCTCAGCCGAGCTGTCCCCTCCCGATGGATCTGATCTTGATGGATGTGCAGATGCCACGCCTTGACGGGCTCGAGACCACCCGCATTCTGCGCGAGTATTGGAGCTTGGACGAGCTGCCGATCCTGGCCATGACCGCCCACGTAGGCTCTGAAGAGCGGAACCTGTGCCTGTCGGCGGGCATGAATGCACATCTCTCAAAACCCATTGAGCCAGAACTTATGCTTCAGCTCATCAGCGCCTATACAACCGGTCAAGTCCGCCGAACCACACCGGCCAACGTGTTCTCTCCCCTCAACTTGCCCGACGTGGAAGGGCTGGATATCAGAGGGGGACTGCGCCGTTCCGCCGATAACGGTACGCTGTATCTGACCATGCTGGAGCGGTTTGCTTCAGAGTATGCCGAAGCACCGATCAAGCTGGATCGGATGGTGCGCGCACAAGATTGGGAGTCACTGTGTCAGTTTGTGCATACCCTGCGGGGAACCGGTGCCAATCTGGGGGTGGTGCTGGTGGTGGAGCCCGCTCAGCGTCTCGAGCAGCTCTGCTCTGGTCCTCCGACCATCGGCCCGCTTCAGCAGAGCATCTCACGGCTGAGCACCGCTCTCACCCAAGAGCTGGCGGCCATTCGGAAGCTGCTCAACCAAGCGAAACTGCCCTCGGAGCCGCCTGCGTTGTCCAGTCATACCGAGCTCATGGAGCAGCTTCAGCACCTGAAACATCTCTTAGAAATCAGCGACGGGGAAGCACTGGACCTGGTGGAAGCCGTGCAGCAGCGGCTTCGCCCTCTGGTGGATTACCAGGAGCTGCATGAGCTCAGGCTCAAAGTGGTCAGCTTAGATTTTGAGGCCGCTCTGAGCATTCTGTCACACATTCAACTCCGGCTTCAAAGGAATACGCCATGACATTTACCCCTTCCGCAGAGCTGACAGCGGAGCAGCGGTCTACCATCTTAGCGGTGGACGACGCCCCCGAAAATCTGAACTTACTCTATGCCGTCCTCAAGGATGAGTTTAGGGTCCGGCTGGCCACGTCGGGCCACAAGGCCTTGGAGATGTTACAACGACAGCCTCCCCCTGATCTGATCCTGCTGGACGTGATGATGCCCATGCTCGACGGATACCAAGTCTGTCGCCAGATCAAAGGCAGCCCTCAGACCGCTGAGATCCCGGTGATCTTTCTCACCGCCCGTGCGGAAGATGAGGATGAAGCGGAAGGTTTTGCAGCAGGCGCTGTGGACTATATCACCAAACCGCTCTCCCCTCCCCTCCTGCTGGCCCGCGTGCGCACTCACTTGGAGCTCAAAGCCGCCCGCGACAAGCTCCGCGAACAGAACCAGACCTTACAATCTCGCGTGCGCGAGCGTACCCGCCAGATCGAACAGCTTCAAGATGTGACCATTCGTGTGATGGCATCCCTGGCCGAAACGCGCGATAATGAGACCGGCAACCACATCAAACGCACTCAGAAATACGTTTTTATGCTGGCCACGTATCTCCAACAGCACACGCCGCTGCGCGATGAGCTGACCGACGACGTGATTGAGCTGCTCTATAAATCCGCGCCCCTGCACGATGTGGGGAAGATCGGCATTCCAGACGCCATCCTGCTCAAACCGGGCAAACTCACCGCCGAAGAGTTTGAGATCATGAAGCTGCACACCGTCTACGGACGAGATGTGATTGCCCATGCGGAGCAACAGCTTGGGGAGCCCAACTCCTTTTTGCGCTTTGCGCGCGAGATCGCCTACTCGCATCAAGAAAAGTACGATGGGACGGGGTATCCCGAAGGACTGCGGGCGGCGCAGATCCCCCTCTCGGCGCGGATCATGGCGGTGGCAGATGTGTATGATGCGTTAACCACCCGCAGACCTTATAAGGAGCCCTTCACCCACGAGGACTCCTGCCGGATGATCATCAGCGGATCGGGCCAGCATTTTGACCCCGTGGTGGTGCAGGCGTTTGTGGCCCTCAAGGAGCAGTTTCTGCGGGTCTCACGAGAGCTTGCAGATTAGGACCGGCCAGCAGACAGGCCAGCAGAAAGAGAGGGGGGCAGCAGGTGTGATTCAACCCACTTCGGGGGTCTCACGTTTTGCGTTCTGCGCCGAGGACGGCTCAACGCCCGCCTCATCCAGCGGCTGAGAAAAGGTAAAGAGGGACTTAAACGGGATCTGGTCTCGCCAAAGAAAATACATGCCCATGAAGAAGATCTGAAAAAACTGGACCCAGTGCAACATCAGGGCATATCCGAGGGCCACGCCTCCGGTCACACCAAAAATGGCCAGCCCCGCCAAGGTGAAGGCTTCAAAGTTCCCCGCAAACCCAGGAGGCCCCGGGATCAGCATCCCGATCAGAATGGCGCCCACCAGCGTCACCGCCGCATCCCAGCCCAAGTCCAGATGAAACACCTTGAACATCAGCCACTCGGTGCCAAAGGTCATCGACCAGATCAGGCAGGTCAAGAACACCTGCTCCAGCAAAACCCGAGGATTACGCAAGGGCTGAAGGGCCTTCACAAACGAGCGACAGAAGCCCTCAAAGGCGCGAGAAGGACCGGGCAAAAACCGGCCCACGGTGGCCCACAGCAGCTTATACATCCAGTTTTCAAACAGCAGCAGCCCCACCAAGCCACCCAAGAGGGGGATCACCACCACCACAAAGATGCGCTGGACCACCGTCACATAGTCTACACCCTTGACACCCGCCGCACCCTCCGGCAGATCCAGTCCAAAGGCAATAAAGAGCAAGATGCCCAACATCCACAAAAAATCCAGCAGACGCTCCACCAACACCGTGGCCAGGCCCACACTCAAGGGCACCCGCTCACGCGCGCTGAGCAAAAACGGCTTCGCCAGCTCCCCCAGGCGAGCTGGGAGCAGATTCACCGCCATAAAACCGACCATATTAATACTGAAGAGGCTGCGAAAGGAAGGAGTATAGGCAGGCGCCAGCAGTCGCTGCCAGCGCCACACCCGCACCACATGATAGAGCACCACCAGCCCACAAAAAGGCAAGAGCGGCAGATAGTCCATGGTGCGGAGCGACTCCACCAAGGCTTCACGCTCCGCTGGACCACTCACCCCAGCCGCCACCACCCAGACAAAGAGCCCTCCAAAGAGGAGCCCCAACAGGATCTTCAACTTCATGACGCTCCCGGGATGAGGGGGTGCTCAGCAATGTTACCGGCTCAGAGCTTGCGGATCTTCTCGCGACCTTCCGTCACGGCGCGCGTGGCGTTTCGGGTGTCGATGACCAGCTTGGAGCGGTTGACGATGTCTTGATAGTCAAAACAACGGTGGTCGGTGACGATCACCACACAGTCGTACTGATCCAGGTTATGACCCTCGATGGGCTGCGAGACGTACTTACCGCCGTCCACCTCGAGCACGGGCACATAGGGATCGTGATAGAACACCTGAGCCTTCTTATGCCGCAGATCGGCGATGATGTCCAGGGCCGGAGACTCGCGCATGTCGCTGATGTCTCGTTTGTAGGCCACGCCCACCACCAGCACTTTAGAGCCGTTCAAGCTCTTTTGAGAGTCGTTGAGGGCGTCTCCCACCATCTCTACCACAAAATTGGGCATTGCGCCGTTGATGCTGCTGGCCAGCTCAATAAAACGAGCATTATAGTTGAGCGACTTGAGCACCCAGCTCAGGTAGAGGGGGTCGATGGGGATACAGTGACCGCCCAGGCCGGGCCCCGGATAAAAGGGCATAAACCCAAAGGGTTTGGTGGCCGCTGCGTCGATGACCTCCCACACATCCATCTTGAGCTTCTTGCAG
This sequence comes from Myxococcota bacterium, assembly GCA_046075485.1. Lineage (GTDB taxonomy): Bacteria > Myxococcota_A > UBA796 > JAJRTE01 > JBJTQF01 > JBJTQF01. The sequence goes on along the minus strand of JBJTQF010000338.1, from coordinate 152 downwards.
ATGATGGCCACCTCATTGACCAGGGCGATGTTGACCGCGCGGAAGATGTTTTCGAGGAGCTTCGTGGCCTCGGCGGCATCGCAGCTCGACACCTCCACCACGCGCGGAACGATGGCCGCATACAGGTCGACCGCCCGCCGCAGACATGTCGG
>JBJTQF010000337.1:0-34200 GCA_046075485.1 Myxococcota bacterium | reverse complement strand
GCGGTCGTACCGGAAGCGGTCGCAGCGGCGGCGGTCGCAGCGGCGGAGCGGGTGGCGAATGATGCGCTTGCCGTTGTAAGGAATGGCGGCCACGTTGCATCCGATGGGCAGGAGCGCCAATGTGCGAGGTACAGGAGGTCTTATGCGCGTGGTTCACTTCTCGGATCTGCATTATTACGCGATGCCCACGGTCGCGGGGGTTTTCAGCAAGCGCCTGCTGGGGCTGGCCAATCTGTACCTCCGAGGGCGTATCAAGCAGTTTCATGCGGATGTGGCGGCGGTGGCCATTGAGCAGATTGTGGCCCTCAAGCCGGAGCTGATCCTGCTGACGGGTGATCTCACCGCGTTGGCGAGTCCGGCGGAGTTTGAGGTGGCGCGGCGAGCACTGGCACCCCTGCTGGAGCATTTTCCGGTGCGAATGGTGCCGGGCAACCACGACTGTTACACCCAAGCGGCGGATCGGGAGGCGCGGATCGAGCAGCTCTTTAAGCCGTGGCTGCGTTCGCCGCAAGGACTGTTGGCGGACGACGCTCCCCCGTGGCCTTCGTTGTATCTGCAAGATCAGGTGGCGGTCTTGGGGCTTAACCCGGCTCGTTTTCACCTCGGCTCATCTGGCAAGCTCCAGAACAAGGAGCTCGAGCGGCTCGAGCAGCTTCTTCAGCGGGACGATGTTGCTCGACGGTTTAAGATCTTGATGTTGCACTATCCCCTCTTGGGCAAAGATGGAGTGCCCTCTCAAAACCGCTGGCGTAAGCTGGAGGGGGGAGCGGTGCTTCGCTCCTTATTGGAGCGGCATCCAGTTGACTTGGTGTTGCATGGCCATGACCACCTGCGATATTTTAACCCCCTGCCGGTGCCGGGACGGGCACCCATTCCGCTCTATAACGCGGGCTCAGCGGCCTTCTACCGAGGTGCTGACTATCCGATCCATGCCACGTTTAACGTGTATACGGTCGAAGCCCAGCAGCTTCAGCATGTTCAGCACTACGACTACAACGGAAAACGCTTTGAAGAGACCTACGCGGGCCCCCTCATGACCGAACGCTGGGTGATGTCAGGGGGGGCGAGCAGCCACTACTGACCGGCGTATGTGGCAAGCGATGGTGGCGCTCCTGGGTGCGTGTGTGCGCGTGTGTGCGCATGCGTGCGAGAGCGTGTATGAGCACGAGGAAGGGGTTGACGAGAATCTTTCCGGTCCCGCTGGTGTTCCTCTCAGCGTTTGGGCAGCTTCAGAGGAACCTCAACAAAAGGCTGAGTGGGACGATACAGCACATGATACGTCTGATAGGTGCTCAGCACCCGCTTCACATAATCTCGGGTCTGCTTGTAGGGAATTTCCTCCACAAACTCATCAAAAGGCAGCTCGTTTTTGGCCTTTAACCACTTTCCGACCGCACCTTCCCCGGCATTATACGAGGGCACCGCCAAGCCGACGTGTCCCTCAAAGAGCTTGAGCAGCATCTTCAAGTAATGGGCTCCCAGCTTAAGGTTGAGTCCCGGGTCGGTCAAATCCTGTCGAGAGGGTTTTGGCAGCCCCAGCTCCTTGGCCATGCGCGCTGCGGTGTAGTCCATGAGCTGTGTCAACCCAATCGCCCCCGCCCATGAGCGAATATCCGGGTCAAAGGTGGATTCCTCCCGTGCAATAGCGGTCAGCAGCATGGGATCCAGCTCCTGAGCCCCACATGCTTTGCGCACAAGCTCTGAATAGACCGTGGGAAACGCATAATAATAGTATGCTCGATTGGCCGCCGAAGGTGCAAGCTGGCCACTTCGCTCCAAGACGGGCTTCATCACACGATGAGAATATTCGTAACGCCGGGTCTGCTCCAGCAGATAAGCCAGAAGCAGCGGCTGCTGAGAGGGGGTCTCCCGAAGGGGGGTCAGCTCGTCAAAGGCCAGCTTCAGGAGCCCCGCCTTGAGGAGATGTACGGCCCGCTGCATCTCGATGGGGAGCTGTTCCAGCTTCAATGTTTCCCGTTTGGCCGGATTTTTGCCTTGAAGCGTGACCACCTCCGCCTGGAGCTTCTTGGCTTTAGCGGGTGCCAGTGTCAAAAGTCGCTGCTGTGCCAGAGCCGCGTAATAGTCTGAGGATGCCAGCAGCACCACCCGCTCATAGGCGGCGATGGCATCTTCCCGCCGTGCCTTACCGGAAAGTTCTAACCACCGGGCGCGCCAATAGGCTTCTCGTGTGAGACGGGGGCTGTCTGCAAACGAAGCGAAGGGCAGGGGAGGGAGGGTCTCTCCCTGCTCATCCGCCGAGGCTGCTTCTCTTGCCGTTGTACTGGCAATAAGCTTGCCATTAGATGGAAGAAACCGTGAGCCTTGAAGCGAGCCTTCGGCCTGTGTGAGGGCGGTGTTCAGATCACCCTGCCGAAAGGCGATCCAGCCGATGCGCCAGCCAGCCTCCGCCCGCATATCCCCACTGGGAAAGAGCTTGATCTGCTCCTGGAAGGTGGCCAGGGCTTTCTCCAGCGCACCATCATCCTGCTGACTGGCACCGACAATAAACAGAGCGTCATCAGCCAGAGAATTGGTCGGATACTGTTTGATCAGCGCCCGTGCCCAGGTTTCCCCTTCTGCTGTGCGTTTACTGGAAAGTTCGCCGCGTGTCAGCCGATAGAGGGCTTTGGCAGCGGTGTCTGGGTCACACAGCGCCACCGCCTGACTCAAGAATGGCGCTGCTGCCGAATATTTCCTCAAATTCTGATACAGCACCCCGACCTGCCAAGTGGCAGAACAACGGAGCTTCTCTGGCGATTTCGCTTTTGCCAATGCGTCCACCAACGGCTCGAGCCGCTCCAACGCCGCTTCGTTGAGATTGGCAGCAAAATATGCCCCGCCCATCTTCAGCCGCTCCTCCAGGGTGAAAGGGCTGAGAACTGAACCTCTTGCGGCAAGGGTCTCCAGCCAGGCATCTGCTCGCTCTGCTGAGCTGGAGAGGGGGTAACTGACCTTCAGCGTCCTGCCCACGGCGAGCGCTTCCGCTTGGCGGCCTCCTTGTTGAGTCAGTGCCTCTCCCAAGAGCTGGAGCCGGTCTGGAGGCAGGCTGGCCAACACGTCCGGGGTGACATTCCCTGAAGGCAAGAGCCGCTTGAGGGCCGCCGCAGCCTGTCGCTGATCGAGCTCCGCCCGCGCCATCAACTGGACCGCACGATGGCTGAGCGGCGAGCTGCTGGGAATTGCCTCCAGTGCCAATGCTGCCTTGCCAGCCTCTCCCATTCCGAGGTAAGCTCGAGCTTCCATCAAAGCGATATGATCCGATAATGCCGGAAGTACCTGCGCCGCACCCTTCAGGTGTGTGAGCGCCACGGCAAAATTTTTGCCCTCAAGCTCCAGCGAGGCCATCAACAGCCGTCGCCGAGTCTCATCTTGACCGGTGCTGGCCCCTGCACTGCGCAATATCTTGAGCGCACCGGCACGGTTGCCCACCTCGAGCTGCTTGAGCGCCGCTTCACTTCCCTTAAACGACGGCTTCACGTCGATCACGAAGGGGAGCTGCGCCTCACGAGAAGGGCCCGGAGTCGCATACGCATGAGCAGCGGGGGCACTTTTGCGGGTTTTTTTGGACGCTGCCGAGCTGGAGGTGGAAAGCCCAGACGCCAGCAGCAGCACAAGCATGATATAAGTGTGTAGTGTTTTCATGGGGATAAGATACCCTAGTTCATCTTCAATTTGAAGTCTGAATATGTATACTTACCGGTCGGGGCTGAAATGTCCCGCCCTCGGGTGTGTGTGAAAATGTTGAGGGGAGGCAAGATGGGCATTCGGTCGCGGCTTAAAGAGACCCTGCGGAATACGGTGGGTGGGGTGATGCAAGAGCTGGTGCGAGGCATGGCAGGGGTGCTCGCCGAGCGTATGCGGGATGGTGTGGATCCCAGCGGACTGCCTCGCACGGAGCCGGTCTCACGCCAAGGAACAGCAGGAGAGAGAGCCTCAAGTCTTGAGGTTCAAGGGCCAAAGTCCATGTCAACCTCGGCGGAAAATCCGAAACGCAGCACCGCGAGTCCCCCATCTACGCCAGCAACGGCAGAGCCCATCGTCCCCGTTACACCCCTGCCTGCCTTCGCGCGTGTACGTGTGAGCGGGCGTCACGAGCTGGCCTCCCTCTATCATGTTCCAGCAAGGCCGGATGAGGAGTACACCGTGCTCCTGATGGACTCTTCCGGCAAATCCTGGTTGGAGCGAATTCCCCGCCCAATGTTAGAGCTGCTGAACCCATGAGCCCATCTGCTGAGGCATTCTGGTCGCACTGTCCAGCCAGATGGGGCATCACGATCCCATCCCCCGCGAAAGAGGCATGCTGAAAATAACATAAATTCAGATGCTTATGGCGAGATACCTGCAAGAATGAAAATTGCTTGCACAGCCTCGTAGATGAACCCGCTTCGCTAAGGAGTCGTCATGACAGGCAGTGGTAATAGACGCGCATTTCTGCTCGCAGGGCTTGTCGGTGCGTTGGGAATGGTCAGCACAAGCTGTACAGACCCTGCCCCCGATGAAAATGTCACCCCTTCCCCAGCAGGGGAGCTGGACAGCGACGCCGACGGATTGCCCGATGCCCTCGAAGCGGCTGGGGATCTGGACGGGGATGGTTTGATCAACCTCCAAGATGCTGACAGCGATGGTGACCATCTGAGTGATGGACTTGAGGCACAGCTTAAGGGCGGAAACTCCCCCATCGACTCCGATGATGACGGAAAATTTGACCACCTCGATGAGGACAGCGACGCAGACTCCATCGCAGACATCGATGAGGCCGACCCTCGCGCCCGCGACATGGCCACCAATGTGCTCGTCGAGGTGCCCGTCGATTCCGACTCCGACTCCGTCCCCGATTACATCGACTTGGACTCAGATGGTGATGGTGTGTCGGATGCCGTCGAAGCAGGAGATGCGGATGTCAACACCCTCCCAGTAGACTCTGATGCCGATGGTGCGCCCGATTTTCAGGATCTCGATGCCGATGACAACGGCATCCCAGATGCCACAGAAGGAACCGCTGCCACCGACGGACTGCCCCCCGACTCCAACGGAGACGGTGTGCCCGATTTTCAGGATCTCGATGACGATGGGGATGGTGTTCCCGATGCCGATGAGGGCAGCGCCGAGCAGCCGCCCCTCGACTCCGATGACGATAATATCCCCGACTATCAAGACACCGACGCCGATGGAGATACCATTGCCGATGCCCATGAAACGGGTGGTGTTGGCACCGGGATCGACACAGATGGAGATGGCACCCCAGATGTATTGGATCTCGACTCCGATGGGGATGGCATCGAAGATGCAGTTGAAGCAGGTGACGCCGACCTAGAGACCGCTCCCATCGACTCTGATGGCGATGGCGTGCCCGACTTTCAAGACACCGACTCCGATGGAAATGGTATCCCCGATGCCGTTGAGGGCAGCTCCAGCGGACAACCCCTCGACTCCGATGGCGATGGTATCCCCGACTATCAAGACCTCGATGACGATGGTGACGGCATTACCGATCTGCACGAGGACAGCGATACGCAGCCTCCCACCGACACCGATGATGATGGCATCCCCGACTATCACGATCTGGATGCCGATGATGATGGCATCTCCGATGCTCAAGAAGCGGGTGATGGACTGCTCAACACAGCTCCCATCGACACGGATGGAGATGGCACCCCAGACTTCCAAGATGCAGACTCAGATGGGGATGGCATCCCAGATACCACGGAGGCAGGTGATGCCAATCCTAATACCCCACCTCAAGACACCGATCAGGATGGCATCCCCGATTATGCCGATACCGACTCGGATAATGATGGTATCTCAGATCAAGTCGAAGTGGGTGATAATCCCGAGCAGCCCGTCGATGAAGATGGTGATGGCACCCCCGACTACCTCGATCCCGATGCCGACAATGATGGCATCTCTGATGTGGACGAAGGTGCCTACGAAGTCCCTCCCACCGATACCGATGGGGATGGAAATCCCGACTACCTAGACCTCGATGCAGACGCAGACACCATCACCGACACCGCCGAAGCGGGGGACTCCGATCCCTACACAAGCCCAATAGACACCGATGACGACACCGTTCCAGACTTTCAAGACACCGACGCAGATGGGGATACCATCGGCGATCAGACCGAAGATGAGAATGAGACCGCCACCTGTGAGGGTGCTGCTTCGCCCGAGCTCCCCAGCGGAAAAGAAGTGGTAGAGGTCGAGTATACCCCCGAAGGTATTGCTACCTACACCATGACCTTTACCACCATCGGAGCGGGCGCTTTTGACGTGGTGAATGCCACCTATCCAGGATGGTGTGTGGAGGACAACAGCAAATCCACCTACTTCTGGGTGGAGCTGTATGGACTCGACAGTACACAGCTTCCAGAAAATGCCCGCTTTTATCGTGACAGCACCATTCCCCGCGTCTCCAGCGGCTTGACCAGCTTGGGCAGCACCATCCCCTGGGACAAGCTCAACTATCTGCTCAACCATAAGAAGGGTGAGCCTTACGACGTGCAAGCGGCAATTTGGTCGCTCATCTGGGGGCGCTCGAGCACCTATACGTATACGCCCGCGGCGGCATCCATGGTGCAAGCAGCGCAGGCTAACGGCGCAGGATTTGTGCCCAGCTTGGGACAAGTCACCGGAGTACTGCTCTATGTGGATGGCATCGGCTGGGCCGGTTATCAGGACACGGTGATCGAAGTCCCTGTCAGCAAGGCCGCCGGCTGTGAAGGCCAAGAAGGGAATCCCGAAAATCCACCGGTAGACAACGATGACGATGGCACGCCCAACTTCCAAGACAATGACACCGATGGCGATGGTATCCCGGATGAGACCGAAGCAGGTGACACCAATCCCAACACCCCACCTGTAGACTCCGATGGGGATGGTATCCCCGACTATCAGGATCTGGACTCCGATGGTGATGGCATCTCGGATGCCGATGAAGCCAGTGGTCATGTGTCGAACACCGTCCCAGTGGATACGAATGGAGATGGTCAGCCCGACTATTTAGATCTTGACTCCGACGGCGATACCATGCCCGATGCCGACGAAGCAGGAGACGCCAACGTCACCACGCCACCGGTGGATACCGACGGGGATGGCATCCCCAACTTCCAAGATACCGACTCCGATGGGGATGGTGTCTCAGACCAAGCTGAGATCGGCCCCGATCCCGAGCATCCCATCGACTCCGATGGGGATGGCACGCCTGACTACATCGACGTGGACGTGGACAATGACACCATCTCCGACGGTGACGAAGGTGCCAACGAAGAGCCCCCCACCGATACAGATGGGGATGGCACGCCAGACTATCAAGACCCCGACTCCGACGATGACACCATTGCCGATGAAGATGAAGCAGGTGATGGAGATGTGACCACCGATCCCATTGACACCGATGACGATGGCACCCCCGACTTCCAAGATGAGACCTCCGATGAGGACAACATCCCCGATGAGGATGAAGCCGGTGATGGGGATGTGGATACCGATCCCGTCGATACCGATGGAGATGGCACTCCCGACTTCCAAGATCCCGATGCCGATGGTGACTCCATCGCCGATGTGGATGAAGAAGGTGATGACATGGCATCAACCCCACCCGTTGACACCGATGGAGATGGGCAGCCAGACTACTTGGATCTCGACTCGGATGGAGATGGCCTCACCGACGCTCAGGAAGCCGGTGATACGGACCTCAACACCCCCCCCGTAGACACAGATGGAGATGGCATCCCCGACTTCCAGGACGCAGACTCTGATGGAGATGGCATCCCCGATGGGGTTGAAGGTGGAGACTCGGATCCCAACACCCCACCACTCGACTCTGATGGGGATGGAACACCCGACTATCAGGATCCCGACTCCGATAACGATGGCACTTCAGATGAAGATGAAGCCGGGGACAATCCTCAGACACCGACCGACTCTGATGGAGACGGCACCCCGGACTATATCGACGCAGACCAGGACAATGACACCATCACCGATATGGACGAAGGAGGTACTCAGCAGCCTCCGGTGGACTCCGATGGTGATGGCATCCTTGATATGCTCGACCTGGACTCCGATGGAGATGGCATCTCCGATGCGGACGAAGCAGGCGATACACTGCCGGGTACGGCGCCGGTAGATACCGATGACGATGGTACTCCCGATTTCCAGGACACCGACTCGGATGACGATGCCATCTCAGATGAGACCGAAGCAGGCTCCAATTCCGATCAGCCGCTCGATTCGGATGAGGATGGCACTCCCGACTATGTGGACGAAGACTCCGATGACGACACCATCTTGGATGCCGACGAAAACGAAGGGGGCCAGGAGGATCAGCCTCCTCTGGATACCGACAGTGATGGTGTGCCAGACTATCTCGATGAGGACTCCGATGACGATGTCTTGACCGACTCAGAAGAGGCAGGTGATACCGATCCTCAGACGCCACCCGTGGATACCGATGACGATGGCACCCCCGACTTCCAAGATCCCGACTCGGATGCCGACGGCATCAACGATGAGACCGAAGGGGAGGGCACAGGCACCCCGGTAGACACCGACAACGATGGAACACCCGACTATCAGGATCCCGACTCGGATAACGATGGCATCTCCGATGACAACGAAGGGGGAAGTGATCCCACCACGCCGTCGGATACCGATGGAGATGGCACGCCAGACTATCAGGATCCCGATGCGGATAACGATGGCATCCCAGACAGCGAAGAAGGGGGCTCCGATCCCACCACGCCGTCGGATACCGATGGAGATGGCACGCCAGATTATCAGGATCCAGACTCGGACAATGATGGCATCTCAGATGAAGATGAAGCGGGAGACGATCCCACCACCCCATCGGATACAGATGGAGATGGCACCCCCGACTATCAGGATCCCGACTCGGACAACGATGGCATCCCCGATGGTGTGGAAGTCGGAGATGATCCCACCACCCCGTCGGATACCGATGGAGACGGTACGCCTGACTATCAGGATCCCGACTCCGATGATGATGGCATTCCCGATGATGTGGAAGCGGGAGACGATCCCACCACCCCATCGGATACCGACGGAGATGGCACCCCCGACTATCAGGATCCCGACTCGGACAACGATGGCATCTCAGATGAAGACGAAGCGGGAGACGATCCCACCACCCCGTCCGATTCAGATGGAGATGGCACACCCGACTATCAAGATCCCGACTCAGACGGGGATGGTTGTAACGATGGTGTTGAAGCCGAAGCCGGTGCAGATCCCACGGAAGTAGACACCGATGGAGATGGTGTCAGCGATTGTGGCGAGCTAAACTGTGGCACTTCTCCCGTGGATGGCTCCGTCGATTGCACCGATGTGGTGGTGATCAACTCCAACACCAATGTGCAAGCAGTCCCGGTGGTTCAACAGCTCGATGTGGCGTATGTCTTTGACAGCACCGTCGGCTACAACTCCACCGAGACCGTGTTGAGCATTATGGGCCCAGAGATGGTGCCCCTCTCGGTCTATTTTAACGGCCTGGTGCCGGAGGATTATCGAGGGGCGGTGGCCGCCTTTAACGACTACTTGTATCGTCCTTATGGTGGGAATGGCTCCGAGCCTTTTGAATTGAATCGCCAGCTCACCAACACTTACTCCGCGCTGACCCTGGCCATCAATGGCATTAAGGTGGTGGATGACTCAGGCACTCTCATCGACGATGAAGTCAGTGCTTATGAAGCCATCTATCAGCTCGCCACTGGTAAGGGCTACGACATGGACAAAGATGGTGTCTTGGATGCGGGTGAAGTGCGCCCCTTCATTGCCAGCACCAGCGACGCCTTTGGTGGCAAGGTCACGGGTGAATATAGCAGCAGCGACACCTCCACCGGGACATTCGGCGGGGTTGGGTTCCGCGCGGAGGCCCTCCGCGTGGCGATTCTGATGACGGACGGCCCCTTGCGCCAACCTGAAAAGGATGGATATCCCACCGGCTCCACCGTCTTGACCACCGATGCAGTCTTGGCAGCCGCCCGAGACAATCATGTACGGGTCACCGGCATCTGCTCAGCGGAGCCCACCACAGCGGAGTATTTCACCGTGAAGGCCGAGCTGGAAGAAATTGCCAGTGCCACAAAGGGGGTCGGAGATTTGCTGGAGACCATTCCGGGCAACAAAGAGCCGCTGGTGTGGAATGCTGCGTATGGTTTTTCGGCACCGGTGGCCGCCATCTCCATTGTGGAGACCATCGTGGAGACCACCTCCTTTGATGTGACCCTCCAGCCCGTGGGTGAGACCTATGGCTTGACCCTCACCACCAGCCCGGCAAGCATCGCGGATGTGCGTGTGGGGACCAACCTCAGCTTTGAGGTGAAGGTCAGCGGCACCCTTCCTCCCTCCTATCATGGCCAGACGCTGAATTTCACCCTGAAAGTGGTGGGTGATGGACAGGTAAATCTTGGAACTGTCCCCGTTTCGATTAAAATTCAGTAAGACTGGCTTTTTTGGGCAAGCGTTTCCAATCACAACCTTGAGGCACCTATGCACTCCTTGACAGGTATATACCGGCTCGTGGTAGGTCTGTCCGTGGCCGCCATTGCGATGTGGGTCGCAGGCTGCGCGGACGTTCCCAATGACGATGAGGACTTGACACCCACCCCCACGCTGGAGCCCCAAGAGCGACCAGAGGCGGTGGTTTATCCGGAGCTGCTGAACTTTGGTCCCGTACTTGTGGGAAACATGGCCGAGCTGCCGTTTGACGTCATCAACGACGGCAACGCAGAGCTGCGGCTGCTCAGCGTCGAGGTCACGGCGGGCGAAGTCTTCTATGTGCCCGAGGCACCCTCCAATGCCACCATCTTGCCGCAAACCAAAGTGACCGTGTTGGTGCAGTTTGCTCCCGAGGATGTGATTGAATATGGTGGCTCCATTCGTGTGGAGACCACCGACGAGCTGAATCCCGTGCGCACCGTTGCCCTGTTGGGTGAAGGTGTGCCGCCCACCGACGATGATGGGGATGGATCCTCTGTCGAAGGAGGCGACTGTGACGATGCGGACGCCACCACCTATCCCGGTGCTCCTGAGCTCTGTGATGGCATCGACAACGACTGTGATGATGCCATCGACGAGGACAACGATAAAGACGACGATGGTTACGACGCTTGTATCAACGACTGTGATGATACGAAGGCCGAAATAAACCCTGCCGCCGAAGAGATATGCGACGGACTCGACAATAACTGTGATGGTGTCGAGGATGAGGGCTTTGATGCCAACGGCGATGGTACTTCAGACTGTGTGGACAACGACGAAGATGGCATCACCGAATACGAGGGTGACTGCGACGACAGCAACGATGAAGTGGGCCCCGGTCAAGAAGAGACCTGCGATGGACTCGACAATGACTGTGACGGGGAAGTGGATAATAATGCCGACGGTGATGGAGACGGCACCCCCGATTGCACCGACGATGATCAAGATGGCGTCAGTGAAGGGGAGGGAGACTGCAACGATCAGGATCCCACCACCTATCCCGACGCACAAGAGCTCTGCAATGGCCAAGATGAAGACTGTGATGGTGTCGCCGATGATGGAGTAGACGCCGATGCCGATCAGGACACCTACACCGTCTGTCAAGGCGACTGCGACGACTACGATGCCGCCATTCATCCCAATGCCACAGAGGTCTGCAACGGAAAAGATGACAACTGCAACAGCAGCATCGATGATGGACTCCCCACCTTCGACTTTTTTGCCGATGCCGATGGTGACAACTATGGAGATCCCAACACCCGCGTGACCGCGTGTGGTGCGCCGCAAGGGTATGTCTCCGACAAGACCGATTGTAATGACAACAACCGTGCGATCCATCCCGGTGCTTCCGAGCAGTGTAATGAGCTGGATGACGATTGTGATGGCAAGATCGACGACGGTGTGACCTACAATCGTTTCTATCAGGACAATGATCAGGATGGTTATGGCAATGCCGGTGTCACCCTCGATGCCTGTTTTGCCCCAGCGGGATATGTGGCCGATGGAACGGATTGTAATGACACTGCGGCCACCATCTATCCCGGTGCGCCAGAGCAATGTAATGCCCTGGATGATGACTGTGATGCTCAAATTGATGAAGGAATTGCCACCACTCTCTGGTATCGAGATGCCGATGGAGATGGTTATGGCAACAGCAGTCTCTCCACCAGTGCTTGCAGCCGACCCTCCGGTTATGTGGCCAGCGGCGGGGACTGTGACGATACCAAAGCCACCATCTATCCCGGTGCGCCTGAGCAATGTAATGGCATCGACGACGACTGTGATGCTCAGATTGACGATGGCACCACCGACACCGCTTGGTATCGAGATGCCGACAGTGATGGATATGGCAATTCATCTGACATGAAGGTCGCATGTAGTCAGCCCACCGGATATGTGCTGGATAAGAGCGACTGTGACGACACAACTTCTACCATCAATCCGGCGGCCACCGAAGTCTGTAATCAGAAAGACGACGACTGTGATAAACAGACCGATGAGGGTGTGCAGAAGGCATTCTATCCCGATGCGGATAAGGATGGATTTGGAGCCGTGGGCAGCAGTCCCACCTATGCATGTTCGGCTTCCACCGGACAGTCGGCCAACAATACCGACTGCGATGACAGCGCCGCCACCACCTACCCGGGAGCCTTAGAGCAGTGCAACAGCAAAGACGATGACTGTGATGCCCAGATCGATGAAGGGCTCAGCACCTCCACCTATTATGCCGACGCCGATGGGGATGGATATGGAAACCCCGGGCGACCATTGGCCGCCTGTAAGCTCCCCGCCGGTTATGTGGCAGATAATACCGACTGCGATGACACTAAAAACACCATCTATCCCGGTGCGCCCGAGAGCTGCAATGGCATCGACGACAACTGCAACGCTCAGACTGACGAAGGTGTGAAGTCTAGCTACTACGTGGACTCCGATAAGGATGGTTATGGCAAGGCAGGCAGCACCCCCACTCAGGCATGTAGTGCGCCCTCCGGTTATGTCAACAATAACACCGACTGCGATGACACCCTCAACACCGTCTATCCCGGCGCCGCCGAAGCCTGCAATGGCCGTGACGATGACTGTGATGGAGTGATCGATGACAATGCCCCTACCACCGCATGGTATCAAGACAGTGACGGGGATGGTTATGGCAATGCCAGCGTCACCCAGCAGGCATGCACCAAGCCCACCGGCTATGTCTCCAACAACACCGACTGCGACGATACCCGCGCCAGTGTATATCCCGGAGCGGTCGAGCAATGTAATAACATCGACGATGACTGTGATAAGCTGATCGACGAAGGTGTGCCAGCCACTTGGTACAAAGACGGTGATGGAGATGGATACGGCTCCAGCTCTCAGACCCAAGTGGCCTGCACCCAGCCGACGGGTTACGTCGGAAACAGCACCGACTGCGACGACACCCGCGCCAGCGTCAATCCAGGCGCTACCGAGACCTGCAACAGCCTCGACGATGACTGTGACAGCCAGATCGATGAAGGGGTGAAGTCCAACTATTATGTCGATTCAGACAAAGACGGCTACGGAAAGAGTGGCAGCACCGCTACCGCTGCATGTGCCGCTCCGTCGGGCTATGTCAACAACGCGCTCGACTGCGACGACAGCAAGAACACCGTCTATCCGGGAGCACCCGAACAATGCAATCAGCTTGACGACGACTGTGATGGTCAAACAGATGACGGTGTGGTCTACAGCAATTGGTATGCGGACGCAGACAACGACGGATATGGCAACAGCAGCGTAAGCACCAGTGCCTGCGCCAAACCTTCTGGGTATGTGGCAGATCGCTCCGACTGCGATGATACCAAGAGTGCCGTGAATCCAGGGGCCACCGAGCAGTGTAATAACATCGACGATGACTGTGATACCCAGGTCGATGAGGGGGTCAAAACCAACTACTATGTGGATGGAGATGCCGACGGCTACGGTAAACAAAACAGCGCACCGACCGCCGCTTGTACCGCTCCCAGCGGCTACGTCGCCAACAGCACTGACTGCAATGACGCCAATGCCGCGATCAAACCCGGTGCCACCGAGCTGTGCAACAGCATCGACGATGACTGCGATACTCAGGTCGATGAAGGGGTCAGCAGCTTCACATGGTATGCAGACTCCGATGGAGACAGCTACGGCAATCCGTCCTCGTCGAGCACCGCCTGTACCAAGCCCAGCGGTTACGTCTCCAACAACACCGATTGCGATGACACCCGCGCGAGTGTGTACCCCGGTGCGACCGAGACGTGCAACAGTCGGGACGATGACTGCGACGCACTGATCGACGAAGGCGTCACCACCAACTACTACGTCGATGCGGATGGTGATGGATATGGCAAGAGTGGAAGCACTGCCACTGCCGCCTGCTCTGCTCCTTCGGGATATGTCTCCAATAGCGCTGACTGCAACGACACCACCGCCAGCATCAAACCCGGTGCCACCGAGATCTGCGATGGCATCGACCAAGACTGTGATGCTCAGATTGATGAAGGTCTCACCGGATGCTCTCAATCGGATGTGGACAACGATGGGGATGGATATACCGAAAATCAGGGAGACTGTAACGATGCCGATGGCAATATTCGCCCGACCGCTGTGGATGTGACCAACACCTCGGGACAGGAGGATGGCTCATCCAGTAAGCCCTACAATACGGTGCAAGAGGGCATCAATGCGGCCAGCCTCTCCTGCCCGCTGGTGCTCGTGCGCCCGGGCACGTACATGGAGCGCATCGACTACAAGGGCAAAAATGTGACGGTACGCTCTGTCACTCAATATGCTGCCGTTCTCGACGGCTCAGCGGGTGGTATTGTCGTCACCTTTAAGACGGGTGAGACCTCCGCAGCGGTTTTGGATGGTTTTACCGTTCAGAATGGCAGCTCCACCGCTCGAGGTGCTGGCATCAGTGTTACCGATGCTTCCCCGCAGCTCGTGAATAACCTGATTACGTTGAACGCTTCGGGTGCAGGTGGGGCGGGCATTTACACCAAAAACAGCAGCGCGGTGATCTCTGGCAATCGAATTGAATACAACAATGGTGCCACACTCTCCAGTGGTTACTTCATGGGGGGAGGCATGTTGGTCGATGCCAGTGCCGTCACCATCTCCAACAACACCTTTACCAGCAATACCCACAAGCTGGGTGCCGCGCTGGGCATTAACGGGAGCAGCGGTGTCACCGTCTCGGGCAATACCTTCACCTTCAATGCAGCATCAGATGTGGGAGGCAGTGGCAATGGAGGGGCGCTCTATGTGCTCAATGGCATCGTCACCCTCTCGAATAATACCTTCACCTCCAATACCGCCTCAGATCGAGCGGGCGCAATCTATATTGCTGCTCAGACCGTAAACTCCAACTCGATTGTGACCGCGACGGGAAACACTTATACCTCTAATACGGCGGGGAATGTCTCCAGCAGCTCTGACGATGGTCCGGGAGGGGGGGCCGTCTATCTGAACTTTGCCACCTACATCTCCACCAACGAGAACTTCACCTCCAACCTCTCGTCTAAGTTTGGCGGCGCGCTCTACATCACCAATAAGTCGGCCCTCACCTTGACCAACGCCACCTTGGTCTCAAACCGCGCGCTCAACACCACTCTGGGCGCAGGAGGCGCACTGTATTTTAACTCATCGATTGGAACCTTGACCGGCTCTGTTTTTGATAGCAATCGCTCTTCCTACAATGCGGGTGCCATCAGCGCCCTCAATGAGACGTCGGACTATGTGGCCAGCTTGACCATCATCGACTGTGACTTCTTTGGCAACTTGGCCACGACCAATTCGTCGGCCAGCAAAGCGGGTGCCATCTATTTTGACCGAATGATGGGATCGGTTCGTCAGAGTCTCTTCCAGGGCAATCAGGCGGCGTATGGTGGTGGCGCCCTGATCTTGCAAGACTCGGCGGTGGATGTCTATCAGACCCGCTTTGTTGCCAATACCGCTGGCAATCGAGCGGGGGCGGTGTGGTTTGTGAGCAATGCGGGCTCGACCTCGGTGGCCAACGTGACCAACAACCTCTTCCAGGGCAATACCGTCACGACCGGCGCAGGAGGTGCCATCTACTTCCAGGGGAAAGCCACCTACGTGTCGCGCGGTGCGGTGATCAATAACGTGTTCTCAGAGAACAGCTCGAGCAACAGTGGCTCGGCGGTATATCTGGGACAAGATGCGGCGGCCACCGTCAGCAGCAACATCTTTGCAGGCAATAAGACTAAAGAAGCGGTCTATGCCACCACCAACACCACCATCCCACCCACTGTAACCTATAATAATGTGTATGCTAACACGGGTGGCGACTACGCGGGCTTGACTGGATTCTGGGGAAGCACCAACCTCAGCCTCAACCCAGGTTTCGTCAGCTACTCCATCGATGGCAACTTCAGCAACGACAACTTTAAGCTGGCCACGGGCAGCTTGATGATCAACGCCGGAAATCCCAGCTCCACCTACAACGACGCCGACGGCAGCCGAAACGATATCGGAGCCTACGGAGGCGCTCGTGGAAGCTGGTAACGGGTAATGACGGCGGGCTTGGGGGAATTTCCCTCAAGCTCCCTCGTTGCTGACCCCTCGTTGCTGACCCCTCGTTGCTGACGAAGAAAAAAAAGAGGGAAGTCTCAAGTTGAGGCTTCCCTCTCTCTTAGGGTGCTGCCCTACACGTTCTTTCGGGGCTCAGCTCTGCGCCGATTTGGAGAAGAAGTAGCCCTTCTCCTCCAAAAACTGCATGATCTGCTGCGTGCAGGTGTCGAGATCCGCCGCGCCGGTGTCCACCACCAGCTCGGGGTTCAGGGGCTCTTCGTAAGGAGCGGAGATGCCCGTAAAGTTGGAGATTTCTCCCGCCCGCGCCTTCTTGTAGAGGCCCTTCGGATCGCGTGACTCACACACGCTGATGTCGGCCTTTACATACACTTCCACAAAATCACCCGCATTCATGATGGAGCGTGCCAGGTCACGATCCTCACGATAAGGCGAGATGAACGCGGTGATGGCGATGGTGCCGTTGTCGGTGAAGAGCTTGGAGACCTCACCAATGCGGCGGATGTTTTCTTTACGATCCGCCGGAGAAAAACCCAGATCCTTGTTCAGTCCGAAGCGGATATTGTCACCATCGAGCACGTAGGCATTGCCACCACGCTCGTAAATGAACTCCGCCAGCCGGTTGCCCACCGTAGACTTGCCAGAACCAGAGAGGCCCGTCAACCAGATGGTAACACCCTTATGCCCGGCGCGCTGCTCGCGCTCCTGACGGGTGACTCTGCCATGATGCCAGTGGATGTTAGACGCTTTGGGCGTATCTTGAGTGCTCACCTGACTCCTCCAGTTCCATAGTTCATCGCTGTAAGGTGGCGTGTCTGTAGAAATCCTTGTCCGCCACACGGGTCGGTGGATACATAGCCGATCCTACGGCTGGCCGCAACCACCAAGTGCAGGCGCGGGGCAAGCAGATGCTTTACCGGCACATACGGCGAGAAGTGAGACGGTGTTTGTGCCGAATAAGAGAGAATTTGGTATCGCAGGAGTATGGGCTTGGGCGGATACGTAGGCGCGGAAGCGGTGTTCTTCTCCCGGTCCAGCACTGGGTTGAGAGCAGGCACACACGAGCACCCTGGGTCACACATGGACAGGCAAGAGCCAAATATGGAGGACTTTCTGAGGTTATCAACACCCGGATCCCAGCACGGCAACCTTGGCCTTCGTCAAGTCCTCAGCGGTGGAGGCCCTCCAGGGGGCGCAAGGCAAAAAGCCGGGGGAAATCCTCCTGCTGAGCCGGAGAGTTCAACTGCGCGGAGCGTTGGCGCAGACGCAGGGCCATCACTCCCCGATCCGGATCCACACTAAAAGCAAAGCGGTTTAAGAAGCTCCGTCCGAGCAGGCCCACCGAATCACCCCCCTCTTCATCCAGAATCACCGCTTGAACCCCCGAGACACTGGCACCCCCCAGCGTCACCCGCTCCAGCTCCACCAGCCGACCCTGAACCAATCCCTGAACCGTGCGAAGCTGCCGAGGTGTACCCTCTTGATCAATCCCCAGCGTGCGCGCCAACCGGCCCGGCAGGATGATGACCGATGCCCCCGTGTCCACCAACATCCGCTGCTGAAGGCGGTCGTTGAGCTTCACATCCACCCAGAAGCCTCCAGATTCCGCTTGAAGTGGAACCTCGATACTGTCACGGGCGCTGATCAAGCCCGCCTCACGCTCCATCCCCGTCAAAGCCCGGCTGGTCAGCTCCCGTTCCTGCGTAAACGCCCTCCATTGTCCGAGGCTGAGCACCGCACACACAAAAGTTGCAAGCCAGATATACGTGACGTGGCGTTCCATAAGAGCTCACTTCGCTGAGCAGACGATAAACATTTGCTCGGGAGATCGGAGAGAGGGCAGGGGCCTTGAGTAAAAAAACGCGAGCTGACAAAAATGCTGGTCACATAAGATCTTCAGAGACAGGGGGTTGTAAAATTCCTGCGATGCTTGACTTCGCCCATGCAGTGGCAACCTGCATCTTTTTTTGAGGATCTTTAAGATCCTGCTCAAGTCAAACGCCGCTTGTTCCGATTCACCTGCTGTTCTGCTGAGTGCTCCCTTTAGGTCGCTGAAGTGTGCTGCTGAAATCGCCACCGTCGGCCCCAAGCCGGCTCAGAAGCCACGTCGCCCTAAGGTTTTGTACTCCGAGCTTTTCCCGGCCATAGACCCAGGCCATCATCCTGACGCCCCTGTCGCACACACGGAGACAAACGCCATGAAGACGCTGAACACCCTTAATCCGCTGAACATGTTGAATACGCTCAACCCGCTCAACACGGTGAACGGTCCAGATCTGTTTGATGGCACTCATCCTGAAGCGCGTGATCCCAAAGCTTTGGATGGGCTGATGAAGTCGCTGGATGTGCTCTCCAAGTTCTATTTTCGCACCGAAGTGTATGGGATGGATAATGTGCCGGAGCACTCCGCTCTGCTGGTGGGAACCCACATCGGAGGGCTGTGTGCAACCGATATGTTTTTGTTTTTCCATGCGTGGCACCGGCGTTTCGGCGACGACAAGCCCCTCTATGGCCTCGGACATGACATGCACTTTGTGAATCCGCTCACCCGTGAATTGTTTGCACGCGGAGGCGCGGTCAAGGCCAATCGAGAGATGGCCCACAAGGTGCTCGGGCTCGACAATGCGTACTTGGCAGTGTATCCCACGGGCGCGCGTGAGCTCTTTAAGCCCTATCATCGCCGCAACGAGGTAAACTTTCACGGTCACAAGGGTTTTGTGAAGGTGGCGTTGGAGGCTCAGCGTCCGATTGTACCGGTGGTGAGCACCGGCGCTGATACGTTTGTGTGCCTCAACGAAGGAGCCCGGACGGCGCGCCTGCTGGGGCTGGACAAGCTCCTGCGTATGCCTGTGTGGCCGATTATGGTGAGTTTTCCGCTGGGGGTGACGTTTGGACCGGCGCCTCATCTGCCCTTGCCTTCGCAGGTGCGGATTTCGGTGGGCCAGCCCATCCAGATGCCCTACGGCCCCGAAGCTGCCAAGGATCCCGAAAAAGTGGATGCCCTCTATCGCCATGTGGAGTCTACCATGCAGTCCATGACCCACCGGCTGAGCAATATGAAGGCGGTGAAGCCTCGGGCCCTTCCGTCCCTGTCGGAGATGCGTGCTTCCGTTCAAGCCATGTTGGGATATGCCGAAGCCATGCAGGATCAGCTCAGCCAGCTCGCGCAGGAGCGTAAAGCGGCGTAATCCCTTGAGCTTCGTGCGTGTGTATGCGCAAGGCAAAGATAAGAGCGGGTGGCGAGCCAGCAGTACACCCTATCTCTTCAGTTGAGCAGGAAGGCCAGCTTATCCGGTGGATGGGCTGGCTTTTCGTCGTCTGGGCCGGACTTGTCCCAACACCGGCTGCACCACATTCGAGCGTCCCGCGATCAGCACCGAGGTCCGCTCGCCTGAGCGCACGAGCTCCATCAGATCAATGGGCTCGCCGCTGACCTGGTACATATCGCCACCTGCGGCCCGGAGTACCAGCCCTGCGGCAAACAGATCCCAGACCTGCACCCCGGCGATCAACGCGGCATCCACTTTGCCAGAGGCGACATAACACAGGTGGGCGGCGGTGCAGCCATAGGATCTCACCCGTCCTGGAAAATCGACCTCCGCATAACGATGGGCCGTGGAGGTCAGCAGCAGCATGGAGTCTTCCCCGATGCCTTCCGAGGGCTCGATGTGGATCTCATGGCCGTTACGGTAGGCTTTTCCACCCACAAATGCATAAAAGAGCTCATGAGAGTCCGGGAGATAAACCGCTCCAAAGGTGGGCTGATCCTCCAGCGCCAGTCCCAAACAGATGGCCCAGGCCGGAATCTGGCGCAGATACGAGTCCGTTCCATCGATGGGATCCACGATCCACACCCCTGGATAGCCACGGGAGGCCGCTTTTTCGACCCCTTCGGTATCTTCTTCTCCCAGGACCAAGTGTTGAGGATAATGCGCGAGAATGCGCTCCCGAATCAGGCTCTGCACCGCCAGATCCGCGTTGGTCACAAATGTGCGATCCGGCTTCCGGTCCCACGAGAGCGTGCGCTGCATCCGGAGGGCCATCGCCCCCGCCTCCTGCAACAGCGCCAGCGCAAAACGCTGGATTTCCCGAAGGGGCTCGGCCAGCTCGGCTGTCCCCTGCTCACTCAGCGGCTCCACTTTTCGCATGCCTCACTCCTCACTCAGCAAGATAAACTCCGTATCATCGGGCTGTCCGGTGTTGACATGACGTCCCCGCCCAAACGGAAAATTGTTGTCATTGACCACCAGCACCTGCCCATTCGGACGCGGTAAGAGCGCTTCCGGCGTCCAGTACGGAAAGGCAAAGTGCTCGGCGCTTGTACCAAAATCTTCCAGCGAGCCTCGGTTGAGCTGGTCGGGATCCTTGAGCTGCATCAGATTAAACAGCTCCTGCTTGGGCAAGAGCCCCTCCACCGGCGTCAGCGACACCCGATAGATGCGCTTAAACGCCTCTGGAGTACCTTGTTTGTCATCCCGTTCGATGGTTAAGGCCGTCTGCGCGTCGAGCACCACAAACTCTCCCACCGCCTTTCCCTGTGGTTCCAGTGGATAATACAGCGGGGACTCGCTCCATTGGCGGGTCTTGAGATCAAACCGGTGCAGCTCCAGCCGTCGATTGCTCTCACCTGCCAGCGGTTTCTCGAGCAGGAGCAGCAGCGCGCTCCCGTCAGGCAGGATTCCTATGCCCTCCAACCCGCCGGAGCTTGCCACGCGCGTGGGCCGGTTGAGCAGCGTCTGGCGATAAGGCCAGCTCATGCCCGCAAAAAACGGACTGGGTGATTGGCCTTCCGGCTCCAAGTTCGTCCCGTCTCCTCCCGGCGCTGAGGTTGGGAAATCGCCGATCAAGAGGGCCGTCTGAAGGCGCGGGAACTTCTCTTGACTGGCAAGAATCGTGGCCAGGTCAAAGCTCTGGAGCACCGACCGGCTCTCCAGCTTCGTTTTGCTGATGCGTGTGCCGACCGCGATGGCCAAGCTCTTAGCGTCCGCTGTCAGACTCTCGGGGGTCCGTTCCCCGATCAGAGGCGTCTTGCGTGGATTCCGTTTGGGCTCGATGTTGAAGCGCACTTGCTCGGCGTTGGTGGCCCGCTGAGTGGCTTGGAGGTGAACCGATCCGGGCCCTGTCCGGTAATAGGTGGCATAAAAGCGGGTAAACTCAAAAACTTGATCCAGCGTGGGTGGACTGTAGAGCTGCTCCAGCCGCTGTGTCTTCACAAATGCCTGTGCGACCGGAGAGAGGTGGGGCTCCGCGCTCTGTCCAGGCCGAGAGAGTTTGTCGCAGATCACCCGCTGTTGGAGTGCCTTCACCTTATACTGTTTGATCACCAGGGCATCTTCTTCCGCATACGGACTGCCATCTGAGAGCCGACAGGTGCGGGCGGACAGGGTGGGCTCATGAGACAGCAGCGGCACACCGTCGGCGGTTAAGCCCACATCCAGCTCCAGGGTGGTCATCAGGTGGTCGAGGGCGGTCTCCATTGCCGGTAGCGTATTTTCAGGGCGAAGATCCCGTGCGCCTCGATGCCCTTGCGCATCAAATCGCTTGAGGTCGATCAGCCCCTCAGCGGTCAAGAAGTCCCCTGGGAGCCCGTCTTGATTGGCATCAAAGCGTCGCACCGCGTTGAGCAGCAGCTCGGGCCGGTCAGAGATCAGCCCTCGAACCCCCAGGCGCATGAGCTCGAGCATGCGGTCTTCATCGTTGACGGTCCAGGGTAACACAGCGTACCCCGCCTTCTGAAAAGAGCTCACATCAAAGAGCGCCCGGGAGATCCCAGCTTGCCCATTTGCACCTTGCTCTTGTCGAGTTGGATGTTCAACCTTCGGATTGCCATCTTGAAGCAGCAAGTGGTGAGGTGAAAAAAGGGGGGTCAGGGTGCTCTCGTGCAGGCGTGCGTGGGCCCTGAGCATGTGCATCAGCCGGACACCGGAAGCTTCTTCCAGCAGCGGACTCTGGGGGCTGCTCAGCTTGGCACCGGGCAAGCTCACATCTGGGAGCTGAATTGGAGGCTCCAGCACCACACCCTCGGCGCTGACATGGATCAGAAAGGGTCCAAATTCGTCACCGATCCACAGCGAGCTGTCGGGCGCACGCACCATCGACTCGGGATCCAGATCTGCGCCGGTGAGCAGGCGCTCTTGGGTGTGCTCGTGGGTGAGCACATACGGGAGGTGATGATGTGGATCCTTGAGCTCGATGAACCCCTCGACCTTCACCTGTCCGGTTCCACCGGAGGATTTACGCAGGTCGAGCTTGAGCTTATAGATGCGCAGCAGAAAGTCGGCGGAGTTTTCCAACGTGGCATAACCGTTGTCAAGCAACGCCAGTATGGAGCCATCCTCCATTGCCACCATGCCCGAGATGCCCTGGACTGGCTGTTTGTCAAACGGCAGTGAGATGCCGGGTGTGCGGGTGGGATCGAGCTGAGCGCCCGAGGGAGGGCCTTCCGCGAAGGTCGCGGCGGTCAACAGCGCATAACCGACGAGCTTTCCGGCCATTCAGACTCCTTCATGCGTCCAGGGTGATGATGCTCTTGCTACCCTTCTAGGCGTATCATTGCAAGTCAATTCGCCAGAAGTCGCGGTGAGTGCCCCCTCTGACCTCCCGGGGAGCTTGACAGAGGGCAGAGAATTCAGCACCTTAAGGATCCCTGGCACATCCGCCACGCGCATGAGCTTGATTCAACGGAGGAGCAGCTTGCATGAAAGACGTTTCCCCAGCCTCACCATCGCGTGTGTGGTTGATGCTGAAGTCGTTGAGTGTGGCCGTATTGGCGGCGGTGGTATATTTGGCGTGTATGGGGCCTCAGACCCCGGCCAGCTCGAATCTCCCGGCGTTTGAGCTGCCGATGTTGGGAGGGGGGGCGCTGTCCTCCACGCAGCTCCAGGGCAAGATCCACATCTTGAATTTTTTTGCAACGTGGTGTGGGCCGTGTAAAGCCGAGCTGCCGGATCTTCAGAAGTTCTACGCACAGCAAGATGCTTCGCGGGTGGCGCTGATCCTGGTGGCCGCCGGGAGTGAACATCGGCTGGACATCCGGGCGTTTGTCGATCAATTTAAGCTGAAGTTTCCAGTTGTGTTGGAGGGGGAGATGCTGCTGGGCCAGCTCGGTGGCAGCGGGTTGCCCTCCACCGTGATCGTGGATGAACACGGCCACGTTCAGCACTTCATTCAGGGCATGGTGGACGAAACGCGGCTGAGTGCATTGGTCAAGCCCTTGTTGGAGAAGGACCACGCGCACCCGTAGAGACGCTTGTGAGATGGAATCAACGACGGTTGTGGATTTGAGACCAAAAACGCCTGATTTCAGTGGGCGTGATCCCCTTCAGCATGATCGGCCCCGCCGTGTTCCCCTCCGGCACCTGCTGCTCCGGGAACCCCTCCACCAAGCTCACCGGGTTTGCCCAGCTAAGGAATGACCCCTTCTTTGGGTGCTGCCACTGGAGCCCCTTCCGGTCCAGCCATGCGCTCCTCTTCCTCTTTCAGCTCCTCTTTTCGTTTGATCAGCAGCGAGATGCGGCGATTTTTGGGATCCATCGGATCATCGGGGTTGAGCAAGCGTGAATCGGCAAAACCGGCGATGCTCTGAATGCGCTCTGAAGGCACCCCTGACGCTAAGAGCGCCACCGCCACGGTCTGCGAGCGGTCGAGGGCGAGATCCCAGTTTGTGTAGAAGCCTCGGTTCGGAAAAGCGGCTCGATCCGTATGCCCTTCGATGCGGATGACGAAGTCGGGAAAGAGGGCCAAGATCGAGCCAATCTGGTTAACAATCAGCTCCCCTGAGCGGGTGAGGCGGGTGTCTCCGGGAGCAAAGACCGGGAGATTTTTGCCGTCGGTGATCTGAATGCCCATACCCTCGTTCAAGGGGATATACGAGACATTCTGTTCAGACCCCCGCAATGGCCCCGCTGAGTAGAGAGCCCGTTTGATCGCATTCTGCACCACTTCCAGTGTCACACGATTTTCCGAGCCTCCTTGACCGGCTTTTCCGGGGCCTGTGACTTCGCCGATGGGCACCGCCTGGGCTTTTTTGGAGGAGCCTGAGCCCGACATGATGTTACGACCTTGTGCGTTGTCGAAGATGCCGGGATCCTTAAAGTACATCGCCACGATGTTCTTGGTGGCCTGATCCGACGCCGACAACAGCCATAACAACAAAAAGAGCGCCATCATGGTGGTGATGAAGTCGGCATAGGCTACTTTCCAAGCGCCACCATGATGACCACCGCCATGTTTTTTCTTAGGCTTGAGCTTTTTGACCGGTTCTTCGTCTTTTTTCTTCTTGTCCTTGGCGTCGCCGGACATGCTGCCTCCCTGCGTAGACTGCTGCGCGAATCCTACGCAGCTCGAGAGAAAAGCGGAGGGGGATTATTTCTTCTTCAGCTCGTTGTTGAGGTCATTGCTCGACATACGGTCCACACTGAAGATCACCTTACGGGCGCGTTCGACGGCGGTGCTGGGGGCGGCGCCTTCGGCGAATGCCAACAAGGCCACTTTGATGATGGTGTAGTAGCGGCCCTCGTCTTTGCCGACGAGCTCCATGCTGGTGGCCATCGGGTTGACGAAGCCATAGGCGGCGAGAATGCCGAGGAAGGTTCCGACAAGAGCGGCTCCCACGTGCTGGCCCAGCTCTTCGGGAGGACCATCCAAGTGCTGCATGGTCACCACGATGCCGAGCACAGCGGCCACAATGCCGAAGCCGGGCAATGCGTCCCCCGTTTTTTGCACCAGACCGGGCACGATGCCATGCTCCTCTTCTTGGGTCTCCATCGCGGTCTCGAGGTAGGCGTCCAGCTCATGGGGCTTGGCGTTGGTGGCCAGCCAGAACGAGAGCACATCCACCACAAACTCCACCGCATGGTGGTTGTTGATGAACGTGGGGAACTTGGAGAAGACCACACTCTTATGCGGGTCGTTGAGATCCTTCTCCAACGAGAGCAGGCCCTGCTTGCGAATATACGAGAACAGCTCAAAGAGCATCTTGAGCAGCTCGAGGTATGAGTTTTGATCGTAAGGGGAGGGTTTAAAGAGCGCCTTAACGCTCCCGATGAGCACATTCATATACTTCTTGGGACATGAGATGACCAAGGCTCCAATGGTGGCACCGCCGATGGTGACGTACTCGCTGGGAACGAGGAGCACGCTGAACGGACCACCTGCCATCGCATAGCCCGTGGCCACCGATGCCAGCACGACCAGACACCCGATAATGACGAACATTCGCCGACCTCCACCTGTTGCGCTCCGCCCTGCTGCTCACACGAACGGCCTTGAGGGGCCGCGGGTATACACTCCGCGCCGAATCTGGATCCGAGCCGCTGCTTCGCCTGTCTTGGCTGATGGCTGCTATGAAGATTCCTTCTGGACACAAATCATTGACATTATATTCCCAAATGGTGCCTCAAGACAAGGGTTGCCCGCAAATCCTCCGCTTATCTCCGCCCACATCGGAGTTTTTCCCGTCCGTTCTCGTGTACTTTCCCCTGCATGCACGCTTAAGTTGTGCTATATCTCCTCACCAGTAACGTGCTGAGCCTCGCCTTCTGCGGGGCTGTCAGGGAGGAGCGCTTGTGAATGTACCGTCTGAGACCCCCAGCTTGGAGCAAGAGCTGCTCCAGATCACCGAGATCTTTGCTCATGGCCGTGTGGAAGAGGCCCTTCAGCGTATGGGGGCGCTGGAACATCGTGTAACCGAAGACAAAGCCCGGGCCCAGATCATGGCCCGTTACGCCACTTTTTTCCATTTGCTGGATATGCTCAACGAGGAGCTGAGTGCGTTGGCGCAGGCGCTGGTTTTGGATCCAAACAATCCACGGGCCAACTATCTCAATGCCCTGCACCTGATGTCGGATGAGCGTTGGGACGACGCAATCACCGCCCTCAACACCTCCGCGCGTTATTATCCGCCCGAAGATAAGATGCACTTGGCGGAAGTGTATGGCAATCTCTCATATTGCTGGGAGCAGATCGGCGATCTGGATCGGGCCCAGATGTATGAAGACATCGCAGCCGATTATGACCCTGAGGGCTTGCTCAAAGACCCGGCTGAGCAGACCCCTCGTATTCCGATCACGCTGGAGGATGAGGACGGCGAAGACGATGACCTGATCATCATCGACCCTCTCACCGGCGAGCGAATGGTGGAAGAAGAAGACGCCCCGGAGTCTACCTCCTCCGAAATCGAAGCCATGCTCCACGACATGGGGGTGAAGCCGGGTCAAGCATTGACGCCTGCTCAGCTTCGCCAGCTCAAGCGGGCGAGCCAAAGCCCCGAGCGGGAAGAGAAGGGTGGGGCAAAAGGCGATCCTTCACGGGGGGCTTCAGGGGGTGCGGCTCCCAAAGCAGGCCCAAAGGCAGGTGTCAAAGGGGGAGCCAACCCAGGGGCAAAAAATGACCCGAGACCGAGCCCGAAGAGTGCCCCGAAGAGCGGCCCCAAAAGTGGCCCCAAAAGTGGCCCCAAGAATGATCACAAAGGTGGCCCCAAAGGTGGCCCCAAAAGTGGCCCCAAAGGTGGCCCCAAAGGTGAGGGCAAATAACGCACACCATGCGACGCCGCTTATTTTTGAAGCACTGTGTACGACGTGTGCGAGGCCCTTTCCCTGACGTGATTTCCTTATTAATATAGTCTGTGCGAACTCAACCAGAAGGAGTGACCCGTGAGAGCTTTGATCTTGTCCGTGGCCCTGCTCAGCATGCCCTCTCTGCTGTCGGCAGAGACCTTGTATTCGACCCTCGATACCCCCGCGCGGCGTTTTCAGGCCAACGAGACCCCCACCAGCTTTGAGATCAAGAAGGATCAGAAGCTGGAAGTGATCACCCGCAAGGAGGGCTGGGTGCGGGTTCGTCAGTCTCCGGGGCCGAAGTTTGGTTGGGTTCAAGAAGCCCAGCTCACGGCGACGGTGCCCGCCAATGTGGCCCCGACCGAAGGCGCTCCCGGAGAGGGAATGGGCGGAGGGATGGGGGGAGGCATGGGCGGTGGGATCAACGGCTTGACCCCCGAGCAGCTTGAGATGTTGCGTCAGCAGCTCCAGCAGCAGGGCATGAACCTCCCGATGGGCCAATGAGCCTTACTCCGCCCGTAGTCTCGCCTGCACTCGCCTGAGACACGGCGGCTCTGCTGTTGCGCTGCCGCGGCTCTGAGAGGCCGTGCCCTTGTCGCATCGCTGGGGATTTTTTGCCTGCCTTGAGATCTGCCGAGTGGATAGAGCCACTGCTCCTGCCGAGCCTTGACATCCCGACCGATGAAATCCGCAAATATTGCCCACCTCCGCAAAAATCATGAACGATTTTTACAGACGAGGGTTGAAAGCAAGAGATACCTGCGGCATTGTTGAAGACATTTTGAGGTGGTGACGTCAGCTCAAGCGTCCCGAGTGGCTTCTGCGCTCGTGCGGAAGCTGAGCATCCTGAGAACCCATGACCCTAATCCTGAAGAGGTACGTGCATGAAGCGCACTCGCTCCCTTCGTGTGCTGTGTGGGGCGTTGTTGGCGGTTGGACTCCTGGGGCCGATGGCGGCTCAAGCGGCGTCTAGCGGACCAGCGGCCCAGCAGACCCGGCAGATCAAGCAGCCGACACTCGACATTCAGTCTTTTACCTTAAAGAACGGTCTCCGTGTTTACGTGGTGGAGCAGCATCATGCTCCGGTGGTGACGGTGAATGTGACCTACAACGTGGGCTCCCGCGATGAAAAGCCGGGCCGGACAGGATTTGCCCATCTGTTCGAGCACATGATGTTCCAGGGATCCGCCAATGTTGGAAAGGCGGAGCACTTTAAGCTGATCAACGACTACGGCGGTGTGATGAACGGCTCCACCGCCTTTGATCGCACCAACTATTTCCAGACCATGCCCGCCCATCAGCTCGAGATGATGCTCTTTCTCGAGAGCGACCGCATGCGCAGCTTGGACGTGAGCCAAGCCAACCTGGACAACCAGCGAAATGCGGTGCAGGAAGAGCGCCGTTTGCGCTACGACAATCGGCCTTATGGCTTGCGTTTTGAGAAGCTGTGGGATGCGTGCTTCGACAACTTCGCATATAAGCACTCGACCATTGGCTCGATGGCCGACCTGAATGCTGCAACGCTGGAAGACGTGACGAGCTTCTTTAAGACCTACTACGCCCCCAACAATGCGGCCTTGATCATTGTGGGTGATGTGAAGCTGGCAGCGGCCAAGAAGCTGGTGGAAAAGTATTTTGCGGATATTCCCTCCGCGACCCTGCCACCCCTGCCGGATCTGACCGAGAAGCTCGACAAGGGCGAGCGGGTGGTCAGTTATGAAGACAAGCTGGCCCCGGAAGAAGATGTCTCCCTTGCCTATCCCTCCATCACTGGAAATCATCCAGATTATTTTGCCCTGGAGCTGGCCACCATGATCTTGGGTGGCTCCGAGAGCTCCCGTCTTTACCAGCGGCTGATCAAGCGTGAAGAAGCAGCCAGCCAGACCTTTGCGGGGATCTTCCAGCTTCGCGGGCCTTCTCCGATTGTGATGGCGGCAACCGCAGTGGGGGGCAAAAAAGCCAGCGACCTGCTCAAAGCCATCGACGAAGAGATCGTGCGCATGCAGACCGAGAAGGTCACCACCGAAGAGCTCTCCCGCGCGAAGACCGCTGCTCGGGCATCGTTGGTGAGCGAGCTGGAGACCTCCCTCTACCTGTCCGTGCGACTGGGCGAAAATGCGGTGTATTTTGGCGATCCTGCCTTCATCTCTAAGATGGCGGGCATGTACGACGCCGTGACCCTGGAGGACGTGCAGCGGGTGATGAACACCTACGTGAAGCCAAGCAACCGAGCGGTGCTCTACACCTTGCCGGCAGCAAAACCTGCTCCCGAGGCAGCCCCGGCACCGGCGGCAGCCCCGGCACCGGCGGCAACACCGGCTCCCGCAGCAGCTCCCAAACCGACCCCGGCTGGTAAGAAGAAGTGAGGAGATTCCCTATGATGAAGGTAACACGGCAAAATCTAAGGCGTTATTCTCTGCTTCTCAGCCTGGTCTTCGCCCTGGGCGCTGGAGCGCCGAAGGACGCGCTGGCCAACGGTGCCCAGAGTGGTAAAGGCGCGGTGCTCAAGGGTAAAGCGCCTGTCAACAAGAACGTATTGAAGATCACCTTTCCGCGCCCCAAAGAGTTTACCCTCTCCACCGGCTTGCAGGTGTTGGTGATGGAAGACCATCGTCTGCCGACGGTGCTGTTTCAAGTGCGGTTGCCAAACGGTGGATTTGTGGAGCCTGCAAACTTGCCAGGGCTCTCCAGTTATGTGGCGGACCTCCTCAAAGAAGGGGCAGGCAGTCGCAACAGCGAGCAGATCGCCCAGAGCTTGGATGCGATGGGGGCTTCCTTTTTTGCCTCAGCGGGTTACGGGCAGAACGTGACCAACGTGGGTGTTTCGGGCCTCTCCGAGTATTCCGATGAGCTGCTGGGTATGTTCCACGACTTGTTGTTGGCACCGACCTTCCCAGCCGACGAGCTGGAGAAATATCGTCAGCGTGAGCTGGCGGGACTGGCTCAGAAGCGTGCAACCCCAGGATTTTTGGCCAGTGAGCGCATGATGGAGGTGCTCTTCCCGGGCCATCCCTTGCGCATCACCGGCCCGACCGAGCGGGCGCTGAAGGCGCTGACCCGCGATGACCTGGTGCGCTTTCATCAGCAGTTTTATGCGCCCAAAGGGGCTGTTTTGGCAGTCAGTGGTGATGTGAACCCGAAAGAGCTGATTCCAAAGCTGGAGAAGATCTTCGGCGCGTGGAAGAGTACACCGGCCTCGGCTCCGGCTCTGCCAGAGATCAAGCTGGCCACTCAGCGTATGGTTCATCTGGTGAATCGGCCTGGCTCTGTTCAGACCAACCTCATCATGGGCAACGTGGGCATCTCCCGCACCGATCCGGACTTTATTCCGGTCACGGTGATGAACATGATCCTGGGAGCAGGCTCCTCCAGTCGTCTGTTTATGATCCTGCGCGAAGAGAAGGGGTATACCTACGGCGCATACTCCAGCTTCCAGATGAATGAGCTTCCGGGCCCCTGGAATGCCAACGCCGAAGTGCGCACCGAGGTGACCGAGGCCGCCCTGGGAGAGTTCATCACCCAGCTCACCCGCATTCGCACTGAGCCGGTCACCGAGCGGGAGCTTGAAGACGCCAAGCGTGCCCTCACCGCTCGATTTGCCCTCTCGCTCGAGCGTTCGCAGGCCCTCACCGGTCGCGCACTGGAGCTGAAACGCTACGGTCTACCCGCCGACTATTGGGACAAGTACCCTGATATGGTGCAAAAAGTGACCGCCGCAGAAGTTCAGCGGGTGGCGCAGAAGTACCTCAACCCCGAGACCATGCAGATCATTGCGGTGGGAGATGGGGCGAAGATCAAAGAGGGGCTGGCCAAAGTCGGCCCAGTGGTGGAGTACGACACCGAAGGAAAACGTCAGCCCTGAGGGCAAGTGCCTTCGAGATCCGCTCAGAGCCTCCCGCAAGACGCCCCACAAGCAGCCCGCCGAACTCCTTCAAGCATTGGTATATCTCCACGCCGTCCCCCCGTGAATGCCCCCGATGACGGCGATGTCCATAGGCGCGCAGTGCTCCAACCACCCCATACACCCCATACACCCCATACAGATCATGCGGGGGAGCGAAACAGGCGTCGCGGGCGAATGGGAAGGGTCCAGCGCGAGCCACAGAGAAGGCCATCGGAGCGAAGAGCGGCTTAGAACAGGGGAAAGGTTGAGGCAAAAAGAGGCATGGAGCATGAGTATAATCCGGTACAGCAGGAATTTGTAGAACGGAAAATATGACTTATCTTCTGTTCGAGACAAATTTCTATCGCATCTTGTTATCATATAAATGCTTAATAATAAAAGACTAAATAAATACCATTTAGTGGACATACAATCTTATGATTGATCTGTAAATTTTTCCATTTCTCCCATACAATCTCCTCCAGGGGTACCCGTAGTACGTTGGAGGAATGCATGATCAAGAAATTCTACTTCACCCTGGTGGCCATAGCAATGTTGCTGGCCCCCGAGCAGGCATCAGCGCAAGCGCTTAAAGTCGGCGCAATGGGCTCCTGCAGCGACGATGGCGCGCGCGTAGCCGCCTACCTGAACTCTCAGACCTTTCAGTCCATCAGCGCCACTGGTCTTGTTGCGAGCAACATCACCGCTGCTTCTCAGCTTGCCAGCTATGACGCGGTTGTCGTGTTTACCAACTGTGGACCCAATGAAACCACCTTGGGCAACGTGCTCGCCGACTACGTTGACACCGGCAAAGGGGTGGTCGAGATGGTATTCTCCCAATACTCCGGGTTTGCCGCCCGTGGCCGCTGGGAGTCTGGAGTCTACCGCACCGTCAACGTGGGAACAGATCCGTACTCCAGCGGAAACATGGGCACCGTCCTCGTCTCCGGGCACCCGATCATGTCGGGCGTCAGCTCGGTCTCAGTGACCAGCTACCGAACCGGAAGCACCTCCACCCTTGCTACGGGCGCAACCCGCTTGGTCAACTTTACCGATGGCCAGATCTTGTCCGCCTATCGTGAAAACAAGGCGGGACGTGTTGCCTTCCTCGGCTGGTTCCCCGATTCGAACTTCGCCTCCTACGGTGGAGACGCCGTGCGCATGCTGGCCAACGCCCTTACCTGGGTGGGACGCCCAACGCCGGTGGTGACGGTGGCAAATGCCTCCGTCAACGAAGGAGGCTCCGCCACTCTGACCTCGAGCTGTACCACCTGTGCCAGTGTGAAGTGGGACCTCGACTGCGACACCACCACGGATTACAACGACGGCACGGGAACCACCATCGCCTTCTCAGCGGCGGGCAAAGACGGACCATCGAGCTGTACAGTGCGAGCGCAGGGCTGCAACTCGGCGAATATCTGCGGCACGACGACCGCCACCGTGACCATCAACAACGTGGCCCCTTCTTATACCTCCACCCCAGGCACCACCGCCACCGTGGGGAGTGCGTACAGCTACACGGCTGCTGCAACCGATCCCGCTGGCTCCCTGGACCCCCTGACCTACACCTTGCCCACTGCGCCCACGGGCATGAGCTTGGCCAGCTCCACCGTCACCTGGACCCCTGCCTGCTCTCAGATCGGCACCGCCAACGTCACGATGGCAGTGAATGACGGAGATGGAGCCACCACCAATCAGAGCTGGACCATCACCATTGGAGACGCCGACGCAGACTCCGACGGCGTGAAAAACTGCGTAGACAACTGTCCTGCCGTGAGCAACAGCTCCCAGACCAACACCGACGGAGACTCCCAAGGTGATGCCTGTGATACCGACGATGACAACGATGGGGTTGCCGACACAGGTGACAACTGTCCGCTCAATGCCAACGCCAATCAGGCAAACAATGATGGAGACTCCCAAGGGGATGTGTGCGACAGCGATGACGATAATGATACGGTCGCGGATACCGCCGACAACTGCCCCTTCGTCGCCAACACCAGCCAGACGAACACCGACGCAGACAGCCAGGGAGATGCCTGTGACACCGATGATGACAACGACGGTGTGGCCGATACTTCTGACAACTGTCCTTTGAACTCGAACAGTAACCAGGCAAACAATGATGGGGATAGTCAGGGGGATGTCTGTGACACCGACGATGACAATGACACGGTAGCAGACACTTCTGACAACTGCCCCTTCGTTGCCAACACCTCTCAAACGAACTCTGACACCGACTCGCAAGGTGATGCCTGTGATTCGGACGATGACAACGACACCGTCGCAGACACCAGCGACAACTGCCCGCTCAATGCCAACACCAACCAAGCCAATAATGATGGTGATGCACAGGGAGATGTCTGCGATACGGATGATGACAACGACACCGTGGCCGACACCTCTGATAACTGCCCGCTGACGGCCAACGCCAACCAAGCCAACAACGACGGTGACGCCCAAGGTGATGTCTGTGATACCGATGATGACAACGACACCGTAGCCGACACGAGCGACAACTGCCCCTTTGTATCGAATACCAGCCAGACCAACACCGACGGCGACAGCCAGGGTGATGCCTGTGACACGGACGATGACAACGACACCGTGGCCGATACGAGTGACAACTGCCCGCTCAATGCCAACACGAATCAAGCCAACAACGATGGTGACGCTCAAGGTGACGTGTGTGACACAGACGATGACAACGACACCGTGGCCGACACGAGCGATAACTGCCCATTGAATGCCAACACGAACCAGGCCAACAACGACGGAGACGCTCAGGGAGATGTCTGCGATACGGACGATGACAACGACACCGTGGCAGACACCACCGACAACTGCCCGACGACCTCCAATACCTCCCAGACGAACACAGATGGCGACGCTCAAGGAGATGCCTGCGACACAGATGATGACAATGACACCGTCGCAGACACTTCTGACAACTGCCCATTGGTATCGAACACCACCCAAACCAACACGGATGGAGACTCGCAGGGAGATGCCTGTGATTCGGACGATGACAACGACACCGTGGCAGACACCACCGACAACTGCCCGCTGACCTCAAACTCGACTCAGACCAACACCGATGGCGACACTCAGGGAGATGCCTGCGATACCGATGACGATAATGACACCATCGCAGATACCTCTGACAACTGCCCGCTGGTCGCGAATACTGCTCAGACCAATACG
>JBJTQF010000336.1:0-7615 GCA_046075485.1 Myxococcota bacterium | reverse complement strand
CTGCTGGGCGCCGTGCTCGAGCGCCTCAGCGCCGCCGCCCAGGACGCTGACAGCGCACCGCTCGGCACCGCACGGTTCGACACCGAGCCTGCCTCCGGTGCCGCCGTGCCTGCCTCCGGCTTTACTGGAACGGTCGAGCTGGCCGCTGGCGTAAGCGGCTGTTGCACCCGACGTTGCCAGCCGGGAGCGCGTAAAATCCCTTCCACCGTCATACTTTCCCATGCCCACGGAAGCCACTTGAGCAGCGTGGAGGCCAGCCACAGCGACCACAACAACATCAGCACGCGCCAGGTCCAGAGGGGCAGTGAGAGCAGGGCGGGCGCGGGGGTATTTTCCGACACCCGGTCTACATACCAATGCAGTGAGGTATTATTCGATCCCAGCCCCATGATATTGGACGGTGCGTCCTCGAGCAGCCCGACGTGGATGGCGGCGTAGAGCACGCCCATCGTGCCAAAGGTCCAGCCGAAGAGGGAGAGCTGCGCCACATTAAAGCGCCAGAAGCCGGGCACTGGGTTCTCTCGTCTGAGCACCAGCAGCACGAACCAGAGCACCACCACCGCCCCCAGCACTGCCGGAAGAGGCACCAACCCCAAGCCGAGCAGCAGCCACTGCATGCGGGTCACGGGCAGCTTGGGGATCTTGGACAGCAGCGGCGTCAGCAGCAGCACCACCAGGATCTGGCTCCAGAACAGGGGCACCGGTCCCCACATCGGCCCAAACAGCCCCAGGATCCAGCGTTGAGCGGGCAGGATTGCCGACACTTGCACGTTGGATGCTTGAGTCCCGAGCCCCACCGCTGGCAACCGGGTCAAGAGGGAGAACTCAAACGGCTGTTGCCAGTGGAGCTGCACCTTCTGAGAGCCGGGGGTGAGTGGCACCATCACCTTACCGTCTTGCTCTCGCATGGTGCGCTCGACGCCTTCCACCAGTGTCTTGCGCAGTCGAGCCCCTTCGGGCAGCACGATGGGGAGCTGTCCGCCCTGGCTCGAGCGGAGCTCCAGCTCCAGCGAGGCTTCGGCCAGCCTTTGCCCCAGCCCATACCGGAGGTGAACTTGCTCTAAGGTGGTGGTGCGTCCTGAGACCGCCTCGGGCCGTGAGACGGAGATCTGGACTTCTTCGCCGGGCCACACCCGCCAGCGCATGCCCGCCACGTCATCGACCAAGTGGGAGGTGGGAGGAACACCTTCTGCTTGGCACGCAAAGGTGGGCTGACAGAGCAGGGTCCACTCTTCCACCCAGGGAACCCCGGTCGGCGCCTTGAGCACCAGCTTCTCCGACACCGGGAGGGTGGATTCCCAGCTTACCACCGTCTCATCGCGGTTGAGTGTCACCAGCACCTGCCCGCCCTGGACTTGAAAGGCGGCTGCATTGACCGACTCACCGGGCAGCAGCGGCACCTTCAGCGAGACCGGATTATTGACCGGCCCTCGCCGCACGACTTCCGTGCGCACCGTCCAGGGCAGTCCCAACACCAGCCACCGATGCACCTCCAGCCAGGAGGTCAGATTTTCCGACGAGCGGGTGGGGTTGATACCTTCGCCGCCTTCCATACGCCGGACCAGCTTGATGGTCTGCTCTACTGTGCCATCGGCTCGAAGTCCTTCCAGCTCCCAGCCTTCTCCTTGCCACGCCACCCGCTGAGGGGTGAGCCCCCACTGAAGGGTCAACGCTCCCGAGAGGGGCAGCTTGCCGGTGACCATCAGCCGCTGCACCCCTGGCTCGAGGCGCACATGCATAAACCCGTCCCCGAGTCTTGCCACACCGGCTGCATTGGAGCCATTGAGCAGTACTTGTTCGGGCATCCAGCTTGCCGCCGGACCTGGTACTTTCCAGGAAGTACGGGCGGCTGCATGCACCTCCACATCCAGCGTGAGGGCATCTCCGAACACAAAGAGCCGTGCTTGAGGCACCGTCACACACGCGGGCGCACAGGCGGGAGGCTTGATCAGGAGCTGCTCCAGCTCTTGGAGCAGGGCTGGCATCTGATTTTTGTCGGAGGGAAAGGCCGCTTCCGCTGGAGATGCCAGACGCTCTGGCGCGGCGGGGGCCTTCTCCGAGGGCGTTTCTTGCGCCAAAGCCGACGAGAGGGGCAGCAGACCGCTCAACAGACCACTCGTGAGACAGCAGAAGAGCCCGAGCGCCGGGGCCAACCCCCTCGGTCGTCGCAGCAGGGCGCGGAGCCGCTCGCCCATCGGGTTATCCAGCAGGGTCAGGCGGAGCACCAGGGCGAGCAGGAGCAGCACCCGCAAGAACCCGAGCACGCCATTGGTCCAGGGGCCGAGCAGGTAGAGCGTGAAGTCCTGCTCCGGCGTCACAGCGGAATTCCAGTTCAGCTCGTAGATAGAACCCATCCAGTTGGGCACCCCTTCTCCCGTCTGCACCACCGCTCCGGGATCCTGCTGGAGCTTCATCCCTACCTTCTTGCGGGGTGCTTCTTTCAGCTCGTTCTGGTTTGACTTCGAATATTGACGCATGGAGGTGTTCGAGGCACCCGCCAGCTCCTCCACAAACCGATCTGAGATGCCGGCCATGTCGTAATTGATGGCCCGATGCTCCAGGGCTGGAAAGATGCTCACCCGGATATGGTCCGTGGCAAACACCACCAGCATCACGTAGACGATCAGCAGCGCGCCCCAGCGCAGCAGGTTGACCAGCCGCTTCCAGCCCCCTGCGGGCACTACCCTCAGCAGCCCGAGGGTCAGCAGCAGCCCCACCCACGCCCACTCCGGCGCAAAATCGCTGCCTGCATCCAGATGACGGGTGAGGGTCAGCCCCAGCAGCGCCACCAGCCCCCACGAGCGCCCTGCCAGCCTCGCCACCGCCAGCGTCACCACCAGCACAAAAAACAGGTCAAACAGCGTCCAGCGATCCAGCAGCGCGGAGGTATCCCCATCCACCCCCGAGACCGCCAAGAGCTTAAACCCCGGTGGCAGGTGCAACCTGAGCTGAACCGAAGACACCTCCGTCGTCCAGCCCACCACCGAGAGCGCACTGGGCACCTCATCGATGCGGGCCTGTGCCGTCAGCGCCACCTGGGGCGAGCGCAGCTCCACGCCTGAGCGACCCTCGACCTGCGTGACCACTTGAGGCTCGCCGCCGACCTCCACCGCCCCCAGCCGCATGGGGGGCAAGGTATCCAGCCGCGCCGCTGCTTGGAGCTGGCCCGAGAGCCGATCTTGTACGGTAAACCCTTCACCCGTCATATCCAGCCACAACGTGCGGGTGAGGGTGAGTGCATGCGGGGGAGGTTTGGGCTGACCTCGTCGCAGCTCCTCGAACTTCATCACCTGCTCTGCGTTGACCACAAAGGTCGGATAAGCGTCCCAACCCTCCGGGAGCGGCACACGGGCGGGATCCACGCCCACCGGACCTTCGGTGCGCACCGAACGATAGGTCTCATCGGGCACCAGCGACCAATATTCCTGCTCGGGCCAGGGTGCTGCTGCCGCCGGAGCCTTCAGCGCCGTGAGTGGGCCCTCATGGAGCGCTCCCAGCGTCACCGTAAACGTTCCGGGCCGAAGCTGGAGCACCAGCGCCCCTTCTTCACTCAGCCGCACCGGAAGATCTGCCTCCAACGACACCGGACGAGAACCTTCCAGCAGCGGCTTGGGCAGCCGAAGCTCACGAGGCGCACCGGCTGCACGCAGGGCAATCACCGTCTCCACCTCAGCGGGGAGCGCATCGGTGATCTTGCGTGTCACCACCAGCTCGAGGCGTTCCTCTTGTTCTTCGCCCCCTTCTCCTCGGCTGAGCCGGAGTGCTCCATCCTCTTCAAGCTGTGGAAAAGGCACCTTCTGGCCCTCGAGGGTCAGCGAGACGTGGCCCACCAGCGGCGACATCGGCAGGGCAGGAGGCAGGCTATTCCATGCAAAGGTGCCGGTGATACGATACTGACCGGGCTGGAGTGGCACAACCGGTCGGCCCTCCTGAGCGATCACCGCCACCGAGCGGCCATCCACCTGAACCTGTTGAGGCCATGCGCCCGCGCCTCCGGGCAGGGGCATCGGCAGAGCTTGATCGAGCACCACCTCCTGCGAAAAACGGCCTCCACGCGCGTCGAGGTTTAGCTCGAGCAGACCTGGCCACAGACACTGCACTCCATTTTCGAGGAGCGGACAGCGGAGGGTCGGATGTCGCGCTTGCAGAAAGGGCACCCAACCGGACAACTCCGGTGGAGCTGAAATATTAGCCCCCTGCGCGTACATGGGCGAGACCCAACACAAGCTCAGCAGCACACTCAGCAGCAGCGGCACCGAGCTTTTCGACAGGGAGCTTTTCGGCAGGGAGCGTGTCGGGGCTGAGTTTCTTGGTGCTGAGTTTTTCGGTGCTGACCGAGGCTGGACAAGCGGTTGCCTATTCTGCACCGCGTGGCGTCGATCCTCAATAAAAGACAGGGGATTTCTTCGCATCGTTCCTCCCGCTTGATGGTGGTGAACATTCGACCGGGAGTGTAACATACCCGCAGGCGTGGGCATACGGGCGCGGGCGTGGGAAGACAGACGCCGGTGGAATTTTTCCGCTCCGGGGCGGGTGACCTCAGGTAAGTGTCCTGTGTCGGTATTCCATGGGGCAGCCGCAAGAAGGTCCGCAGCCATGCCTCATGGCATTCCCCATACTCCTCAATGTCCTCGGCATTGTCCGCACCGCAGCTCATCGCCAGCAGCATGAGATGACCCATCATTCGCAGCAACGTGCTTTATGAATGCGTGGTTAGCACGGGAATACCTGGAGCGGTCTCGTATCGGAGACCGTTCCCCATTTCCCCCCCTCGCCCCTCTGTCCCGCCTCTCCCGAGCTACAGGGGATTTGGAATGAACGAATCCAATTACAGTACCAACAGAACGAGCAGTCGCATGGACCGTAAACACAACCCGATGTGTCAGTTATGGATTTTCATTTAGATGATTCTAAGTATTCTGAATTACAATTGAATCCGTCAGCCAATTCCGGTCTCAATTGGCCAATAGGTTGCACATCTATGTATCATGCTTGGAATTTTCGCTTAACCTTGTTACATTAGCCCCGGCGGAGGTTCGTGCTCACCGAGGGCGACGCTAAAGGAGACCTCTACAAGTATCTTTTGAGCAAGCTGAAAATGCGATAACGGATAGAGATCGCACGGCAAAACACTTCATGGTGCCGGTGAAAGAGATCGAGGAGAAGGAGTTTGACCTCTCCATTAATCGATACAAGGAATCGAAGCATGAGGATGTTCAGTACGAGAATCCCAGGGACATCATCGCCAGACTCCGCTTGCTCGAGGCCGACATCGCCAAGGATCTGG
The DNA here is from genome assembly GCA_046075485.1 of Myxococcota bacterium. Taxonomy (GTDB): domain Bacteria; phylum Myxococcota_A; class UBA796; order JAJRTE01; family JBJTQF01; genus JBJTQF01. The sequence continues at coordinate 2,328 of JBJTQF010000336.1, read as the reverse complement.
CGGAGCTGGAGGGGATGTTGTGAGCGGTGAAGACCAGCTTCTTGAATGGAAGGAGTCCTGGCGGGACGATTACCTCCGGTGGATCTGCGGGTTTGCCAATGCCGACGGCGGGACGCTGATCATCGGACGGGACGATCACGGGAACGCGGTCGGTGCCCCAGGAGCGGAGCGCCTCCTGGTTGAGCTGCCGAACAAGATCCGCGACGTGCTCGGCATCGTGGTCCCGGTGCGCCTGGTGCGGGAGGATGGCCTCGAGCTGATCGAGATCTGCGTTGAACCCCAGCCGACACCGATCAGTTATCGGGGGGAATACCATGTGCGCAGCGGCAGTACGAAGCAGCAGCTCACGGGGGCTGCGCTCTCTGCCTTTCTGCTCCGCCGCCTTGGCCGTCACTGGGACAGCGCACCGGTGCCGGGAATCGGTGTGGAGGACCTGGATCCTCAGGCATTTAGGCGTTTCCGCAAACACGCCCGAAACAGCGAGCGCATCCCGTCTGAAGCCCTTGCGGCTCCCAACCTGGAGCTGCTCGAGCGGTTACACCTGACTGAAGCTGGCATGTTGAAGCGTGCGGCCTTACTGCTCTTCCACGAGGAGCCCGAGCGCTGGTTCACCGGGGCGTACGTCAAGATCGGGATGTTTCGCTCCAGCACCGACATCGCTTACCACGACGAGGTGCATGGTGACCTGTTCACGCAGATAGATCAGACCATTGAGCTCTTGCGGACCAAGTACATGTTCGCCTGGATCAGCTACCAGGGTCTTCAGCGGATGGAGACCTATCCGATTCCCCGGGATGCGCTGCGAGAAGCCGTGCTCAACGCCCTGATTCACAAGGACTACGGCTCGGGGGTTCCCATTCAGATCCGGGTTTTCCGTGATCGGCTGACGTTGTGGAACGCCGGAGAGCTGCCGCCCACGTGGACCGCCGCGCGCCTGCTGGCGCCTCACCCCTCGCGCCCGCCCAACCCGGATCTTGCCAACGCATTCTTCCGCTCCGGCTTGATCGAAGCGTGGGGAAGAGGATTCGACAAGATTCGCGAGGCCTGTCGTGAGGCAGGGACGGCAGCGCCCGGGGTCGAACACGATGGGGCGGGGCTCACCCTGGAGTGGGCCTGGACGCCCCCCGAGGATGCCGAGCAGCTCCTTCTTCATGATGTGCTTCGCCTCACCCCACAAGTCACCCCACAAGTCGCCCCACAAGTCACCCCACAAGTCAGTGCGCTACTGGGGGCCCTTAAAGGGGGCATGGAACGGAGCGCGGGGGATCTTCGAGGGGCCCTTAACCTTCGAGATCGTCAACACTTTCAGGCTGCGTACCTCGATCCCGCCCTGGCCGAGGGGCTCATCGAGCAGACGCTTCCCAACAAAAACCGCAGTCGGATGCAGAAGTACCGACTTGTAGGGCCCACCCTACAGGATACCCTACAAGCCGCCCCACAAGCCGCCCCACAAGCTGCCCCACAAGTCACCCCTCAAGTCGAAGCACTGCTGGATGTGTTGTTCGGGGGTCTCGAGCGGAGCGCGGCGGGGCTGCGCGAGATGCTGGAGCTGCGAGATCGACAAAATTTTCAGGCAGCGTACCTCGAGCCTGCTCTGGCGGCAGGCCTGATAGAACGGACCCAGCCAGACAAACCCAGCAGTCCACACCAGAAGTACCGGCTCACGGTGATGGGGAGCGCGATGGTTGTCTCCAGAAAGAAAAGGGCGTTAGAATGATCGACTGTGCGATTTTTTCTGTGGAAATACGTCATGGTCTGTTCCAAACAGCCAAAGCCCAACAGCCCGTTGGCGATTTGTGAGGGTGGGTCCATATCCTGCTGATGATGAAGTGAAAGCAGGAAGCGCAAGGACTGGCCGAAGCATTACGCGATACCCACAATGTCCTCGCCATTGTCCGCACCGCAGCTCATCGCCAGCAGCATGATCACCAGGATGTCCACCAGCTCATGTCGCTCACCTCGGGCCTGACGCGAATCTGCCAATTCCGAAAAAAGCTCTTTTAAGTTCGTGAGTTGCACGGGGATTTCCATGAACGCGCTCCTTGAGTGGGATGGGGACTGCGCTTCCAAATATCGCTATGCTCACCCGCAGCTACCGCTTTCTCACCTCTCTACCATCCATTCTTGTGCCACGCTACCCCTTTTGACTTTGCGATCCCCTGGGGTTCATAGGCTTTTGCATTGACACGTCCCCCCCGCTGGTCTATAGTTCCACAGAGTTTCCGGGTCCCTTGCATGCGCATAATCAGCGGTGGCGTCGTCAAGCCTGTCAGGTGAGATGACATGCGGAGTGCTGGCAGATGCTGTTATCCCTGGATCAAACCCTCA
>JBJTQF010000335.1:0-3632 GCA_046075485.1 Myxococcota bacterium | reverse complement strand
CGTCCGCCACCGAGTCGTTGTCATCGTCGGGGTCACACACATCCCCATGGCTGTCTCCGTCATTGTTGGCCTGGGAGGTATTGGCGGTCAGGGGGCAGTTGTCGGAGACGTCTGCCACCGAGTCGTTGTCATCGTCGGAGTCACACACATCCCCCTGGCTGTCTCCGTCGGTGTTGAGCTGGTCGCTGTTGGCGTTGAGGGGGCAGTTGTCGGAGCCGTCCGCCACCGAGTCGTTATCATCGTCGGAGTCACACACATCCCCCTGGCTGTCTCCGTCGGTGTTGAGCTGGTCTAGGTTCACCACCAGCGGGCAGTTATCGGAGGTGTCCAAGACCGTGTCGTTGTCATCATCGCTGTCGCAGGTGTTGCCCTGGCTGTCTCCGTCGGTGTTGAGCTGGTCGCTGTTGGCGTTGAGGGGGCAGTTATCGCTGGTATCGGCGACTCCATCGTTGTCGTCATCGGGATCGCAGGTATCGCCCTGGCTGTCTCCGTCGGTGTTGGTCTGGGAGGTGTTGGCATTCAGCGGGCAGTTGTCGGAGATGTCTGTTACCGAGTCATTGTCGTCGTCTGTGTCGCAGGCGTCTCCCTAACTGTCTCCGTCGGTGTTGGTTTGAGAGGTATTCGCAGTCAGCGGGCAATTGTCGGAGGTATCTGCCACCGTGTCATTGTCATCGTCGCTGTCGCAGGCGTCTCCTTGGCTGTCGCCGTCGTTGTTGGACTGGGTGGGATTGGCGGTGGAGACGCAGTTATCACGGGGATCGGTGATGCCGTCTCCGTCGGTGTCATTGCGGGCGATCTGGAAGTGGGCCAGCACTCGTTCGGGTGTGAGGACCACATTGTAGAGGGCGACTTCATCGATCACCCCGATGAAGGCTTGGGAGGCTTCGAAGCAGCCTCCGGCGCAGTCTTGTTCTTGGCCGAGCATGGCCACGCCGCCTCCGGCGATCACCGCGCCTTTAGCGATGGTGGATTGTAGCTTGACGACCCCATCGACATAGACCCGAGCGGCTCCATCGCTGCTGTTCCAGGTGACCACCACGTGATGCCAGTTGCCATCGGTGAGCACCTGCCCGGAGGTTATGGCGCTGCCGTTTACATACAGTGCGAGGTTTTGGTAGTCGTAGATCAGGTAGTCATTGGTGTTGGTGGTGGTCGAGGTCAGATAGGAGTAGGGCGTCCCATTTTTGCTCTTGTCGAGGGACTTCATCCAGAACTCGAAGGTGGCCGCCGTGCTGGGATGAGACTTAAACGCATTAAAGCGCACATAGTCGGAGGTCGAGCCGCTGAAGGAGATGGCGGTGTCGGTGTCTCCGATCAGGGCACCGGTGACCCCTTTGGTGACGGCACCGACGTAGGTGCCATCGTTGAGCCCCTTCTGATCGGTGGCCACGGTCCCGGAGCTCTCACCCAGTCGCCAGTAGGAGACCGGATTATCCGCCAACACTTCAGCGGCGTAGGAGGTTGCGGCGTGGGCTTCGGAGGCCAGCCCTCCGCACAGCAGGAAGGAAAGCAGGAAGGACGGCAGCCATCGCTGGCTTAACACAGCTCGAGCGTGACAGAAGGATGTCCAGCGCATATATACAGTCTCCTTGCAAGTGCTCCTCGCGGAGCTTGCCTCAACGTCCACAGCAGAATCCGCAGCAGAATCCGCAGAAAAACACCGGCTGAGCCTTTATTGTAACCGCTCTCGGGCGGGCGCTGTGTGCTTTTTGACGGGTGGAGACATAAACGAGGGAGGCGTAAACGGCTCCGAAGTTGACAGGAGGGCAGGCGCTTCAGCTCGATGTTCCAGTAAGGCTGGAAATTTACCGTCTCATGCTGCTGAGGAGGGGAGACTTCACATCAGGGGGACTCCGCAGGCTCTTTCACAGGCTCTTTCATAGGCTCTTTGCAGGGGGTGGGAGGTGTTACCGTGGGCACTTCGCTGATCACCCACGCATTTTTGAGCCCTGGCTGATGGCGGCCCGGTGAGGGAATCACCCACTCTTGTTTGTCGGTAAACTCCTGGGCAATTTTTTCTCGGTCGAGCTGCCAGCCTTGGTCGATGGAGCGCCGACGCATCCGGCGATAGGCGATCTGCACGGCGTCGGATTTGACGCTCAGCTCCGCGCCGATATCATAGGAGACGATCCGTGGGCGTTGAGACTCCACCGTGGCCTGGTCTTCCAGGAAGATCTTGGCGATGCGTTTGCGCGCGTCTCCGTCGGCCCAGTTGCCGGGGAAGAAGTTTCTCAAGTGGCACCAGTGGGTCAGGGTGGTATTTTCATCGACGGGAACATGAGCGGCCAGGATCACAAAGCGGAACTCTCCGAGGTCGATCTCCAGCCTGGATACGCAGCTCATGTAGACGGCGGTGGCGGCTTTGACGTCGGCACAATGCCCCCGGAAATATCATAATAATCTGGATAACACCTTCATTTTCTTATTTCATATCGGTATCAGCATATACAAACCCTCACCTCTTTGAGTGCCTCCGCTTTTGAGTGCCTCCCCCTTCAGCGACGCTGACCCGCTCCGGTTTGTTCCAGACGCTCCACCTGCCTGTCGATCTCCAAGACCGAGGCGGTATCGTGGAGCTCGAGCGCCCGCACACGGGCCTGCGCGAAGGCGTCGAGGGCTTCTTCTCGACGCTGATGATACGCCAGAATCAGCCCAAGATTGAAGAGGAGCTGTCCTTCTTGTAAGGGCAGCTCGAGGGCCGCATATCCAGCAATGGCGGCTTTGAGCTGCTCGAGCCCCTGATCCACCTGCCCCAGACCTGCCAGGATGAGCCCGTCGAGGGCTTGCCGCTCCACCCGCTGGGCTGGGCTGAGGGCTTCTTCGTCCACGCCGCGAAGCACTTCTTGGGCCAGGGTGCGTGCTCCTCCTTCGTGCAGCAGACGTGCCAGATCGAGCTGAGTCTGGAGTCGCTCAGCACCACTGAAGTGTGTGGCAGCTTGCTCGAGGGTGTGGATGGCTTCTCGCCAGTGTTCCTGTCGTGCCTGTACCACCCCCAGATTGTAGAGGGTATTGGCCAGCCATCGACGCGCTTCTTCTAACGACGTGGCTTCTTGGGCACTGCTCAGGCGCGCTTGGAGCACTTGGAGGGTGCGTTCTTCTGCCGAGTTTGGTGCGGAGGTGAGCGGCGTCTGAGTCCCGCTCCGCTCCAACGCTGAAGGATCGAGTCCTTGCAGCCCCGGTTCTCGAGCTTGCGCGCGTAAAAACAGGGCTTCTCGCAGGCGCAGGGCGTGTTCGAGGGTTTGTTCGGCCTGCTTCCACTTCTGCTGCTCGAGCCAAGCGACGCCGAGGGTGTTGAGCAGGCTGGCTTCTAAGCCGGGCGCATCCACTCCGCTCCGATTGAGCAGGAGGATTGCCCGCTGGAGCTCGATGCTCACCCGGGGCCACGCTTCTTCTTGTTCGGAGAGGCTCCCCAGGGCATGAGCAATCAGTGCTTGCTCGAGGTCTCCTGGATGATGGGGGCTGGTTTTGCGCAGGTGCTCGCGGGCGCGCACGAGCTGACCTTGTTGAACAAGCAGCTCCGCCGCGAGCAGGGCCTGAAGCAGGGCCTGAGACAGCTTCCAGCCGGGCGGCCCTTGAAGGCGCAGAGGGACAGGCTCGAGGGAGGCAGGCTCGCGAGAGGACATCTCCGGTTC
>JBJTQF010000334.1:0-36821 GCA_046075485.1 Myxococcota bacterium | reverse complement strand
AGCAGATCGAGCTTCTCCTTCGGGGTCCAAAATTTTCGACTCTCAACAGGAAGGTTGGAACTCTTGGAAGCCATACTTCTCCTTTCACCGACTTCCTTATCCTAACGCAGCGTTTGTCCGATTGCAACTTGGGCAAAACACCCGGCATCTTATCGGCTGCGTTTGACGTCTATCTTCGCACAGAGGTTCGACAAAGCGTTTCTTGGGGTTGTCGGCCGTGACCCAGCACTTCCCTGATGGGTGTCCGAGATTCGGACTCGCGGGAGAGAAGTGTACGAATTTCGGACAGAGGACGCCATGCTGCGTTCCGTGCCGGGGTCCCTGGTCACGGATCCGCCATGTCCCCGTATTGGTGTCCCCGCGCCCGAGGGGGACAAGAGCGGGCGGCCGAAACGATATCTGAGGCACGCACGAGCAAGGCAATGGTAGCACCTTCGCCCGCTGTCTGCGGAGGAGTGTTCTGAGGATTTGGCGGGAGGACGGGTCGGACCAGACAGGTAGCATGCCCCTTGACACCTCCGCGAGGGGCGCAGGAGTGCTCTGAGGCGGAAAGATGCACAAGCTGGACCATCGTCGCGGTCAAATTGCGCATCATGGATCCTGCATAATTTGGCGCATTGACCGAAAAACATCGATAATATCCGCATCTGGAGTGAGTAGCACCCGCGCCAGATGGGTTTTTTTTGGAGTTAGAACTTTGTACAATCGCCCTGGGTTTCCACCAAGATCTGAAGGCCATCCGCAGCCATGAGTGCGAGGAATTCCCCCATCGCAGACTGCCCAGCGGGATGCAAATGCGCTTCGGGATTCTCAATCAGCAGCAGGGAGCCGACTGGAGCTCGTAAGGCGGCCACCACGATGGGGAGCGCATATGAGACTCCAAAACCCATGTTCGGGGCTCGCATCCAATTGGAGCTGAAGCCCGGTGTCCTAAAACGTAATCTTGTGACCAGCGTCTCCGGAAACCACTCTGGCTCAAGCTGAATGGGACGTACAATCCGACTCATCCATGCTTCAGTCTGATGCAAAATACCGCGCAGAAGGCCCCCGTCTGGCATCGGAAGGCAGCGCTCTTCACGGACTTTAAACGTGCCAGCACTGACCAGCGTCTGAGCGGTATACTCGCCTTGAACCCCCACCCCAACTTCACGCGATTCTTGCGAGCCGGCACGCAAGGTATCCCGAGGGCCCAAACGTTCTGCCGAGAGATATACAAACCGCTGTGTTGAGATCTCTGCGAGCGCTCCGATGCATGTCTCTGGCCTCTTGATCACATTAAAGTGTCGCGAGTACTCATCCTCTGGCGCCGAAAACGTCCAGCTCATGGGTGTATCATCAACATTTACAGTCACTTCCATCGTATCACTACCTGATTGATGATGGATCAAATCGCGCGCACTCCCGAGCTGAAGAGAGTCTACATCGTTGAGTCTCAGCACTTCATTTTGCTTTAGGAGGGTCGCCTGATGGACCAACAAAAGGGCATGAATAATGGAGGTTTTTCCCACACCATTGGCACCGGTCAGCACAGTCAATGCCTTAAAGCACAACGTCAGCTCCTGAAATCGTTTAAAACGACGAAGCTCCAGTGTGGAGATCACGACAGCACCTCCCGGATAAGCTGTTCAACCTTCGCAAAACGAGTGCGCACACGGCCAATGGAACCGGTACTTCCCGCAATCGCAGCCACAAAGTCAGGATCATGGGCGGGTGTCATCAGCTTACGAGCGCCTTCGACCAATTGTGCTTTACAAGCGTCTACCTTCTGGGGATCCTGCTCAGACAACATGGGACCAAACGTCTCCACAAGCGCACGATTGATGGGCGCACGGCGATCTGAATCGAGTGGCCACTTGCGGAAACAATGCGCTCCAAACACACTGTAGGCAAGTCTCATCCCTTTCTGAAAGCGCTCTTTGAGTGCCCGAAGGTCTGAATCTTTTGCCTCGTGATCGATGTACTGGGTCACGGTGCCGAGGAACTCATCAACGCTTCGGAACTTCGCATAATCTTCAACCGTATAACGACAGAAGGCAATAAAACGCAATACGACCTCACGATCTGCCAAGCGTGGATGTTTTTCGAGGGCACCTCCTGTCGCCTGAATGAACAGCTTGTCCATCGCCAGCTCTTTGAGAAAGTCCCGAGAGCGCTCTCGGCTCATGCAATGGCGAATTTCTTGAGCACTGAGAGGGGTTCCACCCGTATTGATGCGCTTAAAGATTTCAAACTTCACACCGTAGGGCGTCTGAGGATCTATGACGTGGGCAACAAGCTGCGTGTTATGGAGACGCCGACGATAAACCGGGGATAAGTCATCAAAACCTTTACCCAAAAGCTCTTTCAAGTACGCAAGCTCTTGAAGTTTGAACTCCTTCTCTGACACAAATCGCTAGATGGTGGAGAGTCGTTGAACACCATCTACGACCTGCATTTTACCATCCTTCTCTTCATTCAAATAGAAAGAGGGTATCGGAATACCAATCAACAAGGACTCGATCAAGTCGGAGCGTTGTTGCGCTTTCCATACGTATTGTCTCTGAAAGTCAGGGGCAAGATCTAGGTCTTCATCACGGATCATATCGACAAGCTGCCGCAACGAATAGTGTTTGGTATGCACCCGAATCTTGTCTGGATCCCAAGGCTGCGGTGAGTCATGTGGTTCTCCGTCGCTCGTGGGTTCCTCTTCAGCTTCAATGCCGGTGGGGAGATTCCCGAAATATTCTTCCACGGCTTGCACCAGCTCGGGGTCACGAATATCAGACATCAAAGCCTCCCAGAAGTCTCTTCGATTCCAATTTTACGGAGGGACTCAATGCTCCTTCTTGCGGAGTCAATGCGATCATATCGCATCAACACGGTGAGCCCCTTTTCAGCGGCGAGCCCTTAAAACAGTGCTCACCGAATGCATTCAGGGTCTCGGTGTAACACAGAATCGAGAGAGGTGCCACATAAAATGCAGCCCCTCTCTGAGGCGTAAGCGCTCCCTTCGGCCCCCTCCTCCCTCTCTTCACGCGGGCACGCGGAGGGTATCCAGACGCATGCATCGCGCGACTTAATACGTCAGCGTGGGGAGCTGAGACCAGCCGTGGAAGTCTAGCCAGAGGTTGGCTCTCTCGATGTCTCGAGTGGAGAGGGTTTCGACTCGTGTGGTGGTATCCAAGATCATGCGTTGATACTTGTCTACCCCGCTTCCCTCGAAGCGAGGCCAGTCTCGCAGGGCGGGAGAGCAGCTCGATGGATCGCCGGTGTATGCAAAACAAGCAAAGTAGCCCTGAGTCGTCTGAGCGAGTGTTTGCCGTTCTGCTTCCGTTCCATTTGGATAGAAGCTATCGCGGAAATTGCTGAACACAAACGGGAGCTCGAGCCCGTGACCTGCGCCGATGGCATACGAAAAAGGCCCCTTCAGATTATCATATTGGAAATTATACACCCACACCGGCACTTCCTGGCTCACCAGCGAGGTCATATAGATGCTCGCGAAGCTCTCCAGGAGGTGATCCGCCATATCGGTAAAGGCATTATAGTAGCTGGCGGGCTGATACGCCGTGCGTGGATAGAGTGCCTCGATCTCTGGTGTAAAGTCTCCATACGTTTGAGCCATCAGCTTGCTGTACGTGACCCGATTCATCAGCCACAGCGGGAAAAGAAAACACTTCATCTCATCGCGCATCGAGCCCACAATCAGCGGCATATGATGATAATCCCCTGCTGCAAACGCGCCGAGCAGGTCTTCAGGCAGCACCGTGCCATCCTGGATGGCATAGAACTCCGTGAAGGTGGAGGTGGTATCCGCCGCAGCCGTCAGCAGGCTCAAGGTATCGGCATCGTGGAGGTACTGCTGGATCCAGGCTTCATCTTTGCTCGCCAGGAAGCTCGCGACCGTCTGAGAGGTGGCCAGCCCATCGGCGATCACCAGCGCCTCGAGCACCCCCTGCGCGGTGCCCTGAGCTCGTGCCACCGAGATATCTTGGGGATATCCACTCAGGATGATCGCCTTATCGAAGAGCCCTGCCGCCATCGGACTGCCCAGGAGCGCCCAGAGGTTCATGCCTCCGGCGGACTCCCCGAAGGCTGTGATGTTTTGCGGATCACCTCCGAAGGCTGCTCCGTTTTGTCGCACCCAACGCAGCGCCTGCATGATGTCCAGCAGGCCGAAGTTGCCGGAGTCCGTCAGCGGCTCCCCCGCGTGTAGTGCCGGATGGTTAAACCACCCCAAGCTGCTGAGCCGATACGTGATGCTGACCACGATCACCTCGTTATTGGCTGCCAGATGCTGGCCTCCGTAGAGATAGTCACTGGTGGCACCCACTTCATTTCCGCCCCCATGAATCCATACCATGATCGGGCGAGGCATGCTCGACGGCGTCAGAGGCTTCCACACGTTGAGGTAGAGACAGTCCTCACCGCCCTGGAGTCCTCCGGTGGTGGTGAGCTGCGCACAAGGTTGAGCAAAATCCTGTGCAGGACGAATATTGGTCCAGGGGGTGGGGTCTTCGGGAGGCAGCCAGCGGCGCGCATCCGTGGGAGGTGCCGCAAACGGAATCCCCAGCCAGCGATAGGTCGAGACATCCTGAAAGCCTTCCACTGGACCCCAGGTGGTCTGCACCACCAGGTTTTGCGTCACACCCGCTGCCCGCTGAGCAGGTGGAGCGGCCTCCAGAGATTGGAGTGGCAGGCCGAGCAACAGCGCCATCAACAGAACGACACGAGACATCATCATCAGCTCCTCTTGAAGTGTGAGTGAGATCGAACTTGGCGACATCGAACTTGGCCATATCGGAGGGGTGTCACGGGAAGCAGGACTGTCGCCTGCTCTATTGTGGCGGGGTCTTTGTGAATGTCACCGCCGAGCCTGCCCGCCGTGGAGCACTTCCGCTCCCTCGCGGTCCTTCCGTCATGGTATGAACGCATACATTTTATGCTCTTGGGAGACGGTGGCAATCCGCGCCGGGTGAGGGCGGTGAGGCCCAAATCTTTTGACACCCTTCATGCTCCCGATTACACTGAAATCAGCGTCGTGGTCTGCCCCCGCAAACCCGTGATACGGTCCTTCTTTTTCGTGCGTCAAAGGTTCCCACGGCGGCAAAAAGGGCACAGGTGCTTACGAAGGAGTCGCAACATGGCATCTGACAAGCAGGGTGTCGTTTATTACATGTCCACGCAGGGGGGTGGATATGGGCGTGGTGATGGTGGCAGCGGATACGGAGGTGGCATGAGCGCGTTGGGGGGCGGAGGTGGTGGTGGATACTCGAGCACTCGAGTGAAAAAGGCAGCGTCGGCGGTCGAGGATGATCACCTTGATCCGATGCCGCCGGTGATCTCGGAGGCCCAGCTCCTCTCGGACTGGCGTATGCCTCCTGATTCCACATATCAGCTTGCCGGGGTGTATACCCTGGAGCAGTTCCATGCGTTGCAGGAGCGGCTCCAACCTCTGGGGCGGCAGGTTCGAAGGCTAGAGCTCCTGGATGGAGAGGTGTTTGTGTCATCCTCTGCTCGAGAACCGCATGCGGTGGCCATTTCAAACCTGATGGTCTCCCTGACGTTGAGTGTGCGACGTCAGCATCTTGGCACTGTGTATACTGAGTTTGCGCTCTTGCTGGACAAAGTCACCGAGGTCATGCCAGACCTGATCTTTGCCACCGAAGAGGATCTCCGCCGTTGTGAGGATAAGGGGATCCGAGGACCTGCGAGGCTGGTGGTGGAGGTGCTCTCACCCTCGACGCGAGGCCTTGATCGGACGCGCAAGAAGCAGAAATATCTGGCGAGTGGGGTTCAAGAATACTGGCTGGTCGATCCCGACAAGAAGCGGGTGCAGGTATTTCTGCCCCTCCATCTGACGGACCCTTCGCAGGTGGTGGAGCTTCGGGAAGGCCAGCGGCTCACCACCTCTTGTATTCCTCGCTGGTCTCTGCCCGTCGAGGCGATCTTCGACCGTACCTGGGTCCATGAGGATCCCGAAGCGCAGGAGATCGCCGACAACCTCCAGCGAGAAATGGCGGCTCAACAGCGAAAGCTGGAGGAGCTGCTGGTGGCCCGCACGGTGGCAACGCTTCAGTTGGAGCTGCTGTCGGAACAGCTCTCGGACGAAAAGGCCGAGCGTCAGCGTGCGGAGGCTGACAAACAACAGGCCGAAGCCGAGCGTCAGCGTGCGGAGGCTGACAAGCAGCACGCGGAACAAGCCGCGCAAGACTTGGCGGAGCGTCTGGCGTCTGAGCAGGCCGAGCGGGTGAGGGCTCAAGCGGAGCTGGAGCAATTGCGTGCCCAGCTTGTGGCGATGGGTGCCGGTCGGGTGTCTTAGCGCGATTGTTTCATGCGCGTGAGGTTCTCGGGCGGCATGACACCAGCCCTTATGCCAGTGCGGGAGAGGCTTCGCCGGTTCCCATCAGCTCTTGGGAGACCGTGACGACTTCTGCTTCTTCTCCTTGAACCCCACCGAGCTTGCCAAGCACTTGATCCAGCACATGCTCGTTGAAGATCAGGCTTTGCAGTCTGATGGGCACCCGTGGGCGGAGCGCCTGGTGATAATTCATCAGCTCATACCACGGCACGCAGTAGTTGAGGTGATGTTCAAAGTGGAGGCTGATATTGAGGGGCATGATCAGCCAGCGCAGGGGAAAAAAGCTCGTGCGGGAGCGGAGATTTCGGTTAGGGTGCAGGGCCACCTCACCGCCGTGCTCAAGAGAGCCTTTAAGCTGGTTGAGTGCCCCGAGGGTTTGGATGCCTCCCAAGTAGGCCAGGGTGGACCACCACGGTAAAAACTGGACGGTGAGGGCAACAATGGCGGTCCAGAGGAGCAGGTTGACGGGGGTGATCCAGCGGGCTTCTCGGTACTGACGATTTGGGTTCCACAAAAAAACATAACCTGGTATCAGCAGGGAGAGCAAAAAGATCCGCACGAATTCTCGGCCCGTGAAGAGGTTCCGTGTCTGGGGATCTAGGGGCTCCACCGGATGCAGGTGGTGGAGCTGGTGGCCTTCTTCCCAGTGTTTCCCGTAGTGAATCGCGAAGGGAAGTGCGACCATCCACCCCGCCACGCGATTCCAGCGCGCTGCCGCTTGCCGTTCTTGGGTGATGATAAACATCTGATGTGATGCCTCATGCACCACCAATATGATCAGGCCAAAAAAGACCACGCCGAGGCCAAGACTTACCAGCGGCACATACACGGCGGGATGCAGCCAGCGACTGGTGTTAACCAGCGCCAGCACACTCATCAACATCAGCGTGAGCATGCTGAGGTTGAGCAGGTTATGTTTCCAGGGAATCTTCTTACGATAGTGGAATTGATTGCCCAGCACGATGCCTTCCGTGAGCCATGCAGCTTGTTTCATGGCGGTCTCTCCATTGTCGGATGGGTTAAACACAGGCTCATTATGTTTGCAGCTCTCAAGGCAATCGGCAACCGGTGAACGTTCACCGAGGCATCGGTTTTACACAAAGTCTCTTGTTCGAGTCTGCTCCTCGGCAGAATATGAAGGAGATGAGCATGGCAGCTCCGCAGAGCGACCCTCGCTTGGAGCGGGCCGTGTTTTTGTCGATGTTTATGGTGTTGAGTAAAGGGTATCCAGGAGGCAACGCATGTCTGCCCTGTTTTTCCACAGCCGTCATGGGGTGAGGGCATTGGCCCTTGCACTCTTGAGCGCGCTTTATTCGGGCTGTGCAACCCCGCTCGACGAGGATGGTGACCAGCTCGCCGCCGAGCAGGGGGACTGTGACGACTGGGATGCCAGCGTGCGTCCGGGGTTTCCCGATGGCTGTGATGGTCAGGACTCCGACTGTGATGGCCGGATTGACGAAGACGTGGAGCTGATATGGTATCAAGACCTCGACGGAGACGGTTACGGCACGGAGGCAGCCACTCAGCTTTCGTGCAACACACCCAGTGGGTATGCGCGGCAAAATGGAGACTGTGACGATACCAACCCGATGCGCTTTCCAGGTGCAGCAGAGATTTGTGACGGGCTCGACAATACCTGTGATGGCCGTGTGGACGAGGATCAGGATCAAGATGGTTTTGCGCCCTGTGCCAAGCTGCTGCAAGATGCGGACTGTGATGAGTCCAATGCCACGGTATATCCGAGGGCTTTGGAGTCTTGGGAGGATGCGCTCGATCAGGACTGTGATGGGATTGCCTCACCGGATGCATATGTCTCAGCCGATGGCAGTGTGATGGAGGGGCTGCCACACTTCACCGACCCGGCGGAGGCGCTCCGCACGTTACCGGAGGGCAGTGTGGTGTTGGTGGGGCCCGGCACGTACCGAACCCAACTTGAGTTTCGCGACAAGGCGATGGTCCTGATCTCAGAGCTCGGGCCCGAGGACACCATTCTGGAGGCGGCGGGTCTGGGCAGCACGGTGGTTTTCATGGACTCCACCCGGGAGACCTCGTTCCTCAAGGGCTTTACCATCACAGGCGGAACTGGCAGTGACCCGGAGTATTGTGGTGGAGGGCTCTCCCCCCGTGGTGAGCTGAATGGCGGGGGAATTTGTTTGCGCAATGCCTCGCCTCGCCTGAGCCAGCTCATTGTGCGAGACAACAGCGCGGGAGACGGAGGGGGCATCCAAATGAGTGCCTCTGCGCCGCTGCTCGAGGACATACGCATCGAAGACAATCGAGCGAACGATGACGGCGGAGGGCTTTATCTATATGCCTCGGCACCCACGCTCAAGCGTGTGCGGGTGGAGCGGAATCAGGCGCAGGGTTTTGCGGGCGGGATTGGATTTTACAACTCCTCGCCCAAGAGCGTGCAGGGATTGGAGGTCTTTTACAACCGGGCTCGGTCGGGAGCGGGGCTCTATATTGCTTATGCTTCATCGCCGGTGTTGAGTTACGGCTGGGTGGCCTACAACCAATCGGAGGAGGATGGGGGTGGATTTCACATCTGCCTCGACAGTACCCCGGTGCTGACTCATTTCCGCTTCGACGAAAACACGGTGCAGGGTGAGAGTGGACGAGGGGGCGGTGGTTTAGTGGATGCGGCTTCACTTCAGCTCCGCAACAGCATGGTGCGCGGGAACGTGTCTGCCTACGAAGGAGGAGGACTGGCCTTTGATCTGGGGGCAACGCCGGTGCTGGAGAACGTGGTGATCGCCCGTAACAGCGCACGCTTGGGAGGGGGGCTCTTCTCTGCGGCCTCTCAGCCGGTGTTGAAGCAGCTTGTGGTGGCCGAAAACAGCGCCTCTCAAGCGGGAGGTGGAATCGGGCTGTCCTTCTCGACCTTGCAGCTCCAGCAGAGTATTGTGGCATACAATCGAGTAGGGAGTGTGGCCAACAATCTCTTCAGTGAAGAGGGCGCAAGTGGTGTCTCATTGGGGCAGACGCTGTGGTGGAGTGACAACGGGGAGGCCGCCATCAGCGGCTTAAACAGCAGTGGTGTGTTGGTCGCGGAACCCTACTTCCAGGCACTCGCGGGTGGAGACCCCAGTGGCGGCGACTACCGCTTGGCCTGGCCCTCTGCGGCCATTGATGGTGGGAGCAGTGCGGAAGCGCTCTTGGACCCGGACGGCTCCGCTGCCGATCTCGGCGCTTTTGGTGGACCTGCGGCTGCTGTGTGGGATCTCGATGCCGATGGATTGTCCCCAAGCTGGAACCCGTACAACAGCAGCAGCGGTGAGTTCGACTGTGACGACGAACAAGCACTGGGCAGTACGCCTGAGCCTTGTGACTGACCGTCGTGCAGCGGATGCTCAAGCTGCCCTCTTACGAAATCAGTCATGACGCCGGATTTTTCTGGCCGTGCATAGCTCCGACGGCAGGCGTGTGGCTTATCCGCTCAACTTCTGCACCAGAGGATGATCTTTGAGCGCCGGAAGCTGGCGCTGAATCAAGGTGCTCAGGGAGGCAAGCTGTCCCGTGTGCGTACAGCGGGTCAAGAGTTCCTGTAACTGGAGCTGAATTTCCTTTTGCGGCAGCTCTGCCAGGGGAAATCCGAGGCGTCCCCACATCCGCTCCAGCTCTCTTGAGGTGAGGTGAGGCAGCACCAGGTCTTCCAAGTCCAGCCGCTCCTCCAGGGTCAGGATTGGGCCGGGAGGCGCTGAGGCTTGAGCCTTCCCCCCGCTCTCCCGCGAGGGTGTGCGCGCAGTCCGTCGCTGTTTTGCCGACTGCTCTGAGCTCTTGAGCGCCTCCAGCGACGACTTTAGGGCCTCGAGCTCTGAGAACTCCGCCACCCGCACTTCTTTCCCGTTAAACGCCAGTCCATAACGGTGCAGCGTGGAGACCTGGTGGGACTCCAGCAACGTCTCGTAGTGTTTTTCCTCGAGCTGCTGGAGGGCATGCACCACCCCCTCCAGCAGGGCTTGAGACTTCTGCACCACCTTCAGCTCCATCACCACCCCTGACTGACCGGACTTCTTCGGGATGAGCTGGAGATCCGCTCGGCCCAACCCTACCTCCAGGTTCGACAACACGGTGTGGCTCTCGCGGAGCAGGACCATCAGGCCCAGCATCAGCCCTTGATAGAAGTGCTCGGGGGTCTTCCCTGCGCCGTCCATAAAGGAGGTGTATTTGCGTAAGATCTGCTCTAACTGGAGCTGAAAGCTCGGCACATCCCCTTCCAGCACGGCTTTTACCAGCCGCTCGGTGCCCGTTGAGCCCAGCGTGTTGCGGAACCAGTCCTTGTATAGCTCATCGAAGATCGCCTCCAGCTCTCGATTGACGAGCTTGAGCTTTACGTCCCAGTAGGTGCCCACGGGTACTGCTTCCATCGCCTTGAGATATCCGGCAAAGAGCATAAACCCGAACAGCTCGTCTATATTGCCCCCCAGCTCGCGAAGCTGGATGTTTTCGGAGACCTGCTTCTGGAGCGTCTGCCCTGCCATCAAGGTCTTGAGGTCGTTGTGGATATGCGGAGCATGTTTCAGCACCAGCCGATGCAGCAGCTCAGGAGAGCCGGACTTATGCCAGTACGGAATCAGCTTGTGGTATTTTTCTGCGATGCAGGAGAGAGTAGACCAGGGATTATAGATCTCCACGGGCTCATCGCAGCCAAAACGATAGCCGTTGTACATGGCTTTGAGCGCGGGCATCAGCTCGGGACAGCCTTGCTCTTCGGTGACGGCCTGGACTTCGGCCTCAGTAAAACCAAAGTCGCTCTTAAAGGCATCGTTGAGCAGCGAATAGACCCCCACATTGTTGAGGTCACTGAACATATTCTCTTTGCTCACCCGGAGAATGCCGGTCATCACCCCTCGAAAGAGGTCGGGGTTGTCCTTAAACCCGGCACCGAGAAAGCTCTTAAAAAAGCTGATGGCCTCATCGTAATAGCCGTGCTCCAGTGCATTATGAATCGGCGTGTCATATTCATCGATCAGAATCACCACCGGCGCGCCGTGAAGGCTCGCCAGCGCCCGAGAGAACGTCTTTAACGTCTCACCATACGCGGCCAGCGGCAACGTATCCGCGCATGCTGCATCAAACCAGGCTGTTTGTTTTTGATTGAGCAAACCTGGAATCTCTCGAATCACCTGATGCTCACCGAACAGTGTCCCCAACGCACTCTTCAGCTTGATCGTGACCGCCTCCCACGTTCGATCCTTGCAGTCCTTAAATGTGATGAAGATCACCGGGTGTTTCTGGAAGTGTTCTCTCGCTTCCGGCACCTGCCAGATCTGGAGATCCTCAAAATACGGCGTCATGTCCGTTTTATCGATGCCGAAAAAATCCTTCAGCATCCACATATTCAACGTCTTACCAAATCGTCTAGGCCGAGGGAGCAGCATCGCTTTATAAGACGCCTCCAGCACATGCTGGATGAACAACGACTTATCCACCAGCATGTGCCCCTGCTGTCTGAGCTGATGGAAGTGGCTGTAACCTAAGGAGATCTTTCGTGGGCGCTGCGTCATCATCGGGTCTCCTGCCTTAAGCGGATCCTGCCTCCCTCCGCGCATGAAATCGGCATATTCCAGCGCCACGAGGTAAGCCATTCCCAGCGAGCGGGAGGGCTCGCCGTCAAAACCGAGCCTCCCTTTAACCTCGCCAGGCCCCGAGCCGAGTCCAGGGCGAGTACGGATCTCCTCCGGTGCGGACTTCTCCACTGGCCACCGACACACCCGCTTCTTTCTCGAGCAGCTCTGCCACCGCTGCGGCGATGAGCGCCTCGTCCGGCACCCGTGCTTGTCTGGGTTGCCACGGGGTCAGATGATGCTCAATAAACGACGTGTAGGTCTTGCCTTCCAGATATGCCGGATGGCAGACCACATCCCGTAAGAACTCCAGATTGGTCGTGACCCCCTGTAAGACATAATCCCCCAGCGCCTCACGCATGCGAGCGGCTGCGCGTGTGCGATCCTCCGCCCAGACGATGAGCTTGGCGAGCATGGGATCATAAAACACACTGACTTCCGCTCCTGGAAAGAGCCCGGAGTCCACCCGGATGCCCGGCCCCGTCGGTTCTCTCAGCCGCGAGACCGTACCCGTCGCAGGCAAGAAGCCGTTCGCCGGATCCTCCGCATATACTCGGACCTCAATGGCGTGCCCCTTCTGGCGTAAGTCCTCCTGGCGGAAGGGCAGCGGATTCCCCTGAGCCACCTGAAGCTGGAGCTGTACCAGATCGATGCCTGTCACCAGCTCCGTCACGGGGTGCTCGACCTGCAAGCGTGTGTTCATCTCGAGGAAATAGTAGTGGCCCTCGGGGGTTAGGATCATCTCCACCGTGCCCGCGTTTACGTAATGGACCGCCTGAGCCGCCATCACCGCCACGTCACCCATCTGCTGACGCAACGCCGGCGAGAGCGCCACCGAGGGAGACTCCTCCAGCACCTTCTGATGCCGCCGTTGGATTGAACACTCCCGCTCAAACAAGTGGACCACATGCCCCTGCTGATCCCCAAACACCTGAAACTCGATGTGTCGAGGATTGATGATGTACCGCTCCAAAAAGACAAAGGCATCGCCAAACGACTTCTGAGCCTCACGACGAGCACTCTCGATGGCCCCCATGAGCTCCGACTCCTGATAGACGATGCGCATGCCCTTCCCGCCCCCACCCGCTGCCGCTTTGACTAGGATGGGATAACCAATGCGCGTGGCCTCCGCCATCAGCCGCTCGGGAGACTGATCGGTGCCCTGATAACCCGGTACAACCGGAACACCCGCCGCCTCCATCAACGCACGCGCTCCCGTCTTGGACCCCATCCGCTCAATCGTGTCGGGAGAAGGCCCAATAAAGACCAACCCCGCATCCAAGACCGCCTGAGCAAAGGGGGCCCGCTCGGAGAGAAACCCAAAACCCGGATGAACGGCATCCGCACCCGTCTGACGTGCGGCCTCGAGCAACCGAGGTACATTCAGATAACTCTCTGAAGCCGCCGCAGGACCAATACACACCGCTTCATCCGCCTGCGCCACATGCAGCGCATGCCGATCCGGCTCTGAATAGATGGCCACTGTCTTCAGCCCCAGCTCTCGACAGGCACGGATGATGCGAACAGCGATCTCTCCACGATTGGCAATCAATACTTTGTGAAACACCTTGTACCCCTCACATGCGGAAGACGCCAAACTTCTGCGGGCCAATGGGCGCGTTATACGTCGCCGAGAGCGCCAAACCCAACACATCCCGGGTCGAAGCAGGCTCGATGATGCCATCATCCCACAGACGCGCGGTTGAATAGTAGGCGCTGCCCTCCTCCTCATACTTCTGGAGGATTGGACGCCGGATCTCGTCGATCTCTTCCTGCGAGAGCTTCTTGCCAGCACGGGCGAGCTGCTCGATCTTCACCGTGGCGAGCACATTGGCGGCCTGCTCTCCGCCCATCACGGAGATGCGGGCATTGGGCCACATCCACAAGAAACGAGGCTGATACGCACGGCCACACATGCCATAGTTCCCTGCTCCGAAGCTCCCGCCGATGATCACCGTCAGCTTCGGCACCTGAGCATTGGCTACTGCATGCACCATTTTGGCACCGTCACGGGCAATTCCTCCATTTTCGTACTGTTTGCCCACCATAAAACCCGTGATATTCTGCAAAAAGAGCAGCGGGATCTTACGACTGGTGCAGAGCTCGATAAAATGACTGCTCTTCAAGGCCGACTCACTAAAAAGTACCCCGTTGTTGGCCAGAATCCCCACCGGATACCCATGAATGTGTGCAAAGCCACACACCAACGTCGTGCCATAACGGGCCTTAAACTCGTGGAGACGACTGCCATCCACAATACGCGCGATGACTTCTCGCACATCATAAGGTTTGCGTGTGTCTCGCGGCACGATGCCCAGCAGCTCCTGCGGATCATAGCGCGGTGGTTCGGGTGGACGTACCGCCGCAGCCACCTCTTTTTTCCAGTTTAAGTGGGCGACAATCGAACGGACCAGCTCGATGGCATGCGCGTCGTCCTCTGCGAAGTGATCGGCCACCCCGGACTTGCGGGTGTGGACATCCGCCCCGCCGAGCTCCTCCGCCGTGACTTCCTCTCCTGTCGCGGCCTTGACCAGCGGAGGCCCCCCCAAAAAGATGGTGCCCGTGCCCTTCACGATGACCGTCTCATCGGACATCGCAGGCACATAGGCTCCGCCTGCGGTGCAGCTCCCCATCACCGCCGCAATCTGAGGAATTCCCTCGGCGCTCATCAACGCCTGATGATAAAAGATGCGGCCAAAGTGCTCCTTATCGGGAAAAACATCCGCCTGAAGGGGTAGAAAAGCCCCTCCAGAGTCCACTAAGTAAATGCACGGCAGGCGATTCTCGAGGGCCACCGTCTGCGCCCGAAGGTGCTTCTTGACGGTCATCGGATAATAGGTGCCGCCTTTCACCGTGGCATCGTTGGCCACAATCAAGCACTCCACCCCCTGGACACGACCGATGCCCGTGACCATCCCCGCACTGGGCGCATCGTCGTCGTAGAGCCCATGCGCAGCCAAAGGAGAGAGCTCCAGAAACGGCGTGTCCGGGTCGAGCAGCAGCTCCAGACGCTCTCGCACGAAGAGCTTGCCCTGACTGTGATGACGTTGCCGGGCTTTTTCGCCGCCTCCTGCGCGTGCGCGCTCGAGGTGAGACCTCAGCTCATGAAGCAGGCCCTGCATGTGGGCTTGGTTGAGCTGGAATTCCGGGCCAGTGGGATCAATTTGCGTCTCGAGGATCTCCATGCGCTCCTGCCTTTGGATAATGTCGGGGGGGAGTCATTGCGGGGAAAGGGGGTGCGTCTCACACAAGAGGCTCAGCGTCCGCCCGAGGCTCAGAGAGAGCGCAGGAGCTGAGCGGCTTGGCTGGAGTGCTCGATGCCCAGCCCCTTGATGATGTCTTCGATGGTGGAGCGCTCTTCTTTGCTGACCTCGGCCCCAAAGCCGAAGAAGCCTCGGGAAGCACGCGCAACCTGATCGGCCAAGCCGGTCAGCTCACCAATGTGGGCATCCCGCTGCTCCGCCGAGAGTGTCCCAAACAGCTCACGGAGCACTTCGGTGCAGCCCTCAAAAAACGAAGCATGCGGACGACGAAGGGTGATCGAGTTGAGGAACTCATACGCCTGCGTGGTGGCACGGATGCCTCGCTTGCGCAGCTCATCGACGAGCTTATAAGACTCCTCGTAGCCGATTTTGCCGTCGGCCCAGGCGATCTCCACCAGCGGTACAAAAAAGAGGATGCGCGCGGTGTCGGTGTTAAATCCCAGCTCCTCGAGACGGCGACCGACCGCATGAGAAGAAGAGCCCACCACCTCGGCCAGCGCCAGCCAGCGGGCTTTGGTCTCTTCGTCCGCTTGGATTTCACCCCGGAGCGCAGTCAGACGGCGCTCATCTTCGGCTTTGAAGTATTTTTCTTCTTCTTCGCTGGGCTTAAAAGACATGGTAACAGCTCCTTCGGTTCAGACAGAACGCAACAACAAGCGTCGTCAGAGAATGAATGAGATCCGGCCTCGCGCCCGCATGCAGGGGAGGCGATTGGCAACAAACGTTCGCACTTTCAATTAACAAATCAGGGGGCGAGTGTCAAACGTTTCCTGCCCAAAGTACGCGCCTGTGGCCCCGAAATTGCGCTCAAAAATGCACAGAATTGAGAAGAGAGCGCAAAAATTGGTTGGCACGCGGCCCTCGGTACGTTAGGGTTAAGGCGACTGAACCACTCCACCCCCTCCCGGAGCGGAATTGCGGCCTGTGGCTGCTGGCTCAGCAGCCCTCCCACCCGTGAAAACGGAGAAATCCCATGAACTCACTCCGCCCTCTTGCCCGTCTGGGCGTTGGACTGGGTGTTGCCTTCTCCCTGCTGCTGGGAGGCTGCGAAGCCTTAGAGCCGCCCCTGGTGGTGCTCAAAGCCCCGCCTCTCTCGGAAGAAGCCCTGGCGCTTGAGCCTCTCGATATGCCAGCAGTTCCTGGGCTGACAGAAGGGACACTGGAATCTGGACAGACCCTCTCCGAAGTGCTGGACGCTCAGGGCCTGCCCGAAGGCACTGTCGGGAAGCTGCTCCACGTTCTCGGCCAGAAGCTGGACCTGCGAAAGCTCCGCCCCGGGGTGCAGTGGCAGCTCCTCCGCACCCCCGAAGGAGGGCTGGAACGTTTTACCCTGACACTCTCGCGCGAAAAACGCTACGAAGTCCACCTGGAAGACCAGCTTCTCGTGGCCAGAGAAGGCACTGTTCAGCTCGAGAAACGTCCACTTTTGGTCACGGGCCAGGTGAAGACCACCATCATCGACGCCCTGCTGGAGCAAGGGCAGTCTATTCAGTTTGCAATGGCGCTGGTGGAGGCTTTCCAATGGGACATCAACTTCTACACCGATGTGCAGCCGGGAGATCACTTTGAGGCACTGGTCGAACAAGTGTACGTCGATGGAACCCCCGAGCGCGTGGAACAGGTGCTCATCGCTCGCTACGAAGGTGCCACCGTCGGAACAAAAGAAGCCTTCCGCTTTGGAGACGAATACTTTGATGCGCGTGGGCAATACCTTCAGCGAAGTTTTCTGACCACCCCGTTAAGTGTGTTGCGCATTACATCTCGTTTTGGTCAGCGATTCCATCCCATTCTAAAGATCAAGAGAGCCCACAAAGGCATCGACTATGGAGCAGGCACAGGCACGCCCGTCTGGTCCGTGGCAGAAGGCCAAGTATTGGTGGCAGGCAATCTCGGAGACGGCTACGGACGCCAGGTGATGATTCAACACGCCGGCGGCATTGTCTCTCGATATGCACACCTCAGCCGGGTGAGTCTCCGACCAGGACAGCGGGTGAAACAAAAAGCACGGGTGGGAGCCGTCGGTGCAACGGGGCTGGCCAGTGGTCCTCATCTGCACTTCGAGCTGATTCAGAACGGCGTCCACATCAACCCCGCTCGTATGAAGATGTTGCCGACCGTGGTCCGCAAGGTCAAGGATCTGCCCGCCTTTGAAGCCGAGCGTACACGCCTGCTGGCCCTCCTGGAAAATCACCGTCCGGCTGCTCCTGTGGCGGTGGGCCCTCTCCCGACCGTGGCACCGATGGCATCGGTCGTGGATGAACAAGCCCTCGACGACCGCAGCGAATAAGACAAAACCCTCGCGCGTGAGCCTGCCTGCGTGCGCGTGTGCGCCTGCCTGCCTGCGCGTGTGCGCCTGCCTGCCTGCGCGTGTGAGCCTGCCTGCCTGCGCGTGTGTCGAGCCCCCCTCGGCGCTCCTCAACCGAAGCGTCGAATCTCCTGAAGGCCGTACTCCTTAATCTTTCGGTAGACCGAAGGTGGGCTGATGCCCAGGAAGGAGGCCACCCGGTATTTATCCCCGTTAAAATGGTTGAGCGCCTGCTGCAAGAGCTGACGCTCGAGCTTGGAGAGGGCATGGGTTTCCTGCTCGTCGAGCTGGAGGGTCAAGGTCAAGGAGGGCTCGGCCTTGTCGGAGGTCTCATGCTGCGTTCCTGTTTCCTCGGAACCCGGCGTGGAGGCGGGCGGCGCCTCTTTGCCCAGCACTTCTCGTTTGATCTCATCGGGGAGCAGCTCCACGCTGAGGGTGTTGGAGAGCACCAGCATACGCTTGGCCAGATTGCGCAGCTCCCGCACATTGCCGGGCCAGGAATATTTCTGGAGCAAGGGCAGCACATCTGGGTGAAGCTCCACGGGCTGAAGCGGTCGGCGATATTGATTCACAAAGGACAAGAAGAGGTCCGGGATAAAGCTGCGTCGGTCTCGAAGTGGCGGCAAGGTCAGCTCCAGGATCTTCAGACGATAGTATAAGTCCTGCCGGAAGCTGCCTTCGGCGATCTTCTGACGCAGCTCCATGTTGGTGGCGGCCACCACCCGCACATCCACCAGCTCGACCTGAGTGCCTCCCACCCGGCGGACTTCGCCCCGCTCGACCACCCGCAGCACGGCTTCTTGCACGGCCATCGGCATGTTTTCGATCTCGTCGAGAAAGATGGTGCCCTTATCGGCGGCCATAAACAGCCCAGCCTTATCTTTGGAGCCTGCCCCTGAGAAGGCGTGTGCGGTATAACCAAACAGCTCACTCATCATGAGGTTGGGTTCGATGGCTCCACAGTTGACCGGGATAAACTTAAAGCGGCGGCGAGCGCCTGCATAATGGAGGGCTCGCGCCACCACCTCCTTGCCAGTACCGGTCTCACCGGTGATCAAAACACTCTCATCGGACTGAGCAAAGAGCCGGATGGCCTTCTTGAGATCGTCGGGCAAGGCAATATCGTCGAGGGTATACGTTTTATCTCGCCGATCCAGCTCCTGGAGAAAGACGGAGATGATGCGGGCAAAACCTTGCAGCAGCGGGAGGTCAAAGAGCTCACTGAAGGCATTGGGCTGAGGATTCTCCACGTTGAGCACGCCCCAGCGCGCGCCATCCGACAGAACGATGGGCACCGCCAGCTCCGAACGTGTGCGCGGGGAGAGGCAATAATAGGGATCGTGTTTCTGGAGCTGCTCGACGTCGGCGATCAGCAGGTAGTCTTCTTTGGACTTGATGAGGGAGCCGGTAAACGACAAGGTCTCCTGACGATCCATCGAAGAAGCGAGGCGTTCGTCGTCATAGCGGGGATAAAACCGCACCCGCGCGCGGGCCGGGTCGGTGGTCAGCTTCAATCCTTTGAGCCGGTCGGTATCCTCTCCCGAGAGTGCGACGCAGGTCAGCTCTTCGAGGGCAGCGGAATAACGTTGGAGGCAGAGTAGGTTGTGTTTTCGCTGCTTGAGCAGGCGCACCCCTTCGCGGGCGATGGATTCGTACAGCTCGTCGAGGGTCTGGCAGCGGGAGAGCTCCTGAGTCACCACCACGAGCAGGTCAAAGTCGTCTCGGAGGAGCTGCGTGCGCTGGAGCAGGCCCTGTCGAAGCTCGAAGACCGTGGCGACTGCCGCTGAGATCTCGATGGCGGTTCTGAGCTCTCCGCGCGAAAAGGGGAGCTTGCGGCCCAGGACTAAAAAGCCCTCTCGACCGGGAATGCGAAAGAAAAAGCGCAGAAGTCCGGGAGGTGCGTGCTGAGGGCGGCGAGGGTCGGGGGCGTCGGCCCCGGGGATCTCGCGGAGCACGATGGGATACCGTTCGGACTGTAAAATCCACACCTCCAGCAGACCGGGGATGGAGTCGTCGAGCAAGGAGACCAACACGGTGGAGTGAGAGAGGTCACCGGAGGTCTCCAGCATGAAGCGTCCGATGGCACGGGCGATGCGATCTTGTAATGTGGCAAGAGAAGGGGATTCGGGGACGGTGGTATAAGTCCTTGTGGGGACTTCCATTTCGACGGTTGCGAGTGCGTCAAATTTGCTGGCCACGGGTTGCTCCGATGTAGAAAAGATGAACGGCAGGTGCGTTCGGGTGTTGAAGGAGGAAAAGCAGGAGGCCAACATGCGCAGGGGAGCCGGGGAAAGCAGTGCAGTCGTTTTGGGGGGTGCGCTGGCCACATTTCTCACATTCTATCACTTATTAAAATTTGTTATTACAAAATTTTATAAAAATATCGCGAAATATTTCATCGTCTGTGCCGTAAGGTGTATGTGAGCGGTGAACATGCCGCTTAAAGGTGCTAAATGATGGCTAAATGGAAACAAATATTTGCCATTGACTTATTTTTGAAGCTGGCACGCTTCATGCATATAAAAGCAGCAACCAATCACCGAGTACCTCGCCTCTCTCCGCCTTCGCAGTTGTCGCTGAAGCCGGGTCAGGTCTGAGGAGTGTCCAAGAAAGTGAGGATGTCATGAGCGAGCTGAAGTTGACCAACGTTTTGGGTTATGTCCTGGCTGTGTCTGTGACGCTGCCGCTGACGGCCTTTGTGGTCACCGTCGTGCGTAATATGTTCTGAGTGAACTTTTTCCCTGCTTCGGTGTTTAAGTCGAAGTAAGGCTTTTTATACGTGTCCGTGGAACGCAGGTGCCTCCGTTGGCAGACGGGGGCACTTTTTTTTGTTCGGCTAGCTCCCTCCATTTTCCCATGATACCCTGCCTCTCGCGCCATTTTCTGCGCTCCATTCCGTGCTTTCTGGCTCTCCATACGATGTATGAGGTCTGCATGCATGTTCCGCGTCACATTTGGGAGTGGTTCCACCGTTTCTGCCGGATGGTGGGGTGGCGAGCTGGCGGCTTGTCCCGCCTTCTTCTGAGCGGAATGCTGGGGTTTGTAGTGCTGGTGGGGTGGCAAGCTGGCGGCTTGTCCCGCCTTCTTCTGAGCGGAGTGCTGGGGTTTGTAATGCTCGTGGGGAGTGTCTCGTGTGCGTTTCAGCCGCTGGATGATGCGGATGGGGATGGTTTTTCGGATCGACTCGACTGTGCTCCAGCGGATGCGGCACGTCATCCTGGGGCATCGGAGCGGTGTGATGGGCAAGATGACGACTGTGATGGTGTCATTGATGCTCCGCCTCCCGAGGATGCGCCCACGTTTTATCTGGATGCGGATGGGGATGGCGAGGGCTCCGTGCGTTTTACGGTGCAAGCCTGTGCAGCTCCACCCGGTTATGTGGCCAGTGCAGCGGACTGTGATGATGGACAGGCCAGCATATCGCCGTCGGCTGCGGAGCTCTGTGACGGGGTGGACAATACCTGTGACGGGGAGATCGATGAGGGCTTGGACCAGGATGGAGATGGCCTTCCTCCTTGCGCGCTCGACGACTTGCCTGGAGATTGTGACGATGCGGATCCATCTGTCTATGGGGGGGCGCTCGAACGCTGTGATGGCAAGGACAATGACTGTAATGGTGTCTCGGATGATGTGAGGGATGCGGACGCGGACGGTTTTACAACCTGTCCTCTCACGGGGGAGGCGGATTGTGATGACGTGCGTGACGCCGTTTATCCTGGTGCGTTGGAGGTCTGCGACCGACTGGATAACGACTGTGATGGCCTATTTGATGAGGGGTTTGATCAAGACTTCGATGGATTTACAAGCTGTGGGATCACGGAAGACAGTGCTGATTGTGATGATACCAGTGCGGAACGTTATCCGGGGGCGGATGAGCAGTGTGATGGACGGGATCAGGATTGTGATGGATTGATCGATGAGGGATTTGCGGACGCTGATCAGGATGGGGCGGCGACGTGTATTGATTGTGATGATGAGGATTCGAGCTTTTCTCCGCTGGCGTATGAGCAATGTAATGGACGGGATGATGACTGCGATGGGCTGGTGGATAACGGCTCGGATTGCCCGTGTGAGGTGGCGTATTTTGATGATAACGCTTATAT
Organism: Myxococcota bacterium; assembly: GCA_046075485.1. GTDB lineage: Bacteria > Myxococcota_A > UBA796 > JAJRTE01 > JBJTQF01 > JBJTQF01. Next base: position 15,243 of record JBJTQF010000334.1, on the reverse strand, counting down.
GTTTTGCTTGTTTACGACGGATTGGACCACCGCTCGCGGTGACTGTGAGGACTATGGTTATGCGCTGGTGACGGTGGGAAGTAAGGCAGAGAATGATTGGATCCAGTATACGGCGTCTGCTCTGCTGGTTACGGATTGGTGGATTGGATTTAATGATGTGAAGACGGAAGGGACTTTTGAGTGGGTGAGTGGGGAAAGTGTGGGTTATACGCGGTGGGCGTCGGGAGAACCCAATAACTTGAGTAATGAGGACTGTGTACTGCTGTATGCGGATGGATCGTGGAATGATAAGGCGTGCTCGAGCCCGTGGTATCGTTCGATCTGTGAGAATGTATCCCCATAAAATGCGCCTGCAAGGAGAGCATCAAAACAATACACGGGTCAAGGGATGGAATCCCTTGCAGGTGAGTCTGAGAGGACAGCGTCCTCTCAGCTAAAAAGCCGCTTAGAAAGCGGCTTTTCTTCTTTATTGAAAGGGCTTTGCCCTTTCAAACTTTCCCAGCAGGGGTCGGCGGACCCCTGCACCCCTTTTTGTTAGGAGCGTAGCAGTCCGGGTACGAGGGCGAGCACTGGATTTCGCACGGGTTCCAAGCTCGTCCGATAATCCAGCATTGTCACGGGGTGAGGGTTCATCTGTACTTCGATCTTCTCCCGCATTCCGCGTGCATCTCCGCCGACATGATAAGGCATAGGCCGGTCGAACTGGATCTCGAACCCTTCTGCATAAAAATCATGCAATCCGGGGCTTCGATACGTGCCACGCCAGACCCCTGCCAAGTGCAACACCACCTCCGACAGGGGCATCGACGAAAGCCGGAGCTGGCATCGATTGCCCATGCCTTCTGCGAACGGAAACAGCTTAAACTTGTACCCATAATACGGAATAGTCGAAAACGCGCCCAAGTGCAGCGGACCTGCATAGAGCGTCTCACCCGCTGAGAATCGTTTTTCGACCTGTCCAGCCCCGTTGAGCTTTGCAGCATGCCCGAGCGCCTTGACCTCTACCTGCGGAATGCTCTTTCCAATCATCCCGGGGCCGGTGATCCCGAGTGCTGCGATGAGATATCCCGCCACACTCTTACAGATCTTATGTGCGGGGCCCCAGGTCACGTTATCCTTGAGCCAGTTATAATCGTTGAGCACCGCAGCGTCCCAGCCGAGCCCCGCGAAGGGAAACACTTCCCCTTCTGCCTGCATGAGGGGGAGCTCCATCACGGGGAGCTCCGCTCCTTCGGACGTGCGCAGCCGAACCCGCTCTGCATCCCGATGATACGTACTGGCTCCGACCACCGTTGCCAGGGCATTTCCGGTGCCGAGCTTCAGCACCCCCACCTGTGGCATCGGCGAACGCGGCGAGTGAATGAGGCGCAGCCCTCGTGGGCTCCCCGACGACTGCTCCAGCCGTCCAGTGAGCTGATACAGAGAGTTAATGGTCTGAATAATGGTTCCGTCTCCGCCACCCGTCAGTACCGTCTCATAACCGTGCTCGATCACCTCACGCGCGATGCGCCGGGCCTCCTCGAGCGAGCGGGAATAATAGATATCGATGCCCTCACATTCGCGCTCAAGGCGTGCTTGAACGCGGGGCGTCACCCGCTTAGCATTGGCGTTGAGAATGACAGCGACGGAGGTCTTTCTCTCCTGCTTCAGTGCCCGCATAGTCCCGCTCCTGCTCACGCGGCCTTCAGGGGTCGTGCGCGTGATGCTGATGAAACGTGTTGATGGACTCATTGCCCCAACCACGAGACGATCAAGTCTCATGCCAGGAAGTCTCTGAAGTATAGATCAAAAGCTATAAAATACTTTAACTATTTTTGACAGGTACTTGAAGATATTGCAAAAATAGATCCGACGCGCCAAGAGGTGCGAAGCAAAGGTGTCGATCCAAAACCGCTGCGAACCTGCTTACGCACCCTCCTGATACCCTCCTGACAGCCTCCTGATGCCCTCCTGACACCCTCCTGGCCTGACGCTGGAGCCGATCCAACCTGGGAACAATTCCCGTCAACCTGATAAAATGGTATAATGCTCCGAAGCCCGTTGACCAGCCCTCCAGCCCCTCAAATGTGTCAAAGTGGCTGGATCTGTGAGCGGATTGACCGGATCAATCGATCCAGGAGACACCCATGTCAGCTCAGCCTTCCCATCCCGCTGTGATGTCGGAGCCGTCGGCTGCTTCCCCGCTCGTCTCGACCTCCCCAGAGGCGCAGTACACTTCGCAGTGCGAAGCTCACTTCGCACCCACGAGCAGCACGCCCAGCGTCATACCTGCGCACTTCCCTACGCAGCTTGCCCAGGATGAGCATTTTTTTCGCCTGTCCATTCCTCCGACCGAGCACCCACTCTCCGAGCAAGCCGGAATTAACACCGCCCCCAGCGTCCCCGCTCCGGGAGACCCCACCGAGTCGCTCGAGAAGGCCCTGCTTCAGCTCCTTCCGCCCGCTCGTACCTCCACTCAGCGCCACGACCGACGCATCTACGCACGCGATCTGTGGCCTCAAGCCCTCCTGGAAGCCCTACACGGCAAAGAAGCGCCACTGCCTCGTGCCATTGTCTGGCCGGAGTCCGAAGCCGAAGTGCAGCAGCTCGTCCAGTTTGCCGCTGCCCATCAATGGTCACTCACCCCATACGGCGCAGGCTCCGGCGTGCTGGGTGGCGCGATGCCCGAAGCAGGCGGGCTGCTGGTTGATCTCAAACGCATGGACCGCGTGTGCGCCCTGGATGTCCTCAACGGCGTGCTGGAGGTGGAGCCCGGCATGATCGGCTGGCACCTCGAGCGCTGGCTCAACGCGCGTGGTTTTACCCTGGGCCACTTTCCATCCTCCCTGATGACCGCCACCGTGGGAGGTTATGCAGCCACCCGCTCCGCCGGCCAGTTCTCATCCCGGTATGGCAAGATCGAAGACATGATCCTGTCCGTCCGATGCGTCGATGGACGAGGCATTGTGCTCGACACCGCACGAGACGGCGACCCTCACGCTCCGGATCTGACCCCGCTCCTGGTGGGCTCCGAAGGCACCCTGGGCATCATCACCCTCATTCGGCTCAAAGTGCATGTCCAGCCCGCCACCGCTGGATACCGTGGCTACCGTTTTCACTCCGTGGAGGCGGGGCTCAGCGCCATGCGTCGCATCATGCAGGCCGGGCTGAGACCCTCCGTGCTCCGCCTCTACGACGCACTCGACACCTTCATGGTGGGACGAGGTGATAAACCGCTCGACGCAGAAGAGCCTCCGCACGAGCCATCCGTCTCCGACGAAAAAACGGGAGGTCTGGGCCACGCCCTCAAGAGCCAAGTGCGAAGCCTGCTCGACCGTTACCCCGAAGTGGCGCGCAGTGCCGTTCGTTTGGCCCTGGGACGTCCGGTCTTGCTGGAGACCTTTCGGGAAAAAGTGCTGCCCCACGACGTCCTGCTGGTGCTGGGTGTCGAAGGTGAACCCGAAGAAGTCAACGCCAGCCTCGAGAGCATGCGCAGCCTCTGTCTCGCCGAAGGTGCCGAAGAGCTGGGAGAAGCTCCCGGCCTTCGCTGGCTCAAGAAGCGATACGACGTCTCCTTTAAGATGCCCACGTTTTATTACCACGGAGCCTTCGTAGACACCATCGAAGTGGCCGCCCCCTGGAGCCAGATCCCCTCCCTCTATCATGCCGTGCGCGCAGCCGTCTCCGAGCATGTGATGGTGATGGCCCACTTTTCCCACGCCTACGCCGAAGGTGCCTCCATCTATTTTTCACTCGGAGGCAGTGCCGAGAGCCTCGAGCGTGCCCTCAGCCGCTATCACGCCGCTTGGAGCAACGCCCTCGAGGTGGTGTTGAGCCACGGCGGTACGATCTCCCATCATCATGGAGTGGGAAAACATAAAGCCCCCTATGCCACAAGAGAAGTGGGTCCGATGCTCGACGTCTGGCAAGCCCTCAAGCAGCAGCTCGATCCCCAGGGCATTCTGAACCCCGGCAAGCTCTTTGTGCCCGGCAAGCTCTCTGTGCCCGGCAACCCCAGCGGAGACCCTGCGCCGACGGTGCCCTCTCCGCCGACGACAGAAGCCTGAACTTTCGCACTCGCCCCGAATCTCAAGAGCGGCTATACTGAGCGCAGCGAGAGGCTAAATCAGCCTGTGTTCTCACGATCTCAAAGGACAGTGCATGCCAGCCGCGTCATCCAACGCCTCGAACAGCCAAGCCACATCCGAGCGCCTGGGCACGCTCCACCCGGTGGACTTACTCTGGCAGGGCCCTGGGCAGCTCCCGTGGTGGCAGATCGAAAAATCGTTGCGTTCTCAAGGCTTTACCCTCGGATGGCTGCCGATGAGCGGAGAAGACCTGAGCATCGCCGACGTGCTGGTGCAGCAGCGTGTCTCGTGGAAGACCGCCCCGTTTGCCGAGCCGCTGGCGGGATGCCAAGCCGTTCACCTTCAGCTCCCCGATGGACGACGGCTGAGTACCCGAAACGTGCCACGCTCCGCCGCAGGACCGGATCTCAAGCAGCTCTTTCTGGGCGGACAAGGAGCCCCGAGCTGGATCGAGCAGGTGACGCTCCGGGTCTTACGTCTGCCCACCGGACAGGAGACCTTGCACTTTTCCGGCACCGGCGGCCTGTTGGAGCAGCAGCGCCAAGCCCTTCAGCTCCTGAGTGATGTTCTACACCAGGGCGCGATGCCCACCGTAGGCGTCATGTGGTGGGGTCAGCCGTCTGTTTCGGAGCCCTCAGCCGTGGCCCTTTGGTTTCATCTGGAAGGTGAGCAGCGGCTGGTACAGGCCCGTACACACATCACTCAGCGGCGAGCACTTGCCCTGAGCCTGCGTGAGCAGCCCAGCGGGTGGGCGCGTCATGGGCTCTATCAGCTCGAGAAGCGGCTTGCGCCGTCCCTTGAGCCCTGGCTGGCACTGGAAGCGCATGGGACACCCGAGGGGGAGCTGCTGGCGGCTCTTTCTGCATTCCCGCTGAGCTGGAGAACACAATCACAGTTTTACACCTGGCAGCAGTGGGAGCAACGTCGGAACGTGGGCGCTCTCCCGGCGCGAGGGCTCTGCTGGGGCATCCGGCATGAGGGCGGCTGGTGTACGACCCTGGAGCCGGTGGCGGAGGAGCCCTCCTTCTCGGCGGTGCCCGCTCAAGCGCGAGCCCAAGAGGTGATGCGTCTGGCCCTCGAGCAGGTGCTGAAGGGGAGGTTGGCATGAGGGGGACCGCTCAGGGTTCATCTAATATCGACTCGACACGCGCGCAGGCGCTTGTGCAGGCCCAGGCGCTCATACATGCGCGAGCCCAGAGCCACTGTGCGGCTTGCCCGAAGCTCTGCCGACATGTGTGTCCGGTCGCCGATGCCGAGAAGCGGGAGTCCGTGACCCCCTGGGCCTTGATGTCCAGCCAACATTTTGAGCGGATGGCGAGTTCCACCCTCGACCCGGAGCTTTCAGAAGCCAGCTACCATTGTTCTGCCTGTGGTGCGTGCGAGCGCGCTTGTAAGTTTGAAGCGCCGGTGGTAGAAGCCCTGCGCAGTCGGCGAGCGGCGGCTTTTGAGCAGGGACAAGCGCCGTCCTCGGTGCAGGCGGTGGTGTCTGCTTTTGAAGCGCGTGGAGGCAAGCCACATCAGGAGGAGCCTCTCGAGCCGGGGCCGGTGGAGGGTGAAGGGAGCTCAACCCGCTGGTGGCCCGACTGTAGCAGCGTGGCCCGGAGCCCTCAGACCCTCGTGGAGCTGGAGCGGCTGTTGCAGCGCCTGGAGGGTGTCTCGGTGCCGCGTCCGGCGGGGCCTGCGCTCTGTTGTGGCCTGCCGCTCCTGGATGCGGGCGCGTTGGATGCGTTTGAGGCCCATGCTCAGCGTGTGGCGGAGCAGCTTCGGGGAACCTCTCGGCTGCTGGTGACCGACAGTGCGTGCTTTCAGACCCTTCGAGACGCTTACGCCCAGGTGGGTGTCTTGCTGGAGCCTCGCCTGGAGAGCCTGCATGCACGCCTGGAGCAAGCGGCGATGCGTTTGCCGAAGGGGGTGCTTGCGGACGTGCTGAAGGGGCAGACCCTGGTCTTTTGGCCCGGCTGCTCTGATTTTCGGGAGGGATATGAGCCGCAGAGTACGGCTCACTGGCTCGCCCATCTGGTGGGAAAGCCGGTGAGAACAGCGGAGGGGCTGGGAGGCCCCGTGCTCTGCTCTGGTGCCGGAGGTGGGTTGCCGGAACATCTGCCGGAGGTCGCCCGAGCGGTGGCCATTCGCAGTGTTGAGCAGCTTCGACTGGCTCGAGGTGAGGTTTTGGTGCTCTCGTGTGCGCGCAGCCGCGACTGGCTGAAGCGGCACGGCCTGCCTTCTCGTGCCCCGACCGGTGTGCTTTTGCAAGCCTTAGAAGTGTGGGACTCGGCTGCCACTCAGGACGAGACCCGCTGAGCAACGACCGTTGAACTGTTGAGGACGCATGGTAAGCCGACCGTACTTCATCATCAATCCCAAGTCTGCTGGCGGAGAGACTGGGCGCTTGTGGGATCTCAGCCTGCGGAAGCAGGTGGTGGAGCGTTTCCCGACTGCTCGATGGGCCTTTACAGCGGCGGCGGGGCAGGGGTCACAGCTTGCGCAGCAGGCGTGGCGAGAAGGGGCCGAGCTGGTGGTGGCCGTGGGGGGAGACGGCACCGTCAACGAGGTCGTCAACGGGCTGATGGGCAATATGCTGGGCGATCCGACCGTGGGACTTCCGGGCTCCCAGGGGCATGCGTGGGAGAAAGCACCGGCGGAGGTGCCACGTCCGGGGTTGGCGGTGATTCCACGCGGAACCGGCTGTGATTTTGCCCGCAGTGTGGCCATGCCCAAAGACTTCCGCCAAGCCCTCGATGCGATCAAGGCTTCTGAGCCGGTGCTGAGTGATCTGGGAGAGCTGAGCTGTGAAGCCCATCACGGGGGCCCTCTTCGGCGTTATTTTATCAATATTGCGGGCTGTGGCGCCAATGGCGAAGTCGTGCAGCGGGTGAACAACTCTGGAAAGAGCTTGGGGGGATTCCTGAGCTTTTTTACCGCCAGTGTGGCCACCACTTGGCGTTATCACACCCCCCGCGTGGAGCTGAGCATCGACGGAGGCGCTCCGCGTCCATTGGATTTGCAGGTGCTATTTGTGTGTAATGCCCAATACTGCGGCGCGGGCATGTGGATCAGCAAAGAAGCGTACCTCGACGATGGCATTCTTCATGTGGTAGAAATCGAAAAAACCAGCAGAATGTCCAGCCTGCTGAACGGCTCCAAGCTCTACACGGGTGGGATTCAGGACGTGCCGGGTGTGAAGATCTACCAAGCCCACGAGCTCAAGCTCACCACCACCGAAGAAGTGTTGGTGGACTGTGATGGTGAGCAGCCCGGAAGAGGACCGGTGACCTTCCGTGTTTTGCCGAGTGCTTTGAATGTGCATGTGGGACCGCGCGCGCTGGCGGTTCGCCCCAAAAATCCGCGTGCGTGACCTGTCTGTGATGCGCAGGCATACTTCTTGCAACGCCTCTAAAAGTTACTTGCAGCGGGACGCTCCTTCAACGGATAACAAGAGCGTGACAGCCCACCGCAGCCTTTGGAGATGGAAACTATGTTGGACCTCCTCGCCATGAATGAGCCATCGACCTGGTACTACGCCCTGGTCGCCTTCACCACCTTTCTGACGTTTATGACCATCAGCTCTGTCTGGTGGGTAACGCGGAGCTCACGCCGTCGTGAGGTGCCGCCGGGGTCGTATGCCCCCATCTCCGTGCTCAAGCCCCTCTGCGGTGTGGATGACAACCTCGAAGAGAACCTCACCAGCTTTTTTAAGCTGACCTATCCAGACTACGAGCTGGTGTTTGGGGTGGCAGGAGACGAAGATCCCGCCATCGCCGTGGTTCAGAAGCTCCGCAAAGCCTATCCCCAGGTGAAGGTGCGTCTGATCACCCATGACGGACAGCGTGGCCTCAACCCCAAAGTGGCCAATCTGCGCGCCATGCTCGAGCGAGGCGCTCACGACGTGGTGGTGATCAGCGACTCCAATGTGTCGGTCGATCCCGACTACCTCGAAGAGATGTACGCTCAGCTTCTCGACGAAGGGGTGGAGATGGTGACCAGCCTGATCGTCGGTTCTGGAGAAGAGAGCTTGGGGGCCACGCTGGAGAACCTGCATCTGAGTGGATACGTGGCGGGCATCAGCGCCGGAGCGCAGATCACCAATCTCCAGTTTGTGATCGGGAAGTCTGTGATGTACCGTCGTTCGGTGCTCGACCGGCTGGGGGGAATGGAGAGCCTCTCCAACGTGCTGGGCGAAGACAACGTGATGGGCAAGATGATCCAGCTTGCGGGTTACGAAGTGCGGGTCTGTACCAAAGCGGTGCGCAACGTGTGTGTGCATACGACCTTCACCCGTTTTGTGAACCGTCACATGCGCTGGGGCTTGATTCGGACCCGGCTCACCCCGCACATTTACATCTCGGAGCCCCTGAGCTGTCCGGCGGCGGTGGCCTTGATCGCGCCGCTCTTCGACGTGGACATGACCTTGCCCTTGTTGTGGGCGACCACCTTGATCATGCTGCGGGATGGCGCTCAGCTCGCGATGTTGAGGGGCACCACGGGCTTGTGGCAGACCGTGCCATATGGTCTGCTCAAAGAGCTGGTCTTGCTGGCTGTGTGGATCGTGGCACCGTTTAATAATCAGGTGACGTGGCGCGGCAAGCGGTACTTGGTGGGGCTCGGCACTCACTTGTATACCGAGTCTCCGATGGTGGCCCCTGGAGAAATCCGCGAAGTGGGTTGAGTTTTCCGCTTTTTTGCCCTCAAATCTCGCTTCTTTTGACGAACCTTCTAAAGAAGGTTGAAGCCTGCCTTTAAACTGGTTAACCTTCCCTCCCAAAGCTCTCACGATCACGCATTCCTGGAGGCTGGTTCTATCGTGTCGTCCTCAACTGCTGCAACTGAGTCCGATGCCGCCCTCGTGCCGCGTCCGACCTCCCATGATGGTTTAGCTGAGCAAGAGCAGCCTTCCCTGACGCCGCTCACCTGGACTCGACCGACGGATATGTTGGCCTTGCTCCTGCTGGCGGTCCTCACCGGCGTAGGCTTGTGGTATCGATTTTCCCAGATCGAGCTGAAGCCGCTTCATCACGATGAAGGGGTGAATGGCTGGTTTATCATGCGCTTGCTCAACGAAGGCAAGTATACGTACAACCCAAAGAACTATCACGGGCCTTTGTTGTATGTGCTCAGCACCTTGCCGGTGTGGATCCTGGGGCTCAAAGATGTGGCCTTACGCTGCATGCCGGCCCTGTTTGGAGCCCTTGCCGTGCCGGGGATGTTGCTCTTTCGGCGGCCTCTGGGGTGGTTGGGCGTGTTGTTGGCGGCGGCCTATGTCGCCATTGCCCCGATTGAGGTGTATTTTTCCCGCACCGCCATTCACGAGATCTACAACTTTACCTTCAACGTCTTTTTTGTGGGGGCGTTGCTGGCCTGGACCTATGCGCCGAGACAGTGGCTCTTGACCCTGGGTTTATGCGCGCTGGTGTGTTTGTTTGGGACCAAAGAGACCACCATCATCACCTTAGCGGCGGTGGGACCGGCGTTGCTGCTGGCGGTTTTGTTTGGGAAGGGGCCGCTGCCTTCTCCGGGGATGGCGGTGGAGGTTCATGGGCCGGTGGGATTTGTGCTCAGCGGCTTTTGGTATCTGGCCGCCGTGCTGATGAACAACAAGGACCAGCTCCGCAAAGCGGCGGTGGTGGCCGTGGCGCTCTGGGCCTTTCTCTTCTCGTACTGGCTGAGTCCACACGGCTTGTTATTTTTCTTTGCGGCATTTTTTGCCTGGGGAGACACCGGCGTTGAAGGCAAGGGCCATCAGAAGATCTGGTACTATTTTATCACCCATCTGCTGTGGCCCTATTATCGTCCGCTGGTGATCTGGGGATTGGCGGGCATGATCTGGGCGACCGCTCGTCAGCGGCGGCTGGGGATCTTCACCTTGACCTGGTTTGTGCTGGCAACGGCGGCTTATTCGGTGATTCCGTATAAGACACCGTGGTGCGTGTTGAGCTTCTCGACCCCGCTCTTTATCGGGGTGGGCATGCTGGCGCAGGAGACGTTGCAGTCGTTTAAGCCTGCGGGCTCCTGGATGGGCCGCGTGTTGGGGAGTGTGACCTTGTTGGCGGCGACCGCTTCGATTGTGCCCTTCGCGGTTCCAATGGGGCCGGAGTACAATGCCCTGATCCAGCCTTACGCCATTCGGGAAGAAAAGACTCCGGCGCGAGAGCTGGCCCGGACCTTCCTGCCTCCGATGGACTCCTGGACCATCAACTTTGAAGAGTTTGATGTAAAGGGCCATCCCTTTATCTACGTGCAGAACGTGCGCGAGTATCTGGACTTGGTCCATGATCTCGAGGGACTGATCCAGACCGCGCAGCTCGGCGGAGACGAGAAGGAGCCGACCATCCTGCTGCTCGACGCCAAAAATCCGATGCGCTGGTACTTGCGTAAGACCGGCACTCAGCACTGGCCCAAAAAGCTGGAGGCGGAGCCCAAGAAAAAGATCGAGGCAGGCGCAGAAGTGATCGTGGTCTCCAAAGAAGTGGCCAACGACGCCAAAGCCTTCATGAAAGGACGAGACTATATCAATCGTCGCTATCATGAACGTCCGGGGCGTAAGATCGATCTGTACGTGAAGCGTGAGCTGTGGGATGCCTACGTCGCAGCAGCTCAAGCCGGGAAAGTATCGCCGCCACCTTCTCCGACCCCTGCCGAGAAGAGCTTTTCCGACCGACGCACGCCCGAGATGAAAGAATATTGGTCTCGCAAAGCGATGAACTGAGGGTCCAACAGGCTCTCAACACGCCGAGCATGAGCTGAGCGGAGGGTTGTGCAGACCCCCTACGCGCTGATTCCCGAGTGGAGGTGTCCACGTCATGAAAAGTCCACGCCGTCGAAATGCTGAAGCAGAGCGGGTGCGGGATATTCCAGCAAAACCGAGGGGCTCGGAGCGCAGCGCACCCAAGCGCCTGCTGCGTGGATATTGGACACATCTGCTCGTGCCCACCTTACTTATCTCGACGGCCCACGACCTCCCGCTGGAGGCCGCCTCAAGTGTGAAGGTGCCAGAGGTGTCTCCCCCGGAGCCGGTGGAGGTGATGCCTCTTCGTCTGGCTCAAGCGTCGGTGACGGCGAGCCCCGCCAGCGCGAGCTCTGGTAGCAACAGCCCCGCCAACAACAGCCCCACCAGCGCGAGCTCTGGGAGCAACAGCCCTGCGAGCAACAGCCGTCCGGCATGGGTGGGAAAAAGTCAGCTCAGCGTGCGCTTTAGCCCAGAGAAGCCGGTGCTGGGTCGTGATTTTGGCGTGGCACTCACCCTCAGCGTGCAGGACGAGGCGGGACAGCCGGTGACGGACGCGCAGCTTACCTTCACCACCTCCGTGGGCACGGTGGAGGGCCTGCGTTCGTTGGACGATGGACGTTATGTGGCAACCTATGTGCCTCCGGCGACACGATATCCGCAGGTGGCGCTCTTGGCGGTGCAGGAGACTGCTTACGGCGGGCAGGGCCTGCTCTTCAGCATCCCGTTGATGGGCGTCAGTCGGTTCACGATCCAGAGTCTTCCGGGGCTTCCCATCAAGTTTGAAGTGGCTGGGCGGTTTTTTGGCCCGTTTGAGACCGACGACAAAGGGGTGGCAACACCGACCCTCGAAGTGCCTCCGGGGGTGGTGCGAGCGCGAGTGCTCTCGAGCAAACCCGGGACGTATATGGAGCAGATGCTGGATCTGTCGGTCTCTCCTTTTCCGCGTGTGAAGCTGCTCCACCTGGGCTCCCTCAAGGCGGATGGTGAGACCACGGTGCCCATCCGAGTGCTGGTGATCAATCCAGCAGGCGAGCCTCTGCCCGGCGCACGTCTGGACCTGAGCGCCTCGCTGGGCGTGGTGACCCCCCCCGTCGATCAGGGAGATGGGTATTATCTGGCGCGGTATACGCCGCCACGCTCGACCGAGGCTCGCCGGGATATGTTGGTGGCGCGACTTCCGAACGCGGGACTTCAGCAGGAAGATCGGCAGGAAGTGCTGCTGCAACCGGTCGGCGCGGCTCCGGCGGTGCCTCCCGAGAGCATCCTGGCACCGGGAGAAGCTCCTGTGCCTCCGCCCGAGCGTCCCGTGAAGCCCATTCCCACCGGAACAAGCGGGAGTGTGCCCGTGCCTCCTCCTCCGATGCCGATGTTACCAGCCCCGGCTTCGGCGTCGAGCTTGAGGAGTCCTCCGCCCGTGCCGGAAGTAGCTCGGGTAGAGCTGATGGAGGAGACCGGAAAAAAACCGGAGGTCAAAGCGGCACCGGTGGCGGAGGTCAAAGCGGCACCGGTGGCGGAGGTCAAAGCGGCTCCAGCGCCTGCACCCGCACCGGTGGCGGAGGTCAAAGCGGCTCCAGCGCCTGCACCCGCTCCGGTGGCGGAGGTCAAACCGGCTCCAGCGCCTGCACCCGCACCGGTGGCGGATGTCAAACCGGCTCCAGCGCCTGCACCCGCACCGGTGGCGGAGGTCAAACCGGCTCCAGCGCCTGCCCCGTCTTCCGCTCAGCCTGTGACGCCCGTGAGACCTCATCGAGCGATGCATCCGGCGGATGTGGCGGCGGCTCAGTTTAAAGTGAAGCCAGTGGTCACCTTAGAATTGAAGCCGATGGCCACGGGTGGAGAGGTGACTCCGTTGCTCTCGATGGGTTTTTACTGGTTTGATCAAGCGGCATCGGGGTCGGCCTCCGCGTTGCCATCGGGAGAGCTACGATTGTCGGCCCCGACCTTGTTTTCGCCGGGGATTGAGGCCGACTATTGGTTTCTCCCTGAAGTGGGGGTACAAGCTCGATATCAGGTGGCTTTTTACACCTTCTCGAATCCGCAGCTCGAGGAGGGAGCGCAGCAGGGGGATGTGAAACATTCATTGACCGTGGAGGGGCGCTATCGATATCAGGTGCCGCTGGAGCATGTACGCGCGACGGTGAGTGGTCGATTGGGTGTGGCGCTCCAGGACCATCCGGCTTTTACGAAAGCGGAGAGTGGGCTTGGGTTCGAGTACGACTTGCCTTTGCCGCAGCTCCTGTTGGGGGTGACGGGCTCCTATTATCCGCGTCAGCGGGTGGAGACCTGGGCAACTCTCGGGCTTGGGCTTCACTTGCCCATGTTGGGGCAGGTGAGTGTGCAGGGCGAGGCGGGGATGCGTTATGCCTTGAGTCGTTCGCTCTCGGTGGGGGGGGCGCTGGAGCTGTGGCAGCGCCATGTGACGGCCTACAATCCCAGCGGGGAGGCGCAAGGCAGGCTCCAAGATGTCTGGTTGCAAGGTTGGGGTTTTGTCTCGTGGCGTTTTTGAATCATCCTGCCAGCCCTCTCGCGTGCCGCTCGGTGAAGGTCTGATATCTCCCGCTCTACATTTGAGATGAGCTGATCGTGCTCGGTTCATGCGGGTGCGCTGGTGAGCGCGTGCGTGTGCTGGAGTCGGCGAAGTGTGCCCTTCTACGTCTTCCATGACGTCCAGCCCTGTGAAGGTTATACTCGGTGCTTACCTTGAGGGGTGAAATCCCTTGTCTCGGCATCTCCCGGAGGACTCCTCGTGAAGATCCCTTATGGACAGTGTAACTTTGAAGAAATCCGCGAGCAGGGTCAGTTTTACGCGGACAAGACGGTGTACCTGCCGTTGATGGAGGACTCTGGGCGTTACGGGAAATTCCAGCTTTTCTTGCGTCCTCGGCGGTTTGGGAAATCTACCCTGATCCACATGCTGCGATACTACTACGACATCAACCTGAAGGACCGGTTTGAGCGGCTGTTTAAGGGTTTGTATATCTACGACCATCCGACGCCGAAGCAGGGGCGGTATTTGGTGTTGTATTTTGACTTCTCCTCGGTGGCCACCGACGAGGGCAAGGAGGAGATGCGGCGGTCTTTTGATGGCTTAGTGCGCATGCAGTGTATGGCCTTTGCGAGGGCATACGAGGCCCTTCATCCAGTGTTTGTGGAGATGCAGGGGCTGCTTCGCCCAGAGCTGTCGGCGGCTTCCGCCGTGACGATCCTCTTGGGGATGGTTCAGACCACGCCATTTAAAGTGCTGCTCTTGATCGACGAATACGACAACTTTGCCCATGCGTTGCTGACGAAAGAAGCGGGGAAGCTGCGGGAGCAGCTCCGCCGGGAGTATGAGGCGGAGCATCGCAGCACGGGCACGTTGTACTCGGAAGCCTTCTTTGGTACGGGCTTTGTGAAGAACTTTTACAAAGTCATGAAGACCTTCTCTGGGGTATGCCTGGAGCGAGCCTTTATCACCGGTGTGACTCCGATTGTCTTGGATGACATGGCGAGTGGGTTTAACGTGGTGACCCATCTGACCTTGATGCCGGAGTTTCACGCGCTCGCGGGCCTGACCCATGCGGACGTGGCGTTGGCGGCGGAGCAGTTTTCAACAGCGTTCCCGGAGTGTGGGTCACAAGCAGAGCTTCTGCGGGAGCTGCTGGACAACTACGACCACTACCGGTTTAGCCTGAGAGTGGACGAGACCCTCTTTAACCCGGACATGGTCTTTTATTACTTTCAGCAGCTTGCGAGTGAAAAGCGACCTCCCCTGGAGCTCTTGGACCACAACTGCCGGACGGACTACGACAAGCTGCGGCTGATTGCGCAGCCTCCTGAGCAGACGGACGACTCCTATTTGGAGTCACTCACGGAGATGCTGAAGACCGAGCGTGCCACCGGGCGGCTGCTGACGAGCTTTAGTGCCTATCACATGCACAGCACCTTGACCTTACCGTCGCTGTTGTTTTACATGGGCTTGTTGACCCTGGAGGGGGAGGTCTTAGCTGGCATTCGGTTTAGGATTCCGAACCGGGTGATCAAGCAGCTCCACTGGCAGGAGTTTTATGAGCTGCTGATCCGGCGGCGTAACATCAAGACGAACATCCCGAACGTGCTTGAAGCGTTGGGGGAGATGTCCTGGAATGGGCAGCTTCAGCCCTTAGTGGACCTGGTGCAGCGGCATGTCTTGGATGTGCTGTCGAGCCGAGACCTCACGCACATGAACGAAGAAGTGGTGAAGGTGCTGTTTACGGGTTATATCGTGCTGGGAGACGTCTTTAACGTGCTCTCGGAGCTGGAGCTGAGCCCGGGAGGTTATGCGGATCTGTTTTTGGGCTTGGACCGACGGCATCCTCAAGCACGCTGGGGTTGGGTCTTGGAGTTTAAGTATTTAAAAGCCTCGGCGAGTAAAGCGCAGATCCAAGCGGCACAAAAGCAGGCGCGAGCGCAGCTCGAGCGTTATCTGGAGGA
>JBJTQF010000333.1:0-98492 GCA_046075485.1 Myxococcota bacterium | reverse complement strand
GGCCGATACTTTGGTGGAGGTGCCATTTAAACGTCATTCAGAGTCTCCTTCATGTCTCATCAGGTTTACAAGCGGCCCAAAATGTAGCATACCCGCAAGACAACCGCTACATTCAATCGTGAGGTGTGCAAGCGAAGGTTGACGCTTGACGCTTGCATCTGATATAGTCTCTAGAAGAGAATGTGCAATCCTTGACTGGAGAATCATTGCCATCTTCTCTACAGACAACAGGCGCTTGGCTTTTGTGGAGCCGCTGTGGGCTCTTCACCTTGTCTGAATGACCTCTACGCTCGCTCTGGGAGGATCTCACACATGCCACCAACTTCTCGTGTGGGCGATCTGGCGCTCGTTCCGGCGGATGGACATGGTTGCCCCGCCTGTCCCCATGTCTGTATTGGTCCGGGCACTGACGGATCGTGCGACGTGTTGGTCAATGGGCTGAAGGTGCTCCGCCAGGGCGATCCGGGCATTCACGCCCCTTGTTGCGGTCCTAACAAGTGGAATACGGCCAAAGGCAGCCCAACGGTCCTGGTCAATTCTCTTCCGGTCATTCGACAAGGTGATCCCACCACCCACTGCGGCGGTTCTGGCCAGATGATCATGGGGAGCTGCAACGTGATCATCGGAGACAGCTACTGTGGGAGTTACTCCCCTGTTCCGACCGCCGCCAAAGCCATCCTGAACATGCTCAAAGATTTGCTCAAAGACGGCAAGTCTAGTATGCCAGGAAAACCGAGCCTTCCGTCGCCGAACCTTCCTGAAAAACCCAGTAAGCCCTCACTTCCAAGTAAGCCGGGTAAACCGTCGCTTCCCGACAAACCCGGCAAGCCCTCACTTCCAGACAAACCCGACAAGCCGTCTCTGCCGGACAAACCCGACAAGCCGTCTCTGCCCGATAAACCCGAAGTGCCTGAGCTGCCCGAGAAGCCTGACAAGCCTCAGCCGCCTGCAAAACCTGAGAAGCCCGGTAAGCCCGAGACTTCAGATAAATGTGGCACTGAAGGCAAAGAAAGTGGCTGGGACATCAAGCTGGATAACCTCGGCGGCGGAAGTGTCTCTGTCGAGCCGAAGCCCCGCTGGAGCCACGACGGAAACCTCGAGCACAAACCCGAGACCTTTGTGGGCGTCCAGCTCGGTGCCGAAAAAGATCTGCTCAAGAAGTACAAAAAGGAGGGGGAAGATAGCCTTCAGTGGAAAAAGTTTGGAGAGGGCGACAACACCCTCAAGATTGCCACGGCAGAAGCCAAACTTGCCACGGGTTATAAGTTTGATGCCGTAAAGGGTGAGCACGAGCTGACGGTCATCAGTCTCTCGGGTAAAGCCGCCTTGGTAGAAGGGAAGCTGAGCGACACCATCGGGGGGGGCCTGATCAAAAATGAGGTGGGCTTTGAAGCGCTTTCCGTGGCGGGTCAGCTTACTGGCCCGACCGTCAAGGTGAACAAGGATGGCCTCGAAACCAAGATGGGCGTCGGAGTTGAAGCCAATCTTGTCAAGGTAAATGCCAAAGGAACCCTCAATATCACCCCGAAGACGGTGTACGACAACACACTTGGAAAAGCCGTTGGGGCGATGGAAGGGTTGTTCCGAGAGCCCAAGCTCAACAAGCTGCCTGAGTCTTGGGATCACGGGTTAGTCTTGGGCGCTGAAGGCGAAGCAGGCATTGGTGCCGCTGCAAAAGCCGAGGGTGCCTTCAAAGCCACCAAAGATTTTGTGGGATTCACGGGTGAAGCCAAGGTGGGGGCTGGACCGATGGCCGGCCTGAAGCTCATCATTGGCGTCAAGTAACCCCCACCTCTAGCCCCCACCTCCAGGAGCTGACATGACAGACCTTCCAATTGGTGAGGCGATCTCACCACCGCAGCGAAAAGAGCAATTTTTCCTGGTACAAGATACTCCTTTTGGCAACCGTGAGCTGGCCTATCGTATCTACATTCCAAAACACTTTGGCGTGGAGGGAGGACTGCGTGTAAGCTCTCCAGAGCTGGAGACCACCCGCCTCAAGCCACTCGCCATATTCAGAGGTGAGACCGTTCAAGGCTCCTACGCCTGGATCATGCTCTATGCCATTCGTCTCACGCGCGAGCTGACGGCGGCTCACTGGCTGCGAAACTACGCCTTGCAGGCCGAGCGAGAAGTGGAGACCTTAACCGAACTTTCTCCTCTGTTTGCGGATGCGCTGATGACCTTCGAGCTGGAGAAAGTCCCGCACACTCAGCGGTGTATTGCCAGAATTGACGGCGATAAGCTCTTTTTTGTACAGACATTTGTACCATCTGAGGACTACTCAGATGAAGCGGAGCGCCTGGGCTTGGTGGTGGCCTCCTTTGACCTCCAGTATGCCAGCGGTGTCTCGTATATTGAGCCGCGTGCTTTTGCACACATCGGCGGA
The DNA here is from genome assembly GCA_046075485.1 of Myxococcota bacterium. Lineage (GTDB taxonomy): Bacteria > Myxococcota_A > UBA796 > JAJRTE01 > JBJTQF01 > JBJTQF01. The sequence goes on along the minus strand of JBJTQF010000333.1, from coordinate 96,103 downwards.
CGCATGCGCATTCACCATCCCAGCTCGTGGCGACCTCGCCCGATTGAGGGCCTTCCCGAAGGAAAAGCAGCCCTGGATCTGTATCAGGTGGACGACTCCGGCACACTCACCGGCCTGATGCGCATCAAGCTGGCTGAAAAGCGCCTCGCCCCCAGCATGTCCGTGATGCTACAAGGTGCTTTTGAAGAGCTGGCCGATGCGGGCATCTTGCCGCAAGAGGAGCTGACCAATCAGCGCATCGAAAATGAAGTGGAGCTCTACAAGAGTGGTCAGTTGATCGTCTACAGCGCCGAGCTGCGCGAAGGAAATGCACCCCAAGAGATCTGGATCTACATCTTTGAGACCGCTTCGCAGTTCAACGCCCTCTGGCTGATCACCCCTGCCCGACAGAGTAATTTTTATGCGTGGGCGGTCAATAAGCGCGCGCTGGAGCTGATCATTGGCTCCATTCGCTACAATGCGTGACAGACTACTTTCGCTATTTTTTCGGCACTTACATCATTTTCGCTTTTTTTTCACCCCTTCCGTGCTACACTCTGGATCGGCAGGTCACTCCATGCATGCCTGGCCTCATCCGAAAGGATCTTGGAGGCCACTTCAGGGGCTGCTTGGTCCGTGACCTGCCACTCCTTAAGGTGTAACGGTCTGTCTCATCACGACCGTTTTATTTTGCCATTCCTTTTGCCAAAATACATACAATGGCAACAATTGACTACGCAGAGCTTCATTGCTCCTCCAATTTTTCTTTCTTGGAAGGTGCTTCTCATCCCGAGGAGCTGATCGCGCGTGCAGCGGCGCTTGGCTATCAGGCCATTGCCATCACGGATCGCGATGGGCTCTACGCAGCGGTGCGTCTTCAAGAATCAAGCCAAGAGCATGGCATCAAGCCGATCTTTGGTGCGCGCCTGACCCTGGAGGATCAGTCATATCTTACCTTGTTGGCCACGTCCGCCGATGGGTATCAGAACCTCTCGCAGCTCATCACCACGGGACGTCGGGCCCGTCCAAAAGGCGAAAGTGTGGTGAGCTGGAATGACCTTGAACGTTATGCCCGCGACTTAATTGTGTTGTCGGGAGGAACACGCGGCGCTCTTTCTCAAGCACTCCTGCGGGGGCAAGAGCAGGAGGCGCAAGGACTGGCGGAGCGGCTTCTGGGGATTTATGGTCCGGGACAAGTCTATCTGGAGCTGACCCAGCACCTGCTCCCGGTGGAGGCGCGCCTCAAGCAGCTCTTGGTGCCTTTGGCCCGCACCTTGGATCTTCCCTTGGTGGCCACTCAAGAAGCGGTCTATCACGTGCCTGAGCGCAGGCGCCTGCAAGACGTGCTCACATGCATCCGCCTGCATACGCATGTGCAAGAAGCCGGTCGTCGTCTGCTGCCCAATGGTGAATACTATCTTCAGACCCGTGAGGTGTTGGCGCATCGGTTTCGAGATCTCCCGGAAGCATTGCGAAATACCCTTCACATTGCAGAGCGGTGTCATTTTTCGCTCGATCAGCTCAACTTTTCGATGCCATCCTTTCCGGTCCCAGCCCCCTTTCGGAATATGCTGGAATACCTGGAGCATTTGACCTTCCTGTATGCTCCGGCGCGTTTTCCCGAAGTCAATGCGCGGGTGGTCTCGCAGCTTCGACATGAGCTGGAGGTGGTGGGGCGTCATGGGCTCGAAGGCTATTTTTTGATCGTCTGGGATATCATGAAGTTTTGCCATGATCAAGGTATCCTGGCACAAGGAAGAGGTTCAGCCGCCAACTCTGCCGTATGTTTTGCGTTGGGCATCACCAACGTCGATCCGATCCATCATCAGCTTCTGTTTGAGCGTTTCCTATCAGAAGGTCGTAAGGAAGCCCCTGACATTGACCTGGACATTGCCAATGATCGCCGAGAAGAAGTGATCCAGTATGTGTATCAGCGTTATGGACGGGATCACGCGGGGATGGTGTGTGAGCTGATCTGCTTTCGTGCGCGTTCGGCGGTGCGAGATGTGGGTAAAGCGTTGGGGCTCAGTCTGGATCAAGTCGATAAGCTGGCCAAGAGCATCGACCGATACTATGGTGGCGCCAGTCCTCAACAAGCGGGTACTTCTCAGGAGGTGGGGAAAACCGTTGCCTCCACGTCAGCCGATGCTTCGACAACACAAGCTGCCATATCTGATCACAGCAGTGCAGATGGTATGGGTGCGCGGAGTGCTGCTCCCGTATTATTGCAGCCTGACGGCTCAGAAGGGATCACGCTCCAAGAAGGGGCAGCATTGGCAGGTCTATCACCCTCGGAAATCGAAAGTCTGAAGCTGGCAGAAGCAGAGCTGTCCACACCTCAGGAGGATGGAATCTCTGCTCCCAGTGCTCAGAGTGAAGAGACAGATGCCGAAGTATCACTCTCCGCTGATGAGCTAAAGCTTCGTACATTATTATGGAATCTCTGCCAAGAGATTGAAGGTTTTCCTCGGCATCTGGGCATTCATGTGGGAGGTATGATCATCTGTGCCTCATCTCTTGCGGCACTGGTCCCCATCGAAAATGCGACCATGCCCGATAGGACGGTGGTTCAATGGGATAAAGATGATGTGGGTGCCCTCAAGATGCCCAAGATAGACTTGCTCGGGCTGGGCATGCTCAGCTTGATGGGAGAAGCACTGGAGCTGATCCAAGTACATGAGGGCAAAGTATTGGATCCCGCTCGACTCTCTTACGACGATCCGAGTGTATATGAGCTGATCTATACTGCCGATACGGTGGGGGTCTTTCAGGTAGAATCCCGCGCTCAGATGAATGTATTACCACGCCTGAAGCCTCGCTGCTTTTACGATCTGGTGGTGCAAGTCTCGCTCATTCGACCCGGTCCCATTCAAGGCGATATGGTCCATCCTTATATTCGCCGACGTAATGGTCAGGAAGAAGTCACCTATCCTCATCCAGAGCTCAAGCCGATCTTAGAGCGCACTTTGGGGGTGCCACTCTTTCAAGAGCAGGGCATGAAAGTGGCCATTACTGCCGCTGGTTTTTCACCCGCAGAAGCCGATGCCTTGAGACGGGCGATGGGCTCCAAACGCTCAAAAGCCAAGATGGAGCAGCTCACCCAGCGCCTGTTGGAGGGTATGCACGCGCATGGCTACAGTGAAGAGATGGCGCAGCGGGTGGTTCATCAGATCCGCGCCTTTGCATCGTATGGTTTTCCAGAGTCTCATGCTGCTTCATTTGCCCTCTTGGTGTATATCTCTGCTTATTTGAAGTGCAAACACCCGCTGGCATTTTATGTGGCACTGCTCAACAATCAGCCGATGGGATTTTATTCTCCCGCAACCATTGTGAACGAGATGAAGCGTCGAGGCATCCACGTTGCGCCTGTGGATGTGGTGCGATCAAGCTGGGAGTGGACCATCGAAGGAACGGGGGTCAGAGCAGGGCTCAAGAGTGTGCGTGGACTGGGCGACAGTCACCGTGAAGCCTATGAAAACGCACGCCGTCAGGGAAGCTGGCGCTCGGTGGAGGACTTTTGCCAGCGGGTAAGCTGGCCTCGGCTGCTGCTGGAGCGACTGGCCGCCGTGGGGGGCTTTGACGGCTTGGGGATTGAGCGGCGTGAAGCACTCTGGCAAGTGCAGGGATTTCGGCCCCGGCCGGGGTTAGCGGCTCCTGCGGCACAAGAGGAACACCGTATGTTAGAGCCCTTGAGCCCGGCGGAAGCCATGACCATCGATCTTCAGCAGCTTGGACACTCTGTGCAAGCTCATCCCATTCGTTTTTTGCGCCAGACCTTGGATCGGTGGAATGTGCTGGCCAGCCGACAGCTTGAGCGTGCCGCATATGGCAGTACAGTGCGTGTGGCGGGTGTGGTGACCGTTCGCCAGCGGCCTCCAACGGCCAAAGGTTTTTGTTTTTTGACCCTGGAAGATGAACACGGCATGATGAACGTCGTCGTCCGACCCGACAAATATCAGGAATATCGAGCGGTGGTCCGTCGCGCCATGCTGCTCTTGATCGAAGGACCGGTGCAAAAATCGCGCGGGGTCATCAACGTCATGGCGGAAAAGATCGCAGCCCTCGATGAAAGATGGAGTCGAGGGATAAAATCCCGTGACTTTAAGTGAACATATCCAAAAGTCAAGGCGCTGAGTTTTCCATCGTGTGAGTAAAAGTCCCTGCTCGGTGGTGGCCTGCGCTCAAGTGCCCGGCAGCCATTCCGCCCAGCCCTCACATCACGTCTTGTATGGAATGCTGCCGATTTGACCATCACGCTGTGCGATGCAGCCCGCTTCACAAAAAATGATGTGACCTCTGTAAAAAGCTGTTAAGCCCGGCCCGCCAAAAACGACTCACTATCATGCCCTCACGAACAGCCAAAAAAGATTTGCATCAAGCTGGACGGAGGTTGCCAATTATGTCATGTTTATGACATGCTTTCGCTTCCTTTCCACGGAGGGTCTATGTCGCTGAAATCTTTGTGTCAGCTCAGACATCTGCCACTTGCCGGACTCCTGCTCACGACAGTGGCATGCAACAGCCGGGCCACGCTCGAAGAGGAGCAGCAGCAGGCATACGAAAGTGCGGAAGCCTCACCCCTTGAGGTGATCGACTATTATCCTGCCCGAGATGTGCCGGGTGTGCCGCGTAATATCCAGCCGTATTTCTTTTTTAATCGCCCGGTGGATGAAACACTTCCGTTGGCCCTCCAATTTCAGCAGGTGCAAGGAAATCCAGTCATGTTTGCCAGCCAGCTCGATTTTGACGGTGCTGGCATGCGCTTTGTCTCCAGCTCTGGATTGGCATTTTCAGGCGATGTACAGGCAAACTTTGAGCTATCACTGCTGGAAGACACGCGGGTAGTGCTCGATGGTTCCGAGTTTTCGAGTGTTTTTCCTGAAGGTATGCTCTTCAATATGACCACGGGTTTGTCGGTGGAGAAATTTGGCTCGGGGGTCAGTCAGCCTCACATGCTGCAAGCATTTTTTACGCCGGGGGTGTATCCCCTCTGGATCTTATGTGTGGAGGGCCTCACCAGCGAGACCACGTTTCCGGCTGTACTCAATTATTATCTAGGGCCGGCGTATATTCGGGAGGATGGCACCTATCGCATCTATCGGCACGTCGGTTTTTCAACCATTTTTAGACAAGTCTATGTGGATGCTTCTGGCACGTTTCAAACGGAGCCCGAGAACGAATTTCTCCCCCTCGATACGCCCGATCAAGTGGTCCCGACGTGGATGGCACAGCTTCAGATTGAAGGGCGGCTTCTGCTCAGTGCAGAGGAAGGAAAGGCCGAGGAAGGCAAGATTGAAGACTTTCAGCTCACAGGCATCATGCCCGCTCGCTCGCTGCTGCTGCTGGCGGCGGCCTCTGACAACTATGCAAGCGCCATCAACACGCTTCACTTAGATGTAGACCTGAATGGAAATGGGATAGAAGACGCTGCCACGTTTGCGGTCAAGAGCCAGCCAGTCTCGATCTCACCCAGTTTATGGAATCCCTGAGCGCACGAGGAGGACGTTCTTTCGTCGTTGTGTGAGCCCGAGAGTCCCGCCACCTCAGCATTCGGTGACGCAGCTTGCGCATGTCTTCCTCTTTCACCAGCGCCATTCACCCGGGGGAGGCTGGCATAGGCACCAGGCCGAGCGCAGGGCCTCAGCCTCCAGGGAAGAGGGAAGATTCAGGCAAGCCTGATGCCTCGTGAATGGCAATGGCAAAGTCTTCCGCATTGGGGATGCGGCCTTCCGTCGCCGCCCTCAATACCTCTACCAGCTCCGTCGAGCCAGGGGGCAAATACTGCACCAACACCCGCGCCAGCACCATCACGTCTTTGATGCGCATGGTGGCCGTCAGCGCCCCCGGTGTCATCACCTCGTCCAGATCCATATCGAAGAGCTGCACCTGCTCGCTGCGCAAGAAGAGATGATCTTCCGACAAAAATGGACAGTTGATCCCTTGCTCATGCAGCGCGTGTAATGCAATGGCCGCTTGAACGCCGATCTCCCCCAGCATGGGGATCTCCAGCGGACCCGCCAATTGGGAGAGCAAGATCCCCGCCGAGATATCCGCCGTCACCAGATCGAGCACACGAAAGAGGCGCCCCCCTTCCAAAAATTGATCGTAGATGCGCGCAATTCCGGGATGTTGAACCTCACGACCCAACAACTGACAATCCCGCTCCACTCGGCGCTTTTCCCACCGCATCGAGAGGGTCAACTGACGATCCAGCAGTGAACTTCCACACTTCTGACAAAAGTGGTCCTCCGCCTCATTCCCAGCAAATCCGCAGACATAACAGTGACGGTGTGGTCCTTGTACCAGCTCTGTCACGGCATAGATCGAGCGCTCCGGGAACTCCATCAAGAGACCCTCCACCCGATAGCGGCCCGCCACCTGAGAGCCATCTCGAAGGCTCGGACGACGGCTCACCGGTCGAAGCCATGCGGGAGCGCGAGGGGTGGAAACGTTGGCACTGGTGGCGGCAGACGATGCGGTGGAGCTGAAGAAGGAGCTGCTGGTGCGCTGCGTCGGGACCGTAATACGGGCTCCGGGCTCTAAGCGTCCAGCGTTGGCCAAGTTAACGCCTTGTCCGCTGGTGGAGCCACTCTCCCACGGGGAGATGCGCTCGCCCGGCATTCTCGTGATACCAGAACGGCTGCTGGAAGAAGCCACAAAGGGATTGGTGATCACCACGGATCCGCTGGAACCAGCTTCTGAGCGCTCGAGCTCAGCAGCAGCACTGCCGCCCTCTCCCTCGCTGCGCTGCCCGGCCAAAAATGCCGCTTCGTTGCGGCTGCCGGTGCCGACGCTGCGCTCTGCAAAGAGTGACACCGGAGCATCTTCGGCCTCTGCCACCATGCCCTCGTCTTCCACTTCCGCTTCGGTGGCTTCTTCGTCGTCCAGCTCGCTGGAATCCCCGACTTCGATGACTTCTTCTGCACCGACCGTCTCAATCTCGAGGGCCGCTGCTTCGTCTTCAAGCTGCTCTCCGAGCTGGAGCTTCTCCGGAATTTCCTCCAGACGACCATCTGCTTTGGCTTGTTCGGTGGCCAAATCCACTCGTGTGATCGGTGCCCCCATCAGCTCGGGGATGGCGCTGTCGGAGACACTGAGGGCCTCCACTTCACCTTCCACCTCTTCTTCAAAGGTGCCGTCGTCCACAATGGAGATCTCCACGGTGGTCTCGTGACTGCGTACTGGATAAGGGGAATGTCCGGGAGAGGGAGGCTCACGCAGGTCGGCAGACATCTCCATCGCACGAGCAGGGATACGGTCGGAAAACCGGTCCACTTCTTCGTCGAAGGGGAGCTCGCTGGGATCCAGACTCAGCTCCGCCTGACCTTCCGGATGGTCTGCCCCCACATCGTCCTGAAGCACCTGCTCGGTGGGGGGTGCCTCTCTCCCCAGCTCAAAACCATGCTCCATCGAAGAAAGTGAGAGCCCCATGCTGCTGTCGGGCAGGGCTTGGTTAAAGAACGTCTCGGTGGGCAGATCGGAAAACAGCCCCGGAACCCGTGGTGGTGTGCTGGAATAGACCTCCGCCACCTCCGGGAGTGCGTCCGCCTCCGCCGACTCAGCCTCAAAGGTAGCCAGCTCTTCTGACCCTTGCGCATTTCCCGCTGCACGCTCGTCAGAGGCTGCTGCGGTATAAATGGAGGCCAGCTCCGCCGAAGGCATCTCGATCCCTTCGGAAGTAAATCCGTCCGCTGTGTGCTCGGCGAGCTCCGCTTCGATGGCCTCACCCGCAGCTTCAGCCTGCACCGCGACAAACGCCTCAGCGGTGTCTTCTGCCGCTTCGGTGGCAAACGATTCGCCCCCTTCATCGACCTTGGGTGCGGCAGGCTCATCTTGCGTGACCGGAACAGCTTGCGCCTCGAGGGTGTGCAGGGCCAAGGGGCTCGACGGACTGGGTTCGCCCGAACGTTGAAGCTCGGCCACCGCCAACACCATCGACTGGCCAAGAATTTCTTCGGTAGGCACCAGCTCGCTGGAGAAAGGCGAAAACACGCCCGCCTTGGCTTCCGCTGGCCCTGTTTCCGGTGCTGATCCTGTCTCGCGTGTGTGTGAGGGCTCTGGACCGCTCTCTCGTCCAGAAAGTTCAGCCACCGGGGGCACAAAGAGGGAGCTGCCAAAAAACAACGACTCTGCGGTGGTTTCGGCAAAGGCAATGGAGGCTGGGGTGGGGGTGGACTCTGTTGAATCTTCTAAGCTGGCAAATGCTTCTGAAACAGCAGCAAGGGACAGTCCAGCCTCACCGGAGGATGAAGGATTCCCACGCTCAAGGGCTTCACCGGGGCGGCCCAAGGCAGGGGAGGTGGTGCGAGTGCTGGAGCCACGTTTTCCGACACTACTGGAGCGGACTTCAATGCCCGTGGTGGCGACAACTCCACTTCCTGTCACGCTGTCGGTGGTGGCCACGATGCCTGAGTTGCGCGTGCGTCGGGTATTGGTGCGGCGAGTGTCTCCCCCCCGTCTGCGTCCGCCTTCTCGAGGGGCTTCGGTGCCGCTGGCATCGTCACTCGAGGTTTCATTTGAGGGCTCTGAAGCTGCCGTGCTGCTGGCTGCCGTCTGACCTGACTCCGCAGCCACTGCTGCCAGCTCAGATGCTCGAAGGGCTTGGCTGACTTCCGCCAATGCTTGAACAGAAACCTGAGCGGCAGGTGCGTCAAAGGCCGGTACGGGGGCAATTCCTGCCGGGTTGGTGACTTCATGATGGAGGGAGGCAAATCCCTCGTCTGTCACAAACTTGTCGGTGATTTCAGCCGGGGTGGTGTCATTCCCGTCGTCGGATTGAGCGGCTTCCACCGCCCGGACAGCCTGCTCCGCCGCCTCTGCGCTGATCTCTTGTCGGCGGTCGGTCACTTCGCTGGGATCGGTCTCGTCTTCAAACGCAGCTTCAGCGGCTTCAGCCGCTTCTTCTGCCTCAAACTCTTCCTCGCTGCCCACTAAGACATCAGCACCGCTGACTTCCTCAACAGCCTGTATTAGGGAGGCCGAATCGGGAATAAACACGGTCCGATGGGACTCCTCAGAAACACCCAGCTCTGCAATTGGACGGCGTCGGGAACGCGGACGAGGCTCATCGTCGTCCATGCGAAGCTGATCGAGCTCGTCGGTCAGGGTGCTGTGTGAGGGCTCCTCTTCGACCACGAGCGAAGCGCCTTGAGTCTCCAGGGCTTGGAGCGCACGGCCAAAGTCCTCGGAATCGACCCCCAGCGGGATGGGAGATGCCCCCAGCAGCTCAGAAGGCTCAAGGTCATCATCTCCGGGTACACTGGAGTCTTCCAGCTCTTCGGCCTGAAGCACCAGCGGCGATGTCGCCTGTACCATCGGCTCAGCGGCCTCATACGCGATATCATCCCCAGAAATTTCAAGGGGTTCCGAGGGTGTCAGGCCACGCGCGGCCAGGAGCGGCACTGCTTGCAGCCCTACTTCCCAGTCGTCGTCCAGCTCTGCATCGTCGTCCAACAACATAATGCCGGTGACCGGGGCGAGCTCGTCGGTGACACGGGGTGCCATCGAAGCAGCGGTCACCTTCGCCGCAACAGCTCGGGCACTCTCGCTCTGCTCAACACCCTGACGCCAGCCACGCGCGGAGGTTGTGGCGTCCTCAAACCAACTGAGGGACCAAGGCTCTAGGGAGACTTCGTCATCACCGGGGGCGAGCTTGAAAGAGAAGGCTTCACGTTGAGCCTGACCTTCTTCACGGCTCAGCTCGCGGAGCAGCTCCGTCCAAACGCGAGCAGGGACAGGCAAAGGCTGCGGAGAAAGGCCCACAAGCTGCTGGATGGCAGCACCCAGTGCAGCGGCTAAGGCACCGGCGTCAGGAAAACGCGCACGGGGACGACGCTGGAGGGCCCCTTGCAAAACCCGTATCAGCTCCGGGCTCACGCCATGAACCTTCAGCAGCTTGAGGCGCTCCAGGAGGTCTACTTCTCCCACCTGACGCAACATCTCGAGCGGCAGCGCGGCTTCGATCACGGGCTCGAGGGTCAAGAGCTCAAAGAAGAGCAGGCCCAAGGCGTAAACATCGGAGCGGCTATCCGGCTCCGCGCCACGGGTCAGCTCAGGGGCCATGAAGCGGATGCTCTCGCGGGAGAGCCACACGAGTGGACCTTCGGGATTTAAGGAGGCCGCAACGCTGGTCCCCAAGTCCAATAAGCGAAGCTCACCGGTGGGGAGGATCAACACGTTGGAGGGCTTGAGGTTGCCGTGGATCAAGGGCCAAGCCGTGCTGCCATCACCCGAGCGGGCAGAATGGGCTTCGGCAAGGGCTTCGGCAAGCTGACGGATCAGGTCGGCGGCGATACTCGCCTCCAATCCCACCCCACTGGCACGCAGATAGGCCAGGAGCTGGGTGAGGGAGCGGCCTTGAGGAGCAGTGGTGGCCAAAAAGAGCTGGCCCAGATGTTCACCCACTTCGACAATCTCTGGCAACACCGGATGGGTCAACCGTCGCGCCCGTGTGGCGGCTTGAAAGAAGGCCCGCACAAACCCTGGATCACGGGCGATGGGCGGATGAATTCGCTTGAGGGCCACCGACTGTTTTGTATCGAGTCGTAGTGCGTGATGCACTTCTCCAATCGGACCCTCGCCCCATTTTTCGAGGAGCTGATAGCCCGCAAATCGAGGGGCGGCTTCGAGGGTCACATCCGCTCGGGGAGTGGAAGAGACACTGTGCAGAACTAAGCTGGCAGGGTTGGATATCATTGTTCCCGCTGCGCAGGCAGAGCACCTTGGCCAGAATGCTCCGCCTTAAAAGGAAAGTTGGGATTGCGTCAAGCCCGTGGACCCACTCTTACCGGGGGTGGAGGTTTCTTGGCCTCCACCCAGTCCACCATTGGCCGGCACCGTCGAAAAAGTATACGTCATGGACCCCGTAATGCGCGGCTGAGATCCTCCCCCGGACACCAGAGAGATGCTGGAACCTCCAGCGCCTCCGCCACCGTGTCCTCCTCGCCCTCCCGTGCCGCCTGCACCACCTTTGCCACCCGCACCGGTGTAGACAGTACCATACCACGTCTTCAGGTTGAGGCCACCGTCTCCGCCGGTGCCTGCTTTACCCCCTGAGCCGCCCGAGCCACCTTGACCCCCGACACCACCCTGTCGGGCTACCAATTTTACATTATAAAAGGTAATGCCGGAGGAGTACAAGTATGCAGCGATGGAAGAACCACCGCCTTTTCCGCCGGTGCCTGCCCCTCCCCCACCTCCCCCTTCTGCACCTCCTCCACCCGCACCTCCCCAAGCGTTGCAGACACCATACGAAAGACCGGCTCCGCCACCACCGCCGCCCCCACCACCACCGCCGCCGCCTGCTTTTCCGGTGACACCAGCGGCACCATCCGCAGGTGACAAGCCCATGTTGGAGCCACTCACCTTGCTGGCCATTCCACCCGTACCATCACTTCCCGCGAGTCCATCACTCCCTTTTGTTCCTGCACTGCCGGCAGCGCCGATGCCCGTGACCACGTCGTACTTTCCACCAGCGCCTCCCGAACCACCCGTTGTTCCGTCGGCGGTCTTCCCAACGGCTCCAGTTTGGCCATCGGGGTCTTTGTCGCCGTCTTTGTCCGCGTCTCGGTCGGGATGGCCACTGAGACCCCCTTTCCCACCATCTCCGCCGCCATTGGAGGAGGTGGCCGCCGCTCCGGGTTGAGGCTGGGTGCCCGAGTCAGGCTCACACGTCCCGGTGGATTCGATCACCGAGTCCTGCCCTTTGGAGCCGTTAAGTCCGGTGTTACCGGTTGCGCCAACAGTACCGACGGTGCCGGGTCCGCCATTTCCTGCGGTCAGCTCGCTGTTGCGCACTTCCAAGCCGGTGGAGCCGACCGCAAACAAGCCGTAAGAGCTGCGCCCACTGGTGGCCGCTTCACCTTCTACGGTCAAGCGATCCAAGACCGTGCGGCTGGTGATATTTTCTGCATACAAGGCGGTGACGATGGTGCTTCCATTTACGGTTACGCTCGTGCCTCTCAGAAATACCACGGGGCTGGCGCTGCGCACAAAGCTGGTCGAGTAACCACCATAGATGCCCACTCCGTTGAGCAGCTTGAGGGAGCCGGTGTATTGACCTTCTGCCACCAAGAGATAGGACGCGCCCACACTTTGTGCGAGGGCAAACGCGCGGGCGAAGGTCTTTACGGGTGCGCCATAGGCCCCCGAGCTGCTGTCATTTCCCGTGGGCGAGAGGAAGATGGCTTCGGTTTTGTCTCCGTCAATCCCATCGCAGTTGGTGTCGCGGAAGCTGTCGTCTGGCTCATCGATGGCATCGGGATTGACAGAGGCATTGGCATCGTCACAATCGCCGGTGACTTCGCTAAATCCATCCTTGTCATCGTCAAAGGCATTGGTGCCTTCGTCGAGCTGTCCGTTGCAGTTATCATCGGTGCCGTTGGGGACTTCAGGCGCGCCCGGATGCACTTGGGGATCGGCATCGTTGCAGTCGCCTTTCTGCTCGGTATAACCATCACCATCGTCGTCGTAGACGTTGGTGTTATCATCGATGGCACCATTGCAGTCGTTGTCGAGACCGTCTGGGACTTCCACCGCATCGGGGTGGATATTGGGATTGCTGTCTTGACAGTCTCCTTCATTTTCGGAGTAACCATCTTTGTCGTCGTCGTAGCCTACGGTGCCTTCGTCTACCACACCATCGCAGTCGTTGTCGCGGTTGTCGTACACCTCCGCCGCACCAGGATAGGTCACAGGCAAGGCGTCATCACAGTCACCTTGCAGCTCCGTATAACCATCTTTGTCGTCGTCGTAGCCGTTGGTGCCTTCGTCGATCACCCCATCGCAGTCGTCGTCTTGGGCATTGAGTACCTCCGTACCACCGGGTTTGATGCTGCTGACGGCGTCGTTACAATCCCCTTGAAGCTCTGAAAAACCATCGCCATCATCGTCGTATGCAGAGGTGCCTTCGTCGGCTTTCCCATCACAGTCGTTGTCGATGGCATCGATGATCTCCGGGGCACCGGGGTAGGTGGTGGGGCTGGTATCGTCACAATCTCCTTCGAGCTCAGAGAAGCCATCTTTATCGTCGTCGTACAAGGTGGTGTTTTCATCTACCAACCCGTCACAGTCCTGATCCACTTCGTCGGGGACTTCGGGAGAGGCGGGGTTGATGTCTGCATTGGCATCGTTACAGTCTCCTTGAAGTTCGCTGAAACCATCCTCATCGTCGTCGTAGAAGGCGGTATTTTCATCCACAATGCCATCACAGTCTTCGTCGATGCCATTGGGCAGCTCAGGAGAGGTCGGATGCACACCTGCTGCTGCATCGTTGCAGTCACCTTGTGTTTCAGAATACCCATCGCCGTCGTCGTCGAAGACCTCGGTGCCTTCATCGACCAGGCCATCACAGTCGTTGTCGATCCCATCCACACTCTCTACTTGTCCGGGGTAGATGGTCGCATCAGCGTCGTTGCAATCTCCACTCAGCTCACCAAATCCATCCCCATCGTTGTCGGTGAGGTCCGCAAGATCTTCATCGATCTGTCCGTCGCAGTCGTTGTCGAGGCCATCCAGTTGCTCGCTGGCTCCCGGATAGACCATCACGTTGGCATCGTCACAGTCTCCATCAAGCTCAGAGAAACCATCTCCGTCATCGTCGTATCGGTCGGTTCCTTCATCTATTTTGCCATCACAGTCGTCGTCGAGGCCGTTGAGTTCCTCTTCTGCATCGGGATTGATCTCGGGGTTGACGTCGCTGCAATCTTTCTGAAGCTCGCTGAAGCCATCTCCGTCATCATCGTAGCTCAGGGTGCCTTCATCGACGAGCCCATCACAGTCATTGTCGTAACCATCTCCGTAGCCGGTGTTGCGGGGATCTTCGACTGCATTGGGATAGACGCTGGCATTATTGTCGAGGCAGTCACCCTGATTTTCGGTAAAACCATCGCCATCATTGTCTTCATCATCGGGATCCACCACTACGGGGACACCGGTTCCTTCGGCGGTCAGCACGACGTACAATACGGGCTCATTGACGTCATCACTCTTGATCTCTACCTGCGCGTCGAGCTGGCCATTGATGGTGGGCGAGAAGATCACATTGAAGGTCTGGCTCTTGTTGGGCTCGAGCGCGAAGGCGCGGGGATCGTCAAGCCCTTCGGCGTTCATCACAAATCCCCCGTCGGCGGACTGACGCAGCACCAACGAGGAGATGGTCAGGGGGCCTGTACCATTATTGGCCAGCGCAAAGGTTCGAGTCGCCAGCTCGCCATACGAAACGGTGCCAAAACTCAGCTCCGAGGTTGAGAGCGTGATCTCTGGACGACCTTGACCGACCGGCGCCTCCGTGGAGCTACACGCGCTGGTCAGCAGCAAGCCCAAGAGGAGCAGTCCAGCCATCAGGGGCTGAAGATGATATGCAAAGGTGCGCTGAGACCTCATAGGTGCTCCTGTCTGATAGGACTGGGATCGACGGCGTATAAAACGGCAGGCTGCCATTCTCTTCATCTTGAACACAAGCATTCCCTCCGTCAACAGCTCCGTGCGTGGCTGCGCGCATACACGCATTAATTGACAGTCTGAGAAGCTTCTGGCACTCTGAAGCTGGAAATTTAAGCCACGGGGGGCATTATGTGGCCGTCGTCTAAGGCAGTTTTGACGCTGGAGCGGCTGGATGCAGCCCTGCTCAATCCCATCGAAGAGAGCTTTTCTCATACGCGAGCGCATCACCCGGGGGTGCTGCCTTGCGCACAAGGATGTTCGTCGTGTTGTGTGTCGGGGTTTGAGATCACGGTCTTGGATCTATGGCGGCTCGGCAATGGATTGCTCAAGCTCTCCACCGAGATACGCACTCAGCTCGAGCAGCGGGCTCAAGAACGACTTGACCAGCTCCACAAGATGGGGGAGGCGCTCACCTTTCCATACGATGTGCGGATGCTCAGTCGGCGGGGCAAACACCTCTTGTCTCAGCTCATCGATAGCTGTGCAGCACTGCGAAATGACGGCGCTTGCCAGCTTTACGAGGCTCGGCCACGCATTTGCCGGCTGCAAGGGCTGAGTTTTGTGGATCCTGAAGGGGGGCTGTCGCTGGAAGATGGCTGTGCAGAGGTCTTCGGAGATGCCCCGTATGCGGCGCTGCCCCCGCAAGAGCTGGCGCTGGGAGAACAATGGCTGCAAGAGCAGATGGTACGCTTTTCCTGTCTGGACCATCTTCCGCTCAAACTAGACAGTGGCTATCTGACGCTGGTGGCAGGTGCGATTCTCTTCTGGCGAGACGCTGAGGCAGGAATTGCAGAGGCACATGAGCGGCTCAGCTTCACACTCTAGCCCCTCGTCGAGCTCTTAAGTTCTGTAGCTGCTGCAAAAGGTCTCTCCAAAGGGCTGGCATGGCCATTCTCACCCCCACAAAATAGACCGGAATGCTGAGCGCCATCACCGTCAGCAGCTCCACCAGCGGATGAACGTGCAGCAGCGGGATCGCGTGTGTCACCCCCCAAGCCCCACCAATCGACAACAGGCTCAATAGAAATGGCCACTGGTAGATGCTCAAGAGCTCGTTGAGCCCTCCCCCTGCCGGACGAATGGCCACATAGATGCCCACCAGACTGGAGATTGAGATGGCCCAAGAGGACGCAAGCGCCACCCCCAGCCCCTCTTTCCACAACGCTCCGAGTGCCACCCAAAACAGAAAGGTGGAGGCCGCAAAGAGCTGAATCCGGCCCACCATTGAGTGCCGCCCCTGCGCCTGGAGCAAGTTGACATTCATCCAAGCGGGGGCATTGATGGCCGTTCCCAACATCAGGAGCTGCAACATCGGGATGGACTCCAGCCACTGCTTGCCAAAGAGAAGCTGAACCATCGGCTCGGCGATGGCCGCTTGGCCCAGGCACAACGGGATGGTCAGGACCGCTAAGAGCGAAGATGCACGCACCGCAGCCCGCATCTGCCGCTCCGGCTCCGCTTGGAGAGCACTCAGCGCCGGAAGTAACACACTCGAGAGGTTTACGGTAAAAACCTGTACCACCTGCCGCGAGAGATTAAAGGCAAAATAGTAGAGCCCCACCTGCTCGGCGGAGGCGAGGATGCCCAACAGAACATAGTCTCCCTGAGAGACCATGCTGCCCAAGAGCCGACTTAGAAAGAGTGAGGAGGTATCCGGCAAGAGACGTTTCCAGCGGCGCAGGCTCGGGTTCAGAAACAATGTCGGTCGTGTGGCACGCCACAGCAGGGCCGCACGCACCACACCCGAGATGGGCAATGGCAGGACATAACTCAACGCCCCCAGCCCCATCACCGCAAAGAGGACCGCCAGCACCACATGTAAGACGGCGGCCAAGACCCCGGTGGTTGCCAAGAGTTTGAACTCCATGCGCGCACGAAGCTGGGCTTGAGGCACGGTGGTCAGGGCTGTGACCCAGGCATTTACGGCCAAGACACCGATCAAGGCAGGGAGGCCCGGGGTCTCATAGAGCTTCGCAGCCAACGGGGAGACCAGCAGCATGCCCAGCGCTGCCAAACATCCCGCCACGGTGGACATCCAGAAAGCGGCATTCACCCAACGGGTAAAACGTGCCCCTCGCTGCACCAGAATGTCTTCGAGACCAGGGTTGCTTAAGACCGTTGCAAAGGCAAAAACTGTGTTGGCCAAACCCACTTGACCAAAATCTTCGGGGGTGAGCAAACGGGCGAGCACCACTTGACCCAGCGCAGAAGCCAAACGCGCTCCGGTGGTCTGGAGAAACATCCACAAAAAACCGACCACACTTCGCTGTCCGACACCCGCAACAGGGGCCGAGGCGGGCCCACGGGAGCCCTGGGAAAGATCCGCCACTATTTTCCTCCCGAGCCGGTGGTCGGAAGTCCAGGCCGAAGTCTCTTCAGCCGGTCCCAATCCACCGAATAATGAACACCCGCCCGCATGGCATCCCGCGCACCTCGCCAAGCCGGACGGTCAAAGAGGGCGGCCAAGACAGGCGCATGAGGCCACAACATGGGCCGGCCTTGCCAGCTCAACACATGGGTGAGCTGCCCTGTCGGAGAGTTTTCGACGGCTTGATGCTCCAAGACACAGCCCAGCTCCACCGCCCAGGATGCCGTGATCTGCTCCAGCTCACCCAGATCCTGCTGAAGAGCCTCAAACCCTCCCTGCACCACCGGATTGAGATACTGGTAACGGAGCTGGTAAAAAGCCGCGTTGTGATACCAAGCGGGATACGTCAGCAGTCCATCTAAGTGTAACCGCCGCGCAATCTGGCCCAGCAGCGCGCCAAACTCCATCCCCAGCCCTAATCCCGGATGTTTCTGGCCCGGAAAGAGGTTGCTGTTGTCGGGGGGAAGGCGCGGATCTTGTAACATAAGCCAGTCGATGACCAATAACCTTACAGGGCTGCGCTGCGAAACATGGGCCACTTCGACCCCCGCCGCAACGTGGAGGGCCAGGTCCACCAGCAAGTCATCGGGCGTGGCTTTGGCACTCTTGTAGATCAGCACCCGATGATGTGACGGGTCGTCCAAGATACAGCGGATGATCAGCTTCGGAATGCCCTTCGGTCGAAGCGCCGCCGAGATCCCATAGGCGTCGAGAGCGGTGAGGATCCCCTTTTCAGAGTAGTATCCCAAAAAACGATGGGCACGCGCGCCGGTGAAGAGCTCCTGCTCGAGGGTCAAGAGGCCGGATTGATCTTCGGCTTGCAGCGCCAGCGGCTCCAGCTCCTGTCCAATCTGCCTGAACCGTCTCTCGAGTCTGGATGCACGATCAAACATCAGCACCTCCTCTTTTCCGCCCCCAACATGCGGCGAACGGTTTATAAGCAGAAGACTCCCCGGCGTCAGCCATTGCAGGCTCGGAGCGCACTGCGAGGATAACCGGCAGGCTCGAGGGTGTCAATCTGAGGTCGAAGGGTTACAGAAGGCATCCGGGAGGGAAAAAACATTGAAGGGGTGAGAGCAGGGCGCTAGTATCACCTCTCACGCACCACCGCCACATCCGCCAACCGCAGAGGAAGAACAGGGTGCTCCAATGGCTGATCACATGGATTGAACGCTGGCTGTCGCAGCTCGAGCAGCGGCTCCGGCGGCTGGGGCGGGTCAGCGTAGACCGCGATCCCTTGGTGGCCGTCATTCGCCGCGAAGGGGTGATTACGGAAGGCCGCTATGTGATCTACTTTGAGGTGGTGCTGTTTGCCGACAATCCGGTGATGCTGGAGGATTTTGGTCCGGCACTCAACCGCGATGAGACCCCTCCCCCGTCAATGAAGCCCGCCATGCGTGCCGCCATTCGACCTTACCGATATTATGTAGAGCTCCGCCAACGGTTTAGCAGCTTTGAAGAAGCTCGAGCTTACTGGGTAGCACGAGGAGCCACCGCGCTCTGGTCGGATTAACATACAGGTCAGGCTCGAGTGTTGCTGGCGTTCGTCACACAACTTCGTGCGCGTGCAGGCGTGTGTGGGCAGGCGTGTGTGGGCAGGCGTGTGTGGTCAGGCGTGTGTGGGCAAGTGTGTTGTGACAACCGAATCAGCTTCGGCGGCGACGCATGCCCCACAGGGCCAAGCCCAAGAAGGCAACCGCGAGCGGGGACAAGGAGGTGGTGGACTGGGTATCACAGCCACATCCACCCGTTTCGGGATCGGTCGGGGGCAAGCTCACCTCGGGGGCCACGGTGGGCGTCGGGGCGGGATTGTCTTCACCTTCGGGCGTGGGAGTGGCCACATCGGGCGTGGCAGACGGATCGGGCGTAGTAGACGGATCGGGTGAAGGCTCCGGTGTGGGCGTCTCCTCGGGCAGCTCTTCGTTGATACCATCGCAGTTGTCATCGATCTCATTGCCCGGAATTTCCGTGGCAGAAGGATAAACATTGGCATTGGTATCGTCGCAGTCCCCGTTCAGCTCGGAGTAACCATCCCCATCATCGTCAAACGCTTCGGTGCCTTCGTCGATGACACCATTGCAGTTGTTATCGATACCATCGGCTACTTCTGTAGCTTGAGGACCGATCTCCGAGGACAAGTCGTTGCAGTCTCCTTGCTGCTCGGAATAACCATCCCCATCATCATCGGTGATGTTGGTGCCTTCGTCTACGCTACCATCACAGTCGTTGTCGATGCCGTCCTCCAGCTCCGGCGCATTGGGATAGGTGCTGGTGGAGAGATCGTCACAATCTCCCAACACTTCAGAGTATCCATCCCCATCGTCATCGTATGCGGGAGTGCCTTCATCGACGGTGCCGTTGCAGTTGTTGTCGATGCCATCTTCGGTCTCAGTGGCGCTGGGAGAGATGTTGGGATCCTCATCGTCACAGTCTCCATCGAGCTCGTTGAAGCCGTCTCCATCGTTATCCACTGTGTCCACACCATCGTCGATGAGACCATCACAGTCATTGTCCTGACCGTCTCCGATCTCAGTGGCGTTGGGGAAGGTCAGGGCACTGGCATCATCGCAGTCACCCTCCACTTCAGAGAATCCATCCTGATCGTCATCGTAGACTTCCGTGCCCTCATCGATCAGGTCGTCGCAGTCTTGGTCGATGCCATCCGGGAGCTCTTCCACCGTGGGATAACGGGTGGGGTCGTCATCGGCGCAGTCACCTTCGGCTTCGGTGTAAGAATCTCCATCATCGTCATAGAGGCCGGTATTGTCATCGATGATGCCATCACAGTCATCGTCGATGCCGTTGGGAAGCTCTGCATCGCTGGGGGAGATGTCTGGGTTGAGGTCGTTACAGTCGCCTTGATTTTCGGTGAACCCATCTTGGTCGTCGTCGTAGGCGCGTGTGCCTTCATCGATGATGCCATCGCAGTCGTCGTCCACCCCATTTTCGACTTCAGGAGCAGCAGGATAGGTGGTGGCGACGGCGTCGTTGCAGTCCCCTTGAGCTTCTGTATAACCATCACCATCATCGTCGTAGAGGCTGGTGCCCTCATCGACGGTGCCATCACAGTCGTCGTCGATGCCATTGGCGTTTTCAGTGGCACCTGGATAGACACTGGCCACCGCATCGTCGCAGTCGCCCTTCACTTCGGAGAATCCATCTCCATCGTCGTCATAGTTGACGGTGCCTTCGTCTACTGTACCATCGCAGTCTTGATCGATGCCATCGGGCTTTTCCTGCACGTTGGGAGCGCGGGTGGGATCGTCATCGGCACAATCTCCTGCATTTTCACTGTAACCATCTCCGTCGTCATCATAGGCGCGTGTGCCTTCGTCCACGAGGGTATCACAGTCATTGTCGATGCCATCTTCGACCTCGGCAGCAGCAGGGTTGAGGGTGGCATCGGCGTCGTTACAGTCGCCCTTCTCTTCTGAGAAGCCGTCACCATCATCGTCGTAGCAGGTATTGCCCACATCAATCTTGCCGTCGCAGTTGTTGTCGATGCCATCACAAGAAGGGCCATCGGTTGCAGCCGGGTTGATGGAGGCATTGGCGTCATCACAGTCACCATTCTTTTCGGTGTAACCGTCGTTGTCATCATCGTAAGCGGCTGTTCCTTCGTCAGTTTTGCCGTCACAATCGTTATCAATCCCGTCTTCGATCTCAGCAGCACCGGGTTTGATGTTGGCGTCGGCATCGTTACAGTCGCCGCTGTCTTCGTTTACACCGTCACCATCATCGTCATAGCAGGTATTCCCCACGTCGGTTTTGCCATCGCAGTTGTTGTCGATGCCATCACAGGCGGGGCCATCGGCGGCTCCTGGATTGACAGAGGCGGAAGCGTCGTTGCAGTCGCCTCCCTTTTCGGGAAAGCCGTCACCGTCGTCATCGTAGGCAGCGGTGCCTTCATCCACCTTGCCGTTGCAGTTGTTGTCGATGCCATCCTCGATCTCAGTGGCAGTGGGTTTGATGGCAGGATCTTTGTCGTTGCAGTCGCCGTTGTCTTCGTTGACACCGTCACCATCATCATCGTAGCAGGTGTTGCCGACATCGGCTTTGCCATCGCAGTTGTTGTCGATGCCATCACAGGCGGGGCCATCGGCGGCGCCTGGATTGACAGAGGCGGAGGCGTCGTTGCAGTCTCCACCCTTTTCGGTGAATCCATCTCCGTCATCATCGTAGGCAGCGGTGCCTTCATCCACTTTTCCGTTGCAGTTGTTATCGATGCCATCCTCCACCTCCGTGGCGGAAGGTTTGATGGCCGCGTCGGCGTCATTGCAGTCGCCGTTGTCTTCGGTGATGCCATCTCCATCATCGTCGTAGCAGCTATTTCCGACGTCTATGGCACCATCACAGTTGTTGTCGATGCCATCACAAGCGGGTCCATCATTGGCCCCAGGATTGACACTGGGAGAAGCGTCGTTACAGTCTCCACCCTTTTCGGTAAAGCCGTCACCGTCGTCATCGTAGGCAGCGGTGCCTTCGTCTACTTTGCCGTTACAGTTGTTGTCGATGCCATCCTCGATCTCAGCCGCTGTTGGGTTGATGGCTGCATTGGCATCGTTACAGTCACCGTTGAGCTCGGTCACACCGTCGAGGTCATCATCATAGCAGGTATTTCCCACATCGGTTTTGCCATCACAGTTGTTGTCGATGCCATCACAGCCGGGGCCATCGGCGGCATTGGGGTTAACGCCTGCATTGGCATCGTTGCAGTCACCTGCGTTTTCGGTGACACCATCTCCATCGTCGTCGTAAGCGGCAGTGCCTTCGTCAATTGCGCCATCACAGTCGTTGTCGAGTGCGTCTTCAAGCTCAGGTGCGCTGGGATAGGTATCGGCGTTGGCGTCGTTACAGTCTCCATCGAGCTCCGTAAACTGATCACCATCGTCATCATAGAGATTGGTGCCTTCGTCGATCACACCATCGCAGTCATTGTCGGCGAGGTCTGGCAGCTCGGTGGCATCTGGATAGACATCGGGATCGGTGTCTTCACAGTCTCCTTGAGCTTCAGAGAAACCATCCAAGTCATCGTCATAGTTGATGGTGCCTTCGTCTACCGTGCCATCACAGTCATTGTCGAGGCCGTCAGGTTGTTCGGTGGCACCGGGTTTAACCGATGCATTGGTGGGATCACAGTCTCCCTGCGCATAGGTGACACCATCCCCATCATAGTCGATGGCGCGGGTGCGATACGTTCCGGTGCCTCCCGCTTTGGCAGTGGTGCATCCAGCGACCACGGGCCCGCCGTTCACTTCGAGGGTTGCACCTGCGGTTGAACCTTGATCAAAGATGAACTTGATGCGTCCGCCGCCGCCGCCGCCGGAGAAGTCATCGGCAGTGACACCGGCGCCTCCATTGGCTCGCACCGTTCCGGTCACGGAGAGGATGCCGGTTCGGATCAGGATGCCACCGCCTGCGCCACCTCCGGAGGAGTCTCCTTCGTAGACCACACCGGCGGCTCCATTTGCCGAAAGAGTCCCGGCGATGGTCACCTTGGGCGCGTAGATGGCGATCACCCCTCCCCCATTACCACCGGGGCCCCCGAGATCCCCGTCGGCGGTGCCGCTGGAGCCACCTCCCGAGCCTCGTAAGATATCGTCACCGGTGGCAGTCCCATAGACGTTGCCACCATTGCCTTCTACGAGGCCACAGCCATCTCGGGCACCTGCGCTGCCGGCACCTCCGTAGGCGCCACCACCGCCTGCGTCTTGACAGCAGGCGCCACCCCTTCCGCCGCCGCTGGTGTTGGCTTGTTGTTCCCCAGGGGCACCCGCTATGCCACGATAGCCCGCAGAGTCTGCCACAATGGACGAGGTGGCATCCACGCTGACTTCTTTGGCGTTGAGGATGAGTGTTCCCGAGGCGGAGTCTCCGTTGTAATTGACGACTTGGATCTTGGCCCCGTTGGTCAAGATGACACGATCATACGTTCGATTGCCGTAAGCGGCGAAGGTTGTCCCGTTGAGGATCAGGTCAGCCGCCTGAAGCGATGGCACACTCAGGACCAGTGCCATGCACGACACCAGATATGTGAGTGGGCGGATGGAGCGACGGTGGAGCATGGGCCCTCCCTAGAAAAATGGACACTCCTGCCATATCAAAATGCTTTTATGGACTTGAAGATGTCCCGCGACCTACGAATTTAATATCACCTACTTTGCCACATTCGGCAACATTGATCCGAGTAATGGCCAGAAAGTGCACGATGAACCATGCTTTTCACACGCATTTTGATCAGACATCATTGACATTCTGAATGTTTCGGGGTCCTGTCCGCGCGGGACACCGGGCAACGCACAGATAGACGAGCAGGAGCAGACTGGAAGACGGGCACGCAGTCACAAAGAGAATGGCACTCGAATTTTAAGCAATTCTGACATGTTAATTTGCCTATTTGGTCAATACTAAGCCACCAAATGCCATCGATGTCAAATACTGGCAAGCTAGAAGTGCTTTATTTTCATAAATTATTACCGAGACTGTAGCGGTGTGTACGAACCCCGGCTATGATGAGAGCGTGTGTGAGATCGCCCCTTTTGACACTCTCTTGTCATGTGAGGAGAACGCTATGACGACTTGGGGATCCCCTTTTGATGCTTGTCTGAGCCGCAGTCGTGCATTAAGGCCACTTCGGAGCGGATTTCGATGGCTCAGCACACGCCAAATGCTGGCGAGTCTTCTGCTGCTGAGTGGGGCGTCTACCGGTGTAGCTGGACCAGAGCAGGGCCTCCGCAGCGCCCAAGCTGAAGGCACCTCGCGAACCACGACCGGTCAAGGGGTTGTTTCCCCCACGACGTGGCTGGTGCGTATGCCTGGCACCGCCACCGAGGTGCTTCGGCGGGTGGAGTCCGTAGGGCTTCGCTTAGAGACGTGGCTTCCGGGCGACCTCTATGTGGTGCGTGGGACCGAAAGCGCCCTGCTTTTGCTGAGCCAACGGCATGGGCTGAAGGATGGGCAGGGGCAGTGGCAATTCCAGCCGGAATGGAGGATCTCGCCGGAGCTGCGGGCACTCCGAGGCGATGAGGGCCGTGTGGGGGTGGTGCTTCACCTTTTTTCGGGGGTTCAGGAGGCATCGGTTCGGGCAGAGCTTCAGCGGCTGGGCATCACGCCGCAGCAGGTCGTGCCGGGCAAAACTCGCCCGGCAGGTTCGGTGCTCCCGATGCACACCCCGCGCGTGGCGTTTAAGCTGGAGGCTCAGAGCTTGATACAGCTCTTGCCGAAGCTGGCAGGATGGTCTGAGCTGTTTTATGCTGAGCTGAGGGGGACGGTGAAGCTCTCCAATCTTCAAGCGGTGCCGATTGTGCAGAACGGCTCGGCCTCTGCGCCCCTGGTGCTGGCGGATGCAGGGCTGCTGGGGCAAGGGCAGGTGGTGGGTTATATCGATACGGGATTGGATGTGGATGCCTGCTTCTTCCGCGATCCCGCGCAGCCTTCGGTGGTGACAAATGTCAACGGGGGCACAGCCTTTGACAACAAACACCGGAAAGTGGTGGCCTACAATTTCCTGTGGAGCAAAGATTCTCCTTCAAATGTTTCGGCTTACGACAGTCATGGTCACGGAACCCACGTCGGTGGCAATATCGGCGGTGACAATCTGCTCACGCTGGGCGTGCATGATGAAGATGATGGTGTCGCGCCACTCTCGCGGTTTGTGGTGCAAGATGGTGGTTTTAGCACTGATAATTGTGGCGATCTCCCCGGATTAGGCTGCCCCGTGGTGGACCTCAAGCCTATCTTTGCGCAAGCGTATGCACAAGGTGCTCGGATCCACACGAACTCGTGGGGTGATAACGAGAATTCTTCGTCTCAAAACAACTATTCGGTGGGCTCGCAAGATGTGGATACCTTCATGTGGGAGCATCGAGACTTTCTGCTGCTCTTCGCTGCTGGAAACTCTGGCCCGGGCGCGGCAACGGTCGGCAGCCCTTCGACGGCCAAAAATGCCCTCTCGATTGGTGGAACGGTCAACGGGATGGGATTAAACTCGATCTCCAGCTTCTCGAGTCGAGGGCCCACCACGGATAATCGGCTCAAGCCAGACCTGATGGCACCTGCGAATAATACGTCGGCAGACTCGGATGGCAACATCAGCACCCAAAATTGTGGGCTGGATACGGGCTCTGGAACCAGCTATGCCGCTCCGCTTGCAGCGGGTGCGGCGGCGTTGGTACGACAGTATTTTATGGATGGTTATTACCCTTCAGGCACGCCGGATCTCAGTCGTGCATTTTCCCCCAGTGCGGCGCTGATCCGCGCAACGTTGCTCAACTCCGGCGAAAACATGACGGGCGCGCAGAACTTCCCGGGCATGGATCAAGGGTGGGGCCGCATCAACCTCAACGCGGTGCTGCCGCTGCCCGGTGACAAAGAGAAACTCTCGGTGGTAGATGAAGGAAGTGGGTTTTCCTCCAGCTCAGAAGCCCCGCAGGTCTTCACCTTTACGGTTCGAGACACGAGCCAGCCGCTGAAAGTCACCTTAAGCTGGACCGATGCGCCCTCCAGCCCCGCTGCCACCACCAACTTAGTAAACAATCTGGATCTGATTGTGGAAGGGCCTCGGAGAACCTTCTTCGGCAACGTCTTCCGTCGGGGAGAGTCGGTCACGGGTGGAAGTGCCGATGCGGTCAATACCCATGAGCAAGTGCTGGTGCTGAGCCCCCAAGCGGGCACTTGGACGGTTCGGGTCAAACCTTCGCGCATTGTTCAAGGGCCTCAACCCTTTGCATTGGTGGTGCGGGGGGGTCTGTGACGGCTGAGCGGCTCTGTGAGATCATCCCCCCCAACGGGTGAGTGGACCCAGGAGGAACACCGACAGGAACACACGCTCCGGCAAAGAGCTTGCCTGCACCTACTCGTATGAAGTAACCCGCACGTTGCCCCTTTTTACCCCGTCTTGCCTAAACGGAGTGGTAAAATCCTGCCCGACACTGTCCAAGCAGTGCGTTGCTCCGACGCTTCTTTCATCAACCCACAGGAGAAATCATGCGCTCCATTGCGTTGATTGCCCATGATGCCAAAAAACATGAGCTGATGGAAGTGGTGCGGCCTTGGCGCGCGCTGCTGGCTCCGCATCGGTTGGTGGCAACCGAACACACCGGAATGCTGCTGGAAGAAACACTGGCGCTCTCCGTTTCTAAGGTGCTCAGCGGGCCTCGTGGCGGCGATCTGCAAATCGGTGCATGGGTGGCGACAGGAGAGATAAGCGCGGTTATCTTTCTGCGAGATCCCCTGACTGCACACCCGCATGAGCTCGATTTTTCAGCGGCTTTGAAGGTGTGTGATGTCCACAATGTGCCGCTGGCCACCAAAGAAGCCACGGCCAGTCTACTCCTGCGCTCGTATGTGTCCGAAGTGGAGGAAAGACAGGCAGGCTCTTCGGCATTTTAGTTTGATATCTGATCGTGGAGATGTACTTATGAGGGTTGAATTGATCGCTCAGCTTGAGCAGACGCTGGGCAGTGTGCTTGTGGCTCAGGAAAACTTTCGGCGGGTGCTCGCGTATGGCCCCGTACAGCGCGAGGTCGAAGCACTGGAGCAAGGCGCAGGTCTGATTGAACACTCCTCTTTTCGGCGTGTAGAAGCGCATGGCAAAGATCGGGTGCGCTTTCTCAACGGCATGCTCAGCAACGAGCTGAAGTCCCTGGTAGCAGGTCAAGGCACGTATGGGCTGCTGCTGACCACGCAGGGAAAAGTGGTGGCCGATGTGACGGTGTATGTGTTCGATGAGAAACTCCTGCTGACGTTCTCTCCCCAGGTGGCGCAGGCGGGGCGTGAGATGCTCGAGAAGTTCCTGATCGCGGATAAAGTGACGTGGCAAGAGATCTCTGAAGAGCTGGCGCAGCTCTCCCTTCAAGGCCCACAGGCGGCGGAGGTGCTGCGGCGCTGTTTTCCTGGGGTCACCCTGCCAACAGAACCACACTCACTGATGGCTCACTCGCTGAGCGAAGGAGAGCTCTTGATCGCAGCAGAGGACACACTGGGGTTGAGCGGCTTCGAGCTGTTTATGCCGTGGGTCCACTATGAGCCGATCTGGCGGGCGTTGAGTGTGGCAGGTGCCGTCCCCGTGGGCGAGCGCGCCTTTGATGTGGTGCGGATTCGATATGGCATCCCACAAGTGGGCACAGACGTTGGACCCCAAAATATCCCGCTCGAGGCGGGCGAGCTGCTGGAGTCTCGGGCCATTCACTACAAAAAAGGCTGCTATATCGGCCAGGAGGTGGTGTGCCGGGTCAAGTCCAGGGGCCATGTGAACTGGATGTTGACCGCTTTTGAGCTTCCGCTCGAAGCCCAGGTCGGCCAGCGTCTGTTCGCGGGAGAAAAGGATGTCGGCTGGATCACCAGTATTGCAGACGAGGAGCCTTCGGGCCGCCGAGGACTGGGGTATGTGCATCGAAATGCTCGCCAGCTTGGGCAGGCACTTCAGATCGGTTCCGCTGGCAGTGGCCTCCAGGCTCAGCTTTTAGCCCCCGGGACACGGACAGTTGCCGCGCTTTAGCTTCCCGTGCCGCCTGGTCTTGGGAGTGGTCTCATCCTCAATCACTCTTTCTACATCGGAATTTAACACGCCCCACACGCCCCCCATAAACACAAAGAGCCCCGGTGGGGGCTCTCGTGTACTCACACCTGAAGCGGAGCGGACGACTCAGGCATCGCTGCTCTTGCCGTCCACAGCTCCACCTGCATGACTGTCGGTCTTGGTCGCTTTTGAGGAGCGTCTGCCAGCCGGTTGAGCGGGACTCGTGGACTCGACAGCCGACGCCTCGGGAGACACGTCGGAGGAGGCTCGCCGCTGACGAGGCGACTCTACAGGACGAGGGGCCGCGTTTTTGAGCGCCGCTTCCAAGCGCATGGGGCTGTCGTTCCAGCCAATAACAGCTGGCCGGGGCAGCGAGACTTCTGCACTGCTCTGAGTCACGCCAGCATCCCCCTTCGCCGTTGGAGTCGCGGCGGCTGGCGCTGAGGCAGTGGCCGCTGCTTCCCGAGCCGCTGCTTCCCGAGCCGCTGCTTCAAATTCCAGATCCTTGATGGAGGGACGACCTCGGCGCCGAACCGGCGGCACCACCGGCTCAAACAGCTCTGGAGGCAGTGCGGGAAGGGCTCGTACAGGGGAGACCACAGGCTTCTCGGCCTTGGCTGGAGTTGGGTTCACGGAAACCACGCCCGCTGGGACCACGCTGGCTGGGACCACGCTGGCTAGAGCTGAGGAGGTCACACTCGTAGGCTCAGGCGCTCGCGAGGGAGAGGCGCTCCCGTTGGAGGGTGTGGCCAAACCGGGAGCACCCAACACCGCCGCTGCTGGCGTGAGCTGGACCGCAGGAGCGACAGGCTCCTCCCCCGTTGTTTCGCTCGCACGAGCGGCAGGTTTCCACGGACGAGGGGCACTGCTCACCACCGGGGCGACAGGGGCAGCCGGGGTTTCCTTGACGGCATCGGTCTTTCGGCCCTTCGACTCAGGGGCTGTGACACTCGCGCCCGCCTCTTTGAGCGCTTCCGCGTCTCCCTCACGCCGAGAGACATCCTTTCCAGCCCGTGGGGTGACGGCTTTGGCTGCACTCGCCTTCTGGGTGGGTGCATCGGCGGCTTTTTCTGCCGGTTTAGCGGCGGCTTTTTCTGCCGGTTTAGTGGCGGCTTTCGGTTCCGCTGCCACCGGCTTAGACTCCGCTACGGCTGGTTTTGTCGCCGCCACCACCGGCTTAGACTCCTCAACCACCGGCTTCGGTTCCGCTACGGCTGGTTTTGTCGCCGCCACCACCGGCTTAGACTCTTCAACCACCGGCTTAGACTCCGCTACGGCTGGTTTTGTTGCCACCACCACCGGCTTCGGTTCCGCTGCCACCGGCTTCGGTTCCGTCGAGCTGGAGGGGCCCACTTCGGACTTCAGAGCTGACGGCTGCTCGTGAGCACTCATCGGTCCAGACTTCGTGAGCAGCCCGTCCACTCGAGGCGACGGAACCCCACTCGCCACAGGCTTCGTTTTTTCCTCTTGGAGACGGCGCAGGAGCTCCCGCCGCTCCTCTAGGCTCATGTTCGGTCGGTCAGGGGTGCTGGAGATGACCTCCAATGAAGAACGCCCCAGCTCCGGCAGCATCGGCACCATGTTAGAACGCTCTTCGAGCTCGGAGCCACCACGCGGCACACGAGCACGCTCGTCTCGACTGAAGCGGTCGTCCCGGCTCCGCTCATCACGCGGGCGGTCGTCCCGGCTGAAGCGGTCATCCCGGTTGAAGCCGCGATCATCCCGGCTAAAGCGGTCATCTCGCCCAAAACCTCGGTCGTCTCGGTTAAAACGGTCATCCCGGCTCCGCTCATCACGCGGGCGGTCGTCTCGGTTGAAGCGGTCGTCGCGTCCAAAATTTCGGTCGTCGCGTCCAAAACCTCGGTCGTCTCGGTTGAAGCTCCGGTCGTCGCGATTAAACCGATCATCCCGATTGAACCGATCCTCACGGTTAAACCGATCATCCCGACCGAAACGCTCGTCACGGTCGGCACGCTCTTCACGGTAACCACGCTCCGGTCGAGCAGAGGTCCGGTCGCCGGTCACCCTCTCTCCCGACGGACGAGAGGACGGAAGCTCTCCACCAAAAAGCGGACGTGGAGCAGTGGCCACCTCCGACACACGCGCAGAGACCGGACGGGGGGCCGGTGGTGCCTCCACAGGACGCGAAGGTACAGCCCGACGGGGCGGTTCCACACGCGCGGGACGCTCCGCCGGTACAACCTCTTCGATCAGATCGTTCATGCCAGAGTCCACTTTAAAGGTCACGGGCACAAGCTCGGCAGGATCGGCAGCCCGCTCCGATGGAGCAGGAACAGAGGCCAGCGCTCCCCCCTTCGAGGGCAGAGGACGCTCGCTCGACACCTCCGCCACCACCGGCTTTTCGGTGAGCCTAGAGGAAGCAGCTTCTGCTGGAGATGAGGCGGCTGAAACCGGGGCGGCTGAAACCGGAGTTGCTGGAGCTGATGTGGCCGAGACAGGGGGGCGTGGCCCACTCGGGGCGGCTGAAACCGGGGCGGCTGGAGCTGTTGTGAGTGAGACAGCGGGGCGTGGCCCACTCTGCGAAGCTGGAGCCGATGCCGCCGTTGCGGGAGCCGATGCGCCAACACGCGGCTCCGGTCGAGAAGCTGGTGCCACTGGAGACGGGTTACGCGAGCTTCCCTCTCCACTCGCCCCCGTGGACTCCTCTCTCATCGGGGCCACCGAACGTTTGCTGTTTAACCCCGGAAACAGAGAATCCAAGCTGGAGCGGGTCGCATTCACGGGCACGTCTTTCATCTTATTGAAGAGTGCCTCCGCCGCTGGAGAAGGCGAAAAGCTGGGCGCACGGGGCGACTCAACACGCGGACCCACCGGACGCACTTCCACTCGGGGTGGCTCCACCTTGACCGGCTCCTGCTCATCACGCCGGAGCCCTGTCTTGCGCACCACCTCGGGCTTCCGATTTTCAGCGCGTAAGTCCACTTGCTTCCAACGGGGAGGCCGCACGGTCTCCACCGGCTTCTCGGGGACAGCAGGAGCCGCCGGTAACCCCTCAAAAAACCGACTCTGGAGCAGCTCTTGAGCCTCCGACGGAAGCGCTCGGCTGGCCAGCTCTTGTTGAATGTTTGAGCCCGCATACCGATCTGCCTGCGCTTCACGCGGTGACATCCGTGCAGACTGGGGACGGCCTTCCGATGCTTCAGAGCGCATAGGCTGCTCACTCCGTTTATCACCTACCCCACGGCGCAGCTCAGATGTCGGCGGAGCAGAAGGCAGGTCCAACGCACTCAGGGGCGTCGTCATATGCTCCGCTCGGGCGGGCTCCAAACGAGAAGGATTTGCTTTGGACACAGGCTCAGCCGCACCCCGCACCGTCTCCGGGAAGAGTGGACGCGGCGTCACCCCTTCAGACACAGGCTTGCTCGGCTTACCTGCGGTAATAACCGGTGCGATATTAACCGGTGCGGTCGGTGCTGGAGCAGATAAAACTGCTGCACTCGCTGGAGAACTCGCTGGAGAACTCGCTGGATTAGCGGAGGGCGCAACACTCACCGCAGCGGAAGAGGGGGCAGAAGTGGTCGAGCTGAGGGCATCCATCGAGGTCATATCTAAGGCCGGCGCGGCAGCTCGCGGGCTGGTTGCCAAGACGCCAGCCGCTCCAGGGGTGCGCACGGAGGGCTCCTGCCTTCCGGCCTCTCCCTTTTGACCGGACGTCACCGCTGGCGCAGTGCCTGCCCCTCCACCCCGTGCTGCTGAATGCTCCGCCGCTGGCTTGCTTTGCGTCCATGTGCGTGGAGAAAGATCCGGTGTGGCTTCCACGTTGAGGCTGGACCGCACATCGCCCTGTTTTAGTTGAATCCGAGTGTCTGTTTTAGTTCCAACCGGTGCAGATGGCTGAGAAGACTCCCCTTGCTTGCTCAAGACCGTCGCAGCGGAGAGGGCCGGTCGCGCCACCGGAGCCGGTGCTGGAGAAGTGCTCACGGCTCCCCCCCGCGCAGTAAGCTCTGGGGCACGCGACGCTCCCGCCGAGGCAGCAGGCGCGGAGACGCCGGGGGTCACGCCATCTGAAGAGGCGCGAGAGACAGGCGCAGCACTGGAAACAACACTGGGCGCAGCACTGGAAACAACACTGGGCGCAGCTCCAGCAGGAGACACCACACTCACCGGGGTTGTACCGGTAGAAGGGGATGCAGTCGCGGTGCCGGGCGCAGAGTGCGGAGCCACAGCAGGATTGGCAGGGGTCACGGCATTTACTGACACCGTGTCAACATACATAACACCAGACGGCACAGGTGCCGTGACGGCGCCCGGGGCCCCATTTGCAGGCGTCAAGCGGGTGGCTCCAACACCTAAGCGAGTCTCAGCAGAAGTCTCGGGGATGGCGGACACGGCAGGCGATGCGGAAGGCAACACGGCAGGCACAGAACCACTCTCCGCCGCAGGACGAGGGGCGACGACGGCC
Organism: Myxococcota bacterium; assembly: GCA_046075485.1. Classification (GTDB taxonomy): domain Bacteria; phylum Myxococcota_A; class UBA796; order JAJRTE01; family JBJTQF01; genus JBJTQF01. The sequence goes on along the minus strand of JBJTQF010000333.1, from coordinate 64,372 downwards.
TCCGCCCCTTCTTTCTGCGGAGGTGGAGAGGCTTGTTTTCCCACACCCGCATTTTCTACTCCAGCGGCGTGAGGGGCAAAAACATGTATGCCGGAGGCAGCACCCAGCTCCGTCACGGCTTGAGCAGCGGCTCGACGAAGCCCCTCAGCGCGGGCAAGCTGCTCTCCCTCCATCCTGCCTTGCTCAAAAACATGGCGCAGCTCGGTGTGGAATTGCGGATCGAGCCTCTGATTTTCGCCCCGCAAACGGAAATAACGCACCGCCATCTTGCCCATGCCATAGGTCCACGCATACACCACCGGCAAAGATAACACCGCACCACCAATGGGGAAACCCACTTTAAGGAGGGTCAAGCTCCCCTGACGCACCAAGACGCCCCAGCCCAAGATCTGCGCCAGGTCCCGCATAACGTCCCGAAGCGCCCGCTGCTCCAACGGCTGCCCCATCTTCTGACCAATCCCAAAGACCATAGAGACCAAGATGGGCGTGTGGGTTAACACGTCGCTGAAAGGCACCGGCACCAAGTGCAGACCCGCAGAGAGTAAGGCAGCTCGACGAATTAAGTGCTCCACCTGCTGCTCAGGAGAGAGGGATTCCTGAGATGATGGAGACAAAAGGGCGCGGTTTAGCTCGGAGACCGCACGATCCGCTAGGCGGCTGATACTGGACATGAGGATAAAGACCTCCAATGGCACAATTTCCCGAGCGCAGGCGTCGGGGGATAGAATCATCACATCGTCGGAAGAGAATAGCCGGGGATGGAACTGGTCGCAGTACCGGAAACCGGCAGGCATTACTGAGGTCAGGTGATGTCGTAAGTGGACTATGTATAACGGATATCCCTCGGCTTGTGAACTAATTTTAAGTCGCCGAGGCTCATTTCACCGCAAAAGCCGCTCGATCAAAGGCAAACAGAGGTCAGGGGCAAGCCGCTTGGCCAAGACCTCTTGTGCCCCACGCTGAAGCTGCTCCCACCCTGCTTGATGGCCAGGATGACGCGGATCCGGCACACGCAGGAGCCTGATATCTTGCGGCTCTTGACGCACGCCTCGGCCATGATAACTCGGAAGCCCGCCCGACCACGCCGCATAGAGACCACTGTTGAGCATGGCCCACAGCGCCTCCAGGCCCACGAGGGCGTCAGACCCCAGACGTAAGCTGGTGTTGGTCCCCTTAAGTGCTCGCCCCCAAGGATCATACGCCGCGCGCAAGTCCTTAGAAGTACGCGCAAACAAAAGCGTCGGTGCAGTTTCCACCAGATGTTTTATATTACGACGGTTTGGAAAGATCCACCAGCGCCCAGGAAGCTCACCGCCCGTACACGCCTCCGCTCGCGCTCGCACCCGCGCATACGCATGAGGGGCTTGACGCTGAAACGTCTCCTCGTCCCAGCTCATGGGCAAAATCAACCAGCCCTCGTCCGGGGCGTCCAACTGCAAGGCGGTCAGTGCTCGCGCATGCGCACAGGCAGGATAAAGATAGGCTCGCACCTCCCACAGCTCCGCCGAGAGGTCTTTTAAGGGCCAGCTCAGCCACTCTAACCACTGAATCGGTGGCTGATGCCCTCCATAGATTTCAATCCCCGGCACACTCTCCAGCGCACAGAATGGAGGTGATGCGCGTACTCCATGCACGAATGTATGCTTCACCTCCGGAAAACGCCAGGGACTCTGATCACCAGCATGTCTCGATTCTATGACATGCTCATGCGCACACTCCATCGAGTCATTTTTTCCATTTTCCATTTTATTGACTTGCACTTGTGATACCAAGCGGTGCTCAGGCATCCGCCATGAAGTCAGGGTGTGAAGATCACGAAGCCCCGAGAGACGATGCCAGCTCAACGTCGTCAACCGCGCGGACACTGGCTGCACGCGCATGTCCCCATGTGCATCCGCGCAGCCCCACTTTTGCGCCACCAACACCATCACGTTGGTTTGGATCTCCCGGCCATCCTCAGCCAGAAAGAGCGGCAGACTGGGCGGCAAGAGCAGCAGCTCCATCCACTCAAGATGCGCAAGAAGCCAGCTCCTTAAGGACGCCGCACGTCGAGCTTCCAGCCACTCCGGCGGCATAATAAAAAGCAGCCGTCCTCCCGGCTTGAGCGCCTCCACCGCCAAAGCCAGAAAAAATAAGGCGAGATCCGGCTGCGCATCGCGCTGCAAAGGACGCCCTCTCAGCGGATACGCCACCGCCGAGGCACCCTCCAACGACACCCGGATCTCCGTCGGAATCCGATGCCATGCCACATAAGGCGGGTTTGCAATCACCGCATCGTAAGAGCCCCTCACCTGCTCTAACGCCCGCAGTACGTCTCCCTCCCAGAGCTGCACCCGATAGGGCGAGCCGTTCAGAGCCTCACGCGCACGCGCAAGGGCCACCGGATCCAGCTCGTATCCCTCGAGCTGAACCTGCGCCGGCTCCACCCCCTCCGCTTTCAGCCACGACTCCACGGCCATCAACAAGGCTCCCGCACCCAGCGCCGGATCCAACAGCCTCAACGGCTGACACGGATCAAGCCTGAGTAAAGAAACCAAAAACGCCGCCAGTAAGGGGGGAGTAAAGACTTGTCCAGGAGGGGAATTCGACATGTAGGCTCAGTAGACCAAATTTGTCGTGCGCAGCTTGCCTCGCCACACCCGCAAGGTGCCCGAAGCCGGATCCGGGAAGCTCACCCGAGGATTCCGATCAGCATCCACCGCTAAGCCAAACTGATTCACGTCCCGAGTGTTTAAGGCCACCGTCCCTATGTGAATCTTCTCGGCCACCACCACACCCGAGGCGTCGGTGGCATACCACAGCTCCTTCTGAGCATTGGCGACAAAGATCACATGCAGCTTACCCTGAGTGTCCATCCGCGCCACCAGGGTCTGGGGCGAGACCGCGACCCCTCCAAGTTGAGTCGATTTCAACCAGGTGGCAGTGGTCCAGGTCGTTCCATCGGTCGTGCTGGCCTTCTTCAGCTCCACGTTGGTCGGATCAAAGTAGATCACCACCGGCTGCGCCCCGGAAGTGGTCGGATGAACCGCCACACTGTGATACGAGGAGACATTGGCACCCGACACCACATCCACCGCACTCGAGCTGCTCACCCCCAAGCCCGTCTTACGATAACGGAGCTTGGTGCCGTCCACAACATACCACGTCAGATGTGCATAGCTCCCTGTACTATCCACCACTGTACAAGGATTCACAATGCCCACCACCGAGTTGTCATAACAAGAAGAGGTCACATCCGTCGTTGTGGTGAAGGTGGTGGATGCTGCGGTTCGACTCCGCACCACCAGCCGATAGTTTGTGGGGTTGGTATAACCAACCCGAGAGCAAGAGCCGTGGGTCACATAATATGCGTAGTCCGTTCCCGCCGCTGAGGTCACCAGCGCCGCTCCCCCAGAGCCAATCGCGGAGGTGGTCGAGAAGGTGATCTCCGACTGCCAGCCCGCCGAGTTCTCAAAACGGAACCGATAGAGGCTCGCTGCATGATCGTAGAAGAGCAGACGCCCAAAAGGTCCGTCGGTGGCCTGATACAGACTCAAGCGGTGGAAATAACCCGGGTTTGCGCTCTGCGAAATCGGCGTGCCCAGGGTATAACCCTCGCTGTTGAGATTGGTCTCGGCATAGGTCGCATGCGCACTGCCACCCGCCGTCAAGGTGCTGAAGAAGGTGCGGGTAAAACCATCCTCCTCCACCACCAAGGCCGAGGAGCCCGTCGCAGCTCCCAGCGGATCTCCGGTCACACCATAATTCATCATCACGGACCAGCGATCATCCACTGTGCCGTTACAGTCGCTGTCTTTACCATCCACAGGCTCCGCCGCATACGGGAAGATCGTCGGATCGGTATCGTCACAATCTCCACCGCCGGAGGTAAAGCCATCTTCGTCGCTGTCGGCTGAGGCAGGACCAATCAGCACCTCGTCTTGACCGGTGGGGCCATTACCAAATCCATCGGTAGGGGTCGCAATGGCGGTCCAGATCTCATCTTTGAGCGTCACTGTGATCGGGATGGCAAAATAGGTGAAGCTGGTGAGCGTACCATCCCGCTTCCAGGCCCAGGTGTAAGTAATCGGATCGCCGTCGGCGTCGGTAGAGAGCGCAGTTGCCGAGAGCTCTTGACCCTGTTCTGGCTCAGCAGGAGAGATGGTCACCGTCGGTGCCGTGGGAACCGCGTTGAGGATCTCCACTTGATCAGATGTATAGGACGCACCGTTCTCAAAGCCATCGTAGGGGATGACTCGACAGGAGACCATATTCCCTCGGTTGAAGAGCCCCGTGAGGGTGCTGGAGGTCGCACCGCCCAAGACTTCGTCGTCAATCAACCACGCATAGACGTAGCTGACGGAGTCAGTGTCGGCATCCTGGGCTCCGTTGGGCGTACAGGTTAAGGTCGAGCTGACGTTGGGGGTGAGCGGGGTCAAGGTCACACCGGTCAAGGTCGGCTTGCTGTTGACAATGGTCACGGCATTCGAGGTTCTCGTGGTGCCGGTAGCGGTGCCATCGCTGGGGGTGATGGTACAGGCCACACTCTTTCCGCGCTTGATGCCACTCGGCAGAGTCGAGCCTGTCTGCCCCACTTGAACGGTCCCATCAACCAGCCAGGTATAGGCCAAGCTGACGGTGTCTCCTGTATCGATGTCGGTAGCACCTCCCGCGCAGCTCAGGGTGTCGGTCACTTTAGGGCTCGTGGGGGTCACCACCGGAAGGGCGGCCACCGGTACAGAGTTGCCAATTCTCACAGCGGCGGAGGTCTTGGCGCTGCCCGAGCTGGTGCCGTCGCTCGGGGTCACAGTACAGGTCACGTCATCGCCCTTCTTAAAGCCGGTGCTCAAGGTGGAGCTGGTCTGCCCAGATTGGACGGTACTATTAACTGCCCAAGCATAAGTCAAGCTCACCGTATCCGCCACATCTACGTCAGAGCCGGTGGCAGTACAGGTCAAGGTGCTGTTGGCCACCGGGTTGCTCGGGCTGATCACCGGGGTGCTCACGCTCGGAGCCGTGTTGCCAATGCTGACCGCTGGAGAGGTCAAGGCTGTGCCTGCGACAGTGCCATCATTTGGGGTCACCGTACAGGTCACGCCGTCGCCCTTTTTGTAGCCAGTGCTGAGGCTGCTGCTGGTTTGTCCGCTGACCACACTCCCGTTGATCCGCCAGACATAAGACAAGGTCACGGTGTCGTTTGCGTCCACATCGGAGCCGCTGGCGGTACACACCAGGGTGTCGGCCACTTTGGGACTGCTGGGAGTGATCACCGGGGTGCTCACGGTCGGAGCACTGTTCTGAATGGTCACGGAAGCGGAGGTCTGGGCAGTACCCGCTGTAGTGCCATCGTTCGGGGTCACCGTGCAGGTCACGCCGTCACCCTTCTTGAAGCCGGTGCTCAAGGTGGAGCTCGTGCCACTCACGGAGGTGCCGTTGACTTTCCAACCATAACTTAAGGTGACGGGGTCTCCATCGATGTCTGAGCCCGTGGCGCTACAGCTCAAGGTGTCGGAGACTTTGGGACTGCTGGGGCTGATGGTGGGCACACTCACTGTCGGGGTGACATTGCCCACGGTGACTGACGCGGAGGTCGCGCTGGTGCCGTTGGTGGTCCCGTCGTTGGGGGTGGCGGAGCACGTGATGCCGTCGCCCTTCTTAAACCCGCTGCTGAGGGTGCTGGCGACCTGCCCACTCTGCACGGTCCCGTTGATCCGCCACACGTAGGTCAGGCTCACGGTATCTCCGCTGTCGGGATCCGAGCTGGTGACGGAGCAGGTTAAGGTGTCACTCACTTTGGGAGAAGACGGGGTGATCTCAATCAAGGTGATCGACGGAGCGGTATTGCCCACACTCACGGCGGCAGAGGTTCGAGCCGTCCCATTGGCGGTGCCATCGTTGGGGGTGACGGTGCAGGTCACGCTGTCGTTCTTCTTGAGGGCTTTGGTGTAGGTGCTGGTGGTTTGACCCGCAGCGGTCGAGCCGTTCACGGTCCAGACATAACTCAAGCTCACGGTGTCAGCGGTGTCCAGGTCCGAGCCGGTGGCGGAGCAGGTGAGCTGATCTCCGGCCTTTGGACTGGTAGGGCTGATGGTGGGCACGGTCACGCTGGGAGCCGAGTTTTGAATGGTCACGGAAGCGGAGGTCTGGGCAGTACCCGCTGTAGTGCCATCGTTCGGGGTCACCGTGCAGGTCACGCCGTCACCCTTCTTGAAGCCGCTGCCCAGCGTACTGCTGCTCTGTCCAGACAAGACGGAGCCGTTTACGCGCCACACATACGCCAGGCTCACACTATCGGCGGTGTCCACGTCGGTGCCCGTCGCGTTGCAGCTCAAGGCATCGGTGACTTTGGGCAAGCTCGGAAGAATGGTCGGCCCGGTGGCCACGCTGGGGGCCGAGTTTTGAATGGTGACGCTGCTGGATTCGGTCTGGACGGAGCCACCTTTACCATCTTGCACCCGCACCACACAGCTCACCTTATCGTTTTTCACATAACCTGTCGAGAGGGTCGCGGCGGTCTGACCAGAGAGGGTGCCGCCGTTGACCTTCCAGGCGTAAGTATAGCTGAGGCTATCTCTATCCAGGTCTGTCCCGGTGCCAGAGCAGGTGAGGCCATCGGTCACCTTCGGACTGGTCGGGCTGATGGCGGGGGCACTGCTGAAGGTCGGTGGCGTGTTGACCACGGTGGCGCTGTTGGATGCCACCGTGGAGCCCAAGCTGCTGCCGTCGTAAGGGGTCACCAGACACACGATGATATTGTCACGCGCAAAGGATGCACCGGTGAGGGTGCTGCTGGTGGCACCTACCACTTCACTTCCATCGACGGTCCAGGCATAACGTAGGGTGACAGTGTCGCTGTCGGCGTCTCGTTGCCCACTGCCGGAGCAAGTAAAGGTGGTGGTCTCATCTCCCGAGGTGGGGGTGAGGCTGGCCCCTGTCAGCACCGGCACGGAGTTCTCGATGGTGACGGTGTTGGACTTTTTGCTGCTGCCGCTGGAGCTGGTATCGGACGGGGTGATCTCGCAGAAGACCTCTTGCCCCTTGCTGAAATACGTTCCGTCGAGGGTGGAGCTGGTGGGTGTGACCTTACTGCCCGCCACGGTCCAGGCATACTTCAGCGTAACCGGATCGCCGTCGGGATCGCTGATGCCGGAGGCCGCACAGGTCAGCACCGTGGTCTCATAGGCAAGCTGCGGGGTCAAGGTCACCGTGGTGATGCTCGGTGCTTGGTTGACAATCGTCACGGTATTGGAGGAGACCGCCGTGCCTGCACTCAGGTCGTCTACGGGGGTGACCACACACTGCACTTTGCTGCCCTGGCTCAAGCTGCTGGCATTATAAAAGGAAGTGGTCACGCTGGTGTTGGTGGTGCCGTTGATCTTCCAGGCGTACAAATAACCCACGGAGTCTCCATCGGCATCCGTGACGCCCTGTGGGGTGCAGGTCAAGGTGCTGGTCACGTAGGCGGGCTCCGGGCCCAAAACCACACTGGTCAGGCTCGGCGGCGAGTTTTTGATGGTGACGGTGTTGGAGGTCGCGGACACGGAGCCTCCACTGGTGTCGCTGGCGACCAACGCGCAGCGTACTTGATCTCCTCGCTTGAAGTGCGAGCCGTTGAGGGTCGAGGTGCTCACGCCCGCATCGCTGCCATTCACCGACCAAGACCACACTTGGGTTAAGGTGTCGCCATCGGCGTCGCTGAGTCCCAAGGCCGCGCAGGTGAGGATGCTGGTCTCGGTGGCACTCTCCGGGGTCAGGCTCAAGCTGGTCAGGACGGGGGCGGAGTTCTGCACGGTCACGGGGCTTGAGAGCACTGCTGTACCGGTCTCGCTGGAGGTTTTGGGGGTCACTTCACAGGTGATCACGTCCCCTTTTTTTAAGGTTGAGCCCGCCAACGTCGCACTGGTGGCACCCGAGATCGCCGTGGAGCCCTTTAACCAACGATAAGTAAAGGAGACCGTATCACCATCGGCATCCACCACACTGCTGGGGGTGCAGGTGAGGGTGTCGGTCACATAGGGTTTTGCAGGGGTGAGGCTGACCTGTCCGATCACGGGGGCGCTGCCTTGCACGGTGACGGTGGTGGAGGTCACGGCTGCGCCATCGGAGATCCCGTCGTTGGGTGTGGCGGTGCAGGAGACCGTGTCGCCGCGCTTGAAAGTGTTGGGGCTCAAGGTGGCACCGGTGGCAACGTTGGCAACCCCGTTGACGGTCCAGGCGTAGGCCACGTTGACGGTGTCTCCATCGGCATCCACTTTGCCTTCCACACTACAGGTCAAGGAGGTGGCTTTGGTGGCAGGCACGGGGGTCACGGAGGCTTTGCTCAAGCTGGGCAGTGAGTTCTGAATGGTCACTTTGTTGGAGGAGACCGGTGCGCCGGTCATACTGGCATCGCGGGGGGTGATGGTACACTGAATGACTTCCCCTCGGCTGAAGAGGGTGCCGGTCAGGGTGCTCGTGGTGGCCCCTGCAATGGACAAGCTGTTGCGGGTCCAGCCGTAGGTAAACGAGATGGTGTCTCCTTCGGGATCCACGGCACCCACGGGCGCGCAGGTCAAGGTGGAGGTCTCGTAAGCGGTGGTGGGACTCAGGGTGACGGTGTCGATGCTCGGCGGGTTGGAGGTCGATCCCACGGTGATGAGGGCCGAGGAGCGGGTCTCTCCTTCTTGGAGGCCGTCATAGGGCCGCACTTCCACCCGCAAGGTGTCGCCGTTTTTATAGGGCCCCGGTGAAATGGTGACGGTGGTCACCGATGCCACACCATTAATATACCACTGGTAACGATACTGGGCGGTGTCACCGTCAGCGTCTTCGTACCCCTGCGGTTTGGCGGTGAAGGTGGTCGCAGCAGAGCCTCCACCCGGACTGAGCGACACCGAGGTGATGCTGGGCTTGGAGTTGACGATGGTGATCTCAGGTGCGGAGAGCTGCACGGGTGTGCTCTGGCCATCGCTGACTTTGGCAGAACAGCGGATCTTGTCACCGCGCACGAAGCCGCTGTCCAACACCCCGGTCACGCCGGAGACGGTGCTGCCGTTGATGCTCCAGGTCACTTCCACACTCTCGGCATCGCCGTCGGGATCCACATAGTCTTGAGGCTTACAACGAAGGCTCGAGTCCACATACGCAGGGCTCGGCTCGATGGCCAAGCTGCTGACGGTGGGGGCGGCATTGTCGAGCACCACCGCGCTGGACAGCACCGATGCCCCTTCGCTGATGCCATCAAAGGGGATCAGTCGGCACAACAACACGTCCCCTTTGCGCAGGCTGGAGCCACTAAAGCTGGCGCTGCTCGAATTGACCGCTCCATTGACCAACCACTCGTAATGATAGCCTTCGCTGTCTTTGTCGGGATCACTCCAGCCACCGCCCACGCAGGTGAAGGTGCTGCTGACGTTGCCGCTGCTGGGGGAGATGGTGGCGCTGACCACCGAGGGCAGACGGTTGCCCAATAGTACCGCTGCACTCAGCGCCGGACTGCCGTTGTCCGTGCCATCATTGGGCGTGGCCCGGCACTGGAGCTTGTCGTTGGGGTGTAAGGCGGTGGGGGTGAAACTTACCCCGGTTGCACCGGATACCACCGCGCCATTTTGCAGCCACTCGTACAGGTACTGGCCCACGTCTCCATCCACGTCCAGATAATAACTCTGGGGTAAACAGAAGAAGGTGGTGGAGTTGTTGCCAGACAGGGGCGAGATGTCCACACTGCTCAAGGTGGGTGGGGTGTTGAGAATTTTCACAGAGGCGGACGCAGCTTCACCTTCCAGCTCCCCGTCAGTGGCCCGCACTTCGACTTTCCACAGCTCATCCCGGAGGGTCACGGTCTCTGAGACCTGCGGGCTGGTGAGGGAGGACATCAAGATGCCATCCCGATACCACTGGTAAACATATCGAACTTCATCACCGTTGGGATCGGTGGCGTCGGTCTCCACGATGGCTTGGAGCATGTCGGAGGTGCTGGGGGAGGAGGGTTGCACGCGCACCACCGGCACGCTGGGGGGGCCGTTGATCTCGAAGCTGAGGGCATCGGATCCTGCCTGCGCGCGCGAGTCCTGCACGCTCAAGGTGATCACCTGCTCACCCACAGAGAGGCTATCCAGGGCACACGACACTGTTCCATCGCTGTTGATGGGCTCGTTGCACTCCGAGAGCACCCCATCCAGGTTGGAAGACCAGGTCGCCAGCAGAGCCGTCGGAGCGGTCACGTCGTCGGAGACCACCGCATCGAGCAGGACCGTCTCCCCTTCGTTATAGCGGCTGATGTCTGGATCGATCAGCGTGACCACGGGTGGGGCATCATTGCCCACCGCAACTCTTACCAAAGCGGAGGTGGTAGACTTGCCCTGCGTATCGGTCACTTTGAGGGTCAAGTCATGCGCACCATCCCGGAGAGAGACCGACAAGGTCACGTCACCGGCGGAGGACGGCGTAGCAGAGCCCAACGTTCCTTGAAGACTGGAGCTGAAGGTGGTGGTGAGGGCTTCTTCGGGGTCTTCCACGTCGGAGACCTTGCCGACCAAGCTCACCTGCCCGCCCGAAGGTAAGACCGCACCCGTCGCAGGACTGGTGAGGGATGCGGTGGGCGCATTGTTGGTGGACGACTTCACGGTGAGGGTCAGCGTGGCTTGACTGCTCTGGCCAGCGCTGTCGGTGACGCTGAGGGTCAGGGTGTGCGTGCCAAGCTGAAGGTTGCTCACGCTGGTGGTTGTGCGCCCGCTCGTGTCGGGGTTCCCCTCATACAAGACGCCGTTGAGGGTGCTCTCCCACTTGACCGAGAGGGTCTGCGCCGCATCCAGATCATCCGTTACTTGTCCTGCAAGATTAACGGGCGCCGCCAAGACCACCACCGCATTGTTGGCAGGTGACGTGATTTTAACGGTGGGTGCTTCATCTTCACCAACGGGGCTGATCGGTGGCGTGGGTGAGTCATCTTCCGGCTGACCACACCCTGCGAACGCCCACCAAAGCCCTCCCAGAACCACCAGAAACCAACGCATATCTGTACTCCGCTTGCAATTGCCCACTTGTTGTATGCAAAAATTCACCGCTCGCTGCCCCTGCCCACCTTCATGACGGGTAAATGCTCCGGCACGAAATAGAGCCCGCAACAGAACGTATGCAAAAATTGATTAAACGCTTTGCACGATGTTGGGTTGAACCCACATCTCCCCACACGAGGCGTCCGTCAACTGTGTCTCAGCTTCAAACAGAGGAATCCATGCCATCTTTCGATATTATACCGAGGCTTCACCGCCTGCGCACAACTCTCTGCGTATTTTACTGCTGTTTTCTTGTGTCAGCAGCCTTTGCAGCGGTCCCGGAGGCCAGCCGAACCGTAGAAGCCTTCGCCGTTCAAGCGCCTCCACACATCGACGGACAGCTCGATGAAGCGGGCTGGACCCTCACACAGCCGACCACGGGCTTTATTCAGAACCGACCAGACACAGGATCGCCCTCCGTCGAGAAGAGTCACTTTTGGATCGCATACGACAAACACAATATTTATATCGCGGCAAAATTAGAGGACTCCAGCAAGCAGGGTGCCACTTGCCGCCTCACCCGTCGAGACCGAGACTCTGAGTCCGATTGGTTCGGTGTGGTCATCGACGCCTTTTATGACCGAAAGACGGGCCGCGCTTTTATGGTCAATGCCTCCGGGGTCCAGCGAGATGCCACCATCTCCAACGATACGCAGATGGACACCTCTTGGGACGCCGTGTGGGAATCCGCCGTGCAGTGCTCTCCCGAGGGTTGGACACTTGAGATGCGCATTCCGTTTACAGCCCTACGTTTTAATACCACCGATGCGGGCCTGTGGGGTTTTAATGCCCTCCGCTACATCAGCAGCCGCAAGGAGGAGTCGTGGTGGAATCCGGTGCCACGCAACGAAAACCGCATGATGAGTGCTGCGGGCCAGCTCAAAGGGGTCTCCACGGCGGAGGCCCCCCGCCGGCTGGTGCTGATCCCCTATGGCGCCTCCATTGTCCAGCTCGACACCGATCCAGGCACCGCTGAGTCCTTGAGCTTCGCTCCCAACGTGGGCATGGACCTCCAGGTGGGCTTGACCCCTGAGACCATCCTCGATGCCACCCTCAACCCGGACTTCGGACAGGTGGAGGTCGATGAAGCGGTGATCAACCTCAGCGCCTTTGAGACCTTTTTTCCTGAAAAACGCCCCTTCTTTCTGGAAGGTGCCGACGTCTTCAGCACCGCAAGCACCTCCGATGACTCCGACGCCACCCGCATGTTCTACTCTCGCCGGATTGGTCAGCAGGAGCCCATCATCGCCGCTGCCAAGATCGCAGGCAGATTTGGCGAAAACCTCTCGATTGGCGTGCTGGACGCTTTTACAGGCTTTGGGCTGGCGCGTGCCCTGAACCCAGCCCTCACCGAGACGAGGGACGGCGTTACCCACCAAGCCGTGCTCCGCGTCCGTCAGGAGCTCAGCACCGACTCGTATGTGGGCGGACTGATCACCGCTTTTAATCAGCCGGGGGATGAGAGGTATAACGCCTATACCGGCACGCTCGATACGATTCTCAAGACGAAAGACGCACGTTTCAGCCTTGCAGGATTGTTGGCAGGCTCCACCTATGCGCGGGAGCAGCTTGATCCGGCGACGGGCGGGGTGCTGGAGCAGCAGAAACAAGGCGCCTATTTTTCAACCACCTTGAATAAGGAAGGTGGAGAACATCACGTCGGCGCGGTACATTTCGAGGTCCAGAGCCCTGACTTTCAAGCAAACGACTTGGGATATAACCAGCGAACCGACTTTGTGGGCGGCTGGCTCTGGAATCAGTTTCGAGCGCTGAATGGGCTGGGTCCGTTCCAGGAGTTCCGCGCGAATGCCTCCCAATGGTACTTTGCGCAAGCCACGACGGGGTTGCCAGAAGCCGCCGGTGGAAATGTGAATGTCAATTTGTTGTGGCGGAATTATTGGTTCACCAATGTGGGAGCTGGGGTGGATCTGGCTGCCTATGACCGCTACGAGGTGGAGACCGGAGGCCATATCTTCCGTCGTCCCACCAAACTTTTTGCCTTTGGCTTTCTCGAGTCGGATGGTCGAAAGCGGATCACCGGCAGCTTATCGCTCAATGCAGCGGCTTGGGAGCAGGGAGCTTGGACGGTCTCGATGGCGCCGGCGGTCGCGGCACAGCTCGGTGAACAAGGGGAGCTGGCAGCAGGATTTTCCGCCAAAGTGGCCATCGATACCGCAGACTGGGCATACACCCTCGAGAGTGCGGAGCCCAACGGCACCGCGATCTTCGGCAAACGGGACACGTATCAGGCCAGCGCCTTTGCCAAAGGCTCGTATACCTTCAGTGATAGGCTCTCGTTGCAGTTTTTTGGCCAGCTCTACGCGGTGACCGGGATCTATTCGGATTACCAACAGCTCACGCCGGAGGGTCTGTTGACCGACTACATCAACACCTGTGGGGTGAGCTGTCCCGATCCGAACTTCAACTTGCACTTCTTTAACACCAACGCGATCCTGCGCTGGGAGTATAAACCGGGTTCAACGCTCTACGCCGTCTGGACTCAAAACCGCGCACTGGGCGATCAAGAAGTCTCTCAGCCGCTGCTGAGTTCGGTGGGGTCCAACTTTGGACACGGGTCCAATAACTCTTTTGTGGTCAAGCTCAGCTACCGCTGGGGAACTTAAGCGCCTGCCCTGCCCGCTTTTTCTGCGCGGCCCTCGCGTGCGCATATTAATACGTATTAATACGTATCCCTGGATGCCCTTCGCCCGGCTCAGCACACTCAAAATTCCGCCGCCTGCGCTTCGGCGAGCAATCGCAAGACTTCCTCACTATGGCCATCGATGTCCACCACGTCGATGGTGGCCACCAACTCCAGCTCCGGGTTGATCACAAAGGTGAAACGACGCGCCCAGCCCCACACCGGATCCAGCACCCCAAACAGGCGCGAGAGCCGCCGCTCCGGATCCGCGATCAGCGGAAAAGGCAGGCCGTGCTGCGCTCGAAAGCCGAAGTGACTCTGCATGTCGTCTACACTCACCCCCAAGACCTGGGCCCGCAACGCCTCGAAGCGCAGATGATCGTCCCGGAATCGACAGCTCTGCACGGTACAGCCCGCCGTGTTGTCTTGAGGATAAAAATACAGCACCCACCAGCGGCCCCGGAGCGCCTCCGTGGAGATACTCCCATGTGTACTCTCTGCTACAAATGCCGGAACCCGCTGACCCGGCTGGAGCGGATGCTCGGGAAGCTCCATCGCCGCATACAGCGCCTCCCCGCTGGCCATACGCAGGGCCTCTGGAAGCTCCAGCTCCTCCGGCATGGTCAGCACCGGGGGATCGGGACGCTCCAGCTCCACCACCTGCCGAAGCTGCCGCTCCGCCCCCTCCAGAAACGCCTCCATCGCATCCAAGCCCACCCGCAACGGCTCGAGCTGAGTCCAGCGCTCGAGGTTCGCCCGCTTCACCCAGAGCAGCTCCGCCGGACGCCCCGAGTTGTTCAGACGCTCCACCGGGGCCAGCACGGAGTCAATGGCCTGCCCCATGTTGAGCAGCTCCACCAAATCCGCCGCATGAAACGACTGCGCCGCCTCCAAGAGCTGACCTCGCCGCGTCTCCACCTTCAGCCGTAAGAGCCGGAGCGCCCCTCGCCAACGTCTCAGCGCCGCATCCACCGTCAGCGCCGCCTGATGAAATTGTGCGTAAGCCGACCAGCTCGAGAACCGGTCGAGCACACCCGCAGGCAGGCCACGGGCTTCCAGCTCCTCTTCCGCTTGAGTCTCCAGTGTAGACGGAAGCTGGAGCTGATCCAGACACTCAGACTCCGGTCTCGTCAGAAATTGATGGCGGATAAAGGCCCCTCGCAGCAGCGCTTGTAAACGCACCTGAAGCTCCGGGAGCACCCCCACATGAAACGGACGCGGCACCTCTCCAAAACAGGCCAGCAGTCGCAGCCAACCTTCCGCCGTCAACGCCAGCCGTTCTTCAGGCAGGCGCTCGAGAAAACCCAACGCCAGCGCCACTTCAAGCCGCAACCCCGCACTGCCTCCAACCTCACCGGTGAGGGCCAGCTCAAGCTGCTCCACCTCGAGGGTCCAGACCTTAAAGGGCAGCGGACGAAGGTTAAAGTAGAACGGCAACAAACTCGCCAAGAGTGCCGCATCCAAACGGGGCGTCTCCAGCGTGGGGGAAGCGGACTCATGAGCCTGACCCAGCGGGGCATCTGAAGGCTCCGGGGAGGAAGCGAGGGTCTCCGTTGCCTCGTGCGCGTGCGCGTGCTCATGGGTGTGCGCGTGCTCATGGGTGTGCGCGTGCGCGTGCGCGTGCTCATGGGTGTGCGCGAGTTCATGGGTGTGCGCGAGTTCATGGGTGTGCGCGGGATCCTCCTCAGAAACCGGAGCGTCGAGCAGCTCCGTCGAGACCGCATCTGGGCTCTGCTCCAGCGGCGGCACCTGCACTGGCTGATCGTCGGAGAGCTCCAGCACATCCCCCCAGTAGAGACTGGCCACCGGCATCGGCTCGGGAATGGCGGCCTTCTCCAGCTCCACCGGATGAGCCAGCTCATAGAGCGCCTCCGCCGAGACCGCATCCGGCACCGGCACCTCCATCACCACCCCCAGGAAGTTGAGGCACCAGTCCACAAATCGCTGTGCCGACTGCCCCAGGGTATAACGAGGTCGCCAGCCCAGCCGCTCGTAGGCCGCTGAGGTATCCATCACCAGGTCGCCCCAGCAGTGCAGCACCCACTCGAGCTGAGGTCTCAGCGTACAATCCTGCCACGCCTGCCAGCTCCAGCCCAGCTCGAGCACCGTTGGCTCCACCCCCAGCGCCTGCGCCAACGCTGCCACCCAATCCCCCAGGGTATGAGGCGCACCCGCCGCATTGTAGATCTGAGAGGTCTGAGCCCCCATATCCGCCAACCCTCCCAGCTCCAGGGCCGCCAGGGTGAGCAGCCGGGCCAGATCCTCCACGTCGAGATAACCCAAGCGTGTCCCCACGGCACCCGGCACGACCACCGGCAGCCCCTGCTGGAGCCGCTGAAGCAGGCGGAACATCCGGCATTGCAGGAGGTCTCGTGGGCCTACGACTTCTCCCGGTCTCACAATCGTCACCGGACGTCCGTACACCTCACCGAGGGTCAGGGCAGCTTGTTCCGCTTCGAGCTTTCCGGTGCCATATTCTCCAAACGCCTGAGTCGGGTGATCTTCTCGCACGGGCTCCGCGCCCCCCGACACATACACCACCGCACTGGAGAGCAACAGGTAAGCCCCAAACTGCTCCGCCAGCCCCTCAAAGAGCTGCTCCACATGGGCGCGGTTGAAGGCCACACAGTCCACCACCACATCAAAATAGCGCTCCCCCAGCGCCTGTTCGATGGCCCCCGGCTGGCTACGATCCGCCATATGACACACGACACCCGGCGGTAAGGCTCCGGCCCGCTCTCGCCGACAGACCACCTCCACCTGATGCCCGTCGGCCCAGAGCCTCCGCACGAGCAGCCCGGAGATAAAACCACTTCCCCCAATCACCAGCATCTTCATGTAACGCTCCCTTGCTCAGCTCGCGCTGGCTTTTAACCCACCAGCACCGAAGGAGGCGCCATGCCTCCCCGCTCCGCCGCCGACCGTGGACGACCTTCTGGCAACGAGGCCGACGCAATCGGCTCCTGCCAGGCCTGAAGGTGCTGTAAATGCCGCCCGTAGCGGCCTCCTTCTGGCCACAGCCCCTCCCGCTCGAGGGTGTTGCGCCGCTCCATACACTCCACGCAGGTGAAGAGCCCTTTGCGCAGCACCTGTCGAGCATGATCACGAAAGGCCACATCGATGATCGCCTTCGTGCGCCTCACATTCTGATGGGACAGGAGCGTGTCCAGGTCGCTGGAGGCCATGCCCACCCGCGACGGTCGATCCATGTGCATAAACACACAGGCTGGCACTGTACCATCTGAGAAAATATGCAGATCTCGAAAGCCGTGCTCCGGTGCCAAAAAAAGCGGACATCCTTCCGCACTGAAGCTCTCATCCACCGGCAGGACTTGATCTCCGTATTTTTCCCGCAGCCGCTGGCAGATCTCCAGAAAGAGCTGGGTGTGCTCGGGCGAAAACTCCTCCACAAACTCCGCATTGCCACTGGCGGCCACCCGATCCACCCGCACATAGGCCAGCTTCAAGCGGTCGAGCGACCAGGCCACCAGCCCTTCGAGCTGCTCCAGGTTCTCCGGGGTGGCAATGATCATGCCCGAGAGAGGATGAGTCGGCTGCATCGTGCGCACCCGCTCCATAAAACGCATGAGGGTGGCAAACGAACCTTTGCCTCGGATGGCGTCGTGATGTTCGGCGTCCACACCCTCCAGGGAGACCATCAGATGACAGCGCGGGTAAGACAAGAAACGGGAAAGCCGCTCATCGGACCAGTTCCAGCCATTGGAGATCACCAGGACTTCCAGCCCCAAACGTACACTGGCAAGAATCGCGGTATCAAAGCCGCGATAAAGAGAAGGCTCTCCCCCCGTGAAGGAGACCAACGAGGCCCCCGCCTCCGCCGCCTGGACGAGCAGGCGCAAGACGTCCTCCAGGGCCAGATCCCACTTGTAGCGACGGGTATAACAGTATCCACAGTCGAGGTTACAGCGGGTGGTCAGCACCAGGGAGAGCTTACGCAGGCCATAGGATTGAACACCCGCCTGCTGCCTTCGAGCCTGTGCCAAGCCGCAGGTGGTCGAAGAGATACAGCTCTGACAGTCGCTGGGACGATACCGCAACGACTGATTCTGCCCATCGACCCGGTGACGCAGGAACGGAGCCCCTCCCAGGTGACGCACAGCCCGCAGCCGCGAAATCCGACCCAGCACTCCCGCACTCCAGCAGCGCACCGCCACTTCGTCGTATCCACCCACGTCGAGCAGGAGCTGACGCCGCACCATCAAAAACGGCGTCTCAAACGGCTGGCGCAAAAACGCAGCACGAGAGGTAAACCGAGGCTCATGCAGCAGGCGAGACCGTGTCCCCGCTTCGTCCTCCAGCAGCACATCGCCGTAGACCGCTCCCAGATACTGCCGAGCGTCAACTCCGGCCTCACCCCAGGAGGGCTCATCAAACGCCGCCACCGCTCGAGCAAGCGCATCCGGCAGGAGGGCATCGTCGGCGTCGAGCTGCGCCACAAAATGACCTCGGGCAAGCGAGAGCGCCTGATTTCGCGCGCGTGCGGTGCCCAAATTGATCATATTAATACTGATGCGCAGGCGAGCATCGGGCGGGAGCGCCTGAGCCACCTTCTGGGTCTCGGAGCACCCATCGACGACCAGGAGCACTTCCAGCGAGACCCCTTGCTGATCCAGCGCACTGCGCACAGCCCGCTGAAGAGTAGATGCCGCCCGATATGCGGGGAGCAAGACGGAGACACGCGGGGACTCCGGGAGGGTAACGCTCTGCATGGTGAAGCACTCCAACAACCACATCCGCGAGGGAAGAAGCCAGCACAGCCGACGCTCAAGGCGACACCATGTTACCTTTCCAATGCGCTGGCATCAAGTCTGGTGCGCATCCAAAGCTGGCAAATGACCGTCTGGTCGCTTCAATTTGGAGCACCTGGCGGGACAACACCTTGAAAAAGGTGTGTTCTCCCCCTGGACTCCCCTGGCAAGTCTGTGTAAGATGAGGGTCGTATGGAACGAATACATCCCATGTTGGTCCATTTTCCCATCGCGCTGATATTATTTGGCGTATTTTGTGATCTGCTGCGGGTACGCTTGCGCGGAGAACAGGTGCATTTTGGCCTGGTGGGGTTGTGGTGTACGACGGCTGGAACGGTGATGCTCATCCCGGTGATGGGCTCGGGGCTCTTGGCGCAGACCTTTCAGCCGGTGCCCAATGAACAAGTGCTGGACGTGCTGAACTGGCATGAGCGGCTGTCATATATTTTGGCGCTGTGGTTTGGAGGGCTGGTCGGCTGGCGCTGGGATGCATTTGGTCAAAAACCGGACGTGATGCCCTGGGGTTACCGGCTGGCGGCCACTCTTGGGGCAATTTTGATCATAGGGACCGCTTCGTTAGGCGGTGAGCTGGTATACAAGCATGGCATGGCAGTGGAAAAATCTACCGCAAGACCATAGACGCGGCGGGCTGCTGACTGTATCTCCAGTCACGGCTCTGGAGATGACCCCGGCGGCAGGCCGGTTTGCCTGTGCAGAGACAGGCAACACCAGGAGGATTGCAACCCGTGCAGGACAACACGCAAGCACCTGAGCAGGCAGACCTGCTTCACAATGGCAAGATGGCAAGCGAGCTTCGGGAACATATCCGCACGCAGGCCCGCAAGCTCAAGCTCAAGGACATTCAAGATATCTTGGACAAGCTGCGTATGGCCCGCGAGCAAGGAGAGCAGGAGCTGCAAGCCGCTCAAGATAAGAGCGAAGAAGAGCTCACCGCCCTCCGAAGCGCCCTCGAAGAGCTCCAGCATGCCGAACAAGATGCTCAGCGCGTCTTCGAGCGTAAGCGCCATTGGGAGCTGGAGGTGGAGCCCAACATCAAGCTCATCACCGACCACGCCGCACGCGCCTCTCAGCTTCACCGCATGCTTCGCGAAAAGCGCCGAGAGCTGCGGGCCCGCGACGTTGAGCTCATGTCCATCGAGCTGAATACCCTCGAAGCCGAAGCCCTCTCCGGCTGGGGCGTGGTGCGAGAGAGTAAGCTGGCAGTCCCCCTCGAGCATCGGCTCCACAAGGCCACCGAAGCCATCACCAACGCCAAAAAAGACGCCGAGGGCACACTCCAGCGCAAAAAACCCTGGGAAGACGCCGTCGCCGCCAATATTGCAGCGGTTGAAGCCGAGCTTCGGAAGGTCTCCGCTCAAGTGGTGGCACATTTTGGACCGCTGCCCTCTCCCGGCGCTGCGGAATCCGAAAAAGCACCCGCTCGCGAGGATAAAGGGCCTGCTCCAGACTTCACGAAGGCATTCCGCCGAGTCGAAGAGCTGCTGCGAAACCGTCGCCCCCTCGACCGGGAAGCCTTAGCCAACCTCTCGGGGCAGCTTGAGGCCCTCGTGCTGCACACCAAAGGGCAGACCCCCGCCGCTGCCACCGGTGCCACCGGTGCCGCCGATGCCCCAAAAGCCGCCGAGCCTCGCCGCGCCTCGCGTGAAGACATCCGCATCGCCCGTGCGGAGGTCGAGAGTGTGCTGGGTCAAGCCGAAGCCTCCCTCGGCGTGACCTGGGTGCCTCGCCGTCCCAAGTCGGTCGAAGCCCCCAAAGCCGAGCTCCCCAAGCTCGACAATACTGCTCCTGCTCCGGCCTCAGCCGCTGCACCCGCCGATGAGACGGAGACAGAAGCTCAGGTCCTCGCCGCCGGTCTCGACGCCGCGCTCGAGCAAGCAGGCGCTGCCGCTGCCGCCGATGATCAAGGCCACGAGCACGACGAGCCAGAGGCCCACACCGAAGCACCTCCGAGTGCAGACGAAACCCATGACGAACGTTCTCACCTGCGCGCGGGGGATGCCGAACATGGCTCCTATGTGACCAGCGATGCCGCATCACGGGAACCTCTCAAGCTCGGTGCCATTAAAAACGTGCAGAGCTTGCTCAACCGTGCGCGTGAGATCCTCGACACCGCCATCATTCCCGGCTCGGAGCGGAAGGCCCTGTGGGCGCGCTTCCGAAACGCCTCCGATACCCTCCGCCGTCAGCGAAACGTCACCCGCACCCTCGAGCTCGAATCACTCCGCTCCAAAGTGCGGGAGATTGTGGACGGCGCTCGACAGACCAATCCTGCGAAGACCCGCAAGTCCATTCAGGATTGCCAGAAGCTGGTGCTCGAGAGCCCCTTGTCTCGAGCTGAGCGGGATGAGCTGTTGCAGGCCCTGCGCTCCGCCTGGGGCAACGCTGGAGAGCGCCAGGAAGAGCTCAAAGAAGTCCGCAAACAGCGTGAAGCCACCGATCTGCAAAAGCTCGGCGAGCATTTTATGCGCTGGGAGAGCCGTAAAGAAGGCATTGCCCGCTTGCTCGGTCGGCTGGAGATCCAGCTCGACGAGATCAACGAGCGAAAGAAGAATACCACCTCCATCGGCTATAAAGTGCTGGCCGAAAAACGGCTCCAAGAGACCCGCGACCGCATCGGCGAGCTCAAAGCGGTGTTTGAAGACCTCGGCAAGAAGATCCTCGACGTGGGGCCTCGTCTGCAAGCGGCGGGATGGGTGGTACCTCCTCCTTCTGAGCGTCCGCAGGTGGATGAACACGGCAACGACCGCCCGCGTGATCGGCGAGACGGTGATCGGCGAGACGGTGATCGGCGAGACGGTGATCGTCGAGACGGTGATCGTCGAGATGGAGATCGGCGCGGAGGCGGAGGCCCAGATCGTCGCGGAGGCGGAGGTCGTCCCGGCGGAGGTGGCGGAAGGCCCCCTCGTCGTGACGGTGAGGGCTCTTCCGGTGGCTGAGGGCCAGTACTTCGATGATTTTTCCTGCCTGACAAGGGGATGAGGGCATCAACGGCTTCCCCCTCCCCTCCCCGGTTCTATCTCCGTTATCCTTCTATAAACGCCCGCTCGACCGCTGCATAATCGACCTCCGCATTCAATCTTGCCAAGATCGAGTAAAATCCAAACTGAAGCCGATTCATAAACAAAATGCCTTCAGGAAGAGCCACATAGGCGTCTTTATGGTCCGCTTTACGGGCGGCAGCTCCCAGCTCTCGCATGGTCTTGAGCAGCCCAGAAGAGTACGTGCGGGTGATCCGAAAGGGTGACTCAAAGAGCGGACGATAGATGTCCCGCATCTGGCGGATGGACCGTTCTTCGTGGCCTCCACCTTGTGTCTCGAGCAGCTCCCGGACGGCTTGCGCGAAGGCTTGTTCGTCTCGCTCTCGAGCGGCGGCGTGCATACGCTGAGCCACGGGTCGCTTGTGAGGCGGCGAGAGCTGGACACATCCAAAATCCAAGAAGGTGATCTGCCCATCGGGGTGGAAAAAGTAGTTTCCGGGATGAGGATCGGCGTTAAACATGCCTCCCAGCAGGTTTCCTTTATAAACAAATCGCCACAAAGTCTCACACCACTGCCGCCGCTGATCTTCGGGCGCAAAGCAGGCGTCATCAAAACGTTGGCCTCGGACCAGCTCCGTGGTGAGCACTTGGTGAGAGCAGTGAGAGGCGATCACCGCTGGGATGCGAATCTTGGGATCACCCGCATGGAAGGTGCGGAATTGTTCCTGCCGCTGAGCCTCGAGGCCATAATCCAGCTCTTCGCGCAGGCGCGTGCGGGCCTCTTCAAAGAGACGCTTGCTGTTAAACTTCTTGCCGGGCCCCAATCCTACCAGCCCTTCGAGCAGCCCGATGTTGTCCAGATCGGAGTCCATCGCCTCCACGATGCCGGGATGTTGAACCTTCACCGCCACCTCTCGGCCATCCAGCAGGCGAGCGCGATGCACTTGGCCCACCGAGGCGGAAGCGAGCGGCTGATCGTCCCACTCCGCGAAGAGCTGGGGGATGCTCTTGCCGAGGGATTTCTCCAGTGCAGCGCGAATATCGGCCACACTGGATCGGGGAGCGGCAGCCAGCAGGCCCTTCATACCCTTTTCGTAGGCATCCCGATGTTCCTCCGGCACCACCCCATCGACATAACTGGCCATCTGGCCGAGTTTGGTGGCGACCCCGCGCAGGGTGCCGAGCAGCTCCGCCGCTTGTGACACCGGATTGGAGGCATCACCTCCCATGAGCCGACCGGCCCCAAGGCGAGCGCCTGCTGCTGCAACCCGTGCAAATCGACCCAAGTGAGAGGTTGGAATCTTTTTTTCGTCTTTCATGGGCTTTCTCCAGAGGGAAAAACAGAGCCTTCAGGGATGGCATAACATGGGGAACACGCAGATGCCAAGCAGATCGCGCAAGCTCCGGTGCAAACGGTGTCGGGAGTGGATCCGCCTGCCCTCGAGTTTGAGTGGGAGCCGGGAGCCCTTCACCTGCACGCCCGCGCACACGCACGAGGCTGGACATTCCGGCTTAAGTCTCCTAGACTGCCCCCAGCTTTTCTCAACCCTGGAGGTTGCATGCCATCCATGACCCGTTCATTTGCCTCATTGCTCTTGACCCTGCCCCTGTTGAGTGCTTGTGCGGCCTCGCTGAACATCGAACCGAAGCTGCCGACACCGACGCCACTTGTGGCACCCGCCTCGTTTGTGGCAGGTGTAGCCGAAGTGGACATCACCGCGCCGCCGGGACTTCCTCGAGCGGGATACAGTGAAAATGCCCGAACTGGAAAGGGATTTCGCACCCGCATCTACGTGCGTGCGTTCTACTTGCACGCGCCGGGCTCCGAGCCGATCCTGATTGTGCAGAATGATCTGCTATCAGGCTCGAGTGTGCTTCAGCGGCAGCTTGCCGAAGTGTTGGGGCCGAGTTTGGGGGTTCAGCTCCATAATATTGCGCTCACCGCCACCCATACCCACGGGGCACCGGGCAATTTTCTGGGTTCAAACTTTTATAACCGTTTTGCCTCCAACCGGGCAGGATTTGAGCCCACCTGGAGCAAGTTCCTGCTTGATCGGATGGTGGAGGCCAGCCAGGAAGCCTTTCGCACCCGACGTCCGGCGCGCATGGCATCGGGCAGCATCGACGTGTGGGGGCTGACACGCAATCGTTCTTTACAGGCGTGGCTGCGCAACGCAAACGTGGTAGACAAACGAGAGACGGCGGAGCGCAAATACGAGGCGATCCAGCCTGCGCTGTATCTGGTGCGCATCGACGGGCAGGATCAAGACGGACAGTTTAAGCCGCTGGGGGTGCTGTCGAGCTTCTCGATCCACGGGACAGCGGTTCCTCAAGCGGATGAGCTATACAACGGCGATGTGTGGAGTTACGCCTCGCAGGTGGTAGAACAGGGACTGGCGCAGAAGCAGCCGGCATCGTGGCAGCCGGTAGCGGGGCTCTTTGAGGGCACACACGGCGATATGGCCCCGAACGTGACCCCTCGACTGGCGGGTTATCAGGAAGCACAGCGGCTCGGGGAGGCCCTGGGTCAGCACATGCTGGGACTGGCGGAGCGGCTGGGCGGCGAGCTCAAAGCCGACGTCACGCTGAGGGCAGGCTTTCGAGAGGTGGATCTCTGGAAAAATCCGCAGATCGAAGATGTGACGTTGTGCTCAAAGCCGTATGTGGGCGGCGCGTTGATCGGCGGGGCGTATGAAAACACCACCCCTGTTTTGCATCGTTTTCCACCGTTTGCACCGGGATTTCCGCGTCTGGCCATTTACTCGGGGTGCCATAAGCAGAAGCGCGTGGTCGCTTCTCGCCTGCTCCAGCCCCTGATTGTGCCGACGCGGGATTTTCCGCATGTGTTGCCTCTCCAAGTGCTCCAGCTCAACGACCTGCTGCTGGCCGCGTTTCCGTTTGAGCTGACATTTGAGACGGGCAAGCGGCTTCAAGCAGCAGTCCAGACCGGTTGGCAGCGGGGAGGCCAGCAGGTCAAGCATGTACTGGTGGCGAGTGTGAGCAACGAGTATTACGGTTATGCCACCACCCCAGAGGAATATAGCCGCCAGAACTACGAAGGAGGCCATACGCTGTATGGGCCATCGACCACTCCTTTCCTGGTGGCGCATGCAGAAAAGCTCTCACGCGAGCTGGCGACTCAGGGCTCTGTGAAAGATTGGCAAGCCAATCGAGTCTTTACCCTGAAGACACTCTCTGCTTGGCCGGAGCCGACCCAAGGCCGGATCTCTCGGCAGGAGCTGGAGAGTCCGTGGATGGTGGATCCGCGCATCCATGCCGAAGGATATTGGGCCTTTCGTTGGCAGGATCTTCCACCGGATCGGATTCAGATGCATCTTCCATTGGTCGAAGTGCAGGCGGAGCAGCCGGATGGAAGCTGGAAGACACTTGAGCTTGACGGCCAGCGCATCAACGATCAGAGTGGTCGGATGTCGGTGCAGCAGCTTTCTCATGCATCCGATGGAGTGGGTGCCTATGAAGCTCGCTGGTACGCGCCTCAGCATACGGGAGGCACACAGAATCTTCGTTTCAGAGTGGCCCCCCGAGAAGGTCTGGAAGCCTTTGTCTCGAGCACCTTTCGCTAAGCGCATCGTGTCATAACCTGGATGAATGAGTCTCTTACTGGTGAAAGGAATCCTCCCATGTCTGCTGCTGATCTGCGGACCCAAAGGGCCCCTCTGATCCCTCAACGCCCCACACCATCCGACCTAGAGATCGCTCAACAGGCACCCCTCTTGCCGATTGAAGAGGTGGCAGCCAGCGCGGGGATTTTGCTCGACGAGCTGGAACCATATGGACGGCATGTGGCCAAAGTGAAGAGCAGCTTGCTGACACGCCTGGCCGATCAGCCTGATGGCAAGTATGTGGTGGTGACTGCGATTACGCCGACCCCGCTGGGTGAAGGCAAGACCACCACGACCCTGGGATTGAGTCAAGCGTTGGGGGCACATTTGGGTCAGCGGGTCTTCACCTGCATTCGTCAGCCCAGCCAGGGACCGACCTTCGGCATCAAAGGCGGAGCAGCGGGCGGTGGTTACTCCCAAGTGATCCCGATGGAGCGGTTTAATTTGCACTTGACCGGGGATATTCACGCCGTCACCGCCGCGAACAATCTGCTGGCAGCGGCCATTGACGCCCGAATGTTGCACGAAGCCAGTCAGAGTGATGAAAAGCTGCTCGAGGCCCTCTTTCCTCGAGACCGTTCGGGAAAACGGAAAGTCGCTCCATCGTTGCGTCAGCGGCTCCAGCGTCAGGGGTTGCAGGAAGCAGCATTGGATCAGCTCAGCCCGGAGCAACGACGCGCGCTGGTGCGACTCGATCTGGATCCGGACTCGATAACGTGGCGTCGGGTGCTGGATACTTCCGACCGATTCTTGCGAGAGCTCACGATTGGAAAAGGCCCCGAAGAGAAAGGCATGACCCGTGAGACGGGATTTGACATTGCGGTGGCCAGCGAAGTGATGGCGGTATTAGCATTGGCACGAGACTTACCGGATCTCCGTCATCGTATGGGTCAGATGGTGGTGGGGACCAGTCGTTCGGGTGAGCCAGTGACGGCTGAAGATCTGGGCTGCGCGGGTGCTATGACCGTGCTGATGCAAGACGCGCTGATGCCCAACCTGATGCAGACCTTGGAAGGCACCCCGGTGTTTGTGCATGCGGGACCATTTGCCAATATTGCGCATGGAAACAGCTCGATCTTGGCAGATCGAATGGCCCTGAAGTTGGCAGACTACGTGATCACCGAAGCAGGATTTGGGGCAGACATTGGCTTGGAGAAGTGTCTCAACATCAAGTGTCGTGTGGGCAAGCTGACACCCCATGCGGTGGTCTTGGTGGCAACAGTGCGTGCGCTGAAGATGCACGGCGGAGGCCCGAAGGTCGTGGCAGGCAAGCCATTGGATCCGGCGTATATCCGCCAGTCTCCCGAGCTGCTGGAACGTGGGCTGGACAATCTCCGCCATCATTTGCAGGTGGTGCAGTCGTTTGGTGTGCCGGTGGTGGTTGCGGTGAACGCCTTTGACACCGATGTGCCCGGAGAGATTGCTCGAGTATGTGAAGCGGCCCTCGATGCAGGCGCGGTCGCCGCCGTGCCTGCCCGTCATTTTGCTGAAGGTGGCGCTGGCGCGGTGGCCCTTGCGCGTGCGGTCATGCGTGCGTGTGAGCTTCCGTCACAATTTCGATACCTATATTCGCTCGACGCCAGCATCGAAGAGAAGATCCACACCCTCTGTACTCAAGTATATGGAGCGGACGGGGTAGATTTTAGTCCTGAAGCTGCCGAGCGCTTGGCGCTTTACACCCGTTTGGGTTACGACCGTCTACCGATCTGCATGGCCAAGACCCATCTGAGCATCAGCCACGACCCGGCCCTCAAGGGAGCACCTCGGGGCTTTCGCGTGCCGATTCGTGACATCAAGGCATCGGTGGGTGCGGGCTTTCTCTATCCATTGGTGGGTGAGATGCGGACCATGCCGGGGCTCCCGACTCGACCAGGATTTTACGACGTGGACCTGGATCCAGAGACTGGGCGTATTGAGGGCCTCTCCTGAAGCCCTGCATCCGCCGACACGAAAGCCGAGAACCTGATCCTTGACATCCCTCGCGAAGCGCCTTAAACTTACGTCTAAATTTCGCCTTCACCGCTAGAACCCTCAACATCTCAAACCTTTGGAGCGAGCCGATGTTTATCCCGCCTGGCTTTACGAACCTCTTTCCCTACTTCTTTGCTCAAGATGCGGAGTCACTTGTTCAGTTCCTCGAAAAAGGTCTGGGCGGAAAAGAACGCCATCGTGTTACTCGCCCTGACGGAAAGATCGCCAACGTCATGGTGCAGCTTGGCAGCTCCACGGTCATGGTGAGTGAAGCATCTCCCCAATATCCCCCCATGCCGAGCTCCTTTTACCTGTATGTCGAACAGGCAGATGAAGCCGTCGCCCGAGCGCTCTCCGCTGGCGCGACCCTCGAGATGCCCGTCTCCGACATGCCCTACCAAGACCGGCAAGGCGGCGTGCGAGATCCGCATGGTAACATTTGGTGGATTTCTCAGCGGCTGGTGCCCGGACCATATCAGGGCTGAAACAGAAAGGCTGAAACAGAAGGGCTGAAACAGAAGTCCTGCTCATCCGGTGGCTTCTCGAAAGTCGTAAGACTATAACCGGGAGTGTTTCACGCACGCGCACGCAAACACGCGGGAGGGCTTGGCTCAACGAACGGGTGACTCCTGGCATTGGCGGGCGTAAGCTGCCAGCGTGACAGGAATCATCCACCACCAGAGCAGGCCCAGATATCCATGAACGATCTGGAGGGTGACCGGCCACGCATCAGTCTCTGCCCCGATCATGCGCATCACCATGGCCGCCCCAAACAGCACGAGAGGCACCAGCAACACCATCACATATCCTCCCACCAAACGGATGGGCTGACGAAAGACCTGCCCCAGGGCTCGCCACAGCCCCCGGAGCACCCCTGAGCCTCCCGTCACCAGCACCTGCGCCCGCGCCAGCTCCACCGTCACCCTCCCGAGCAAAAATCCTGCCAGCAGGGTGAGCGTCGCCAGACCTTCCACCCACATCACCGAAGTCTCCAGCAGCTCCGTGTCCTGCATGCGCACGGCAAACTTTCGCAGCACCAGACCGGGCACCATCAGCAGGAGCGTCAAGCCCCACCCTCCCAGCATCATCCGAAACGCCCGCGTGAAGAGCCGTCCTCCCTCACTCAGCAGGCCCGAGATCACCGGAGGAGTGGCTCCCTGAGCCTCTCGCTCGAGAAAGCCATAAATCCCGCCCATCACAAAAATAGACCACAGGTAGTTTAGAGCCACAAACAGCAGCAGCGGAAGGCCCAGCGGCTCGAGCCCTTCATGGAGACCCAGCATCAGTCCCAGCCCCAGCTCTCCCGGTAAGGGTGAATACTGTGACGTCAGCGTCGCATATTCCGTGGCCTCTCGTACCACCGACAGCACCGGCAAGCTGCCCAAGCCTGCCCACACCAGCCCACACAGCCACAAGAACACGATGAGCCTCAGCCGCGCGAGCGTGAGCGTGCGAAACGAAAAAAATACCAGCTTCATGGGGGAGGCTCCTTATACCAACATCATCAGCGATGAACATAACACACTGAAGACATGATGCACCAAGTAGCGGAGCCTCGTCGCACTCAGACCATTCTTTTCCACCTGCCGACCATTGTTGAGGGGATTTCGATCCATCAACATACGTCCATCCGGGTCGAGCTGAGCCCGGACCAGCTTGGAGCTGCGCTCGTATTGGAAACGTTTCCAGCCGCCCGAGCCGTCCCAGGTCTCCCGGAGCTCTGTGCCATCCTCAAACACCACGAGCAGCTCGGTGGGGAACGTCGCCGTCTCGCGATTTTCTACCACCACCTCGGAGCGATAGAGCTTCTGTGTCGAAAGGGCGGCCTTGCCCTGCTCTCCCGCGTTACCGGACTCAGGAGCCATTCCCTGGACGGGTGAAGCAGTGCTGGTGGTGGCTTCCGCCTTCTTGTCCCCATCCTCATCCTCATCCTCGTCTTCATCCTCCATGCCCTGAGCGCGGGAGCGAAGTGAAGCGACTTCTCCGGCAGCGGAAAAATAGCCTCGTCCGGGCTTCAAGAGCTGAGAGGAGACCTCCGCCACCGCCAGATCCAAGCGTTGGTTGCCAAAGATAAACTGCTGGAAAAACGCCTCCAGCGGCTGTCCTGCCACCTCCTGAGCGGTCTGGAAAAAGTCTTGTGCCGTCGGATGTTTGAACGCAAAGCGGCGTGTGTACACCTGCATGACTTGGCGCATTTTGTCATCGCCGAGCAGCGCCCCCAGCGCCTCCAGGGTCATCGAAGGCCGGGTGTAGGAGTTCATGCCATAATCCCCGCCGGATCGGAATTTCCACGCAGCGGTCTGCATGGGAGAACTAAACTTCACATTGAGGATGGCGCGTTTCCACAGCTTGGTCTGCACGGTCAAGGGCAACAAGATGGGCAGCCTTCCGATGGGTCGAGCCTCAAACTGAAGTGCATACCCACCATCTTGCATCATCAGATCCGTCGCATAGCTGGTGAAACCTTCGTCGAGCCAAGATTCCTCAAACTCATTGGAGGCCAGCATGCCCTGAAAGTATTGATGACCAAACTCGTGGATGGTGGTGCTATCCGTTCCAAAGCCATTTCCGGGAAATACCTCGCCCCAGGTGGTGATAAACGTGGGATACTCCATACCCCCTGCTTCATCCGCTCCAAACGGCGGGACCACCACCGTGAGGGTGGGGTGTGGATACGGAAAAAAGCGTCGTCCAGCACTCTCGAGGGCGACCATCGTAGCCCGCACCGTCTTGAGGGTGGCCCGTCGATACTCCGCCGGAAACAGAAAGCGGACGGACACGGGCGGAAGACCCTCCGCCTGGAAACGCTCCGTCAGCTCTTGAAAGTCTGGCCACGCTGTCCAAGCAAAGTCGATCACATCGTTTTGAACATAATGGTGCGTGCTTGTGCCGTTGCCCTGATCCTGCACCGACTGCTGCTGACCTGTCGCCCCGACGATAAAACGCGAGGGTAAGGTGATGCGCACATCGTAGTTGCCAAAATCCGAGTAGTATTCCGAGCGCGAATGATACTGATGACAATTCCAGCCGACTGCCGTGGCATACCGCAGGCCGGGATACTCCAGCACCCCCAGCTTGGGGAAAAACTGGCCCATCAGGAAAAACTCCCCCTTCACCCCTGCACGGGCGATGATGGCCGGGACACGCGCTTCAAAGCGGGTCTCAAAGACCACGGACTCACCGGGCAGGACAGGCGCGGCGAGTGGAATGCGGGCCACCGTTTGGTCATCAAGGTTGCCATCATCCGGCTGGAGAAAAGTCAGTCCTCCTACCAGCTCTTGACCTTGCTGCCGAAAGGACTTGAGCTCGGTGTAGCCCCAGTCGGCATCTCGGTTCTCGCCACGCTGGAAGCGCATCCCTCGCCCCCGCAGACCGGCAAAAAACGAAGAGCGGTCATTTTTGAACGCATTCCAGTAAAGATGGAGCTGGACTTCCTGAATGGGCTCTGGACTTCGGTTGATCCAGGTGATGCGCTGCTCCCCGGTGAGTGTGCGGGCGACCGGATCAAGCTGGAGGTCCATCGAATACGAGGTGGTACGACTGGAGAGCACGGAGCCCGGCACAGGCGCCGGTGGGATGATCACCGCAGCCTGTCCTGCTGGAGCAGAATTTTCTGCTGTGCTGGCAGAAACAGCACCAGAAGCCCCCGGTAGACTCCCTGCCGATGCGGTGGCGGAAGAATTTTCCGATGCAGGTGGTGTTGAAGGCATCGCCGTCGCAGCGGGGAGCGGAGAATCCTCGGGGGCCTTCTTCCCACGAGCGGCCACGGGCTGCACGTTGAGCTGACTTAACAGCAGTACAAACATCGTCACTTTTAGCACGGTATGCCTCAGTATGACGTTTTTCGCGCTGAAAAAAGAGCGAACTGAAGACCTCTGAGACTTGCCTTTATACCCCTTACAGTGTGGCGCAAACAGCCTCTCGGCTGACACATCCTTCATGCCTCAAATCTCCTGCTTTACTGGAATTTCTCTCGCTTTTGCTGCCGCGTCCGATTAGAATAGAGACGTGTCGAACGACAAAATCGTCACTTGTATTGGAACTCACTTATGGCGCGGATAACTCGACAGACAGCCTACTCTTGCGTCTACACAGGCTGCATGGTCCTGAGTCTGCTCTGGCCTTCACTCGCCTACTCTACCACGCTTTATGTTTCAGATAGTGGTGGAACCTCCTGTGATTCAAATATTTTTAAGCTGACTTCGACGCTGGATGCATCGCCAGAAGCGTTGAGCTGCGCTGAAAATCCACTCACCGATGTGGCCTGGGATGGCCTCAGCCAGACCCTGTATGCCATCGATTCAGCCAGCCGACTTCATCAGCTTGACGCGGAAAGTGGTCTGCTGGAGCCGATAGGTCCGACCGGTTTTACCCTCAACGCGCTGACCTTCTGTGATCATACCCTCTATGCGTGGGGCGACCAAACACTTGTGACACTGGACCTACAGACCGGACGTGCCACTCTCATCGGCTCGGTTGGCTATATCTCCTCGGGAGACTTGGCCTGCTCGAGTGAGGGGGTGTTGTACGGCACCGCCACAGGAAAGGCCCTAGATCGCCTGATCCGCATCAACCGCTCCACCGGCAAGGGCTCGCTGGTCGCCGAGCTGACCTTTTCCACTGGCTTGGGGCTCGACTTCGACAGCAACGGAGCACTCTACGCCTTCACCGGCTCCTTTCCGTCGGAGATCTACCGCATCAACGCCCTCACCGGAGCCGTTGAGGGGCTGGTCGGTTATCTTCCCCTCGGCCAAGCGGTGTATGGTGCGACGCTCAACCCTGACGATATCAGCGGCTGCACCCTCGAGCAACAGGGCAACAAGCTGTATTATCCCGACCAAGACGGAGATGGATATGGCAACACCGGCAATGCTCAACTTGTCTGTTTGCCTCCGCTGGGTTATTCTGCCCTGCCTGGAGACTGTAACGACCAGAGCGACGTGGTATTTCCAGGCAACCTCGAAATCTGCGATGGACTCGATAATAATTGTGATGGCAACGTAGACGAGCAGGCACAAAATGCCGTCCAATGTTTTGTAGACGGGGACGGAGACGAGATCGGGATTGGGGTGCCCTTCCAAGCCTGCGCTTGTCCTGCCGGTTATTCCACCACCACCGGAGACTGTCTCGACACCCAAGCCAGTGTGCATCCGGGTGCGGAAGAGAGCTGCGACGGACTCGACAACGACTGTGATGGCCAGCTTGACGAAGGTGTCTCCGCCATCGTCTACCCCGACGAAGACCAAGACGGGTACGGTGATTCTTTG
Organism: Myxococcota bacterium; assembly: GCA_046075485.1. GTDB lineage: Bacteria > Myxococcota_A > UBA796 > JAJRTE01 > JBJTQF01 > JBJTQF01. The sequence goes on along the minus strand of JBJTQF010000333.1, from coordinate 32,087 downwards.
GCCAATGACCAGGTGTGCTTGCCCATCTCTGAAGGCCAGACCCTCCAGGGAGGCGACTGCAACGACCAAGACCCCCTGCAATCTCCAGCTCAGCCGGAGATCTGCGACGGCATCGACCAAAACTGCAACGGCATTGTGGATGATGGCCTGCTGACCGTCTATTATGCCGACAAAGACGGAGATGGTTATGGAGATGTCTCCTCCAGTGTCAGCGCCTGCTCCTGCCCAGCCGGATATGTGACACTCCCGGGGGACTGCATGGACTCCGACCCTCACACTTCCCCCAATGAGCTCGAAGTGCGAGATGGTCGTGATAACAACTGCAACGGTGTGGTGGATGAGACTGGGGTGATCAGCGGCACACAAACCCCGATTCCGACCCCTTCGCCCACCCCGGAGGCCAGCAGCACCCCCACACCCGCTGGAGAACATACCCCCAGCCCAATTCCGACACCGGCAGGAGAAGAGAGCATCACCCCTGCCCCTGTCACCCCCACGCCGCTGCCTTCTCCGACGCCGCCTGAAACCGGCACGCCGGAGCCCTCCAGCGAGAGCTGCACCTGCTCAGTGCCAGCCTCACCGGAGGAGGGTGGACCGTTTGGAGGTCGTTTGGTGCTCCTGCTCCTCTTAGGCAGGAGCCTTCACCTGCTGCGAAGGAAATATCATCATGCAGTTCATCGCCCTGGGGGGCGGACACCAAATCGGAGCCAGTGCTTATCACCTGACGCTGGACGGACGACGCTTTCTCATCGACACCGGCCTGGACCCGGAGAAGGCCCAGCGTAAGGCCGACTTTGAAGCCCTCCTTCGCATTGCGCGGCTGCCTCCGGCCTCACAGCTTGATGCCATTCTCATCACCCACGCACATCTGGACCACGTTGGAGGCTTACTGGACCTGCTGGCGATTGCGCCGAGTGTACCGGTCTACATGCATCCGCACACCGCACGGCTGGCCAAGGCACTCTTTCAGCGTATGCCGGGCATCCAAGATGGCTTTGGACGTGGCAAAGGCTGGCAACGGTTTTTGACCGTCATGGAACAGCTCCACGATCTGACCTATGATCAACCCCTCATCCCAATTCCATCTCAGCCGGATTTAAGCGTGACACTCCTGGATGCGGGGCATATTCCCGGCTCTGCCAGTGTGCTCCTGCAAGGACGGGAAGGCTCCGCGCTGGTGACGGGGGATTTTAACGACCGCTCGACCTTGTTTTTGCAGGGTACGCGCCACAACCCCGCCTATCAAGGGCTGAAGGTGGATGTGATGGTGGCGGAGGGCACCTATGCCGGGCTTCCGGTGACAGAGGGTCCGGGCATGCTGGATCCGGCGGCGCTGCCCTCGCTGGTGCAGAAGGTGAGCGCCCGAGGGGGCACGGTGGTAATCCCGGCCTTCGCTCTGGGGCGAGCGCAGGAGGTCTTGGGCTGGCTGGGGCAACATCCTGAGCAGGGTCCACCCCCCTTGCCGATCTGGTATGACCCGAGCTGTGCGGCACATGTGGCGCTCTATCGTCAGCTCTTTCCAACGTTTTTGCAGGATCCGGCCTTACGCGCGCGTCTGGTGCTCGATGCGGAGGGGCTCCCGCCCAAGTCACCCCCACTCGACAAGCCGCTGGTGATCGTGGTGTCTTCGGGGATGGTGCAGCCGGGCTCCGGTGCCATGAAGTTTGTAACCTGGGCTGCACAAGACACCCGCAACGCCATTGTGCTCACCGGCCATCAGGTGGAGGGGACGCTCGGCGCGAAGCTGGCGCAGGCCGCCGAAGGTCAGCGTAAAGTGGAGGGTTTTTACGTGGGAGACGGTTACTATCGGCTCAAAGCGGAGGTGCATGCCTGCCGGATGTCCGCCCATGCAGGCCACGACGGGCTGATGGACCTCATCGAGCGGGTGGCACCCAAAAAGCTGATCCTGGTGCATCGCCACAACGACCTTGCCGCGCAGAGCCGCTTTGTACAAGGTCTCCAGCCCTTGCCGGTGTTATTGCCTCAAAACGGAGAACGTCTGGAGCTGAGGTAGGCGCGTGTCCGGTAACACAAAAATTGGTCGGTGAAGACAGAACCTTCCGCGCTGAGCTTCGCTGAGCTTGTTTATTTGCGACGAGCGAAGGCTTTTTCGCGCACACTGCGCTTGCGCCAACCATGAGGACGCAAGAAGGGCAAGAGCACCATCCCGGCCACAAATCCGGCCACATGGGCCCAAAAAGCCACCCCTCCGCCACCGTCGCCGTGGGTGGCATCCAAAAAACCACTGAGGAGCTGCAACCCCATCCAGTACAGCAAAAAAACCCAGGCAGGCAGGGGAATCCGCAGGATGAAGATCAGCAAGGGAAGTGCAGTCCACACACGCGCACGCGGAAAGAGCACCAGATAGGCCCCCAAAACCCCGCTGATCGCCCCCGAAGCGCCCACCAACGGAATGGCGGAGGCTGGCTCGGTCAACACATGCCCCAAGGTGGCAAGCAGGCCGCAGCTCAGGTAAAAAAAGAGAAAACGCAGCTTGCCCAGCTCATCTTCCACATTATTGCCAAATACCCACAGAAAAAGCATATTGCCCAGCAGATGCATCCAGCCGCCATGCAAAAACTGAGTGGTGAGCAGGGTGATGGGCTCTGGCGCGGCATCCACCACACACATGAGCTGAGGAGACATCATAAAACGTTTGCCCGCCGCAAGCTGGGTGAGCTCGCCAGGAATGACGCCAAAATTGCAGAGGGAGGTGGCCATCGCGGTGTCATCAAAGCCGAGGCCCTGGACCTGCCACCACGCCAACAAGTTGGCTGCAATCAGCGAGATGGTGATCAGTGGAAAACTTTCGGTGGGATTTTCGTCGCGATATGGAAACACTGCGGGCTCCACAAGCTGAAGGGCCGTCGCCAGCCCCCCAGCGGAGCCGCTCACGCGCGCGCAAAAAGTCGGCGGAAGAACGCGAACACCTCCGCGAGCAGGCCCTGATTTCGACGTGGCAAGAGCTGCACCGGCTGAAGTTTCCGCTGAGCATCCGACAAGTCCAGGGTCTCAAAGGCCACCTCGGTCGAGGGAGCGGCTTTGGGAATGGGGGCTTCTAACGACGCCTCATGGTCGAGGGGCGGCGGCGGATCGTGCAGCGGATAGGGCTGTGGCCGGGTGCTTCGAGCCGAAGTATCATCATAACCTTGCCCATCGGCTCTGTCCAGCCCCCCTGCGCTGGGAATGCTGGTGTCGAGCTGCGTCTCACCCATGAGGCGCTCATCGTAGTCCTCTTCGTCGTCGTCGTCGGGGCCCTTTGGCTTGGAATCCTCGAGCTGCGTGCGGTCGAGATGCGAGCGGTCGAGGTCGGGACTGTCGGTCAGCACCTCCCGAGACATGATCTCCGTGACCGCTTCTTCGTCCACAAGATACTTCACCCGCACCTTCCCGATGAAGAGGGTGCCGCGTCCGGTGAGCGGACGTTGGGCCCCGGGCGTGTCGAGTAAGTCCTCATCCAGCCGGGAGGGATTTTTACCCCGGTGCATAAGTGACCACTCGCCGTTCTTGCGCCGCTGGATAATACAGTGAATACGGGACACAAACTCATCTTTGAGCAAAACATTGGCGACGCGGGGATCACGTCCGATGGTGACGTTGTTCTGGGCTTCGTAGTGAAGTGCCTGTCCGTCACCTTCATCGACTTCCAGGATGATGGACATGGGAAGTCCTCCTCTGGTAACAAGCGGAGCCCATCCGGTGTGGATGGTCATTCGTCATACGATCTTTGGGCCGACTCGAGGGCGAATCTTACGCTGAGCTGCTCCTGCTCTCCACCAGACCACTTGGACCACCAAACCGCTCAGACTTCATCGGCGGGGTCACTTGGACCAACCCGCAGGGCCGATTGCCCGGGGTTTACGCGCTGCTACGGGGGAATGGGCGCTCAACAGGCGCGCTGAAACGGTACACATCCACGCGACACGTCCACGATACACGTCCACGATACACCATCACATCTCACAACTGCGACACCTTCCTTGGCCACGCTTGCAACATACCACCACATCACGCGGCTTAGACATATTATCGCCTACTTTTCATAACATCGTCTGTCTAATGTGTCAATGCTGACATTTGAGACGATTTTGATTCCATCTGGCGCAGGCGTGGCACTTGACGACCGAAGGCGGTGCAGTTACCCTCACTCCTCCTGAGTCCCCACGAGGGCTTCTTGTTGTGGAGGTCTGCCCCATGTCTGAACAATCCCACTTTTCTGCGCCGATTCTGCCGCCTCACCGGGTTCGACTGGATACGTTCGGCTGCCGGGTCAACAAATATGACTCGTCAGTGCTGCGGGCGGAGCTTCTGTCGCGTGGATACGAGGTCTCTGAAGACGAAGGCAGCTTCGATACCTTGATCCTCAACACCTGCACGGTCACGGAGGCCACCGATCAGGCCACCCGTCGTTTGGTGCGAAAGGTCCGCCGACAACACCCGGATGCCTCTATGGTGCTCACCGGCTGTTATGCAGAGCTGGGAGGCGAGCAGCTTCGCGAAAAACTCGGGGTCCAGCTTGTGGTGGGACAGCGCCAGCGTGTGACGTTGGTGGACCAGCTCGATGCCTTGCTTCAGCGCCCCATTACCCAAATTCCAGCAATGCCGGATATTATTCCCGACCGGGGACGTCATACCCGCTTCTTCTTCAAAGTGCAAGAAGGTTGTGATGTCCGCTGCACCTTCTGCATCATCCCAGACGCCCGGGGAAACGCACGCAGCTTGCCCATCCAGGAGGTGGTGGAGACCGTTCAGCGCGCGGTCGAGCGCGGTTATCAAGAGGTGATTCTCTCGGGCATTCACTTGGGCGCTTACGGACGGGATCGCGCGGGTGAGAGTGGGCTGGCACGGCTGCTCCAGCGGGTGCTGGCGGAGACCTCGGTGCAGCGGCTTCGCCTGGGTTCGCTCGAGCCCTGGGGGGTGAGAGCGGATCTGATTCAGCTCTTGGCGGACGAACCTCGGCTGATGCCCTCGCTGCACTTGCCCCTTCAGAGTGGCTCGGAGCGGGTCTTGCAAGCCATGCGCCGACCGATCTCCGCCCGGCGCTATCAGAAGCTGGTGGAGGACATCTTTCGAGTGCGTCCGGATCTGACCTTGTGGCTGGATGTGATCGCTGGATTTCCGGGAGAGACGGATGCCGAACACGCCGAGAGTCTCACCTTTGTGGAGGCCCTGCCCTTCACGCGGCTGCATGTCTTTCCTTATTCGATTCGCCAGGGTACACCAGCGGCGGCCCTGCCGGGTCACTTGCCTGAAGAGGTCAAACAAGCACGGGTGCAAGCCTTCTTAAACCTGTCGGAGTCGCGCTTTCTTCAGAAGCTCCAGGCGCGGGTGGGCAGTCTCGACGAAGTGGTGCTCGAGCAGGGAGGGCGAGGCCATACCCGCGACAACCTCCCGGTGCAGCTCGAGGATGCCGCTGGCCTTCCGCTTGCGCTGGATGATCAGCGTGGAGAGCGGCTGGAGGTCGAGCTGGTGGGGGTCTCGGGGGAGCGTCTCCGGGTGCGCCAGCGGGGTGCTTCGTTGCCCGCGCCTTCAAGCTGGGAAGTCTGACGCCACCGGAGAGAGGGCTACACGCTGGACTTGTCGAGGTGGGCCACAAAGGGCCGAGGATACCCTTCTTTGGACTTGGAGCGGTGCCGACCTTTTTGCTCTTGGATCTCGAGCATGCCTTCCATGCCGGGCGGCACATAAGATCGTCCTTCCAGCAGGTTTAACACCCCAAAGCGTGGAGCTGCTGCGTCGAGCTGATCGTGGGCCAAGCTCTTGTAGTGCAGGGTGCCATCCGCTTGAAAGCTAAAAAACAGGGCACACGGCACATGAGGAAGGGTCAAGATCACGTCTCCAAGCCGCACCCGCCGGAAAAATCGCTCTTCTCCTCGGTGGCCCACGCGCATGAACAGCACCACACACTGCGGCTCGAGGATCGGATGCAGCTCCAGGAGCTGATCTTCCAGCCGCTCGGAGGCTTCGCAGGACACCATGGTGAAGGCCAACACCAGACGTTCTTTGTACTCCGCAGACCCTTGACGCACATGAGGCCACAGGGCTCGATCCAGGGTCCAGATGGCTTCACTGGCTTTGGCGGGTAAGGGGACATCCGGGGCAAGGATCGGATAGTGCTCGAAGCGGGCTCCGAAGGTGCGTCCTGCGCGCGGTCGGGTGATGTCGGAAGCGGGATCCGGTCGTGTCTCCACCTGATACCCTACTTCCCGGGCCAGCCGGTCGGCCTCTTCAATCGCCGTGCGTGAGCTGCCCGAGAGGATCACCCCCGCTGCTCGTTGTTCCTCGCTCCACTGCTGCTTATTGCCGCCGTAGATGCGACGGGCCACCTCATCCAGCCCTCGCGAGAGCGCCTGCTGGCCTGCTTTTTTGAGCTGATCGCGCAATCCCACGCCCGCCTCCCTCTCTTGCGGCGCTCGTTTGCCGCTTCAAAACCGCTGCTCGCCACATGCTGATTCGCCTTGATGGAGGATCCGCCTGCATCTGTCAAAAGGCTGCCTATTCTCGACCTATTTTTAAAAGACCTCAGCCTTCACAGCAGCCATCCTGTGGTCCTTTTGGGGCTCCACGGGCGTCATCTGGAGGCGTTCGAGCGGTCGCGGACCTTTCGTTTTGCTGCGGATGCACACGAGCGCCAGTATATCACGGGAAAAGGGTCAGTCCTAGCGGGCAGGGCGTCATCTTTTGATTACATTTGTGAGCAGTCGTCCAAATATGAGTCATTTTGACCGAAGGTCTGGCTTAGATCTTGCAGGATTGAGAATAGTCAGCCGCTCATCAGACAATATTTCCGATAAATTCTGGTATTGACAGAATCTTGCAGTGCTGGATAATTGAAAAGTAGACGTTCTGACCGGAACCTTTGGATCGGTCCAAACATCCACTCAAAAATTCCTGCCTTGTCGGAAATTTTTGCTTAATTCATCGGAGCGGATGCCGAATCATAGGTATCCTTCCCTCAGAACAGGTCAAGTTTACCTGTTTTTATATAGCCTGCGGTTTTTTGGATCTTCGGATGACCTTGGCATTATGTCTTCCTGCTGCTGTTGCTGCGGAAGCTGTTCTGGGAGGATATCATGATGAAACACCGTTCACGTCTCTCTGCGGTTGTATTGGCGGGCCTGCTGGCCTTCTCGGCTTCGGAGAGCCAGGCTGCTCCAGCCAATCCGGTCAAACCTTCCCCTTCTCAGCCCTCTCTGACCGTGCTGGATACCTCCAACTTCCCCGTTGGGAATGTGGTGGCCAGCTACGACCTCGGGGTTCTCTCGCAGATCCCCATGCCTGAAGGACAAGTGATTCAGGTGCTCCGGCTCGGGGGCACGCCCAACCAGATGGGCATTCAATATGGACGGCTGATGGGTGGACAGGTCTTCACCACCTGGACGGCCATGATGACCTATATGGGTGAGCAGCTCGGGCTCTCCAGCACTCAGGCCGAGCAAAAGCTGGCCAGCATGTTGGACCGTGCCTGGGGATATATGACCCCCTACATCAGCACCGAGTTCAACGATGAGCTCGAAGGGGTGATCACCGGTGCCAAAGACGCCGGATTTCCCACCACCACCCCCTCCGGTCTGGACATGCGCACCGTCCTGCGTCGTATGATTGCCCTCACCAACGTCTCGGATCTCAACGCCTATGCCAATGGCAGCTCCGCCGACGCCAACAAGATGATGATGACCGGCACCTCGAGCGCCCTGGACACCTTCTATCAGAGCCGTGGACAGATGAAATCGACCTCCGGTCATGGCGGATCGAGCATCCCACTGCCGGGCCGTACCTGTAGCTTCTTCGCCGCATGGGGAAGCCGCACCGACTCGGGCCGCCTGCTCGCCAGCCGCAACTTGGATTGGACCTCCAATACCGGCCTCGAGCGCCAGAGCCTGATCACGGTCTACAAGCCCACCAGCGGCTCCGCTTATGCCACAATGGGTTATGTCGGCGTGTTGGGCGCGATGGCGGGCATCAACGCCCACGGCTTGGTGGTCAGCGAAGTCGGCTCCACCTCCACCCTCGAGAAGCTCAAGGGCCAGCCCTGGACCTACAAGCTGCGGGAAGTGCTCGCCAAAGCCTCGACCCTCGAGCAAGCATTGCCCCTCATGACCAACTACAACAACTCCGACCGCGTCAACCGTCCCACCACCCTGGGCTACAACTTCCTGATTGCGGATGGAGATGTGGATGGACGTGGTGCCAATGCCAAAGCCGCCGTGCTCGAGAGCAACGGAGGCATGACGATGGCCTACACCTACGGCACCTCCCGCGAGTATTGCAGCGAGTCCGCCTTGTTGTATGTGTATAACCGTGATGGAAAGGTGCTTCGGGTGGATACCCCCACCTCCTCCAAGTTTGTCAACGGCGAGAACTCCGCGATGGAGATCGATGCGGTCGGCAATGTGCGCAAGTTTAAGGTCAGCAACGGCGAATATGTGCGCTCCGCCGACGGTTATTACATCGAAGACAGCTACGGAAGCCCGATGCAGGCCGGTCGCACCATGAGCTGCGGGTTGTATCGTGGAGAAGAAAACCTGGGATATGGTCCTCGCATGTACCAGACCGCCGCCAATGGACCTTCTGGACTGGATCCCCGCGCGGTGATGAACGACAGCGAATCCTACTTGGATCGATATGGCCGCCTGCGAGGGGTGCTCAACGCCTTCGCCAACGGCACGGCTTACACCGACCGTTTTGGCACCACTTGGGTGGAGCCTGCCATGTCTGGCAAGCTGCTCACCCTCAACGAGGCCGAAGTCGCCACCCGCGCTTCTGCGATGGACACCAATATCATGGGCGTGACCTATGATGCCACCGCGCTGAAGGTCCGTGTGGCCTACGAAGCCCAGCTCAACAGCGGCTGGTCTGCCGCCGCCGACAACAGCGCCGTCGAGCTGGACATGGCACTCTTGTTTAACTGGTGAAATTGAGGGGAGAGAATCCGGCTTTATCGGATTCTCTCTACCTGCGCCTGTCTCACCGATAGATCAGCGTGCCGTATGCCGGAACCGTCAAGGAGAGGTTTGCACCACTCACGGTCACGGTGCCACCTGCCAGTGCATCCGTCAAAACTGTACCCGTCGGATATCCCAGCCGTGTCACTTCCGTCGAGACCGTTCGAGTGGTGCCCGAGGCGTTGATGGCCACCAGCACCGTCTCTCCCGCGCGCTGACGTGCGAACACATACACCGCCGGATCCGCGCCCAGCAACGTCACCCGCTCACCTTGTCGAAGCGCCGCACTGCTCTGTCGCACCTTAAACAGCTTCTGCACAAAACTCAGGGTATTGTTTTCAAAGGTGCTGAGGTTGGGGGAGAACTTCATCATCCGTCGGTTGTCGGGATCACCTGCCCCGGGCAATCCCAGCTCATCGCCGTAATATACCAGTGGCACCCCTTTGACCGTGGCCAAAAAGGAAAAGGCTGCCCGCAGCTTCTGATAGGGCACTTCGGAGGTGGGCGCTGCCGGTGGATTGCTCCAGCCTTGCTCTTTGGCACCGTTGCCCCACTGATCCGCGATGTTTCCGTTGGCGTGAGACACAAAACGCGGCACATCGTGGTTGCCCAAGAAGGTAGACATCAGCGCATCGCTGCCATAATACGCCTCACTTTGGTCGAGCAGAGAGACCAGCACATTCATGGTGGACTCACCACGCGCGAAGGTCTTGAGCACTTGCCAGTAGAGCGGAAAGTCAAACTGACCATCCAGCAAGCCCGGCCCAATATATTGATCGATCAGCGCCTGGCTGCATCCGGTTGAGCAGGGGGTGTTCCACTCACCCACGAAGGTCTCACCCACCGTATAAAACTGGAAGCTGGGATCCACTTGGGCCCGCTCCACCCGTGCCTCGATATCCCCGATCAGGTTCCGCAGATACGCCAGCTCCAGATGTTTCACCGCATCCACTCGGTAGCCGTCGATGTCATACTCTTCGATCAACCGCACGGCACCGCCCACAAACGTATGGAGCGCATCGGCGTTTCGATAGTTGATGTCCGGCAGATAGGGCGCAAACCAGCAGCCGATGGGGTTGGTATTCCAGCCGTCGTTCTGGTTGCAGAGGGCGTAGCTGTTGAACCAGCCCGCATTTTTATACTGTGTATAATACGGATGTTGCGTGTGGACATGATTGGCCACCAAGTCAAACATCACCCGGATGCCTTTGGCGTGGGCAGCGGCGATCAAGCCCTTGAGCTCCGCGTTGCTGCCCATATGAGCGTCGGAGCTGGTCGCCGAGATCGGCCAGTAGCCATGATAGCCGCTGTAGAGGCGGCCATCGTCGCCGTACTCCGCATTGTTGGTATTGTCGAAGTTGGGGCTGATCCACAGCGTGTTGATGCCTAAGCTGGTAAAATAGCCCTCTTCGATCTTCTTCTGGAGCCCGGCATAGTCTCCGCCCTGGTAATTGGCGGTGGTGGCAACGTTGGTGATGGGGCTGTCGTTGCCGGTACTGCCGTTGGAGAATCGATCCGTGAAGGCAAAATACAGGCTGGCGTCTTTCCAGTTGAAGGGTGTGCTCTCGACCCACACGGGCACGTAGAGCACCTCCGCCGCTTGTCCATTGCTGCTCTTGGCGGAAAAACGCAGGGAGTGTTTACCCGCTGAGAGCCCACTCAAGCGCACTTCAAAGGTGCGGGTGAAGGCGTCAAAGCCTGCATCCACCGGCTCACCGCCTGCTGTGACCGTCAAGCTGGTGGGATCGATCCCAGACCCTGCGACGCCATCTTGCACCGAGACATCCGCCGAGAGGTTGCCGGTCGCTCCATCCACCGAGAGGGCCTCGAGGCTGAGCAGCGGCTTCTGGCAATCGGACACACGCAGCTCGGAGTTTTCAAAGCCATCCAACCAAGCGCGATAGGGATTTCCGGGATCGTAGTCCCAAATGGTGCCATTTTTGACCAGCTTATACGGATAATATCCCGTGGCCAGCGAGAGGGCTGGTGCTGTATAGATGCCATCTCCATCCGAGTCGGTCATCACATGAGAAGTGGTGGACCAACTGTTAAACTGTCCTGCCAGCGCCAAGCTCGAGACCGCTCCATACTTCTTGCTGTCATACGACACCACCGTCTCACAGCTCCGATTGGCATGCACTTGCACGCTGAGCGGGGCGCTGACCTCATTGCCATCGGGATCGGTGACGATCAGCTCTAGGGTGGCCGTGCCTACAAAATTGGCTGCCGCCGTGAGGGTCAAGACGTGGGTGCCCGAGTCCACCGTGGCCAAGACCCGCGTGGCGTCCGAGCCCACCACCTCCACCAGCAGCTCGGGATCCGAATGGTCCGGATCGGAGATAAAATCGTCCACATCGAACTTGTACACTTGTTTTTGAGAGAGACCGAGCTCCGGCAAGGTGCTGATCTCGGGCGCTTGTCCACACCCGCCGAGGGTGGTCCAGAGCGAAAAGGTCAGGGAGAGCGCCAAAATGCGCTGAGGCCAGACAGCGAGCTTTCTGAACATAGATCCTCCAGTGGGGCATGAGTGCTCAGGATGAACCCTCGTGCTTGAGAATTTCACAGGCCGCCGTAAACGACAAGCAGAAGGTGCAGGCGAAGGCAGAGTGTTAGCCAGCTCACTTTACGAGGCAGGACTTCGGGTACTTTCCCAGCGGAGACGATGGGCACCATCCGCCAGCGCAAAGACGGCCCGCACCTCATCCGGGGCAAATGTCTCTTGTGAAGTTGGATTGAGCACCACCCGCCCGTTTGACATCTCCAGCGCAATCGGAATCGCCGCCACCTGCTGACAGAGCTGCCACCAGCCCCAGAAGTTGAGCCGAGGACTTTCTATCTTTAATACATCCCAGTTTGGCAATAACCTGACCAGCTCTTGCCCTTCTTCTGACAGCAGCTCCTCGTAGAGCGCCGTCACCCCTGGCACAAAGGCACTATGCACCATAAAATAGTTGCGGATCAGCTCCGTGCTCACCAGCGTCAGGCGGAGCTTGGAGGCTTCATCATATCCACATTGTCCTCGCCGGACGTACTGTTGAACCGTGCGTCCTTGCGCCAGAGACATAAACTCGGCCACCACATGCAGGCGCTCACCTCGGGGTGCATGTCCTTGCTCCAGCCCTCGCGCGAAGCGCATCAGCCGGAGTGCAGTGCGGGCATCGCGGTCGATGGCTTCCGGCTCCGACAGAAAAACGACTGCATCCACCGCCCCATACGTGCGCAGACACTTGAGCGCGAAGTCCGCCAGCCCTGGCCGGTCGGTGGTAAAGAGCCACAATTTTCCGGCTGAACCCAGTGTCTGCTGGCGTCCCAGCTCTCCCGGCAGCGGCTCATGCCGTCCGATGCCCAAGTTGAGCAGCTCGATGCGCTCGCCCATCTCCTCGCGGGACAGCCCATCGGCGTTGAGGGCCAGCAAGATCTCAACCCCTGGCGAAAAGTGCAGCAGCTCTCGGAGGAAGAAGGGCAACGCCGGACTAAAACCCACCACCAGCACCTGCTTGAGCCCCCCATCATCGAGCTTAAATCCGGCACCCGCTGCCCAACGAGGGGCAGTATCCACCAGCGACAGCGCTTCTGGCATCGGGCTAAGCCACTGTGTAGGCTGACGTTTCAGCGAGCGGATCAGCGTTCGCGTCAGCCGTTGCAGGGGCACATAACTCTCAGCCACTCCCACCAGCCCCGACAGGGTATGGAGCGGTATCCGTCCGGGGGCTCCGCCGAGCATCAGCACCGGTTCAGGAGGACTTGGCAAGTGAGTGGGGTTGAGCCAGCGCACCACATCATCCACCGGGACCGGATCGGATGCACTCATCTGGGGAACCGTGGCGCTCAAAAAGACCCCGGTGAGCACCACCCCATGCACTTGATGGGCCCAGCGGGAGAGTTGTTCCCACGAGAGACTCGCCCCGACTGGAAAGGCTCGCAGCACTTTTGAGTCCGCCGCATCCACGAACACATGGGTATAAAATTCCGAGCCACCCGAGCTGAGCAGATCACGATAGAGGCTCTCCACCCCTGGCACCAGCAGGTGCTGACAGAGGAAGAGCCCTAAAAAGCGCGGGACATCCAGCGGAAAGGTGCCTCTTCCGCCTACTTGCCGCACCAGGGGCGCATTGGGGCTGTCGATCACCTCCACAAAGATGTGGGCCAGGGGATTACGTTGCCGCAAGCTGGCCAGCGAGACCAGGGTCACACCATCGGTATCTCGGCCTTTATCACGCTGAGCGAGCAGGATCACCCGACGTACCCGCGCCGCCGACACCCGCTGGAGGGCTTCGGGATCGGTGGCTTGGCCTTGTCGATAGTGGACCCAGCGCAGGAGCGGATCCGCCAAGTAGTTGGGCGCTTCTTCTTCCAGTCCCAGCAAGGCCATCCGGGGGAGCGCATGCCGTCGAGGGGGAGGCCCTCCTTGCACCAGCCACTCCATGAGCGCACGCGGGCGGATATACTGAAGGGCGCGGTGTTTGTTATAGATGCGTACAAACTCGCGCACCAGCACTTCTGCATGTTGAACAGGCCCCACCACCAGCGAGTGACCTTCCCAGCGGATGGGTTTCCGCCGCTCCGCCAGAAAAAGCTGCTCCACCACGTTAGAACCCAGGCCAATCACAAACGAGATCACAAACACGCCGGTGACGGTCAGCAGCAGGGAGAGTAGGATCAGCAGCGGATCCTGGTGGAGACTGGGCACGAGGTTATCGGGGCTCTCGAGCTGTCGAAAAGCCCACCACATCAGGTCTAAGAACTCATCGGGATGTTGGGGATCGTCGTTATAGTCGTAGGGCACCGCGAGCTGATGCAACACCACGGCTGCCACAAACGAAAAGAGCGTCACCAGCCCGGTGATCAGGCCAAACTGCTGCAACCGCTCTCGCCGGATCAAGATGCTGTACAGATCATAGAGCACGGAGCGCACAAACCGCAGCAGCACCAGCAGACGCACCAACCGGAGGGCCACCAATGCCCCATGTCCCAGCCCCAGCCAGCGGTCGAGGGGCAGGAACGTCAAAAATGACACCAGATCCACCCCTAAAAACACCAGCTCCGAGATGTGGGGCGAGCGCCGTTCAGGATCGGGCTCACGTCGCTCCATGTCTCCATCGTAGGGATGTTCTTGATCAAGCCAGGAATCCGTCTCGGCAGGACGATATCCCACCCCTTGCGTCAGCACGACGCAGCGCAGCAGCAGCTCCAGGCCAAACACCAGCAGAAAGAGGGGGCGGAGCTGATCCTCCAGCGCCGGATGAGGCAGGACCGACACCACAATCAGCAGGGCCAAGACCCCGCGTGTTGTGCGACTCCCGAGAAGCTGATGCACTCGCTCCAGCATAAGACGTCCATGTTCCTTATGTGATCCAGCCGTGTGCTCCAGCCGTGTGCTCCAGCCGTGTGATCTAGCCGTGTGATCCAGCCGTCCTACCTTCTAACCCAACATCCGGCACAACAGGATGCTCCGCGCTGTGATCCCGATAGCGGGTGTCATAGACATCCAGCACCGCCAACCCGAGGGCCACCATCAGCGGCCCGTACAGCAGGCCCAGCACCCCAAACACGGCGATCCCCCCCAAGATGCTCATAAAAATCAGCACCGAGTGAATGGCGATCTGAGATCCGATCAGCTTGGTCTTGACCACGTTTTCCACCATCAGATTCATCACCGAACAGAAGCCATAGAGCGCCACCGCTTGACCGTAGCTGCCTTGATAGGCCAGATACAGCGCCGCAGGCACACTCACCACGGCCACGCCGATCACCGGCAGCGACGAAAACAGGGCCATCACCGTCCCCCACAGCACTGGCGAGCGGATATCCACCAGCGACAGCGCAATGCCCCCCAGCACCCCTTGAATCAAGCTGCCGATCCCGTTACCATACACAATGGCTCGGCTCATCGACGTAAACTGGCTCTCCAGCCGCTCATCTTCATCGTCCGGGAGCGGGGTCAGACGTCGAATATACCGCTTGAGCTGCTCACCCTCTTGGAGCAGATAAAACACCAGCAGCAAGATGATGCCCGAGTGAAACAACAGCGCCACAGTATTACTGATAAAAGCGTTGGCTTGCTCATACAGCGTGGTGCTAAACGAGGTCATTTGTTCGGTGAGCCAGCCCTGAATGGCCTCTGGTGTGTAGTTCAGGTCCAACTTTCGAGCCAGCTTTCGCGCGTTCTGTGCAAAATAGCCGCGTCCAAAAAAGAACTTATTGATGGAATCCAGGCTGAGCTTCTCGTACATGCTCAAATAGAGGGCCTGCGCTTCACTCACCAAGTTGATCACCAAGGTGAGGATCGGCGCGGCCACGGTGAGGGCCACCACCGAGACCGAGAGCAGGGCCGCCAGTGCTCTCCGACCTTGCAGGATATTGAGCAGCCGAGTGTAGAGCGGTGAGACCAGCGCGGTGATCACTGTCGCCAATATCAGGTCATGCAAGAAGGAGGAGAACAGATACAGCGTGCCTGCCAGGGTCAGCAGCAGCACCGCCAGAAAAAAGCGGCGAGACTGCGCTGTGGGCGGCAAGGCTTCTGCTGTGGGCGCGGCGCTCGGCTCGTGACTCGATTTTTGGCTCGGTTCTTGGCTCGATTTTTGGCTCGGTTCATGTAGGGCGTCAGACATTTCATCACTCCCGTGTCACTTTTGACGCGAATGAGGCTCCCTCCGCAAACGGGGGAGAGAAGGCTATATTCCCGAATAGAAATGTAGCGACGTCTTGAGCAGACCGTTATAATACCCGTGTTTTGCTCAACCGTCACAGAAAGGACACCTTCATGACTTACAAGCTCCCGCTGGTTCTTGGCCTGCTCACCATCGCCCCTCTCAGCGCCGTCAATGGCTGCGGAGACCCCGACGAAGACTTCGATGGTTTCCCCAACTCGGAAGACTCCTGCGACACGGTGTACAATCCGGCTCAGGCGGACTCCGACGGGGACGGGGTGGGTGATGCCTGTGATGATGCCACCAGCTCCGCCAATGTGAACGGCTGTTTCTTCAGCAACTGGCCTCCGCTCAAGGGTGTCAACTGGGAAGATCGCCCCACCCTCATCGAACAGGGTGACGTCGATGCTTCGGTGGTGGCGGTCTCCATTGACTGGACCGCGTCCGACAGCGACTGGATCGAGCGAGGCAAGGGCTCGGTCAACGGCAGTGGGATCTGGTACGAGATCCGCGACGAGCACAACCCCTACTATTATACCAAGACCATCGTGGAGGGCGAGGGCAGCGATTCAAACGGTGACGGCACCGTGGACAGCTTCGTTGGCTCTTACCTGATGTTTGTGTGCGACGGTGGCAGCATCACCTGCACCGAGGACATGTACGAGCTCTTCCGAGACGGCACTTGGGATGCGGTTCGGGTGAACTCGCTGGAGTGTAGCCATCTGTGATCCGGCCCGTATCTTCCCGTGCCTTTCCGTGTCTTTCCGTGCCTCTTCATACGCGCAGTTTCGGTCTGCGCTGAGCCTTGCCGTATGACAACCCGGTTCCGGTAAAAAAAGGAGGCCATCCCTCAGCGGGGATGCCTCCTTTTTGCATTGAGGCCCCGGCTGAGAGAGGCTCAGTCCGGCAGATCGCAGCGTTTTGCCGTGAATGACCCCTCAATGATGTCCGCCGTCGAGAGGCTGAGCTGGAACTCACCCGACACCGACGACTTCAGATCCACCTTCGTAACGGTTAAGGTGCCATTCTCGGCCCCATAATAGGCTTCGGTGGTCTCGCTGTTGTTGCGATATCCAAACGACGCGATGGTGTAGAGCGAACCTTCCGCGAGGTTGAGCGCGTCCACATAGCCATCCACCACCGTATAATCACCGGTCTTAGAGGTATAGTCGATGGGCGACTCGGAGGAGTACTCATAGATCAGGAAGGTCGCGACGGTATAGACCTCATCGGGATCCGACATGGCCGGATAGGTGTCGTTGGCGATGGCCACTTGAAGCTCTTCGCAGCTCCAGCCGGGGGAGGCAAAAAAGAGGTAGTTCACGCCAGATTCGTCATCGCTGGCATCAAAAAAAGCGGTGCCCATGCCGCCGAGGGCTTCACTTCCGATCTCGCCTTCAAAAGCAGCGGGTGTACATCCCACCCAAACAGTTGCCATCCCCAGCGCGATCAAAGCCAAATTGCTCAACGATTTCATTAAAAGACTCCACATAAAGAATAGATAAAACCACGCAACCATCCTAATGATTCCAGTTAAGGACTGTCAAGGAAATCGGCGACGAAAATTTTCCGACCCCGCACGAACAGCAGGCATTTTGCCATCCTCGTCAATTTCATCTGTAGTGTTTTCGGCAAGACGGTGCATCATCCGCGTATTCTTCTTGATTTTTAAGCGCCTCGGATCGATTGTATGCTATGCATAATCCTTCAGTGTGGACATTCCGTTCACGCCACATGCTTTTGAGGGGGAGGAGCAGTCATGGACTCCGTGGGAGCGCGGGAGCAGCATAAGGATCAGCCATCGGAAGGCTCAGGGGAGGGAACGGCAGGCCAACCACCTCCTTCGGGGCCTCTCTCCGAGCCCGGACCCTACACACTCCAGCCGCTGGATGCGGGTGAAGGGCTCTTTGTCGGTCGCGATGAGGTCCTCAAGTATGTGGGGGAGCGGCTTCGACCGGCAAGCTGTCGGCTCTTGTTATTACAGGGCCCCCGCAGGATGGGTAAAACCTCCTTGCTGCTCCAGCTTGCGCGACGGCTCCCACCTCCGTTTCTGCCGGTGTATTTTGACCTGGCCGGGCGTTCCACTCAGCCTTTGCCGCTGCTTATGCGCGATCTGGCGGCGGAGGTCTTAACACGTTCCGGGCAGACGCCTCCCGCTCGGCGCAGGCTGGAGGATGTGGGCCTGGCGCGACGTCAGCTTCTCCAGGCGCTTCAGGCCATTCCAGCCGGTCAACGTTTGGTCCTGCTTTTTGATGAGTTTGATATCCCCACCGAAGAGCTGGCCACCGACGCGGCTGCTCGGCGCCTCTTTCGGTATCTCCAAGAGCTGGCCAGCATGAACGAAGCGGTGTCGTTTGTGATCGCACAGGGGCGCTCGCGAGAGCTGGGGCATGCGCTGGCGCGCCTTCCGCTCTTTGAGACGGCCCCGATCAAACGAGTGGGCACGCTGAATATCGCCGCAGCCCGTAAGCTGATGGAGCCGCTGGGCTTGGCCCACTCCGGCTTAAGTGAGCCCGTGATGCGCTCGCTGTTGGCGCTGACAGGAAGGCATCCCTTTCTGCTTCAGGTATTTGGGCAGCTTCTGATGGAGCAGGTCAAGGGGCATCCGGGGGTGCAGCTCACCCCGCTCTCGGTGATGGCCTGTCTTCCCCGGGCGATGGAGCTGGGCAGTCACGGCATGGAGTGGATCTGGCAAGGGCTCTATCCTGAAGAGCAGGTGGTTTTGGCGGGTATGGCGGTGGCCACCCCAGGCGCGCGTGCCATCTCCCTGGCGGAGCTTCAGACTTTTTTGCAAGGTCGAGGTTTTGCGCAGGTTTTGGAGCAGCTCGAGCCCACCTTACGCACCCTGGAGGAGTCCGAGCTGATCCAGCAAGAAGGTCCGGGCCACTATACCTTCAGCGCGGAGCTGTATCGGCGTTTTGTGGCGGAGCTGCACCCGTTGAGCACCTTGAGCACCCTGCCCTCGCGTCCCCGCTCTCCGGTGATAGAAGAAGACAATACACACAGCCTGCTCTGGCACGACGCGGACGCCCCCTCGTCTCAAGCGGCTGAGGCGTTTGATCGAGCACAGACTCAGTGTGTTCCCCGCGAGACGGTGGCGGCGGCCCTCCAGGAGCTGACCCCCCTCGAGCGTATGCAGCTTGACCTGAGCCCCATCGAGCGAGGTCTCGAGCTGCCCGCTCCGTTGTCAGAGCCTGCCAGCTTGCCACTTCCACCGGTGGGAGCAAGCGCCTCGCGTGCAGACGCGCGCACAAGAGGGCAGGCGCAAAAACCGCTGCGCCCGTTGCAGCTTCCGGGCATGGCACCTGCGCGGGTGTTGTCTCCCCGAACTCCCGCGATGTCGGAGCAGACCCTCTCCCGCCCGCTTGTTTCGCCGGTGGAGCAGGACCGTGAGCCTCAACCTGCGACGGAGCAGACCCTCTCCCGCCCGCTTGTTTCGCCGGTGGAGCAGGCCCGTGTGCCTCAACCTGCGGCGGAGCAGACCCTCTCACGTCCTTTCGTGGCGGTTCAGCCTCCCTCAGCCAAGTCGGAGAGTGTATCCGCTAAGCCCATACGTCCCTTGGGGATTTCGCCACAGCGCCACTGGGTCTCGGCACCCATTCCGGTTCAAGCCAACATAGAGGTGCCCTGGTCGGGTACGCCTCCTGCTGCGGAGCCCTTGCGCCTGCCTTCCTTGAGTGAGGCTTCTTCGCCCTCCGAAGTGCTCCAGCGGGCGCTGGCGGAAGCGGAGACCACCTTGTTACGCGACGAGCTGGACACCGCTCAGCTTCTCTTTCAGACCTTATTAGAGCAACATCCGAACTTGACCGATGCGGCCCAGGGGCTGGCCCGTACCCATGCGGAGCGAGGTGACTTTGCCACCGCCATCGACGTGCTGACTCCTTTTGATGCAGAGCCAGAAGTGCGGGAATCGCTGCACAGCTTGTATCTGCGCTGGCTCAACCGGGTGGAGCAGGATCTCAATCAGGCGCTGGCCGTGCTGGATCGTGCTCTTAAGCAGCTTCCCGAGCTGGAGTCTCTCCCTCGACTGCGTCAAGCGCTCCAAGTGCGTCAGGTGCGCCGAGTGTTGCTCGAGGCTCCGTTGGCGGATGTGCAGCGTCTGGTGGAGCGGCTGGCGGAGGGACTGGTGCCGCTTCTCCCAGAGCTTCAGAGTGTGTTGCTCCAGGCCCTCGAGCGTCATACCCGCAAAAATCCGGCAGAGTCGGAAAAACTGGCCAAAACCCTCGCCCTTCATCATCCTGAACCTCGGATGCTCTGGCAGCGGTTTTTGACCACCCTCTTGAGTGAGGCGGAGCGGCTGGAGCGGCTCCAGTCTCATCAGGCGACGGAGCTGTTTTCGCAGGGCCAGCGGCTGCTGCGGGAGCTTCCCCTCGAGCAACATCCTCATCCACCCTTGCCGGAAAAGTGGCGGGAGGCCCAAAAGCGTTGGCAGCTCACCCTGGCGGCGGAGCGCGAGCGGCTGAGCCACTCACCGGTGGAGCAGGATAACCTCGAGCAAGCCGAGACCTGGCTGGAAGAGAGCCTGGGACAGCGGTCTTCGCCTTTGTTGGAGTCTCAGCTTCAGACCGTGCGGGCTCTGCGCAGTCGCCAGCAGCGTTATATGACGGCCCTGGAGCACTGTCGAGCGGAGGAGTGGGTACACGCTCAGCAGCTTCTCATCTCGGTGTTAGCGGAAGCGCCGGGTTATATTGGCCCGGATGGACATCGGGCCCTTGATGTGCTCGACGAGATCAGCCGGGTCAAGCGGGGGGAAGTGCCGGTGGTGCCGGTGCCTGCGCCGAGCCCTCGACGGCTGCAAGCACTGGTGATGGGTGCGTTTATCACGGGAACTCTCTTGGGCATCCTGGCGGTCAGCATGATGCAGGATCCGACCTTAAACCGAGCGGGAGGCGCTCCTACCCCTGCGCCCGTGTTCAGTGCTCCGCCGTCGGTGATGGCGACCGTTCAGTCGGTGAAGGACGTGGCGCGGATCTCGCTGGGTCCGTCGGCGGCTCCAACCGCAGCACTTGAAGAGCCGGAGCTGGATGCCCTGCTGACCAATCCCCCCAGTGTGGCCAATGACTCGGCTCCTGACCTCGACGAGGCCGTGGGAGAAGACACAGCGGAAATGGCTCCAGCCCTCGTGCAGCCGTTGCCTGCTCCGGCGTTGGTGGCCAAACCTGCACCGGTGGCCAAACCTGCGGCGACTCCAGCGACGGCGGCTCCTGTGTTGGCAGAAAAACCTGCGACGGTGAGCAAGCCGACTTCAACCGCTTCAATCGCCTCAAGACCGAGTATTTCCCGTCCAGCGGCGGGTGCTGAGTCCGCTTCCGCCACTCCCTCGCGTGCATCCTCGCGTGCGACCTCGGGTGTGCGTGCGCCCTCGGGTGTGCGTGCGGAAAGAGCGCCCACGGTGGCCGCTCCAGGCTCAACGAGGAGTGGATTGCTCGAGGCTCGAGCACCGGTCTCACGGCGTGCCCGTCCAGAGGTGGCCCAGTCACCTGCTCCACAGGAAATTTCGCCACTGGGAGAGGAGCTCCAGGCGCTCTCTCCGGCGCAGGCAGCGGCTCAAGCGGTAAAACTCGGGCGGCTGGACGATGCCTTCCAGCTCTATCGTCAAGCCATTGCGGGGGATCCACGGAATGCGGACCTCTGGACGGAGCTGGGGGAGCTTAACCTTCGGCAAGGTCAGAGTCTCGATGCGATGAGAGCTTTTCAGAAGGCCCTCTCGTTGGACAAGGGGCTGGCGAGGGCATGGTATCAGCTCGGCAAGCTGCATCAGACGCAGGGGCATACGGAGGACGCGCTTCAAGCCTTCCAGAAGACGACCGTGTTGGCCCCCGGCACCACGATAGCCAATGATGCGGCGCGGCGACTTTCTCAGCTCAACCGTCCTGCGGTTTCGGCGGATGCGTGGGGCAATGAAGGGGATAAAGCGGGGGCCGTGAAGCTCTTTGATCCGTAAAATATCGGGGGCGCACTTGCCTCAGTCGTCGGCAAGGGGATCCCAGCCTGCGCTTTTCACACCTGCGACATCGGATTTTGTACCCGCCTTATAACCCAAACCCACCATAAAAAACTCCACCGACTCCTCACGGGAGCTCTTGGGTTTGGCGTTGCGGACCTCCTCGAAGCAGCTCTTGAGGGCGGCGGTGAGCTCCTGACTATCGGCTCCTTGAAAGACCTTACACACGAAGGCCCCTCCTTTTTTGAGCACCTGCTCCGCCACCTGAAGCGCCTTAAAACACAGCTCCACCGAGCGCGCGTGATCAACGGAGCGAATCCCGGAGGTGTTGGGGGCCATGTCGCTGACCACCACATCGGCGCGGCTCACACCGGCGATGCTCAGGAGTTTTTCTGGGGTGACTTCGAGCATATCAAGCTGAAGGGTGGTCACTTGTGAGGGCAAACCAGGGGCAATGGCGGTGCGATCTACGGAGATCACCCGTCCGGTGGGGCCCACCACTTCTGCCACGTACTGCGTCCAGGAGCCTGGAGCGGCACCCAAATCCAGCACCACCTGTCCCGGTGCCAGCAGCTTATGTTTCTCCTGAATTTCCTGGAGCTTATACACCGAGCGAGCCCGATACTGCTCACTGCGGGCCTTCTTAAAGAAATAGTCGTGCCGATCCTTTTCCTTTCCAGAAACTCCCACGCTATGTTACTCCTCTCTTAACTCCACTGCTCGACACTTGAGCGGCCACGCTGGGACCAGGCTGGAAGAGCCCCACACGGCGACAAAAAGGGTTGTGCTCAAGGCACGCTGTTCCGATACATGAAAAGATGAGCTCAGTCTACCTGAAAACCCTGCTTCTGGGGCTGGAATCCCTGAAACCAGCGCCGAAGTGTTGCCGCGAGGCGCATATGGTGAATCCTCGGTCTTCTTTCCTGCGACATTGGAGCCCGCTGCTGCTGGCGCTCAGTCTTCCGCTGCCGCTCACGATGGGATGTGTGGGTGAACGTTCGGATCAGGAGCCGCTCCCCGATGGGGTCTCTTACGCCGACACCGACCAAGATGGCATTCTCGACGTTCACGAGGGGAGTGTAGACTCCGACGAGGACGGAATTCGGGACTATCTCGACCTCGACAGTGATGAGGACGGCATTCCCGACGCGGTGGAAGCGGGGGATGCGGACCCGCTGACCTTCCCGCAGGACTCGGATGGAGATGGCCAGCCTGATTATCGAGATCTGGACAGTGACAGCAACGGGCTCCCGGATAAGAGTGAGGCAGGGCTGGATCCGGCCAATCCGTCGGACTTGGACCAAGACGGGGTGGCCGACTTTTGTGATCCCGACAACGATGGGGATACCATTCCCGACAGGCTGGAGCTGGGGGAGGCTTCGTTGATCGACACGGATCAGGATGGGGTGCCGGATCATCTGGATACGGACTCCGACGCGGACAAGGTGTTGGATCGGGATGAAGCGCAGCTCCTCCCCAACGGCACGCCGGGAGACGCGGACTCTGATGGACTGCCCAACTTTCGAGATCAAGACTCGGATGGAGATGGCATTCGTGACGCGGAAGAAGCGGGAGATTCTGATCCTGCCAGTGCTCCGGTAGACACGGATCAGGATGGGCTGCCGGATTTGCTCGACCTCGACTCCGATGGGGATGCGGTGGCGGATGTGGCGGAGGCGTCACTCGGTACGTCTCGGCTGCTCGCGGACTCCGACGGGGATGGTTATTCGGATGGGGGGGAACAGGCGGCGGGCTCCGATCCCACACGTTCGGCGTCGGTGCCGCAGATGTTGTACGTGGTGGTGCCTCAGCGCAGTCGTGTAGACACCACCTTCTCGTTTCAGGCGGAGATTGGACGGGCGGATGTGGTCTTTGTGCTGGACAGCACGGGCTCGATGGGGCCGACCCTCTCCACCCTGGCCGATCAGTTTTCGACGGTGGTGGAGGAGGTCAGCGCGCTGATCCCAGATACGGCGTTTGGGGTGGCCACGTTCCAGGACTATAACTACCCCGGACTGGGGGGTGGCACGGACAAACCTTTTAAGCTCTACCAGCAGGTGACGTCGAGCTTGTCGGGGGTGCAGGCGTCGCTCAACGGTCTGGCACCGGGGGGCGGTGGGGATCTCGCGGAGGCGGCGATGGAGGCACTCTCTCAGACGGCCACCGGTCGCGGATTTGATCAAGACTGTGATGACGTCTACGATAACCTCACGGATGTGCAGCCTTTTATTGCGTCGGCCAATGATGCGTTTGCGGGCAAGAGTGGGGAGGCGTATCGTCCCGAGGATGTCTCGACGGGCAAGCGGGGAGGCTTTGGTTTTCGTCCGTATGCGTTGCCGATCATCGTGTGGACAACGGATACCAACTTCCGGGATCCGGATCGGGGCAGTGATGTGCCGGAGCCCTGTAGTTCTCCGGCGGGCTCGGAGCTGGTCGCGGCTCAGATCAACGCGCTCGGGGGCAAGCTGATCGGGGTCAATGCCGGCGCGGAGGATGAGCTCACAGAAAACATGGTCGATCTGAGCTTTGCGACGTATTCGACGGCGGATGTGAATGGGGATGGCAAGTCGGATCCGCTGGTTTTTTCCTCCAGTGGCGGCGAAGGGGTGGTAGATGTGGTGGTGAAGGGCATCGCGGCGCTCAACTATACGGGAGAGTTTAACCGGGTGACGCTGGTGGCGGAGGGGGATCCGTATGGCTTCGTGCGCAACATCGAGCCTGCGTCCTACAGCCAAGTACGTCCGGGGGATACGCTCCCTTTCCAGCTTGAGCTGTTTGGTGCCAGTCCTGCGGCGATGGATGACCAGGTGTTTACGATCACGCTCCAGGTGGTGGGGGATGAGGCCACGCGGCTGAGCACGACTCAGATCTTGGTGGTGGTGCCGGGGGCGGGAAGCTGAGGCGAGGCGTCTTACGTGCGTGCGTGCGTGTGTGTGTGTGCGTGTGTGTGCGTGCGAGGGCTTAAGCGGAGGCGGTCGGGCTCAGAAATTTCCTTCGTCGTCGGTGATGATGACGGGGGGGAGGTTCTCGAGGGTGCGTTTGGGGGAGCTGCTGGGGGTGGCGGGGCCTTCGAGTTTTTTGAGCTTCTTCTCTCGGTTGATCTGCTCACGGGCGATGCGCAGCTCTTTCATGCGCACTTCCCCTTCTTGCATCAGGCTGTTGAGGGCCTGCCAGAGCTCCTCTCGTCCGGTCCCGTTGAGGGATGAAAACCGCACGATGGCGTCGGGTTCGATCTGGAAGGTGCGGGCGAGCAAGCGAATCTGTTTATCGGCTTGGGATTTGCTCAGCTTATCCACTTTGGTGGCGACGATGAGCACGGGGATTTCGTGGGTGAGCAAAAACTCGAGCATCTGGAGGTCGCTGTCCATGGGCTCGCGGCGGATGTCCACGATCATGACCACGCCCTGGAGGGGTTGTCGGTCTACCAGATAGGTCTCGATGAGGGACTGCCACTTTTCTTTGATGGCGCCGCCGACTTTGGCAAACCCATAACCGGGCAGGTCCACTAAGAACCAGCTTCCACGCACATGGATGAAGTTGACAGACTGTGTGCGGCCTGGGGTGGCGCTGACTTTGGCCAGACCTTTGTGGCCCAGGAGCGCATTGATCAACGAGGACTTGCCGACGTTGGAGCGTCCGGCAAAGGCCACTTCGGGCAGGTCCAGGTTGGGAAACTGCGTGGGATTAAACGCAGAGGTATGAAATTCAGCGGGGATGTTTTGCATAGTGTGCTGATGTAGCCGAGGATGGGAGGGGTTGTCAAGTCCCCTCTCTTGACGGAGGGGATCCCGTAAGCTCAAAACATAATATAACCGACAAAACCCACGATGGTCAGGAACAGCACCCCGAGCGTCACGATCAAGATCGTCTCCGAGTGAGGACCGGTCTGCACGGCCTCCAGCTCCTCATCCTCCTCCACCGAGCGGTCATCGTCGCGCTTGTCCTTGCCTCGGTGATACAGCTCCGGCAGGAATCGAGCCCCCGGCTTGCCTCGCGTCTCCTTACGGTCGCGCTCCCGGTTGGACTCCTCCCGCACATCCAGCTCCGGCGAGCGACGGTCCTTTCGGCCCTCCCCCTCCGACTGCCGCCGCATCTCCACCGTCTCGTCCGTGTGGACACTGCGCGAACGCTCCGAGCGGCTGCTTTTGCCTCGGTTATCGTCCTTGAGCAGCTCCTCACCCGACCAATCGTCCATATCCCCGCTGCTTTTGCGTGCCGCAGGAGCCTCCTCCGACTTACCACGCGCGCTGCGTTCCTCACCCACCACGCGGAAGCTGCGGACCTTATCCCCATCCAGACCCACCCGGATCTTGCTGTCCCCCTCCTCCACCGTCGTGTCCGACCCACGCGACGCACTCGCCCGCCCACGCGAAGCCGTCTCCTCTGCACCCCGTTCACGCGACGACGCCCGCTCCCCTCGCACCTCAATTGGGCGCTCCGTGCGAGACTCCGAACGCGATTCCGGGCGCGCTTCCGACGCCCGCTCTCCTCGCACCTCAATTGGACGCTCCGCGCGAGACTCCGAACGTGACTCCGAACGAGACTCCGAACGAGATCGGGTGGCCGTCGTCTCTGCATCCGAGCGCCCTTCCGAGACCCGCTCCCCCCTCACCTCAATCGGACGCTCCGTGCGAGACTCCGAACGTGGCTCCGAACGTGATTCCGAACGACTGCGGGTGGCCGTCGTCTCTGCATCCGAGCGACCTTCCGAGCGCCCTTCCGAGACCCGCTCCCCCCTCACCTCAATCGGACGTTCCGTGCGAGATTCCGAACGTGACTCCGAACGACTACGAGAAGGTGTGCTCTCCGCCGCCTCTGCGCGGCTGTCATGGGCCTTCTCTGAGCGGCTGCGGGGCTCCTCCACCGTCTCTTCTACGGGACGGGTGAGCCGATATTGAGTGGTGGTGCGGCCATCCACCTTTCCCTCGCCTCGTTCGGCGCGCATCTCTTGGATGCGGAGCGCACCCGCACGTAAGCGAGGCGTTTGGCTGCGATCTTCATCCGACTGTTGTTCTGGCAAGACCTCGGGCTTCTCGAGTGAGCGGGGGCGGCTGGGGGCTTCCTCCACGCTGATCCTGTCTGCCCCTTTTCGGGGAGGTGCCGCCGGTGCGAGCGGAATCTTGGACTCCCTGGTATTGGGAGACTCTTCGATGGTGCGTCCCACCGGACGTTCCTTCCGATGCTCGGGGCGAGCCTTCACCTCAATGGTGATGTCCCGGGGGATGGGCTTTCCTGGAGAGCCCTTGATGGCAAGCGCCACCCGCACCAGGTACTTGCCAGGACGCAGGTTCGGCAGCTTAAAGCCGAAGCGGAAACGGCCTCCCTCAAAAGCAGGCAAGACCAGCAGGCCCGGATCTTTGACCTTCTGATCGGTCTCGAGATCCCGAACATGGGTCATACAGATGATCAGGTCTACATCCTCCAGCCCACCATGACAGCGGAAGGCGAGCGAAAAACGCACCTCCTCCCCCTCATCATAGAGCCCGCTGGACTTGGTGGGCTCGAGCAAGATCATGCCGATCTGCTCAAATCCGGGATGGAAAAGCTCCTGGATTTCCACCAGCCGAGCCGCTGCTTCCGCCGCCGAATAAAAACGACGTGGTGGAGAAGGCTCCGCCTCCGTCGAGAGCGCCCGAGTCAAAAACGCCGACGCCTTCCGAATGAGCAGCTCTCGCACATGGGGGTTGGAGTTATCCTCGAGCAGCCGCTGAGCCAGCGCCCCCTTAAAGCGGTTGATGGCCTGCTTGTCAAACGCACCGGTATACGGAGACGACTTGCCAGAGTAGTTGGTCCTGAGCGCATCCGGCTCCACCACCGCTTCAAAGAGCAGGCGAGCCACATGATAGGTGTCAATCGAGGTGTTGTGGCGAGCACTGCGGCGGTCTCGCACTTCGGGCGGAAGCCAACTTGCCAGCCCCGGCACCCGCTGCTCGAGGGTCCGAAGCTGCTCCAGATAGAGCGGCGTGGCCGGATCGGTCAGCTTAACCTCCGTCCCACCGTCTGAGCTGACAAAAAAGATGTTGCCTGGACGCAAATTCCCATGCACCATATTCTTGTCATGCAGGGATGCGAGCGCATCACACACCTGCGCGAGTGCATTACACAGGTCCGCAAAGTTGAGCCCAGAGTGGAGCCGATCCAGCAGGCTCTCCCGCAGGAGCTGTTGCACCACCGCTGGCGCAGCCCCCGGCGACTCCACCAAGCTGAGCTGCTCAGGCCCCAGCTCCTCGGGGAGCTTTTGAGCATGTGCCACCGAGTCCCGTAAGAGCTGAGTGAGCAGCTCCAGCCGTTCGGCGGAAGGCGTCTCACCGGGGAAGTCATCCTCCCCGAGTGGGAGTTTGACGGCCACTTGTGTGCCGGTCTCCTCATCCTCTGCCCGGTAGACTTTGCCGTAGGTGCCACGACCGAGCAGCGCCTGGAGAACGAGCCGTCGTCCTCGGGCGTCCCGGATGACCTTCTTCTGAATATTTTGTACCGTTGGTACGTTTTGCATGAGAGCCGCCACGTTGACCTCGGGACTAAACGCAAGCAACTTTTGGCCAAAATCCTACCCCGACCACCTATGCAGGAGGCCCATGAGAATCTGCTTGTGTGGAAATGGAGTAGGTATGAATGGGCTGGAGAGTGCGTGCCCCACCCTCCCCAGCGACGTTCCAGGTATACCCCATGCGATCCTCTATGTCAAGAGCATTCCATGAATTGTGCCGCGATCATTATAAATTGCTTTAACTTCTTTCCGACATGAACGACCCCTGCCAAAGCTGGCAGATCTTCTCTGTTTGCCTCCCGACTGTATGAAGCCTTCTTAATCGCCACCCCTCCGGTCTCCCACGGGATGAAATTGACATCCGCTCTACCCGTGGCTAAACTCAAGCCCCATATTGAACCGCGAAGGCTATTGTGAGCCGCCGGGCAACTTCTTTTCCGCCATTTTTACGGGGGTACTTTTAAGTGACAACCGCTTTTATCTTTCCAGGTCAAGGCTCCCAGTCCGTCGGCATGGGTGCCGCCCTCATCGAACGTTTCGCCGAAGCCGCTGAGGTCTATCACCAAGCCGATGAAGCCCTCGGTTTTGAGCTCTCCTCGCTGATTCTTCAGGGGCCCCTCGAGCGGCTCACCGAGACCGAAAATACTCAGCCTGCCATCCTCACCTGCGCCGTGGCCTATCTGCGTGTGCTCCAGAAGCATGGCGTGCAGGCCCAGCTTGCTGCCGGACACTCCCTCGGCGAATACGCAGCACTGGTGGCCAACGGTGCCCTCGACTTTCCCACCGCTGTGAAGCTCGTGCGCCTGCGCGGACGTTATATGCAAGCGGCAGTGCCCCTGGGTGTGGGCACCATGACGGCGGTGCTCATGCTCGACGGCCCCAAAGTGGAAGCCCTGTGTGAAGAAGTCTCCACCTCCGACTCGCGCGTGGAGCCTGCCGGATACAACAGCCCTGGACAGCTCGCCTGCGCCGGTCATGTCGAAGCCGTGGAGCGTCTCGAAGCCGCCGTAGGCAAAGCAGGAGGCATGGCCAAACGTCTCAACGTGAGCGCCCCTTTCCATTCGTCCTTGCTTCAGAAAGCGGGGGATGACCTGGGCCTGGCCCTGGCCGACGTGCAGATTGCGCCCCTTCAGTTTCCATACGTGGCAAACGTTGACGCTCAGCTTGTCAACGACACCGACGGAGTCAAACAGCGCCTCATCGAGCAGGTCATGAAGCCGGTGCGCTGGGAGCAGTCGGTGGCCACCATGCGCGCGGCGGGTGTCGAGCGTTTCATCGAAGTGGGACCGGGCAAGACCCTCGCGGGTTTGCTCCGTAAGGTGGACCGCAAGCTGAATGTGGTCAGTGTGGACGATTCTAAGGCGTTTGAGGCGCTGCTGGCGGGCTGACTTATGAATGAGCAGGTAACTTCTTTTGAGCACGAAGGCATTTACGAGCAGCCGCTGCCGGGGGCCATCGTGTTGGATTCGCCCCATGATGGGTTGCGCGACGCCTTGAGCGCCGACATGCCCGGAATGTCCGCATCCACACGCGCGACGTGGCCGGTGGAGCCATTGGCAGAAGCGCCCCGGTCCTCTGACAACCTTGTGGGCGCGGAGACCTCCTCCAAGCGGGTCTTCATCCAGACCTACGGCTGCCAGATGAACGAGTCCGACAGTGACAAGATGTTGGCACTCCTCAAAAAACAAGGATATGCCCGCACCGACTCCCCCGACGACGCCGAGCTGCTCGTGCTCAACACCTGCTCCATCCGCGAGAAGGCCGAGAACAAGCTCTATTCCACCCTGGGCCGCTATCGAAACCGCAAAGACCTCACCATCGCCGTCACGGGTTGTGTGGCTCAACAAGAGGGTGACGCCATCCTCAAGAAGTTTCCATTTGTGGACTTGGTGATGGGACCAGACGCCATTCCTCGAGTTGGAGAGCTCGTCAGCCGTGCTCAAGAGCAGCGGGTGGTGGATGTGGATGTGTTTGAAGGGCTCGAATATCCCTTCGTCAACGACCTGCCCGAAGAAGTGGGCGAGCGGGTGAGTGCTTTTGTCACCATCCAAAAGGGCTGTGACAACAAGTGTACCTTCTGTATTGTGCCCACCACGCGCGGCGTCGAGCGCAGCAGACCTGCCGACGATATTGTGGCCGAGGTGCGTCAGCTTGTCTCCAATGGGGTGCGTGAAGTGACCCTCCTGGGGCAGAACGTGAACTCCTACGGCCTTAAAGATCCGGGGGGCATTCCGTTTGCGCAGCTTCTCACCCGTATTGACCGGGAGGTGGAGGGCCTGCTCCGCGTGCGTTTCACCACCTCTCATCCTCGAGACTTTGGCGACGACCTGATCGAAGCCTATGCCAGCCTGCCGACCCTCAAGCCCTATCTGCATCTTCCGGTGCAATCGGGCTCCAACCGCGTGCTGCGGCGAATGAAGCGTTATTATAAGGTCGAGCAGTTCATCGAGCGCATGACCACCCTCAAGGCCCGAGTGCCTCAGCTTGGACTCTCCACCGACTTTATTGTGGGTTTTCCGGGGGAGACCGACAGCGACTTTGAAGCCACTTTGCACCTGCTGGAGCAGATGCAGTTCGATTTTTCGTATTCGTTTATGTATTCGCCGCGTCCCGGCACCCCGGCCCTCAAGCTCCAGGACGACGTGCCTGCCGAGGTCAAGCGCGAGCGCCTGCTGCTCCTGCAAGAAAAGCAGCGGCAGATTTCTCACCGGCGCATGGAGGCCCTGGTGGGCACCGTGCAGGAAGTGCTGGTGGAGGGTGCTAGCCGCAACAACCCGGAAGAGCTCTCGGGGCGCACCCCCTGTAACAAGATGGTGAACTTCCCGGGCCGACCTCGGTTGATTGGCACCCCGGTGCAGGTGCGGATTTTGAGGGCCAATCCCAACTCCCTGCGGGGAGAAGTGGTGACCCTCTGAGCTGGAGGTCTGATGCTGCCCTATCTTTTGGTTCCGCCCAAAGTGCCAGCCAGTGTATTTCTCGCCCCCGGTTCGGTGGTGATCGGCGACGTGGAGCTTGGCGAAGATTGTTCCATCTGGTTTGGCTCCGTGGTGCGGGGCGACGTACATCACATCCGCATTGGCAAGCGCACCAATATTCAGGACATGACCATGATCCACGTCACCAAAAACCGGCATGCCACCCGGATTGGAGATGAAGTCACCCTCGGCCATCGTGTGACCTTACACGGCTGCACCCTGGGAGACCGGATTCTGGTGGGCATGGGTGCCATCATCATGGATCGGGCCGAGGTGGGCGA
Organism: Myxococcota bacterium; assembly: GCA_046075485.1. Lineage (GTDB taxonomy): Bacteria > Myxococcota_A > UBA796 > JAJRTE01 > JBJTQF01 > JBJTQF01. Next base: position 805 of record JBJTQF010000333.1, on the reverse strand, counting down.
CGACTGCATCATTGGTGCGGGCGCGCTGGTGACGGAGGGCACGGTGATTCTGCCGGGTCATTTGGCCGTGGGCTCCCCTGCGAAGGTGAAACGTCCGCTGACCGACGAAGAGCGAGCCTTTATCAAGGTCTCCGCCCAGAACTATGTGGACTATGCCGCAGCCTATCGAGCGGCTGGTTTTGTGGGGGGAGGCGCTGAGCCCTTGATTTTTCCGCGCAGGTGATCGCCCTCCGTTAAGTGTTATGCTCCACCGTTTTTGTTTTTGTGCAGCGCACAATAAACGTCCTTGACGCCCTGCCCCTCCCCGGCTAGAGTGTGCCCGTGGCTGCCACTTCGACAGCCGAGTTTACCCCGTTGGGAGGATTTAAGCATGAATGTCAGCGATCTGAAGATCATCGTGACTGGTGGTGCATCGGGCATGGGCAAATATTTCACCCTTGCGCTTGCGCGTGAGGGGGCGTCTGTGGCCGCCTGCGACCTCAACGAAGAGGCTCTGGCAGCCGTCAAGGCAGAGGCTGAAGGATTGCCGGGCAAGGTCGTCACCTTTAAGACCAACGTGGCAGTCGAAGAAGACGTGGTGGCATTGGTGCAGGGCACGGTGGACGCCTTTGGTGCGGTGAACGGACTGGTGAACAACGCGGGCATCTTCCGGGATGGGCTCCTCGTCAAGCCGGACAAGGAGACGGGCAAGGTCAAGAAGATGAGCCTCGGTCAGTGGCAGTCGGTGATCGACGTGGACTTGACCGGCCCCTTCCTGTGTACCCGTGAAGTGGCGGCCTGGATGGTCGAAAACAAGGTCAAGCCT
>JBJTQF010000332.1:0-46699 GCA_046075485.1 Myxococcota bacterium | reverse complement strand
CGCTAAATGAAGCGAAGAACCACAGTTAGAGGATGCAAAACATAGGCACGGATTCAGTGTAATCGGAAGGGGAGGGTGCGTCAAGTCATCTCCGAAGTCACCACACAACAGTCATTACACAGTCAGCACTCACAAAACAAGGCAGCACTCACAAAACAAGGCAGCACCCCCAAGATAAAACGCAGCGTGCAGGCGGAGCCCCCCTCTTCAGAGGGTCTATACTTCAAGTGGCAAGGGCTGATAGAGGGGACCGTTCTGAGTCTTTTCAAGGTACTCTTTTGCCTTCTCCGCCGGATAAAATCCCGCCGAGCGCCAGTTACAGGCTGTGCAGTAGGGCCCACTGTCTTCAAAGCGACCTTCAATCTGCGCCACACGCCACGCATGAAGCTGCGCACCGTCCCACAGCTCTCTTAAGCTGCTCTCACGCAGGTTTCCCAGTCGATTTTCTATCTTTGTGTCTAGGCAACAGGTTGTCAGATCTCCGTTGACATGCACAATCGGCGTGTTCCATAACCCCGCACAAGGTGGACGCTTTTCTGCCATCTGTTCCGCCTCCCAGCTCAACATCAGCCCTCGGCAGCAACCGGCTCAGCAACCGGCTCAGCAGCCGGCTCAGCAACCGACTCAGCAGCCGATACACGACCTGACACATCCGCCTACAGACCTTGACCCACGTCTACAGGCCCCGCGCCTGCCACGTTCCTCAGCGCACCCCCACCAACAGGGGGCCTTCCACAAACCTCAGCTCCGGCAGCTCCGCCGGATCCAGCGCACCATAAGCCAGCTCGAGCAGCTCCAGGCCACGACGCACCAAGAGCTCCACCGCTTCGCCCCCCACCTGGCCGCCCACATCTTCTTCAAGGGGCTGGGTGTGCCACAACAGCACGGCTTCGTCGAGCTGCGCCACAAAAGCAGGCACACACTTCCGTAACATCCCGGGCGTGGCTACGGGCTCAAAGATGCGCGTCAAGGCCAGCCGCAGCTCCTCCGCCGTCAAGGGCTCCGGGGCAAAACTCAGCCCCACAAAACCTCTCACCACGGAGGTCATCAGCACATGGATCAAGGTCAGCTCCTGGTTCATGTCCACCAGAGCACGACGCAATCGTCCCGGCTCAAACGCCCCCGGTGCCAGACGCTCAAAGACAAACCGACGCTGAATATCAAGCTGATCCAGCCTCAGTCGGGCTTCGGAGAGCTGCTCCACCGTCGAAAACATCTCAAATCGTTGGTTCTCGCTCTCCTTGCCCGTATACCGCTTCGGACGGAGCAGCAATAAACCCTCCACCCAGCGAGCCCAGAGCCCCTCCGGTTGAACCTCAAACGGACGCCTCAAGGAACCCTTCAGGCGCTGACTGACACCTCGCGCACGCCGCTGAAGCTCCAGCACTCGCGCATGACCCTGTCGAAAGAGCCAGTCCAGATGCACCGAACGCAGCAGCCGCACCGCCTCCTCAAGCCCTCCCCTCGACTCGGCTTCCAGCCCCAAGTTGACCCCCGCATGCACCTGGGCCAGGGCCAGACGAATATCGTCGAGCTCTCCAGGATCGCGCTTCTCTGCCACAATCATCTTATTGGCCAGATGCAGCAGGTCGTGGGTCAGATCTTCGCCCGGATGACGCTGAGCCAAGATCTCGAGGGCCCGGGTCAGCAAGCTGCCGTCTTGAGGCTGAAAGATCTCCAGCGAGAGCGGAACTTCTCGCAACGGGCCGGAGGCGGTCTGACCTGCTCGGGCACGCGGAAAAGGCACCGGGGAGCGCAGAGGCTGAAAGATCTGCAAGGCTTCTTCGAGGGTGGGAAATCCCAGCTCCTCCAGTCGGCCTTGACGGATGCGGAGGGCCTGCTCCTCCATCATGCTGGGGGTCTCCCAGATCAGGGCGGACATCAACCAGTGGCCGTTCCGAATGCTCGTGCTATACACCCGGTCGATCAGCATCAAGATAAAGTCCTGCCACTCGTCCTCCGCCGAGAGAAACTCAACCAGATACTGATGATCGGAGGTCTCCACCAGATCTTTATTCTCGAGGTGGAGCCGAGCTTCTTCGGTCATTTCCTCGTCTTTGAGATGCACACGGATATGATCCAGCAGAAAGAGGAGGAGAAGCTCCGGGTCAAGCTCGCGTAAGAGGGCCTCCGGCTTCTCTTTGTAGACCTCGAGCAAGACCCGCAACCACTCGCCATAGGTGTCGAGCTGAGGCTCACTCTGCGCCCAGACATCCAGGTCGAGCATCCGCTGCACGTGGTCCAATGAACAGAGCTCGAGCAGCTCTTGGGCGTCGTCCAGCCCGACTTGACGAATCAGCAGGAACAAGTCCTGCGGGGAGCTGCGACGCACCAATACCTTCGCATCAATGCGGCTCAAGAGCTCCCGCATGCGCATGCCCGGGGAGAGGGCAACCACCGCACGAGTCGGCGGTTGAAAGGGCACCACCTTGCCTCCCGGTCGTGAACCTGGAAAAAATCCACGAGGGGAAGCGACCTGTTTCGACATCGTAAAACTCCTGTGCTCAACGTGGCATGTTCAAGTGATAGGTCAGCCGGGCCAACCCCTGATACTGCCGAGAGCCGGTATCGTCGGGAAAACGAGCCTCACCCGGAGGCACCAACGGCTCCGCTTTAAACCCGACATGCTCATAAGGAAACCGATTGCCCGCAGACTGGCCAATGCTCAACATCGGACGCATGCCCACGTAGGCCACAATCTTCTGATAACGGTGATCGCGGGCGTACTCAATCAGCTCATAAAGGAGGCCCGTGGCGACGCCTCGCTGACGAGCACCCGGATATACATGCAGACACAACACCGCCAGCACCTGCTGAACTTCACCCGGTGATGGTGCTTCGTGGGTGTCCTCAAACCAGCCGAGTCGCCACAGCTCCTCCCGAGGCGCAAACGAGATAAACCCCGCCGCTTGTCCTCGAATATAGGCACCCAACATGCAGCAGCCATACCGTCCGGTCCAGCCCGCCAAGAGCCCAATGGTCTCCGGGTTGCCGTGAGGCCCAAACTGAAGCTCGGTACAATAGGCGGGACTGGGGTTGCCATGCCCCGACAGATCATCCTGAGTCACCGCCCGGATGAAGATCGTGCCCTCCGCTTGACTCTGATCCATCAGGATGGGATGTGGCAGCGGATCAAACGGCACGCCGATCCGAGGCACTCCCAGCCGATCCAGCTCCTCAAAGAGGGTGTCTTGAAAGGCGGAGCCCACGTAACGACCATTGACAAAAAAGAGCCCCCCATAAGGGACTCGATTGCCATCGGTGATCTCGTGATACTTCTCGAGAATATAGGGTGGCAGATGATGCACCGGCTGACCTCTCAGCTCGATGATGTTGTAGGGAACGACACGCAGTCCGTAAACCTTCTCCAGCAGCCGCACAATCCGAAATCCCGCACAATAGGGCGCATACAGATGCTCGATCCGCACGTTGGGAACAGGGGACGTCTCAAGTGGGGGTATATTCTTCACGGTCACCTCAGAGGTGCTTAGACGGGAGGTGCGGCAGTCTGGACAGTACGACGCACCACTCCGGATCCGGGACGGATCCTGCCGAGGACAGCTTAGCTGAGGTGTGTGGAAATGGCAACGCCGAGGAAAGCGACGTCACGGCCCTCGTTAGCGCGCGAGCTCCGCTTGAAGGGCCTGAAGCTGCTGCTCGAGGGTCAAACGAGCGGCCTGCTCCTGAGCGAGTCGAAGGGCGACGGCTTCCCGCTCGGCCTGCTCCTGAGCGAGTCGAAGGGCGACCGACCGCTCATGGCGTCGAGCGGCCCTCATCCGCTGCATGGCCCAAGCCGGGCATGATGTACCCTTCACCTCGATTGATGGGAGCCATGCGTCTGCCTCCTGTAAAGATCTTAAAACGCCATGACCACGAGTGTACCTGCATGATCTTGGCAGCGTTTGTGCTGCCGAAAATGCGGGGTGCGGCTGGGATGGCGCACACAGAATGCCGATGAGCACCGCACTTATGCGTGTCTGGCAAGTTCATATGTTCCAAGGTTAATCTCAAGCCGTCACCCTGTCAAGGAGAGGAGAAGAAGGCAAAGGCCAGAGGATGGGGGATGACGCTCCTGCTGGAGAGGATGCCGACTCAGCGGGGGGGCGTTTGAACCGCAACCACGATGATGGAACCACCCCTTGACCAGTCGAGTTTCCCGACACGGGAAGGGCTCGCAGACGCACGGTGAGAGGGGGATCACGCCCGCATCGCTGCGCGCTGGATCCGCTCCTTGAGCCAACCAATATGATCAGAGCTCTCGATCCAGCCGGAAAAGTCTCGAGCATCCAGCAGGAGCAGCAGCAGCTCTTTGTTGGCGCTCCGGGAGAGCTTGGCTTCAGCCCCTGCGGTGAAGCCGCTCATCGCCAGCAGGATGCCCAGCCGTGCCCGGCCTCGGCGCTCCTCCACTTTCTTCTCAAAATAGGCTGTGACTTCCGGCCCCACGGGTCGCGACCAGCTCTTGCACTCCACAAGAATGTACGAGCCCTCCTTACTTAGGACCGGGTCTGTGGACTCGTTCGTGATGACCAGATCTAGCTCTTCGACTTCGTTCCGGAGGTTGGTCTTTACATCGGCAAGCCCGGGTAACGTGCGAAAGAGCAGCGCCATGGTCTGCTCGAGGCGTCGCCCTTTGATGTTAGCGTCCAGCGTTGTTTGCTGCGCTTCGGCCCAGGAGGTGCGGAGATCTTTCTCGAGGCGCTCCGAGGAGGCCCAGCGTAACTTGCGGTCTCGAGCCGCAACGACGGCGTCGTTGACCCGACGCGGCAGTAAAATCGACAGGAACTTGTCCTTCTGAAGGTAGTCCCAGGCATTGGCCGCAAAGGCGGCACGCATGGTTATAGGCTCCGCATACCCCGTGATCACAATGACCCGAGCAGCCGGTACACGCAACCCGAGCTCCGGGAGCATGTTGGCTGCGGTGGAGGCACTCCCTGGACCACTCAACCTTTCATCGAGCAAGATCACGTCCCAGTCGTCGTCGGTCTCCAGCAGGGCGAGTGCATCGACGCGCGTGTGGGCTGCCTGGAGCTCAAAACCAACATCTCCTAAGTAATCGCGGTACGTTTGAACAATATCGGGATCGTCGTCGATCACCAGAATCTTGGCCTTCATGTTGAGCTCCTCCCTGGTACGTCCATCCGAAAGCGTGCCCCCCCTCGAGGTGAAGCGTCATAATCCAGACGACCACCACTTTGTTCGACGGTTCGTCGTGCGTCATACAGACCCATTCCAGTACCTCCCGTCGAGCTGATGCCCTTCAGAAAGATGCGGCTGTGCAGCTCAGGTGGAATGCCAGGGCCGTCGTCATCCACCAGAATTTGGATATGGTCTTGCTCCTGCACTGAGGAGGATACCCAGATTGCACCAGAACCAGCGCGGGCTTGTGAAGAATTGCGAAAGAGATTGATAAAAAGCAGGGTCCAGCGCTGACGCGAACCAGACAGCTCGATGTCGCCGAGCTCTTCAGTGTATACCTTGATTCGACCGTTGCGCTCAGCCTCAGAGCTACCAATGGCATCTGCCACCACCTCCTGAAGCCGAAACAGCTCTGTCTCAGGCTCGCTGACCAGCTTCTCTAGCACCTCTGGAAGATCTGCCATACGCTTGAGCTGCCCCTCAAGGCGAGCACGGAAGGTCTGGAGCTGGTCACCTCTCCCACCACTGGGGCGTTCCAGCTCCTGCCACAGCCGTTGAAGCGTGTTTTCGAGGGGGAGCACGCGATTTCTAAGCTCGTGGATGACCAGCTTGATGGCCTGGGGATCTACCCCCTCCACGTTGCTGGAGGGCGCTTGAGGACGAAATTGGTCCCGCTCCTGCTCGAGGACGTGCTGAATGCGCTCTCGGAATGGGTTGGAGGTGGTACTCAGCACGGCTTCGATCAGGGGGCGGGTCTCACTCGGGAGTGTGAAGTGCCATTGGATGGTGTTGATGAAGTGGCTGAACTCTTCGTCTTCAGTACGGCGAAGGTCTATAAGGCCCACCTCCTTGAGAAACGGTAACCCTCCCGGCAGAGGCGTGACGTCATCTTCATAGCCAGGAGGAGCATTTTCAGCCGTCACCCCATCATCCGCGTTCAACAACTTCTCAAGTGTTTCTTTGGCCAATGTGGCGGGTTCGTCTCGCACCGCCCACTGGGCTCTCTCAAGCTCCAGCGCAAACCAAGCCAGGTCCAGACCTGAGAGCTGAAGATAAACGTGGCTCAGCGGCGTGGGAATTCCGTCATGGGATAGGAGCCGCCTCCGGCGCAACCATAGGACTGGAGGCCAGGGAGGGGACAACTGATCACACGAGTAGGACCCGAGATAACGGCTGGGAGAGGCCAGCGTTGTCAGGCGCTCCAGCTCGAGCTGGCTTCCTACGCTGCGTTGACTGATGCGAATGCCGAGACTGTGTCGGATGGCGTCGTCGGCGACCTCCTGGAGTTCAAGGGTGCTCCAGCCCTCACGTTTATACAGCAGGCCACCCAAGACGGTGAGTACAAAAAAGTTCTAATGCATCCTATTGAGTTCAGAACGAGTACAGATGCCGTAACGTCTGTGCTTTGTGCTGCGTCTCCCCATCCAGCGCCCTTATGAGCGTCGCCTTTCGCCCTCGCATGTCAAAGTCGTTGGGCAGGAGCTGCTGCCTGTGCGGCGGCGGGGTCAGATATCTCAGGAGCTGCTGAGTGTCGTCTAGGTATCCCATGAGAACTCCACCCATGACTTGGGGCGCGACCTGCATTTTGTGGAGGCTATCACGCAGGTGAGATCAGGTTGCACTCTAACACCCGGGTGCTTGAGTCGCAAGAGGTCTAGGGCTCATCCACAGGGTGACCCCTCCTCGACCGGTGAAACAAGCCGCTCAGCTCGTGCGTCTGTCATCGATGCCGAACGCCCGCCACGCTCTGGACGGACTCAACCCCTTCCGCCTCAACCCCTTCCGCCTCCCCTCGCCGACACACCCGCGTGTGGCTGAAGTCCTCAACGCCGAACTTTCCCCATGACCCCCAGCTCACCCTCCAAAACCGAGGGAACTCCCTCACATCAGACTTTATTAAAAACGCGCTTGACGGAACAGCCCTCTTCACAAATACTGAGCCATATGGTTCAGTATTCACAGACACAACTGGATGCCTCGTTCGCCGCACTCTCCGATGCCACCAGAAGGGGCGTTCTGGAATACGTTGGAGCTACCGCCGCCTCCATCACCGAGCTGGCTCAACGATTCCAGATGACCCTGACGGGGATGAAGAAACACGTCCAAGTCCTAGAGCAGGCGGGGCTTGTGACCACGGAGAAGGTCGGTCGTGTCCGAATCTGTCGCCTCAGTGCGCGCCGGTTGGATGAAGAAATGGCATGGCTTCAGGGCTACCATCAGCTTTGGGACGCGCGTTTCGATGAGCTGGACAAGGTCGTCGAAGAATTAAAACAAAAGGAGAAATTGGATGGCAGCAAGTAAGCAACCTGAGCCCGCCGTGAAGCGCACGACGGTGGAGCGAACGTCTGATCGTGAGCTCGTTGTAACCCGCACGTTCGACGCACCCGCGCGTCTGGTGTTTGAAGCCTGGTCGTATTCCAGAAGTGGTGGGTACCGAAGTCGCTGGGCATGACGCTGTACGCTTGTGAGATGGACGTGCGCACCGGTGGCACGTACCGACTCAACTTCGGCGAAGGCATGGACTTCTTTGGCCGATACATCGAGGTGACCCCGCCCTCACGCATCGTCTGGACCAACGAGGAAGGCGGAGAGAATGGCTCCATCACCACCGTGACCTTCGAGGAGATCCATGGCAAGACCCTGCTCGTGATGAGAGAACTCTATCCCTCCAAGGAAGCACTCGACGAGGCCGGCACCGGTGCAGCCGATGCGACACATGAGACCTTCAGTCAACTGGACGAGCTACTGAGCACACGCGGCTGAAGATGGGGGGCTGCCTGCATTTGAACCAGCCAGGGCGATTGTACACCGCTCTTTGGGTCCAAAGCAGGAAGTGCCGAACAGCGGTAGGGCGGAGGTCAGAGGGAAGCGGGTGACAGAGCCGCATGCTCGTCTTGAGACCCTTGAATGTCAGACGGCTTCGCCAGCCAGCACAAGAATCCGCTCCCTCAATGCGGGACCGATTCGGAAATTCTGACGCTCGAGCGCATCTAGCACAGGAGCAACTGCCGGGATCAGTTCTGCTTGCCGGGCTTCAAGGAGAATGCCCAATGTGCCGTTGAGCTTTAGCCCGTGGTAGCCAGCCAATTTCCTGCCAGCGAGCTCGTCCAACAAAATCAGACCGGCATTTCGCTCCACGGCCAGGGCAATCGTAGCGGCCTCCCCTTCGTCCAATTGGGTGCAAAGCTGACGAAGGAAGGGCCCGTCAAGAGGTTCTTCGAGCTTAAGACAGGCAGCTCCCGGTAGCTGCCTCCAGTCGCCAAGAATGGCCTTCCCACGGTCGAGTTCCCGTGCAACCTGGGGCGGAATCAAAATTTCTTCGAATAATTGCTCAAGCAGACGGAGATGTCCGATTCTGGCGAGGCTCGAGATCGGTGTTGTGTTGCTGACCACGACACTTCAACTGTGGCTTGCACTCATCGAGCTGACACCCGCTTCTGTGGTAGTCCGGCCTTCCAGGAGGCAAAGTTCCGAAGATCTTCGTCAACATCCTCTGCGGTCAAGCCCATCGTCACGCCCCTGCGACCGAGGAGATCCTCGAATGCCACTCGCTCCATCCCGGCCAGACGTCGGGCCGCCGCTCTGGGGAGCATGCCGCGTGCAACAAGATGGACCGCCAGCTCGAGACGCAACGTGGACTCCCTCTCTTCTGGAGGAATTTGAGCCATTTCAAGGATATCTTCGGGAATTTCGATGGAAAGCGTCTTCATAGCGCCTCCGATTTTTGACTCACCTATGGGGGAGGCACCGGTTGACGCACTGGAGCATCACACCCTGGCATCATTGTGCAGCCCACCTGCTGTCACGTCAAGGATGCATGGCATGTTGAGCGCCGTCATCTACTATGTGACTTCTCAGACGCTTTTAATTTTCGATATTCACTCCGGTACGCTAGCCTCTGCTTCTCAAAACGACCTTTAATATCGGGCATCATTGTTCATGTGTTGCTAAGATTATAGAACTAAAAGAAAATGTATCTGTTAATAACGTTGCACGTTGCAAGAAGGTGACCCGACCCGTGGTGGAATGCATTGGAACCCCTCACGCCAACACAGAAAGGCAGTGTCAGACCCTATCGAGAGCATCCCATGGTGATCTGGCAAGCAATGGACTCACGCTCAAGCGATGGTTCAGTTGCAGATCCTCAAGAGATATCGAGCTACGCTGTCCTAGCAATCTTGTTTAGAGAAACAGCGCCGAGGATGAATAACACACATCCTCATATTCACCTCCACCTATTCCCCGCCTCAACACCTGGAGCCGCCTTTCAGTTGCGCTTTTGCACGTGCATGGTATACAAACCTCTCACGCCTGCATGAACGTCGCGCGCCCGCCTCGCGCATGGGAGCCTTCAGCCTGACCCCCTCTCCGCCGAGCCTCCCCTCTGACCAAAGCGCACCCTAAAGGAGCCTCTATGCCCATCAAGCGACGACACATACTCTGGGCGATGTGGTGGACCGTGTTGTGGACCCTGCTCTCCAGCCCGTGGAGCCTGAGTGCTCAGCCTGCCAGCAGTCCAGGCTCAGCGGGAGCCGCACCGCCGCCACCGCCGATCACCATTGCCGCCGCCTCCGACCTGAAGTTTGCCCTCGATGACGTGGTGAGCGCCTTTCGCAAGCGTTTTCCCGCCATCGACGTGAAGGTCTCCTACGGCGCCTCGGGCACCTTCTTTGCACAGCTTAACAACGGTGCCCCCTTCGATATGTTTTTTTCGGCGGACATTCGTTATCCCCAGGAGCTGGCACAAAAAGGACTCGTCGTCGAAGGCTCTCAGTTTATCTACGCCGAAGGACACCTCGTGGTGTGGGTGCCCAACAGCTCCCCCTTAGACCTCCAGAAGCTGGGGATTCTGAGCCTGCTTGAGCCTTCCGTCCAGAAGATCGCCATCGCCAACCCCAAACATGCCCCCTATGGCCGCGCCGCCGAAGCCGCCCTCCAGAAGCTCGGCGTCTACGCTCAAGTCCAGCCGAAGCTGGTGATGGGCGAAAATATTGCCCAGACCGCTCAGTTTGTGCAACAAGGAGCTGCCGACGTGGGCTTGGTGGCCCTCTCCCTGGCCCTCGCAGGCCCCATGAAGAACGCAGGCCGATATTGGGAGCTGCCCAAAGACAGCCATCCCAAGCTGGAGCAGGCCGCCGTGATCCTCAAGCGCTCCACCGCTCTGACCTCCGCCCAGACCTTTCAGCAGTTTGTGACCGGCACCGATGGACGAGAGATCCTCAAACGGTATGGATTTGTTGTGCCCACGCCTTGAGCCCGCCTGAGCGCAAAAAAAAACCCCCGGATGGGGCCGCGAAGCCTTCATCCTGGGGGGATTTTTTCAGACCTGACAGAGGATAAAACTCCGACTCTAGGGCGGAAGCAGCTCCTCTCCCAGCTCCACGTAATAGACGCGGCTCGAGCGGGGATCCAATGAGCCCTTCAGCGCCTCCATACACTCCAGCGCCTTGAGCCGCGCCGAGATCACCTCATAACATCCCACCACCGCCGGAGGCTCCGAGCTCACCGCCCGGCTATCCGCAAACAGACGACGCGCAGCACCCGGGTCGATCTCCGTGCCATCCAGCCGCACCAGGTTCATCTTGGGATGAAACTTGTCCATCGAAGACAAGACCACCCCCTCAAACCGGCCCAGCGGCGCCGTATTCTCCGCGTGGATGAGCGCCCGCTCCACCGCTTCCTTCTGCGCCAGCGCCACCGTGGTCTGATCCTGGAAGAGCTGGTTGGCTTCCGGCCCCAGCGCGCTCTGCGTGAACACCATGCTCAGGATGCCTGAAAACATAAGGGCTGTGCGATGTCCAAACATAAGGTAGCCTCCTCGAGGAATGCAGTTGATCGGTTTCTTGAGTATTTATCAGGGGTTGATTCCTCATAGACATACCGATCTTCGGCATTGAGGCGGGCTTTCTTAACTCTTTTTTTTACAAATCTCAAGTCTCTGCCGACTGTTCTTAAACCCCGAATTCCGCGCGCGCGCCGCGCCACACACGAACGACCGCTCCCCACTCACCCCCCGAGTGGCACACGAGCGACCTGAGCCAGCCGTGCCTCCGCCGCTTCGATGTAGCGTGCTTCTCGCTCGATCCCGATGAAGTGCCGTCCGTACCGTCGTGCCACCACCGCCGTGGTCCCGGAGCCCATAAACGGATCGAGCACCACCCCTCCTTCAAGGCTGGAGGCCAGCACCGCTCGAGTCACCAACGCTTCGGGCTTTTGAGTGGGGTGCAGCGCGCGATTGTCTGGAGCTCGCAGGCGTTCTTTGCCCTGACAGAGTGGGAAGGTCCACAGATCCCGCATCTGGCGTGTCCCCCCGTCCTCTCGTTTGTCCGGGTTGAGCGTCTTGAGCAGGTCATAGTTGTACGTCCAGCCCGCACCCTTGACGAAGTACAGGACCAGCTCCGTGGCGTGGGTGTAGCTGCGTCGCGTCATCGAGGGCATGGCATTGGGTTTGTACCAGGTGATCACGTTGTTGCAGCGCATGCCGAGCCCTTCCAGCGTGACCATCAACACCCCAAGATTGTGCAGCGTGCAGCAGACATACAGCGTGCCGGAGGGCTTCAGCAACCGCACCGCCTCCTTGAGCCAGCCTTCGGTGAAGGTGCCATAGGCTTCTCGCGACATGGTATCCCAGGCTTCATTGACCTTATACCAGTTGCCTCCCATCTCCTTGCCTTCCCACTGCATGCCTTTCCCCGAGAGGTTATACGGAGGATCGGCGAAGATCAGGTCCAGGGAGCCACTGGGCAGGCCCTCCATCAGCGTCACACAGTCCCCGAGCAAAAACTGGTCCAGCGGCAGTGGGGCTGGCGTGTTGAGATCCCGTGGGATTGATTCCGCTACGCTTGATTCCGGTGTGGTTGATTCCGCTACGCTTGATTCCGCTACGCTTGATTCCGCCACGCTTGATTCCGCCACGCTTGATTCCGGTGTGGTTGATTGCGGTCCAGCCGGTGGTTTCATACTCGGCGCTTGTGGGCTGGGCTCGGGGGGCGCACTCAACACCGCTGATTTTGCCTCCGTCATTGGGGCCTCCTGTTGACTCGACAGATAAACAGGCGCTCGGTGTGGGCCTCGATCTGGCGTTTACCGGCATTGAAGGGCTGGAACGGCTGCTCGAAGACCTCCACCTGCCCCCGTGTGGCTAGGATCTCGCGGAGCGTGTGATCCGGCAGACAGGCGTTTGAGCGCACATGACCTTTTCCCGCCATATTATTATAACTGAAGGCGATCACCCGGCAGTGCAGACTGGAGACCAGCTCATGCAGGGCTCGAGGCGCTTGCACCATCGAGCAGTAGCGGCTCTTGAGGTGTTTTCGGTTCATCTTACCGGCCTTGCCAAAGACAGGTGGTTTTTCCCAGCAAATGAGGTTCTCCAGCAGGTGATAGGTGTCCGAATATTGGCGTGAGTTGTAGGGCGGATCCAGATAGACCACCTCCGCATCGACCTGAGCGGCCAGCACATTGGCGTCACCTCGCCAGACTTGATTGCCTCGATTGGCCTCCAAGTCGATCAGCGGGCGGGCGAGCTGTACCCCGGTGAGCCGTTCTCCGCCGAGACGATAGGCATCATAGTGTCCGCAGGTATGGGCGATACGATCCGCCGCATAGAGCAGAGAGGTGAGCAACAGCGCCTCCTCGCTCTCCGAGATGGCATCGGTGGAGCGCCAGAGCTGGAGCTGATCGCGCATGGCCCCCAGGCGTTGAGCGTCGGCCCGCGAGAAAAACCGCTCGCCATAGTGCGCCGAAAAATACCGCTCCGACTCTATCGGAAGGGCCTCGAGGGTTTGAAAGAGCCCTTCGAGCCGTGTTTCGTCCACCTCCGTGATGCCCAAAAAAGTGCGCAGGGCCACCTCATTGAGCCGGAGCAGATCCACCGCCAGCACCCGGACCTCGGGCTGGTTAAAGTGATGGGCGACCACCCCCGTGCCTGCAAAGAGATCCGCAAACGACTCAAAGGGGCCCACCTCGGCGCGCATCACGCTGTCGAGAAAGTCGAGCAAGCGGGTTTTGGCACCCAGATACCGGCGTGAGTGGATCGGCACCGTCGGGCGAGTCCACATCGGGGCGGGCATGGGAGGGAGTGCGGACAACAGCATCAGACATACCCGAGGAAAGAGCTTCTCGCTGGCCCTGGAATCTGGCAAAATCGCCAGCGTTGGTTAGCGCAACACGCGCTGGAGAATGACTATAGCTGACCCGATCTAGAGGTGCAAGGCACGCGGGGGTGCTGCGCGGGTTGGCGCACGGAGGCTGAGCATGCGGATTCTGCTGTTGAACGACACGACCCTGCGCGCGGGACTGGAGAAACGTGGCCATGAGGTCCGAGCCTGTGGGCCCGAAGCCCGTTATCTGATGCCCGATCAGAGCCACTTCGACTTTACCTTTCCGTCCCGCACGGTGATTGCGCTCGAAGCGGTGCTGGCTCGACTGGAGGGCTGGCAGCCGGAGCTGATCATCCACACCGAGATTCACACCAACTATTTTTATCGGGGCATTGAGCGGGCACCCTGTCCGACCCTTTGGCGGACCATCGACAATCATATCCACGGGTGGCAGCCTCGTTATGCGCCGACCCATGACGTGGTGCTGGTGGCTCAGAAGGACTATCTCCCGGAGTTCGAGAGCCATCATCCGTATGCCTTTTGGCTTCCGCTGAACAGCTTCTCGCAGGTCCATTTTGATCGCGGGCTGGAGCGAGATATCCCGGTTTCATTTGTGGGCTCCTTAAACCCGGCGATGCATCCCGAGCGGGCTCGTTTTTTTGAAGCCTTACGGCAGCGGGTGCCGGTGGAGGTTCACGCGGGGCTCAACCAGGAGGAGCTCTCGCGGGTGTATAACCGCAGCAAGCTGGTGGTCAACCAGTGTGTGCATTCGGATCTCAACTACCGGGTCTTTGAGGCGATGGGCAACGGTGCCATGCTGATCACCCCTCGCATCCAGAACGGCATGCTGGAGCTCTTTACCGAAGGCAAGGAGCTGGTGACCTTTGCTCCCGGAGACGTTGAAGAAGCCGCACGGCTGGTTCAGTATTATCTGGAGCACGACGCGGAGCGCCAGGCCATCGCCCAAGCGGGCCTCCGGGCCATCGAGCGGTCACACACCCTCGAGCATCGGCTGGATCAGCTCATGACCCTGGTCAAAGAAGGGGTGCCTGATGCCCATGCCAGCCGAGAGTCTCGTCTGAGTGGGCAGGTGTGGGCGCAGCTCTTCCCGCTGTATGCCGCCCTGCATTCTCAGCGTTATAGCAATGCGGAGCTGGCCCTCGATGCGCTGCGTGGACTGGCCGAAAAAGGCGCACTGCTGGATGCGATAGCCTCCGCCACACGGGTTTCCATCGAACATCTGGATGGTGGTCGTCCGACCTTCGCCGAACCTTATCTGGAGCTGGCCTATGAGCTGGGGGCTCAAGGGGCCGTGGAGGGGCTCCTGGGTCGCGTGCGGATGTCTCAAGGGCGACTGGAAGAGGCCCATAGCCTGCTCGAGTCGGCGGTGAAAGTGGCCGGGAGTGAGTCTGCCTTCTGGGTATGGCTGGCACAGTGTCGAGAAGAGGCCGGACAGCGTGTCGAGGCGATTGCCGCCCTGGAGAAGTGTCTCGAGCTTCAGCCGAGCCGGAGTGAAGCCACCCGTATGCTCCAGCGGCTTCAGAACCCGATCATGCCGCTGCGGATCTCTTGAGCGGTGCGTCTCTTGCGCATCCTTCACACGAGCGCCCCTGCCTGCCTCCCTCCCTCCCTCCTCATCCGCACGCACGCACGCACGCACGCACGCACGCTCACACGCTGTTCTGCACAGGAATCTTGTGAGCCTGCCTCTGCTTTTGAACCCCTCTCTTGAGCCGATGCCTGCTTATGCCGATGGTACGAGTTGACGCCTTTACCGCCCATCAAGCACAAGACAGGTCGTCGTCTACACGTTATAATGCCGCCGTTTTTGAGGTTAAGACGAGAGGAGAATTGGTCATGCGCGTTTTGACTCGCCCGGATCTGGATGGCTTGACCTGCGCCGTGTTGCTGAAGGTCGTGGAAGCAGTGGACGCGGTCATCTTTGTGGAGCCTCATCCCTTTCAGACGGGACAGATTGAGGTCCGAGACACCGATATTGTGGCGAATTTGCCCTATCATCCGGGCTGTGGGAAGTGGTTTGATCACCATGCGAGCAACGCACTGCCGCCGGATACGCCCTTTGTCGGAGCGTTTCACGTCGATCCGAGTGCGGCACGTACCATCTTCAACCACTACCAGGATCCTCGCCTGGAGCGTTACCGGGAGCTGCTCGAGGCCACCGACAAAGTGGACAGTGCTCAGCTTAGCCTAGAAGACGTGTTGAACCCCGAAGGTTATGTCCTGCTGTCTTTGACCTTGGATCCGCGCTCCAACATCGACACCGAAGGGGGGAAGTATTTTTATGACCTGCTGGCGTGGCTGGCCACCGATGACCTCGCCACCTTGTTGAGCCGTCCAGCGGTGGCGTGGAGAACCCAGAAGCTCCTGGCCGAACAGGAAGCCTTTCGTGCCTGTCTCCAAAAACACTCCTTCCAAGACGGAAATGTGGTGATCACCGACTTCAGAGCCCTTCATCCGCAGCCGGTGGGCAATCGTTTTTTGGTCTACGCCCTCTTTCCCACCTGCGATACCAGCATCAAAGCCTATCCCGCCCACAAAAACCCCGGTCATGTCGGCCTGAGCATCGGTCACAGCATCTTCCTCAAGACCCAGACCGTCAGTGCTGGAGCCCTCTGTGCTCGGTTCGGCGGTGGTGGTCATGTGGGGGCTGGCTCCTGTGTGGTCAAAGCCGAGGTCGCCGATGAGATCCTCCAGCACATGCGTCAAGCCCTTCGCCGGGCGTGAGTGCCTGCGCCCTTCGCGCACTCATCTTTTCTTGACCCTCCGGAGTTTTGACCACATCCCCCCCAGAACGCGCCACGTCAGGCTGTGATGCACCGCTGCAAGGTCTCGCTCCAGCGTCGCCAGTCGTGTTTGGAGTCCGGCCTCCACCTCCACCCCAGCAGGATAGAGCTGCGGAGACGCCACGAACTGAAGCAGCCCCGCCGTGGTGTGAGTCCCCGAAAACTGGGTCAAGAGCGCCTGCCGAGAACTCTCCGGCCTTGCCGGAGACTGAAGCGCCGCGCGTAAGGCGTCTGTGATGCCTTCTACCTCGCCTACGGGACACGCCGTGGCCCAGCCTGCTTCCACCAGCGCCTGTGCCAGCTCCGAGCCCGGTGTCAGCACCCACGGCAGCTCCAGCGCCAGCCCATACAGCAGCCGTGTGCGACTGCCCAGCAGCGGCTCGAGCCCGAGCACATCCAACGAGAGGCCCACCGTCGCCGCACGCACTTCATCCGCCGCTTGTGGAGCCGGAAGCCAGCCTGTCAGCCGCCAGCGATGAGCATGAGACGACCCACTCACCGCCTGCTGGAGCCGTTTCCAGGCATGCTCCTCGTGTCCGGCGATGGGGCCTCCGGTGACCACCAGCTCCACCGATGGGTGGCGGGAGAGCAGTTGTTCTCCGACCTGAAAGAGTGTCTCTCCATCGGACCATGTGTTGAGCGCCGCAGGCCAGATCACTCGGGGAGGCAGCACACGCGCGCGGGCGGGTGCCCAGTGTTCCCACAGCGGCTCGACCCCCACCGGCGTCACCCACACGGGAGGAGGCTCGAGCTGTGACGGCCCCAGTCTCCCGAGCACGCCGAGCTGGCCCCAGAGCGCGTGCTGTTGCCGTTGGCTGATCACCGAAAATGCATCTCCACGCAGGAGGGCGGCCCCGAGCACCTCTCGGGCGTGTAACACATGAGTGGTCTGGAGGCTGGCGCGCGCGCGGAGCTGTGCTTCGGCCATCATATCCCCTGGCAGGTCGATGAAGACCGGCAGCGGGCGAGGCAGCCGAGCGGCGGCCCGGGTGGGTGCAAACGGTCCTGCGGAGACGGCCACCGAAGGGTGTGTCTCCTCCACCCAGCGGGCGGGCAGGTCCGCTCGGGAGAGCTGCTCCAGCGGGAGATACTGCACCTCGAGCGATGTCCCTTCAAAGGGGAGCCGAGTCCAGCGTGAGGGGGAGGGCTGTTGTTGTTGCCATGCCTTCCAGCTTTCAGCCGACAGTCCACATACCAGCGAGAGGGTATGTCCAGCTTGGAGCAGCGCCCGGGTAAACTGCCACAGGCGCAGGCGGGGGAAATCGACGTGATCAAGGGGGAGGTGCGGCAGTCCGCCTACGCCGATGAGCAGCACTCGGCTCATGTTTTGCCTACGACGTGAGGGGGGTGCGCTGCGGTGGCTGCGGGTGTTGTGGGTTCTACTTCCTTCGGTGAGAGGGCGGGCAGGATCGGATCGACGAGGGCTTCTCCTGCTCCGGATGCGTGGGTGAGCACGCCCCAAGCGTGGGGCATCATCAGGAGTCCGTGGTCATCTCGGTCGGCTTGGAAGGTGAGGGTATACAGGCGATTGTGCCAGACGTGGGGTTTGAGGTGATGTTTATCCCACAGTGCCACGCTGACGCGGTAGGTGCCGGTGAGCAGTGGTACGCTCGGGTAGTGGAGAAAGAAGGTATAGAGTCCGTGATACGTTCCTTTGAGGCATTTATCGAAGTGGGTATTGGGTCCGTAGACGTAGACATCGTCATTGCGGTGGAGTGCAACACCGAAGATGGGGTCTTCAACGGGCTCGAGGGCTTTGACGGTGACGGCGATGGTGACACTCTCGCCGGTGGCGAAGGCATCGCGGGGGAGTCCTTGACCATCTAAGAAGGTCACCTCGAGGATGCGGGCTTCGCCGCTGCCGGTGATGAGGGGGGTCTCGCCGTGGTATTCGGCGAGTGCCTCGGTTTTTTCGTCGGGATTCCAGAGTGGAGCAGCCTGCTCGAGCTGAAAATGCTGCTCGATGTGGTGTCGGAGGGTGGGATCGGCGCTGGTGGCTCGATAGGCTCTGGAGGGCAGATTTCCTGACACATCAAAATCCGGCGCTGCTTGTGTGGGCGCTGAGGAGGTGGGGCTTGAGGAGGTGGGGTTTGAGGGGCCGGAGGCGCTGGCGCGTGTTTCCTCGGGGGTCTTCGTATGGTTTTGAGTGCCTGCCTCGTGGGGGGCATCTCCAGCGGTGGTGGTGTTACAGACTTCTTGTGTACTGCTGCTGTCTGCGCTGCTGCTGTCTGCGCTGGTGATATCTGCGCTGCTGCCTGCTATCCCTTCTTTTTTTTCTTGTCCCAGGGCGAAGGCGGAGCTCATGGGCTGCCTGACCAGTCGGGTCTGGCCTTCGCGCGAGCGTGCGGCATCTACATACGCATCGACCACTTCAGCGGCGGAGCCTTCATAGACCTTGCGACCTTCTTTGAGCCAGAGCACGCGCTGGCAGAGGCTTCGGATCGAGTGGAGATCGTGGCTCACCAGCACGATGGTGCGTCCCTGGGTGATGAATTCTTCGATCTTACGCACGCATTTGCGCTGAAAATACTGGTCTCCGACCGTGAGCACCTCATCGATCAGAAAGATCTGGTGGTGGAGGTGGCTGGCGATGGCAAATCCCAGGCGGAGACACATGCCCGATGACCAGGTCTTGACGGGGTAGTCGATGAACTCCCCCAGCTCGGCGAAGGCCAAGATCTGAGGCTCCAGCGCGTCGATCTGCGTCCGCTCGAGCCCCATGAGGGTGCAGGTGAGGCGGATGTTTTCGCGTCCGGTGAAGCCGGTATGAAATCCCAGCGCCAGATCGAGCAGGGCGGAGACCTGAGCATTCAGCTCCAAAATGCCCTCGGTGGGTTTAGAAACACCGGAGAGCAGCTTGAGCAGGGTCGATTTTCCGGCACCATTTGAACCGATGACGCCAAATGCACATCCTCGGGGGACTTCAAAGCTCAGCTCTTGCAGGGCCCACAGGGAGGCGTGGCGAGGCTGACGGGTGATCAGCTCCAGCACCCGGTCTCGGTCGTGGTGGTAGAGATCAAATCGTTTGCCCAGCTTCTCGGCGCGGATGTCCGACCGAGGCGCGGAGGCAGGCGCACGCTCCGACGTCGGCGGAGACAAGAGGTCGCGCAGCGGGGAGGGCAGGGGGGCGATCAGCGGCGTGGGCAGTGCTCCGGGGGGTGGCAGATAGGGGCGGCGTTCGTCTGACATGGACTCCTCACACCAGATCGGCGAAGCGGTCTTGATGGCGGCTGAAGAGATAGGTGCCCACCACAAAGGTAAACAGGGCGGCGGCGATGAACAAGATCAGGCTGCCCTGATGAGGCAGGCGCTGGTTGAGCAGCAGCTCCTGGTAGATGCCCACCAGATGGGCCAGCGGATTGAGCACCAACAGAAAGTAGAATGCACGCGGATAACTCGATGCCGGATAAAAAATCGGGGTCACAAACATCCAAATCATGAGGAAGGCTTTCACCAGATGGGCGATGTCCTTAAAATACACCGCTAAGGTCGCCACCATCATGGCCAGCCCGAGGGTAAACAAAAGCTGGAGCCCCACCACCAGAGGCAACAGCCCGACATGCCACGAAAGCCCGAAACCCGCCAACAAAATCCCGCACAGCAGGATCAAGGTCCGAATTCCCTGGTTCACCAAACCCGACAGCACCACATGAGAAGGCAGAATCGCCGACGGAAAAGGCACCTTCTTGATCAGATGGGCATGCTCCACGATGATGGTGGTACAGCGCGTCAAGGTATCTTGCACGTTAAACCACACGATCATGCCACAAAAGAGATAGAGCGCATAATGCAGCGTCCCCCCTCCCGGCACAAACTGCACATTGAGCAGCACCGAAAACACGAAGGTATAGATGGCCAGCTCGATCACCGGATCGATCACCGACCAAAACAGCCCTATCGAGGAGCCCACATATCGAAAACGAATGTCGTTGATCACAAAGGCCAGCAGCAAGTTCCGATACTGATGAAAATGCCGCCCCAGCAGGATCAGAGCCTCCAGCGGCTCCAGATGCTCCGCCGGCTGATGGGTATGGCGTGAGCCATCCCCCAAATCGGCAGGCACCGCACCCCGCTCAAAGGCGTCGGAAGATGCGTCTGCCGTAGGAACACGCACGCCCTCGGCGGGTAATCGATCTGAGAAGGAGGAGGAGTCTGCCACAGATATCGGCTCCGCATGGCGCATAGGACACGAGCTCGGCTGCTGCTGTTCAACATGAGGCTTTATGATACCGGAGGGCGAGGCAGAGGGGAAGCTCAGCGTTTGATCGGCTCTGATCTGAGGAAAGAAAGCTCACACGCGCACGCGAGGGCAGGCTCAAGCACGCTCGATGTGAGCGATGAGCGCAGCCATGAAGTCGGCAGGACGCTCGAGGTGCGGGGAGTGACCGCAGCTCTCGAAGACCACTTCGCGATAGGTTCCGCCGTTGGCCTGATACTGCTCGAGCACAGCACGGGTCTGATCGATCATCGGCTGAGGAGGGGCGACATCCGCACCCGGCCAGCCCGGAATGGCACCCACCATGCCCAAGAAGGCCACATCCCAGAAGGACGTATTGCTCACCACTTGGTCATCGGCACCTCGCACCCACAGGATCGGGGGCTTCTGAGCCAAGTTCACCATCCCGGAGGTGTTAAAATACTTGGGCGAGAAGGCATTGAGCACGCCCTTCACACCCGGCGCGGAACCCGGCCAGTTGGCCGAAGTGACCGCATCTCCCGGATAATGTCCTTCGTCCACCCGCATCTTGAGGAGGCCGGTGAGCAGCTCCTCTTCTCGCTCGAGCTTAAACGGAGGTTTCACATAGAACGCATTGAGCACGTTGCGGGGCGAGAGAGGGCTCTCGGCGCTGCGGTCTTTGGCACCCAGACGGGCGGGGAAGTCAGGGGCAACACCGCCTGCACCGGAAAGGGCCGCATCGTCAAAGGCCCATGTGCCCTGCGCATCTTTGGTGCCCCCAAATCCGAAAGGCGATACCGGCGCTTCGAGGGTCAAGGAGCGCACCCGCTCAGGATGATCGAGCAGGAACTGCATGGCCCAGCCTCCACCGAGCGACCAGCCCAGCAGATGCACCGGCTGGGTGATGCCCAGCGCATCGAGGAAGTCCCGAATATCCGCTGCGGCTTCCCGTGCGCCCTGAGTGGCATCGGTGGGGGCGTATTGGGTGTCGCCATAACCACGCACGTCAAGGGCAAGCGCATGGAACTTCTTGGGCAGGGCCAGCATTGCCTCTTCATAGAAGACCGATGAGGAAGCGTTCCCATGAATAAACAGCACAGGCTCACCGCCTCGATGCCCGCTTTGCAGAAAATGAGCTTTGAGGCCCCGGGTCTGAATCGTAGCAGATTCAATGCCGGGCAGGTAGGTGTTAGAATCCAGACTCATGCGCATCCTCCTCGAGAGCAATTCGGAACCAGTCCATAACCACATGCGGCCCTTGACGGTGGCCGCATTCCATCAGAATCAAACGCCGCAAACTCGGATTTGTGCCATAACATGGGGAAGATGCGGCGTAAACACAAATTCAGTGGCCTTCGCCCCTCGCGGGGCATCGGTCATCGCCCTGCACCTGCCGTTAGGATGCGCTGCTCGAAGCAGGCTCCGAAGAACCCACCCGGTTGATGGCATATCCAAAGGCTGCCGCCGTAAAAAACATGATCAGGCTATAGATCGCCGCCGGAATGGCCATCGTCGAGTTGTTGAGCAAGCTCGGGCTCGACGCGATGGCGATGGCCAGGGTGCCGTTGTGGATGCCGATCTCCATGCTGATGGCGATGGCTTGGCGTTTGGGGATCTGCACCAGCATCGGGATGATGTAGCCCACCCCCATGCTCACCAAGTTAAAGGCCAGCGCCGCCGCTCCCACCTGCTGCACAAACGAGGGCAAATTCGCCCACTCTTTGGCCACCGCCGCCCCGATGATCAGCAGCAAAAACAGCGCAGAGAGGATCTTCACAGGCTTGTCCAGCCTCAGCGCCAGGGCTTGGTTGCGCGCACGCACCAACATCCCGATGCCCACCGGCACCAGCACAATGGCAAAAACCTGGATCACCTTGTCAAACTGGAGCGGGAGCACCTTACTATCGCCCATAAAATGCTGAAGCGAGTAGTTGACGATAAAAGGCAGGGTAAACAACGACAAGATCGAGTTGGTGGCGGTGAGGGTAATGTTGAGGGCCACATCCCCTTTGGCCAAGTGGCTGTAGAGGTTGGCCGTAGCGCCTCCCGGAGAAGCGGCCAGCAGCATCAGACCCACTGCCAGCTCGGGCGGAAGACTAAAGGCTTCTGCCAGACCCAAACACGCCAGGGGCAACACCACCACTTGGCTGAAGAGCCCCACAAAAACCGGCTTGGGCATCTGGAAGATCCGCTTAAAATCCTCCAACGTTAACGTGAGCCCTAATCCCAACATGATGATGCCCAGGGCGATGGGCATAAACACCGCTGTAAGAACATTCGACTGCATGCAACCTCCTGTGGTGAGCGGGGTGAAGCGAGAATTGCTTCGGGGCATAGAATCCTGGACAGGTGATTCAGACTATCTTAGACACACTTGTGCAGAAAAGTACACACGGCGAATGCACCTCACCCGAAAAATGAGACACGCTGGAGCAGACTTGCCCTCTTGACTTTTGAGCCACGGAGCACATATTGCTCCCAGCGGATTCACCGCGTTAGAGCGTGGCAACAAGAAGATTATCTTGATGTTATCGTCGTTTGTTTTTAGATTCCGTTTTATTGTGGGAGCTCTCATGGCACGGCCCGTTATCGATCACAGTCATGTTCATCCCTCCGTGCTGGAGGAATATTCTGCCTTTCATGCCAACGTCATCCAAGAGGTCACAACCGCCGTGGGGCGCGAAAACGTGGTGGTGGTGGGCATGGCGACCAATCCATTTGTCAAAAGAGCACGCCGTCTGCTCGATGCGCAGGGTGTTGCCCATACCTATCTCGAGTACGGCGGTTATACCTCCATGTGGAAGCAGCGCTTGGCCATCAAGATGTGGAGCGGCTGGCCGACCTTCCCCCAGGTCTACGTGCAGGGCAAGCTCATCGGTGGGTTTAAAAACCTGGAAAAACTCGTGCAGGAAAACAAGCTCCAGGCGTTGATCCAAGCAGGCCGCTGACCCCTACTGCATCAGCTTCACGTCTATCGAGATCACATGGGTGAGGGGCACCACCCCCTTCACCTCCTCCGCATTCAGCGCATACCGCACCGCATATTGAAGCGAGAGACGAGGGGAGACAATCCCCGCTCCGGCGGTCATCGCCCGCTCACCCGACACACCATCCTGAAGGTATCCCACCTTGAGGGGGAAATACTCCCGAATCAGAATCCCACCTCCCGCGCGCACACGAAGGCGGGCATGCTCGAGCGCGGGCGCGAGCTGCTCTCGGTTGGCCACCCCGGTAAAGTCGGCGGTGAGATCCACCTCCCCCAGCAGATACTGGCTGGCATGAGCGGCTCCGGCGAGGGTCAAGGTGGTCGGCTGCTGAATCCTTCCGGTCGGGGCCAAGTGATTGCCCACCAGGGCGAAGGCGTAAAATGGGGAGGGCCTCCACTGCAATGCTCCATGCATGACAAACCGATGTTTGACCGGTGAGGTGCTGAAGGTCTCGGCGGGCCCCTGCTGAAAGCGGGTATAGCCCAGGGTCGCCCCCAGCGCCACCGCATCCCCCAACGGAACGCCAATGCCCAGTCGATAGTCTTGGCTCAGATACTTCAAGGGGGTATCGGGATCTTCGCCCACAATCACCCAGCCGGAGCGAGGGGTGCCCGGTAAGGCCGTAGCACTCGAGAGCCGCCATACCACCGCCGCTCCCACCTGCGAGGCGCGATTGTCCACCGTGGCCAGAGAACCCGCATGCGCTTCGTGGAGCGCAGCATACCGATAATCACTCTCGGTTAAGACGGTCTGGAAGCTCGCCAGCAGTGCCGGGTTCAGCTCCACCGCGCTGGCGTCTTTGGAGAGAATGCGCTGAGCACCCGCCATGCCCATCGCCGCCGCCGAGAGTCCATCATCCAGGTATTGAGCCCGAACTTCCGCACCGCTCAGCAGCAGCCACAGGCTCCAGAACAGAAGCACCCCGCTCGAGAGGCGAGGGCTGGCCCGATGTTTTACCCGGACAAACAAGGTCGTGGATCTGGATGGCATGAATGAGGCTCCCTCGGCGGCGCTGCACCTACGCGGACGCTCCGACGGAGGCGAGCGCGGCAGGCGGTGAGACAGCATAATCACTCGTGGCAGCGGCTGCAAGCGATGTGGAGCATGAAGGTGCCCAAGCAGGTGAGAACTGCTTCGACAGGCATCCGGTCTAACAGGGTGGGTGGCACCAACACCTCCCGCGAGGCAAAATGAACTTTACACATCCGATCCAGATCAGCTATAGTCATAAATCCTTTTCAGGCCGTGCCTTCTACCGAACTGTGCTGCGCGTGGGGTGAGTTATGACGCCAGAGAAGCTTGAGTTTTTCCGTACTCTCCTGCACGAGCGGCTGGAGAAATTGCAGAGTGAAGCCGATAAAGCTCTGACCGACCTCACTCAGGAGAAGGAAAATATTCCCGACTCCATCGATCTGGCCTCCGAAGAATCCGAGCGCGACTTCAACATCCGCATCAAAGACCGCGAGCGTCGCCTGATCCTCAAGGTGCGAGAAGCCCTCGAGCGCATCAACGAAGGCACCTTCGGGGTCTGCGTGGCGTGCGGCGAAGACATCTCCGAGCGACGGCTCATTGCCCGTCCAGTGACCACCCACTGCATCGACTGCAAAACCGCCGCCGAGCAGATGGAGAAACGGCGCGGCCTGAGCTGATGAGCCGCTCCATGTCCGGGTGCTCTCCCTGTCCTCCTGCGTCGCGCTCGCTCGCGTCACGCGCGCATGTGTATGCGTGTGCAATTCTGTTGTGCCTGCCCTTACTGTGTCTGCTCTTGGTTCCGGTGGCACTCGCCGCGTTACTCCCCGGCAACTTTATCATTCGTAAGACCACCGACGCCTGGAAAGGCACCCCCAGCTTGGTGCTCGAGCGCCGGATTCAAGGGCTCGACGTCAACGCAGAGCCGGGCATCGAACGGCTCACCCTCCAGGCCGGGAAGGTTCGACGAGAGCTCCACCGGCAGGTCCAGCTCTATCCCCCCCTGCTTCCCGCTCCCGGCGCTGTTCGTGTTGAGCCTGCCGCGACCTCCAACACCGAGCCCCCCCTCCCAAACCTCGACACCCTCGAGCCCCCCCTGCTTTTTGATGCCCTCGTGCTTCAGAGCGGAAAACAGCTCGTCGAGTGGCTGAGAGCTCAAGGCATCGGCATCGAACAAGTCACCCTGGTGCGACAGCTCACCCCCGATGCGCCCTTGCCCTTTCGGGTGCTCTTTCGTTTGGGAGATGACCGACCCGCCGGAAGCTGGCTCGACATCGAAAAAGAACGCTTCTTGATCCGACGACTTCAGCTCCGCCAGCCCGACGGCAGCACCTGGCTTGCCGAGTACGAAGGATATGGCCAGTCCCCAGAGCTCCCCGAGTGGCTGCCTCAAAAGATCGCCTTCTCACGCGGAGGACTGCTGGTCGAGACCCGCACCGTCATTCGCAGACTCTCCATCCCGGTGGATGACGCCCTCTTTGGAACACTCGAGCCGCTGGTGCCGCTGCCGCCCCCTCCCACGCTCGCCCAAGAAGCAAGCACGGAAGGAAGCACAGAAAAAAGCACACAAAAAAGCACAGAAGCAGGTGCTGCTTCCGCGATGCCCAACGCAGCGGGCTCCACCCTTTCGCCCGAAAACACCACCTCCGAGCGCAAGACACCCGAGAATAGAACCGCCGACGATAAGAGCACTCACGACAAAAAATCTGACGACATAAAATCCGATGACACCGCGCCCGCGAGCCGACGCGCCGAGCCATCCTCCGCTTCACCCTCTCATCCGGTGCCCTGAACCCCCCATGACCGAGCTGCCCCCCATGACCGAGCTGCCCTCCGAGACTCCTGCACCTGCGCCCGACCCGCTGCCCTATGCGGTGGTGGCCGTGGCCTTGCCGCTCCCTCGCACCTACACCTATCGCATCCCCGAGGGACTGATGGAGGTCTTGGAGCCCGGTCACGGCGTGCTCGTGCCCTTTGGACCCCGGCTCATCAGCGCGTTTGTGCTCGAGCGCACCACTCAGCTCTCCATTGATCCAGCCAAGCTGAAGCCGATTCAGCGCCTGCTCTCCCCCGAGCGCCTCTTTCCGGCAGAGCTCCTGCCCTTTTTTCGCTGGACCGCCGACTACTACCACCATCCCATCGGCGAGGTGATCCGTACCGCACTCCCCGCCGGTGTGCTCGCCGAGAGCCGCGCCTGCTGTGTGCTGCTCGAGCCCGCGCGTCAATACCTTCGCGGAGATGCGTCGGTCAAAGCGCCCCTCCCCGGACGAGAGCTTCAAGCCCTGCTGGAGCCCCTGCTGCGGCAGCCGCTGCCCTGGCAGAAGCTGCTTGAGCTGGATGCCGTGCCTCAGACGGCTAAAAAGCTCCGGCTCCTGCTGGACTTGGGCTGGTTGGCGCTCGAGCAGCGACTTCAAGACGCCAGTGTGCGCCCGCAGTTTGAGGAGCTCTATCGTCCGGCGGTGGCGCTCTCCACCCGGCAGCTCAAGGGGGAGCTGCAACAGATGGTGCTGGAGACACTCTATTCCCACGGAGAAGCCACCCGCGAGACCCTGGCGGAGACCCTCGAGGGGCTGGGCAAAAAGACCTCCTCGCTCAACGCGGTGCTCAAGCGGCTGCTGGAGCTGGAGCTGATCGAGGTGGAGACCCGCGAGACCTTCCGGGAGAGCCTCGGCGGTTTGGAGGAGGCGCTCGGTCCCAACGTGCTCACCGCAGCACAGGCGGAGGCGGTTCAGCGCATCACGCAGGCGCTCGAGGGGGGCCGATATCAGCCATTTCTGTTACACGGGGTGACGGGCAGTGGCAAAACGGAGGTGTATCTGTCAGCGGTGGAGCAGGCACTGGCGCGTGGACTGGGTGCCATTGTGCTGGTGCCGGAGATTGGCTTAACCCCTCAGCTTGTGGGGCGATTTCGGGCACGTTTTGGCAGTCAGATTGCCTGCTTGCACTCCGCGCTGAGCCCCGGAGAGCGTTACGATGGCTGGCGCAGACTCTTACGAGGAGATGTGAAGATTGCCATCGGTGCGCGTTCGGCTCTTTTTGCGCCGGTGAAGGACTTGGGGCTCATTGTGGTGGACGAGGAACACGATGGCTCGTTTAAGCAGGACTCGGGGTTACGCTATCATGCGCGGGATCTGGCGGTGGTGCGAGCGCATCAGCTCGGACGGGTGGTGGTGCTGGGCTCGGCGACCCCTTCGCTGGAGAGCTGGGCCAATGTCAAACGTCAGCGGTTTGAGCTGCTGAGCCTCAAGGCGCGTGCGCGGGAGCAGGCGCTGCCGACGGTGCATATCATCGACATGACCAAGCCGGAACATCGACCGCGCCAGGCGGATTCTCCGCTGAGTCCGCCGCTGGAGCATGCGCTGCACCAGACGCTGGGGGGAGGAAAGCAGGCCATTCTCTTGCTTAACCGGAGAGGGTACGCGCCGTTTGTGCTCTGTCCGGGCTGTGGGGCTTCGTTTCGCTGCTTGAGCTGTGATATTGCGCTGACCTACCATCGTAAGAAGAACCTGCTGCTGTGTCATTATTGTGGGATGGGCAAGGTGTTGCCGGAACGTTGTCCCAACTGCGCCCATGCGCCGCTGGAGCTGATGGGGCAGGGGACGGAGCGGCTGGAGCATTTTTTGTCGGAGCAGTTTCCAGGGGTATCGGTGGGACGGCTGGATCGGGATACAGTGGCGGGACGTGGCGGTCATGAGCGGGTGCTCGACGCCTTCCGACGAGGGGAGATCCAGCTCTTGGTGGGGACTCAGATGGTGGTGAAGGGGCATGATTTCCCGAATGTGACCCTGGTGGGGATTCTCAACGCGGACTATGCGCTGAACTTGCCGGATTTTCGAGCGTCGGAGCGCACGTTCCAGCTTGTGACGCAGGTGGCGGGTCGAGCGGGGCGGGGTGAAAGTCCCGGGGCGGTGTTTGTCCAGACGGCTTCGTCGAGCCATCCCAGCATTCGGCTGGCAGCCCGTCATGATGCGGAAGGTTTTTTTGGCATCGAGCTGAGGCTTCGCCGTGCGCATGATTACCCACCGTTTACGCGGCTGGCGCTGGTGCAGCTCAGTGCGCGGGAGGAACGGCAGGCGGAGGAACAAGCTCGGGTGCTCACTCAGTTCTTGCGGGGGCAGGCGCGCACGCTCGCGCAGGAGGACGCGGAGAAGACGGTGACGGTGCTGGGGCCGGCTCCAGCGCCACTGACTCGACTTCAGGCGTGGTATCGCTGGCAGATCTTGCTGCGTGCGCCCACGATAGGACCGATCCATGCGCTGCTCCGCCGGGTGGAGCACCTGCCGGAGCTCAATCCATCGGCAGAAGACCTGCGCATCTCGCTGGACATCGATCCGCAACAGCTCCTGTGAGGGCAGAGAGCGGATGGGAGGTGCAGCGATTTGCCTTGACGATGAGGTCTACGAACGGTAGGGATCAGAGGATCGAACAGGGCGGAGGTGGGGGGAGAAGGCGTCAGACACGCCTGACCTGCTGCTGGCGCGAAGGATACCACCCCTCCAGCCCATGTGACCGCAGCGGCGAGGCGATGGTGAGCCGCTCTGCGCGCATCAGACGACTGATCTCACGTAGCGCACGCTGTGCGTATTCATTCTGTGCAGCACCCAGGAGAGGCCACATGGCAATCAGAGACGAGCTGAGAGTCCTTGCAGATAGTTATGCATCGGAACTTAAGAAGCATGTAGATGCCCGTGTTCAAGAGATGAAAGTGGATGATACTTCCCACTATCTGATCTATCGTGTGCTCGGCATTCCCGATGTTGAAGGCGAGCAAATCGATGTCTATCAGAATAAAGGACGTTTTTTATACAAGTATGCAGGCTCATTCTTGGAAGAAGCGGCGAAGCTTTGTTTTAAGCATCAGTACCCTCGGGCAGGTAGGGTTCGCATCCCCAACACGGAAGGCAGTAGGCCCAAGACATTTGAAATAGACTGTGTGGTGGATAACATCGCCATTGAGCTCAAATGGAAAGATGCCACAACAGATGGAGACCATATCACGAAGGAACATACGCGACTGAAGGCCGTTTGAAATTCAGGATACATACCCGTCCGAGTAATGTTTTATTACCCAAACCGAACGCAAGCGATACGAATTCAAAAGACACTCCAGACCCTATACGAAGGACTCGGCGGACAATACTATTTTGCAGAGGCCGCATGGGACTATGTGAAAAATATGACCGGTATCGATCTCAAGTCTATGCTCGAAGAGCTGGCGGAGGCGAACGAAAAAAAGTCATGAAGATTGATATCCATACCGATGACTGTCTAAACACTTTGCGCTCACTTCCTGAAGCGCAGACGGATTTGGTGTACCTAGACCCCCCATTTTTCACCCAGCGCGAGCACCGTCTTGTGACCCGAGATCGTGCGTCAGAATTCTCATTTGATGACAAGTGGGATTCGATGAAGGACTATGCATCCTTCTTACATCAACGCCTCATGGAGTTAAAAGAATTCTCAAGCCCAGTGGCTCGTTGTTCTTTCACTGCGATAAGACGGCATCCCACATTGCAAGAGTCCTGCTCGATGACATCTTCACCCCTGGGAACTTCAGGTCCGAGATCATCTGGCATTACAAGCGTTGGTCGAATAGTGCCAAAGGTCTCCTTCCGGCGCACCAGACGATTCTTTTCTACTCGAAGACCGATCATTTTAAGTTCCGTCAAATGCTGACAGATTATTCACCCACAACCAATGTTGACCAGCTTCTTCAGAAGCGCAGTCGTGATGCGACCAATAAGTCTGTCTATGCTCGTGATGCTGAAGGAAACATCATCTATGCAGGTTCTAAAAACGGTGTTCCCTTGAATGATGTGTGGACAATACCCTTCCTCAATCCGAAGGCGAAAGAACGCACAGGGTATCCCACTCAGAAACCCATTCTCCTCCTAGAGAAGATCATCGAGCTGGTGACAGATCCCGGTGATCTCATCGTTGATCCCTTCTGCGGAAGTGGAACCACCCTGGTGGCTGCAAAACTCCTACAACGCAATGCAGTGGGAATCGATATCTCACCTGAAGCATGTACACTCGCACGACATCGTATTGCATCTCCTGTCCGAACCGATTCACAGCTTCTGCAAAACGGAGAGCAAGCCTACAAGACGGCAGACGCAGAGGCCATTGCACTCCTCAGTGGCATACCCCATGTCCCTGTTCAAAGAAATGGTGGCATCGATGCCTTCCTCAAAGAGACGTATGAAGGTATTCCCTTTCCCGTGCGTGTGCAAAAGAGAGGTGAAACCATCGGCGCTGCTGCGTCGGCACTCCACAAGGCAGGTTCCAGCAAAAAGGCCAAGCGCATGATTCTGATTGCGACCGATGACGTACCAAGTCTTTTCCCGAGTGATACGCTCCCATCGGAAATTGTGGTCATAGATTCCGCAGCCCTGCGCATCAGACGACTCCTCTCCCAGCAAACAGATAAAGAAGTCTCAGCGCATCAGGTACTCGAGACGCCCAACCATCCCCCTCACCCCACCCGCGCACCGGTCAGGAGCTGAGTCGCCGCCTGAATCTGTCCCTGCCCGCCGATCAGCAGCACCCGATCCCCCTCCAGGAGCTCCTCATCCGGTGAGGGATTGACGATGGCCGTGCCTTGCCGTTCGATCCCCACAACCGACGCACCCGTGCGGCTTCTCAGCGCCAGCTCTCGGATCAGCCTGCCCACCGCCTCCACCCCAGTCGGAATCTCGATGGTCTCCAAGCGGGCATCCGCCAACATCGGCGGCAATACTGGACGCTCGGCCTCCGCCAAATGCCCTCCGTGCCCTCCCTCATGCCCCTCGTGGTTTTGCGACAGCGTCTCCTGGAGGCTGACCTGCGCCGTCGAATAGAGCTGCGTAAAAGGCCGCTTGAGCACCCGAATGATCACCCCCACCACCCCCAACAACGCCAGCAGCACCGGCCACGGCGGAAGCAGCGCCGAGCTGATCACCAACATCCATGCCATCAGCGCCGCCATCCCCGCCAGTAAGATCGTATTGGCCAGCACCACCCGCACCGTGTCCACCCGTCGTGTTGCGGGCGCATCGAGCGTGGCCAGCTCCGCCAAGAGCACCCCCACCCCCTGGAGCTTGTTAAACGTCGCCACCACCAGCGGCAACACCAACAACACCGCCCCCAGCCATACCAGCGTATCCAGTTCACCCACCCAAGTCGGAAGCTCCACCGCCATCACCAGCGGATGTTTGGCATACCAGTTTGCCACGATAAAAGCCCCGGTGATCAACGCCACATTCAGCGCCATCTGCAACACCGCACGACGCAAGAGCTTTCGTCCCAGCTCATGCCGTGCATCCCGCGACACCCCTTGCAGCGACTGTTGATACACTTCGAGATAGTTCAAGAGCGACTGAGGCGCGAGCCGCGTAAACCCCTCGATCAGCGGATCCGACCCCTTGATCAGATACGGCGTCAGCAAGGTGGTGATCGCCGACACCGTCACCGCAATCGGATACAAGAAGGTGCTCGTCACCCCCAACGTCAGCCCCAGCGACGCGATGATGAACGAAAACTCTCCAATCTGAGCCAGCCCCATCCCCACCCGCATGGAGGTGCGCAGGTCGTTTCCCGCCACCAGCGTGCCAAACGAACAAGTCACCACCTTGCCCACCACCACCGCCGCCGTGATCGCCAAGATCGGCCCCGCATACTCCAGCAACATCGAAGGCTGGATCAACATGCCAATCGCCACAAAAAAGATGGCGCTGAACATATCCCGCACCGGCTCCACGAGCTGCGAAATCCGGGCGGACTCCCGAGACTCCGCAATCACCGCACCGATGATGAAAGCCCCCAGCGCCACACTGTACTCCAGCTTCACCGCCAGCAGGGAGACCCCAAAACAGAGCCCCAATGCCGTCACCAACAGCATCTCCGGGCTCTTGAACCCGGCCACATACCGCAGCAGACGTGGCACCAGCAGCAGCCCAAACACCAACACCGCCACCAAAAAGACCGTCAGCTCACCCATCGTCACCAGCACACTCCACACGCTCAGCGTGCCCGTGGTGGCCACCCCCGAGAGCAACGCTAACATGGCAATGGCCAGGATATCCTCGACGATGAGAATCCCAAAGATCAGCTCGGCAAACTTCGCCCGCGTTAAGCCCAGCTCCTCCAGCGCCTTGATGATGATGGTGGTCGATGAGATCGACAGAATCGCCCCCAAAAAGAGACTGTCCATCGTGCCCCAACCAAAACCTCGCCCGAGTGCGTACCCGATGCCGATCATGAACACGATCTCGAGCGTCGCGGCAATAAAAGCAGTCGCCCCCACCTCCCGGAGCTTCTTGAGCCGGAAATGCAGCCCCAGCGAGAACATCAGGAAGATCACCCCCAGCTCCGCGAGGGTCTCAATGGTGTGTTTATCGTCCACCAACGCATAGGGGGGGGTGTGAGGGCCGATGATCAGGCCCGCCAAGAGATACCCCAAGACCACCGGCTGCTTGAACCGATGAAATAAAATGGTGACCAAGCCGGCCACAATCATCACCACTGCAAGATCGTGAATAAAACTGCCATGATGCATAAACGCCTCCGCTGAGATGAGCTGGTCTCTTAAGATAGGCGGATTCTCCTCCAACGTCACCGGTTGAGCGCACCTTTACGCTCACATTTTGAGCGGAGCCCAGCAATAGGGTCTCGCAGATATCCGCTCAACGCAGCTCAGAAGCCACCGCCTCCACGTCCGTGAGGTCTTCAGCCCATTCTCCCAGAGAGCGGCGCAGATGACCTGTCGTCCCTCTCCACACTTCCTCAACATTTCACGCGCAGACTTCTAAACATCCCTCATCGCCCCGCTGTCGTGTGCGTCGAGACCCTCATGCTCGAGGCGCTTGGGTGTCAGCAGGCGTTGAGTCTCTTTTCTTAGGAGCCCCCCATGAAAAAAGGTGAAAATCCTCAGCTCTCCGCCGACTGGTGGAAAAAAAATCAGCCCGATGAGCTGCCCACCAACGCCGAGATCCTCAAGGCCCTCACCCAAGTGGAGAGCGGTTTTGCCAAGCTCAAAGAGGCTCCTTCCGACAAGGTGCTTGAGCTGCTCAATAAAGTGTTGGATGGACTCGCCGCCACGATCAAAAAAGCACAAGGGGAAGCCGAGAAGCTGGTCAAAACCCCTCCAAAAAAGCCCAGCTTCGATGCCGAAGACATGAGCAACACCATCGAGGTGTTTAAGAAGTTCCCCAAGGTCATCGACGAAGGCCGCAAAAAAGCCGAAAACATGGCCGCCGCCGGCGAAGATGAGCCTCCCGCCACCGGTCTCGAGAAGCCCGAGGTGTATGCCGGTTATCTGAAGACCCTCTTACCCAAGCTCAAGACCAAACCTTACAACTTCGGCTTGGCAGTCGGCAAAGGCCCCGAAGACGCCCGCATCTTTTTTGATCTGGTGAAAGGTGGAAAGAGCCTCGCCGAGCGTGCCAAAGCCCTCCTAAAAGAGCCGGTGGGCGTTACGTGGGGCGTCACCAGCTTCGATAAAGCCCGCCCCGCCGCCATGCTGCTCACCCTCGAAGGCCCCAAAGCCCCCGGCCTCAAGACCAAGTCCGAGAAGATGATGAAGGCCCTCGCCCTCACCACCTTCAGCAAGGTGCTCCTGGTGGTGGGAGGCCAGGAACAAGCCGATCAGGAAGATGATGTCCCGGTGGCGCCAAAAGTGGCAGCACCCGCAGCACCCGCCGCCGCAGCACCGGCGCAGGCCAAGGCCCCACCCAAACCGGCGGAGGATGCCGCAAAACCAGCCCCGGTCAACATGATCAACCTGACCAAGTCTCGCTTGGCGTGGGACAAGGCACGAAAGGCGCTCCAAGCCGACATCGAGAAGCTCATCACGGCGATCTTGGCTCAGAGTGAGGAGGAGCCGGATGCCGCTGAGATCGCCGACGATGTGGAGGAGCTCTACGAACCCCTCGAGGCGCTGGATGCGGCGCTGATCGAGGTGCTGGATGCGGCGCTGAATGCGGAAGATCCGGCGGCGCGTGCCACGTTCCACGAAGAAGCGCGGGTATTGGTCGATCAATACCTAGCTTATACGGCGGAGACGCCCCTCATGCAGGAGTTTGACAACAATCCATTTGTGTCTCTATCGGCGGCCAACACGGTGGTCAAGACGTTAAATGTCATTCAGTCTGTGCTGAAGCAGCCCCTGCCTGCTGCGTGATGTGGACGCTCAACCGGCCAGAGGGCAGCTCGGAGGGTGTGATGCGCTACGGATGTGCCTCCTCGCGTGGAGAACTTCAGAAGGCCGCAACTCGATTCCGAGGGGGGCTGTGTTTAGACGGGGCGGCTGCGACGCATGGTTGACAGTTGCTCCTTCAGTTCCTCGGCAACCTTCAAGATTTCAATGGGAACTTGGGCGGTGGAAGCCAAAGCAGGATTGTGGGCAAGCTGAAGCGCCAGGAGGAGTGGCTGCCATTGCTCTTCGAGTCCTCGCTCCACCAAAACGGTTGCAACATCCTGGGGTTTACCGTGAGCACCCACCAGCAGCGCCAGATCCATCAGGGATTTTTCCTGTTTCTCCGGGACGGATGGGTGTTGTAGCAGTGAATCGAGGACACCCAGTGCTTCGCGCCAACGTCCCCGCGCGAGCAGGAGGAGCGCTTGCAGCTCACGCGCCAGCGGATGATCTGGCTCCTTCTCAAAGCAGTGCTGAACCCTTTCTTCAATCTCCCGGAGCGTCCTTTCCGACGATGGCGGCGTTTTAAGCTGCTCTTTTGCCCAGGCATAAACGAGAAAAATGGAAAATGGAAGCAGCTCGAGACCCTCCTCGAGCCAGCGCAGTCGCTCCGTCAGCAGGGTGCGTTTGACATGCAGCCACTGGTATTTGATTAACCAGGGCCGTTCATCCATCGGCTTCTCCTGGGTGAGCTGCTGAAAGAGCTGTTCGGCATCTTCCACCTTTGTAAGATTGTAGAGCACGGCAAGATGGTAGAGGCGGGCCTCGAATGAATAGGGATGACGCCGCCGCAGTGCTTTTAGGAAAACATCCGCCTCCTCAACATGGCAAAGCGCGAGCAGACAGTCCGCGAATGCAAATTCGTATGTCATCGCTATATTTTCACCCTGCCTCAATCGACGAAGGAATTTCAGCTCCTTCTGGCGATCCCCTTCAGCTTTGGCGAGACTGGCAAGCACCTGGAGTGCCTCCGTATCATCCGGGAGAAGGCGTAAGACTTCTCCCCAGCACCACGATGATGCATCGGGCAGGTGGGACTGCAACAGGCTTGCGGCCAGTCGCCAGAGCTCCTGAGCGGCTTGGGCATTCACGGCTTCCAGGGGCAAAAGTGCTTCCTCTAACAGCGCCTCCCAATCGTTTTGGTCCGTAGACTCGCGAGAAGATGAGGACAGCGCTTGAACCAGGGCTTCACACCAGACCGACCAGGTGGAGCGTGGGAGCGCTGGCGCTTTAAGCTGGGCCGTTGCATCTTTTAAGGCCAGGAGCAATCGAGAAAGACGCTCGGACTTTCGAGGGGGTGCTGATGCCAGGGTGAGCATTGCTCTTAAAAACGGCAGCTTCTCTTGAAACAGGTCGTCTCCCTGGGTCTGCAAGAAGGTCGGGAGTCCTTCCCAGCCGTCTGTCAATTCGCCTTCAAAGAGAATGATTTCTCCAATGAGTAATTGAATCAGGCCATTGTTCTGGCTTATGACATTCCATAGGCTTCTGGCCTCACTCAGGTCATGAACTTGACAGGCACATAAGAAGAGCAGTCGCCTCGCATCTGACAGGGCGGGTGAAGTTGGAGGAACTTCGCGCAGCAGGAGGCGCGCTTCGTCCCATCGTCCCATGCGGATCAAGGCAGCGCCCTCCATCACATGCACTTCATGAGCAGCAGGGTGAAGTTTTCTGAAGCCCTGTGTCAGCAGCACCAGGGCATCGTTAAGACGCAGCTCTATGAGCCTCTGCACAATATCCTTCACCGTATTCAGCTCAAGATCCGGATTGGAAAGCAGTGTCTGAATGCCTTCCTGCACAATTTCAGCCCGATTTAGAGTGTTGGCGGCTCTGAAATAGTTTTTCCAGGCCAATGCATACTGACCGTCAATTGAAAGAGCCTTTTTTGCTGCCGCGAGTGCCTCTGAGTGGCGCTGTATTGCGCCCAAACCCGCTGAATAGTTGTTCCAGGCCAGGTGATTCCGCTCATCAAGCATGGTGCCAAGCCGTGCCACAAGCGTACATGCATGTGGCAGTCCATTGGTGAGTGCCAGATGCGAGAACTGAATGGCCGTTGTAACAGCTTGTGTTAGCGTTTTAACTCTCTCTTCAACCTCCGTCAGGGGCAGGGAACGGTTACAGGCTGCCTCGTATACAACGAGCCACGCAAGGAGCTGCTCGGGCATTTTCTCTGCCCAGAGTGTGGCCGAGGTATGTGCCACTTCCCAAAGGCCAAGCCTGGCGGCAGAAATAGCCTTCAGGTGATGTCCCCAGACAATTCCAGAGTCGAGAGACTGGGCCTTGATGGCACAATCAAATGCAGCTCCAAACTGATCTTGATGATAGAAGGCCGCAGACAGGACCAGATATCCTTTGGGCAAATCATTATCTCGTTGAACGGCATAGTTTCCGCAGCGTTTTGCAAAGGTATGTTGATTTTGATTTAGAAACTGTTCACCCCACCAAGCGGCTTTATGCGCTTCAAGTCCGTTCTGGAAAGATTCCTCCAGTTTCTTCTCTGCTTGAACTGTTTGCCCAGAAATGGCCAGTACCAAGACATGATTAAATCGCCCAAGATTTCTACAGTCTCCGTCTCGTTTCTCCTGATGCTGTGCGAGTGCCTCTGCCTCCTTCCATGCCTGAAGTTGAAAGAGTGCTGTCATAAGCTGTGCATAGAATTGGGGCGGTCGGGAAGATGTCCCTAACGTGTCGCAAGCCTGCTTGAGGGCCTTTTCCGCCTGCTTGGTGTGTTTTTGCTTGCGAAGATGTGCAGCTAAAACAAATCCACAGGTGCCGTCCTTTTCGGCGGCTCTTCGCAAATAGTGTTCGGCCTTCTTCTTTTTCTTCTCTCCCTCATGTGAGAGCAGTTGATATAACATGAGAAGCTGAAGCGCATTTGCTTCATGATGTTCTGCAA
The DNA here is from genome assembly GCA_046075485.1 of Myxococcota bacterium. Classification (GTDB taxonomy): domain Bacteria; phylum Myxococcota_A; class UBA796; order JAJRTE01; family JBJTQF01; genus JBJTQF01. The sequence goes on along the minus strand of JBJTQF010000332.1, from coordinate 9,457 downwards.
CCTGCTCCAGCAGCTCCCATGCTTCTGATTTTCGGCCCAGAAGCAACAACGTCGAGGCCAGATTTCCGGCAGCCCCTGCACTCCATTCGTGATTTAGTGCCTCTCGGAATGCACTTTCTGCCTCGATGAACTTTCCTCGAATGAAGAATACTATTCCGCGCAGAGTCGCACATTCACATTGATGCTTCGGCGCATCCGATTGAATGGTGGAGAGCAGCTCCAGGCATTCATCCTGCTTGCCCTGAGGAAGAAGCGAATGTGCGATGTTCACGGCGATGGCAGCTTCTTTCGGTTCTTTCTTCAGGCATTCCCGCCAGCATGCCTCTGCTCGCGCCCACTCCTGAGTTTGCATGTATAACGAAGCAAGTTTATGAAGCTCATGGGGGGCAAGAGTGCCAGACTTGCGCTTGCCCTCAAGTTCTCGGATATCCTCCTCAGAGCTGATCCGCTGGTCCCCTAAAACCTGGCGGGCTTGTGGTAAATCTATCAGCTCCTCTAGTCGAATGTGTTCCCCTGTAAGGGTACGGGCCTGGTACAAAGCCTCTGCATAAAGTTGTGCCTTCTGATGGGGATCGGTGGTCGCATCGGCAATCATCGAAAGACGTGCAAGCTGAGCCACTCTCTCATCGCGACGTTCTGCTGGGAGTCCCTTCAAATACGCTCGAATGTCATCTGCCAGTCGGCGCAGATCTTCATCCTCAAAGAAGATCTGAAGGAATCTGACAAAACCCTTGAGACGCTGCATCGGCGTGCGGGAGTGTCGTACCAAGTGGAAGATATTGTAGAAGCGATCTGCGAGCTGATAGGAGGCATTTTTGCCATCTCTGTGCTGCGCGATCCATCCATCTCGCTTGAGGCGGCTGAGTTGAGCACTGACCTGATTGACTGGCTGTCGAAGATCCTCTGCCAGTGCTCTGGTCTGTGTCGGTTCCCAGCGCTGCGCAAGGGCATCGACCAATCGACGGCTCTGAACAGGCAAGGCATCGATCTGAGACTTAAAATAGGGCGTCATTCTATCGACGAGCTTCTGCACATCGTCAAGGGTGGAGCTGAGAGGGCCTTCTTTCACAAGCTCGTAGATCACCGCCACCAATCGAGGATTGCCTCCGGTGAGCAGATGAAGATTTTTGATGCGCCCCTGACGCTGCGTAAGCCGAACAAGCAGGTCTGGACGCTCATCGAGTTTTGACCAATGCTCAAGGATTTCGCGGGTCTCTTCTAACGAGATCACCTCAAGGCGTTCTACGGAAAAGAACTCGTAAAAGGGCGCTTCTGTTTTGTCGAGCTGTTCAAAGTAGGTGGGGCTGAAGCCAATCAGCTTTAGCCAGGGGGTTTCCATCAGGATGGCCCTGAGCTGGTGGAGCTGGCGTTCATCTCCGATGTGATCGAAGACTTCATTGAGATTGTCGATGAGCAGAAGGAGCTGCTTCTGCTCCTGGAGTGCCCATCGTTTCAGGGTCTGAAATGTGGCGTTCGCAAGCTGCTCAGCGTCGTTACGATGGCGCTCCTTGAGGCGCTTGGCAAGGGACGCTGGGTCTTTCTCCTGACGGGTGGGGGGCAGGGCCCGCAGCACTTCAAGCCAGAAGTCGGCCAGATCGCCGATCCCATAACGCTCCTCCAGAAACACCACGGGGCACCAGCGACGGGACAGCTCTTGGTCGTCTTCGATCAGGTATTCCAATCGCAAAAGAAGCGTTGTTTTCCCCATGCCTCGTGGCCCAAAGAAGAGCCGATGTTGATGGCCGGCGGTGGGGGTGGTTGAAACCCGCAGCTCATCCTCTAGCAATTTCAAAACCTGTTTGCGGGCAATGAAGCTGCGGGTAAGGGTTTCTCTGGTGAGGAGTCCTGGGTTATGAATGGCGGTCTGAAGATCTGTACGAGTTCCGGGTGGCCGCGCCATGTGTTTTCCTTTCTGATGCCGCGTAATCGAGTTCGTCCTTGCTCAACGGCGTAGGCTGCGATGCCGTTTCCAGAAGTCTCGCAACAGGCGCGTGCGAAAGATGAGCTTCCCATCGTGTTCTTTCAAGTAGCCGTCGTGGATGAGGAGCTGGCGCAGGGCGTGGTGGTTCTGATGTGGTAGCTCGAGGGCAGGGACAGGCCCACCTTTTTCTGGAAGCAGGCCATTTGGGCCCTGGCCGCTTAGAATCCGTTGGGCATCTTTGGGTGCTACTCCACTCTTACTGCGAGCCACTTTGTCGAGCAATGTGCGTACCCACTCCGCTTCGGTTTGCGTGAGTGCATCATGGAGGCGCTCATCCATATGCTTGAGAGAAGTCTCTCCCGTCAGACCCAGCAGCTCCTGTTCATAGAGCAGCTCGATGGTCTCTTCATCACATGGTCGCTGCTGCTTACGCGCGCGCTGAGCGGCCTGCAAGAAGAAGAGCTGAACGTAGAATGGGAAGGGCTCCTCGAGATAGCTCAGCAGGTGTCTTCGGGTCGCCTCATCTTTGAGAACCGCTCCGGCAGGTGCTGCATTCAGCTTCTCGAGCAGATGTAGGGCCTCGGAGGGCGACAGCGGAGCAACCGGCAAAATCTCGAGGTCGTTGATGGCCTTGGATACGCCGAGCCGACTGACCGCACCCTCTAGTCCGATAGAACCAGAAAAGACGAAGCGCACTCTGCCATAGGCAAATGCGGGATCTAAGCGCAACGCTCGAAACCAGTGAAGCAACTGGATGGCTTCTTGGCGTCCCTCCGCTCCTTGTTTTCTAAGCCGGTCGAGCAGGATGGGGAACTCATCAATGAGGAACAGAAGTCGGGGCTTATGTTCTTTTTCAAGGGTGCGAAGGCGCTTGATCAGCTCTTCGCCGGTTGTTTCCCAGTTCTTCTCGACATCTTGTCCCAGCTCAAATCGTCCAAGTGGGCTTTCCACTTTGATTTCTCGCCGAAAGACTCCTGCAAGCGTACTCATGAGAGCTGTGGCAACGCTGCTGAAGTTCGGGTGCTCCTCCAGCGCCTTGATAAGCTGATGGATCATCTGTCCGGCACCGGAGGCTCCTTCTACGTTGACAAAAACCCCCTAGTAGCCATCGCGAGGTTCGTCTCGAAGGCGGAACATTAAGCTGGTCTTGCCACTTCGACGGGGAGCCGTCAGGAGGATGTTGGAGACGGAGATGCGCTCCCAAATCCATTGAATTTGCTGGGGGCGATCAAAAAAATCAGGCCCGGTGACAGCCTGACCTACAATGTTGCGCATGGGCACTCCAAAGGCTTTCGAGAGCGGATTTTGATGAGCAACGGCATAGCTGTCCATTATCTTGTTGTGCAGCAAATTTGTTGTCAACATTTTTGATGTCATCATGGTTGTTGTCGTTCATCATCGCTGGATAAGTCATGCTCATGGACGGCCCCAAATGAATGTGGCCTGAGCGCATCCTTACTCGTTGTGATGGTTCACGTTCGGGGGTGTCTATCCGGCCATTACCCGTCTCGCTCGCGATTCGCGGAGGGCTCAGAACGCTCGAAGCCGTTCGTGCCGCACGCGCCGCTCCACCGGCCAGCAGGCCGTCGTCTTGCCAGGACAGGCGTCTGAGCAGGGCAGGCGCAACTGAGGCTTGTGTCGGTTCAGAATCCGCAGGAGAGGCAGAAATCAATCATGCTGGAGTATGAGACGGAAGGGTGTCAGCAGGTTCTCGAGCCGCCGACCTTCGGAAACTCCCCTCACCTCAAAAAGGCGTCGGATGAGGTCACGGATTCCGCTCGAACGGCCTGAGCCTCGGGAGGACTTTACTCGCCAAACTCCGCACACTCCGCGAGCTGAAAGGATCCCTGAAGGCCGTTATCCAGCCCTCCAAAGATGGCATCGATGACCCCCGTCAACACCTTCCCATTGAGATCCACGTTGGTGATCTGGATTGAGCCTGCCACCGCCACGTCGCTGAGCACATTGGTACTATTGATGCGCACGTTGTAGAAGGCACTGGCGAAATCCCCCGTCACCTCTTCTGAGACCTCCGGTGAGTAGAGCGGATATTCTCCGGGCTCCAGGGCCGAGGTGGTGCCAATAAAGACGTGATAGTTGGCCCCGAGATCCTCCTCCTGGCTGAAGAGGGTACACGCATCCGCCAGGTCGGTCAGGACGAAGTAGGCGTAGGTATTCCCCTCGTAAGTAATGGGGGCATAAAAACCGTCTTGGACCTGCATCTCCAGCCCATTGACGGATCCCGAGAGCGCACTCCCCCCACATCCAGCCTGCGTGAGCCCGAGGCTGAGGGCCAAAAGTAAGGTGAGGGCTCCCGTGTGTGTGCGCGCATGTAACACGGGCGCAGGAGACGTCCACGCGACATCCAGCTTCATGCCAGTTCCTTTCTGGTTGAGAAAAAGAGAGGGAAGGATCGAGAGCGGATCAACGGCCTGAGAGCTCTGCTTCGGCTTGGGTGGCCTGTTCGTCGGTGATGTTGAGCTCCACCTGACGCTCACAGAGGATGGCGCGCTCTTCGTCGGAGATAAAACCGTCGGCCAAAAACACCATCACCAGCTCTTTGTACTCGTCGAGGGCGTTGGAGCCAAATCCCAGCTCCGCCCGCGCTTTGTCGATGAGGGCTTTGGCGCGCTCTTCCGAGAGGTTGTTGCGCTTGCGATTGTTCTCGAGCATGCCGACCATCGCGTCGTTGAGCTGGCCCTTGGTGTTTTTGAGGGCGGTGCGGGCGAGCACAAAGAAGCGGTCTTCGTCGGCGGAGCTGGTGGCGGGTTTGGCCGCAGCAGGAGCCGCTTGGGGAGCAGCCACCGGAGCAGCAGGAGCAAACCCGGAGGGCTGCGAGAAGGCTTGCATCATCTGCTGTCCCATCGCCAAGCCCATCGCCATTTCAGCGGCGGAGCCTGCCACGCCTCCACCGGAGCCGCCACGTCCCATGCTGTTGGCCATCTGGAACTGAGCGAAGTTGCCGACCCCTACGGCACCCATGCTGCTGCGTTGATCGATGGCTTTCTCCACTTCGGGGGGGAGGGAGATGTTTTCGATCACCAGCTTGACCAGCTCCAGGCCGTGCTCGGCAAAATCTTGTCCCAGGCGCGTGCGGAGCTTGCCCCCGAGGGCGTCGTAGCTGGCGGCTAGGTCGAGCACGGGAATGCGGGAGCCACCCAGCTCGGAAGCAAAGCCGCTGACGATCTGTCGCTTGAGCTGGCCGGTGATCTCGTCGGTGGTGAAGTAGCCGTCGGTGCCGACCACATCTTTGAGGAACTTCTCGGCGTTTTTGATGCGGAACGAGAAGATGCCGAAGGCGCGCACACGCACCATGCCAAACTCGGGATCCCGCATCATGACGGGGTTGGCGGTGCCCCACTTCTGGTCATTGAAGACCCGGGCGGACACAAAATACACTTCGGCTTTGAAGGGGCTGTTAAAACCGTACTTCCAGCTCTTGAGCTTGGTGAGCACCGGCATATTCTGGGTGTTGAGGGTATGACGACCGGGCTCAAACACGTCTGCGATCACGCCTTCATTGACGAAGATGGCGGCTTGGCCCTCGCGCACGGTGAGCTGAGCGCCCATCTTGATCTCGTTGCCCTGGACCGGAAAGCGATAGACCAGCGTGTCGTTGCTCGAGTCCAGCCACTCGATGACCTCGATGAGCTGGCTTTTCAGCATATCAAACAATCCCATGATGCACATCTCCCTCGAAGGGTGAACCCGGAGCCCAGGAGCGGGCGCTCGGGTGATTCCGTTAAAACCGCGATAATACCTTAACAAAAGCCATCCCGAGCGTAAAGGGCAATCGGGAAAGGCGCTGACGGCTGAATTTGGCTTGACCCTCTGTACCAGACGCCCTTATCATGAACCACTCAGGTTATCAGGTGTTCCTAAGATATACACGAATGTTTCGCCGTACAGTCCCCAGCGAGGAAGAGTCATGTCTAATTCAGAAGTATTGCTCGAGATCGACGACCTCAAGGTCTATTTTAGGACCGACGAAGGGCTCGCCAAGTCCGTAGACGGGGTCAGCTGCAAGATCATGGCGGGTGAAACGCTCGGGCTGGTGGGCGAGTCTGGCTGTGGAAAGTCGGTGACGTCCATGTCGATCTTGCGTCTGATTCCGACACCGCCGGGGATTATGGCGGGAGGGCGCATCGTCTTTAAGGGCAAAAACCTGCTGGAATACAGCGAGGCGGAGATGCGCAAGATCCGTGGCAATCAGATTGCCATGATCTTTCAGGAGCCCATGACCAGCCTCAATCCGGTCTACACGGTGGGCAACCAGATCATCGAGGCCATCCGTATCCATCAGCCCGACAAGACGCCTCAGCAGGCGCGGGCGCTGGCCATTGAGGCGCTGAAGGCGGTGAATATTCCTTCGCCGGACACGCGCATCGACGAGTATCCCCATCAGATGTCGGGGGGTATGAAGCAGCGGGTGATGATTGCGATGGCGTTGGTCTCCAATCCGGCGCTGGTGATTGCGGACGAGCCGACCACGGCGTTGGACGTGACCATTCAGGCGCAGATCTTGGACCTCATGCGGAAGCTCCAGAAGGAGCGTGGCATGTCGATCTTGCTGGTGACCCACGACTTGGGGGTGGTGGCGGAGATGGCCGATCATGTGGCCGTGATGTATGCCGGAAAGATTGTGGAGTACGGCAATGTGCATCAGGTCTTTGAGAACCCGCATCATCCGTATACCCTGGGGCTTTTCCGTTCGCTGCCGGAGCTCGATGCCGATGTCGAGCGGCTGGAGGTGATCCCCGGCATGGTGCCAAAGCCTCAGAATTTCCCCACCGGCTGTCGTTTCCGCAACCGCTGTGGGAAGGCGGAGGCCCTCTGCGAGCAGGAGCCTCTCTTGAAGACCATTGAGCCTGGTCACACGGTGGCGTGTCATGTCGTCCATCGCGCTTTGAATGTCTGAGTCTCCCGGCCTTCATTTTTCTGCTGTCATAGAGGATATATTGTCATGAGCGAGTCGCAGACCTCAACATCTTCGCGGGTGATTGCTTCGGGAGCTCCTTTGTTGGAGGTGAAGAACCTTCAGAAGTTTTTCCCCATCCGTAAGGGATTTTTTGCGCGCACGGTGGGGCATGTCAAAGCGGTCAACAACGTCAGCTTTAACATCCACAAGGGGGAGTGTGTGGGGCTGGTGGGGGAGTCTGGCTGTGGCAAGACCACGGTGGGCCGTACCATCTTGAAGCTGATCGAGCCGACCGGCGGCGAGGCGCTCTTTGAGGGCCATGACATCTTTAAGATGGATCGGGATCGTCTGCGCTCGACCCGACCGAACCTTCAGATCATCTTTCAGGATCCGTATTCCAGCTTAAACCCGCGTATGACCGTGTTGGACATCGTGGGGGATGCGATGGAGGTACATGGGATCGCCACGGGGGATGACAAGAAGCGTCGAGTGCGGGATGTGTTGGCGCGGTGTGGTCTGAATCCGGACTATGCCACCCGTTATCCCCATGAGTTTTCGGGGGGGCAACGGCAGCGGGTGGGCATCGCGCGGGCGCTGGCGCTCAATCCGAAGCTGATCATCTGTGACGAGGCGGTCTCGGCGCTGGATGTGTCGATTCGTGCGCAGATCATCAACCTGCTGGCGGATTTGCAGAAGGAGCTGGGACTGTCGTATCTGTTTATCTCCCATGACCTGTCGGTGATCAAACACATGTCTGACCGGATCGCGGTGATGTATTTGGGGGAGATCGTGGAGGAGGCGGACTGTGAGCCGCTCTATCAGCAGCCGCTGCATCCGTATACGTCCGCGTTGCTCTCGGCCATTCCGGTGGCCAAGCCGGGACGTGCCAGTCATCGGGTGGTCTTGCAGGGGGACGTGCCCAATCCATCGAAGCCACCGCCGGGTTGTTATTTCCACCTGCGTTGTCCCGAGGTGATGGATAAGTGTAAGGAGAAACATCCGGCGTTGGTGGAGGTCACACCGGGTCGCCGGGTGGCCTGTTTTAAGCATCACGACCAAGTGGCCGACGTTCAGACCTCTGCGTTTTCGGTCTGAGTGTCCCGCGTAAGGTGCCTGCCTGTGACCGCATACGTGTGATGCGTGAGTGCGATGCGTGCGTGCCTTCGCAGGCGCACGGTGCGTATGTGCGTGCGCAGGTAATGGTCCTACCTGATACGCGCCGCGCTTTTGATTCGACCTGCCTTCCTGCTCTACCGTGTCTTCACGGATGTAGAGTCCTCCTGAACGTACCGCGCCTTGTTCCCCATTTCCTCAGCGGTAAAGAGTCTGTACCACAATGCCTCAGTGGAAAAAACGCCTCGCCAGGGTTTTCTTGTTCCCCATTTCCTCAGCGGTAAAGAGCCTGTACCACAATGCCTCAGTGGAAAAAACGCCTCGCCAGTGTCTTTAAGGAGCGGACGCACGCATGGGCGAGCAGGGCACCGGGTGGCTGTTCAAATTTTTCTGCATCGATATCATTTTTTTGAACGATTACCTCTATATTGGACAATATCTCTGATCCCCTGTGCGGCCTGAAATCTCAGCAACTCAGGCGATCTTCTGAGCTCAGCATGGCCATATGGGAATTCAGTTGTACAAAAATTAAGAATCACCGGTAAGAAATGAAGGGCTGCTTACGCATATACCAACGTATAGGACGCCCAAAAACATACCAGGACGTCAGATTTAAGGGCTGGCACGAAAAATGCTAGTATAGAGGATATCAATCAACGCACAACGCCGGACACGACTCATGTGTCTAGGGAGGTTCATATGGATCCGATGGAAAAAACCCTCAGCCGCAAAACCCTGACCCTCGGAGAGCTCGTCTCGTACTACTATGAGCGCTTTGAGCAGATCTACGAAAATGAGGAGCTGCGTGCCCTCGCGGTCTCCACGGTCATCGATGACCTGATGACCCGACCCACGGATGAGAAGTGAAAGAGCCTCACCTGCCTTCCTTCGCTGCGCGCCTCCGAGACAAGCTGCTCACCTGTGAATCGTATCTGCTCTCTGATCAACATCGCCCTCAGAAGCTGGCCATCGCCTGGGTGAGCCAGGTGGCTTTGGTGGTGGCCTGCGGTCTGCTCGCACTCCATGAGGATATCCCCGGTATGCTGGAGTACGTGGAAACCCCCGCTGAGTTTGCCGGGGCTCCCGTGCTTCAGTCGTATACTGGCTTGATTCGATTGAAGGAAGGTGGACCACCGCTGCTCCGCAGTAACTTGGGATTTCATCCGCTGTACGGACATCTGCCGCCCCTGTCGGAAGGAGCGGTGGTCTCGTTGAGAGGTGCCTGGCGATGGGATGGTGGGGTGGAGGTGCTGGAGGTGTGGATGCACCCACTCAGACGCTGCAAGGAGCAGGTGTCGCTGTGGACCAGCGCCGGGCTCGCGCTGGCGCTGCTGCTTCGCTATCGCCTCACGTTCAAAGCCATGTGGGGTGCCGGGGGGCCGCCGCCCCCTGCTGGGATAGTTTGAAAGGGCAAAGCCCTTTCAATAAAAAAGAAAAGCCGCTTGGAAAGCGGCTTTTTAAGCTGAGAGGACGCTGTCCTCTCAGACTCACCTGCAAGGGATTCC
>JBJTQF010000331.1:0-12381 GCA_046075485.1 Myxococcota bacterium | reverse complement strand
AGACGACATCATAGAGCGGATTGGCGATGTTGATCATGGCGAGGGGCTCCTGGACGGTGATGCTCGGTGCTCAAGGGCATGTGGACAGGAATCGAGTAACATGAACGGGGCGCTCGAGCAAGTGTAAAGCGGCTCCGGGAGAGGCGGAGCAGGGGTGAAGCAGGTGAGGCGGCATTTGAAGCGAGAGCTCCGTGATGGCGCGGGTGGGCGCACACACACGCGAGCGAGCTGCGCAAGCGTAAGCGTAAGCGTCTCATAGACACATGTTGCTCGCGCGCACTCACGCAAAGGAGTTTTGCATTCTTGGGTATACCTCAGGGAGACCTAAACACCTATCCTCTACACCGGATGGACGGCGGGCCGACAGAATAGAGTCGATAGGCCAGCCCCACCTGACATGTTGTCGCGGAGCTGCTGCGGCTACTCAATGGTAGTTCTTGAACGGAGAGAGCGAAGCAAATGGGTCTTGGTCTTTCACAAGCATTATAGCGGTAACGATGTTAGGGCTGGTGGCCTGTTCCGGCGATGGAGTCACCACCCCTACCGAGGCACCCACCGAAACCCCTCAGGTGATTGCGGATCTCCCTACGTCACTTTCTTTCTCTGGAGAGATCTGGCCCGAAGATGTCATCGTGTACGACACGCGGGCATTTGTTTCAAACTTCGTTTATGGAGGGATTCAGTCATTGGACTTGACGGAGCCGACAGGTCCGGCCACTCAATTTGTGGCGGAGGAGACGGGCTCCACGCTCACTTCGTGGTGGGGGCTCAAGCCTGACGAGAAAAACAACTAGATCTTAGTTATAGCAAATGCATTCTATTAGTTTGATGGTAATGTGAGCGCACAAGGTGAGCTTCGAGCTTATGATGCCGACACCGGCAGCCTGAAAAAGACGTGGAAGCTGCCCAGTGGAACCGTAGGAAACTCCTTGGCGCTCGGCGGAGACGGTGCCTATTATATCGGCGACATTGGACCTACTGCTCGCATTGTCCGTATCGATCCCGATGATGACACCGTTTCAGTTTGGATCGAGGACGCTGTCTCCTGGGGTCCAGAGGTCACCGGAGGCTTCGGACTCGGTGGTATGGACTATAACGGCAAGGACGCCTTCTACGCTGTCTGTGCTCGTGCCCTGTGGCGCGTTCCAGTCAAGTCGGATGGGAGCGCAGGTACTCTTGAGAAGGTCACTGTGACCCTTGATGGCAACCTCGTTGAAGCCGTTTTAGCAGATGGGATGTCCTGGGCTGGCGACAATACGGTTTACTACGCGCAGAATGATGTGTTCTTGCCCGGCGCGCAGGGTACCCTATACCGGCTTGAGCTGACAGAGCCTGCTGAGGGGAAGCTGAATGTGTATCAGCCTGGACTGAAGGATCCCTCTGGTGTATTTGTTGCCACCTTGTCTGGGATTCGATATGTGCTTGTGAATGAGTCTCAGTATGGACATCTCTTTGGTGTAGATGAAGGTAGTCCCACCTTGCCGTTTAGGGTGCTGGTGTTTGAACCCTAAGCTTCCATTTTCTCTTCTCCCCAACGGATTATGTGATGACCCAACCCAATCTCAACCTCATCCAAACGTTTCTTCTGGTGCTGGAGAAGGGCAGCTTTTCTGCTGCTGGAAAGGCGCTCGGGGTACCGGCTTCTACCATCAGTCGGCGCATGGACCAGCTTGAGTCAGAGCTTCGGGTGACATTGCTAGATCGTTCAACCCGTCGCATTAAACCAACAAAAGATGGATGCTTACTACGGGACAGCTCTCTTCCTTTGATGGAGCAGCTACGCAGCGCTGTGCGTTCGATCTCTGAGCGAGGGGAGCATCCCGAGGCCTGTCTGCGCATCTCGGTGCCGCCTCATCATTCTCAGCTCATTGCAGAGCTGGCGCTGGATTTTCATCGACAGCATCCTTGGATTTCCCTTCAGATTGTCACAACAGATAGGCGGTTGATGCTGCGCGAGGAGGGAATTGATGTGGTGATTCGAGTGTCACGCTCAATCGCCAATGCCGGTGAAGCGGATCTGGTTCTCCATCCCCTCGTCCGCTATCCACATATATTGTGCTGTAGTCCTGCTTTCCTGGAGAAGTTTGGAGAGCCAACCGAGCCAGGAGCACTGCCCAGTCTGCTTTGTGTGGGCTGGGGACAAGCCAACTCCACCATCCGCTGGGAGTTTGAAAAACAGCAGCAGCTCCAGACTGTACTGCTACGCCCTGCGCTGTGCTTCAATGATTATACTGCGCTCCAAGCAGTCCTGGTGGCAGGATATGGGATTGGAGAGCTGCCCGCCATCTTCTGTGTCCAAGCACTGCGGGAAGGCAAGCTGATCCGAGTCATGCGCGATTGGAACCTTCCTTCTCGGGTGTTGTTTGCTGGTTCTTTGAAGCGGGAGTTTAAGTCGGAGTCCATTCGTCTCTTTCTTGAGCACTGTCAACGATGGCGGTGGTATGAGGACCTAAAAGACCTGCTGGGTTAACATCGCCTCATGCGCTTCAGCCCCGCGAGAGCCAGCGTTGGCCCGACGCAGTAGCCTCTTTTATGCTCGCCTGAAGACCTTCCTTCTCGGCGTAACGAGCGCCAGAACCCATACACCTGTAGAACCATCTCACGGAAGTTGCAGGAGAGGCCGGGACGAGAGTCGGTGACTTGGAGAGCCACGCAAGCGTAAGCGTCTCCTCGTCACCCTTCGCCCGTGATCATATTTGGCAATTTTTTGTTTTGGGATCAGTGGCGGGCGAGTGACGGCCCACATCCTCGCGGGCTCCGCGAACTTGTTGCACCTGCTGCCCGACTCACGTTAGAGTACCCCCTGCCTGCCAGTCGCCACCGGTGAGCCGCTGGCGATCCAGATAAACAGCGCGGCGTCTCTGCGGAGACCCGTGTTTCTTGAGAGGGAGTCCCGACGATGAATCCCCGCATTGAGCAGCTCCAGCAGCGAGGCCAGTCTCTTTGGTACGACAACGTGCGTCGCAGCTTTCTGGCCCCCGGCGGTGAGATGCACACATTTATTACCGAGCAGACGGTTTTGGGCGTGACCTCCAACCCGACCATTTTTGAGAAAGCCATTGCCGCCTCGAGTGACTACGACGACGCCTTTGCTGCACTCGTGGCACAGGGTGCCGACGCCGACACCATTTATACTGCATTGGTGGTGGACGACATTCGCCGCACCGCTGACCTGCTCTTGCCGACTTATGAGCAGCATCACAAACGAGACGGTTATGTCAGCATTGAGGTTTCGCCGCTGCTGGCCAACAATACCGAGCGCACCGTGGCCGAGGCTCTCTCCTTATATGCGCAGGTGGGGCGTCCGAACGTGATGATCAAAGTGCCGGGCACCGATGCGGGCATTCCGGCCATTCGAGCACTGACGGCGGCGGGCATCTCGGTGAACGTGACCCTGCTCTTTTCGTTGAGCCAATACGAAGCCATTGCTAACGCCTACCTGGAGGGGCTGGCGGAGCGTGCAGCGGCGGGCCATCGATTGGAAGACATCGCTTCCGTGGCGAGCTTTTTTGTGAGCCGCGTGGACACCTTGATTGACAAGCGTCTGGCGGCGCAACATCCGGCGCAGTCGGAGCAGTTGCGCGGACAAGCGGCCATTGCCAACGCCAAGCTGGCCTATGCACGAGGCAAGCAGCTCTTTTCTGGTCCTGCTTGGGAGAAGCGGGTGGCACAGGGTGCCCAGGCTCAGCGGTTGTTGTGGGCCTCGACGGGCACCAAAGACCCGCGTTATTCCGACACCTTGTACGTGGACGAGCTGATCGGCGCGGAGACTGTCAACACGGTGCCCCCGGCCACCCTCAAAGCCTTCTTGGATCATGGCAGCGTGCGTCCTTCGCTTGAGCAGGGCTTGGAGTCGGCTCAGCACTTGGTGGAGCGCCTTGCCGAGCGGGGCATCTCGCTGGAGGAAGTGGGTCAAGTGCTTCAGCAAGAGGGGGTGGTGGCCTTTGAGCAGTCTTTCCGCACCTTGATGCAGGCCATCGAGAGCCGACGCCAGCGCGCTCTTCAAAGTTGAGCCCATCTCCCTCAAAAAATTGCTTGCCAGATTTTTGACCTGACGTTATACTGCGCTCGTTCTTCTGATGAGCGTGGTTTGGGGCTGTAGCTCAGTTGGTAGAGCACCTGCTTTGCACGCAGGGGGTCATCGGTTCAATTCCGTTCAGCTCCACTCATAGAGCCGTTGAGTCCTTTCGGATTCAGCGGTTTTTTTGTGTTTGTCGTCTCTTTTTGGCCTGCACTGACCTCGACCCTTGTTGCGGAGCCTCTATGTCGAGCCTTCCCACCTCCTTTAAGATTCGTCACCTGGAGATCGCCCCAGCCACCGTGCTGGCTCCGATGGAGGCCATTACGGACGCGCCCTTTCGGGCCATGATCCGCTCTCTGGGTGGCTGTGGTCTGGTGGTGACGGAGTTTATCAGCGCCAAGCAGCTTTCCCTTCAGACCTCACGCGCTCTGGACCTGGTGAACATTCAGCACGATCAACATCCGGTCTCGGTGCAAATTTATGGTCGAGACCCCAACATCATGGCGGAGTCCGCCCGTTATTGTGAGGGTCTGGGCGCGGACCTTCTCGATATTAATATGGGCTGTCCTTCCAAGTCCGTGACCTCCGGCTGTGCCGGTGTCGCCTTGATGCGAGAGCCCAAGCTGGCCCACGAGCTTGTCAGAGCGGTGCGTAAAGCCATTCAGATCCCACTCACCGTCAAGATGCGCCTGGGCTGGGACCACAAAAACCGGAATGCGGTGGCCCTCGCCCGGATCTTCCAAGAAGAAGGCGTCGAAGCCATCACCGTCCACGGACGCACCCGCGAAGACCTCTACAGAGGCCATGCCGACTGGCCTCGGATTGGCGAAGTGAAAGCAGCCGTGCGTATCCCGGTGATCGGCAACGGGGACATCTGCACCGTTCAGGACGCCCTCGACGTATTCCGCATCGCGGGCGTGGATGGGGTGATGGCCGGACGTGGTGTGGTGAAAAACCCCTGGCTCCTGCTTCAGATTGGGCAGACCTTACGCGGGGAGCCGGTCTACCAGCCGACCTTACGGCAGCGACGAGACCACCTGCTGGATTATTATGCCCTCATCCAGCGTCAGATCCCGGGCATCTACGCCCTGGGCAAGATGAAAAAAGTCACGGGCCTCTTCACCGACGGCTTAAACTTCACCGCCGAGCTGAGGCGCAGTGTGCTGCATGCCCAGACCATCCGCGAAGCAGAAGCCGCCGTATCCTCCTTTTTTGAGGGCCTGGAAGCCCTCGAGCAACAGCACGGCCTGGATTATTTCCGCATCCCCCCATCGAGCTCGGAGGAAATCCATGCATCCGGATGAAGCCCGCTGGAACGAAAAATACCGCAACGGGAGCCATCAAGAACCGGAGCAGCCTCCTGCACTTTTGCTGGAGCTCTTGCCAACGCTGGAGCGAGGGCGGGCCCTCGACTTGGCCTGTGGGCGGGGACGAAATGCCCTCTGGTTGGCCCAGGAGGGCTTTCGTGTGCAGGCCGTGGATCTCTCGGGGGTGGCTCTGGAGCAGCTTCGTGCGCGCGCGGATGCGCGAGAGCGGAACGCACGAGGGCTGGAGCTGGCCTTATATCAGCTCGACCTCGACACCTGGGAGCCTGCTCGAGTGTGGGGAGTGGGAGCACCTGCCTGGACTCTGATCACCTGCACGCGGTATTTGGATCGGCGGCTCCTGAGCCTTCTTCCGACCTTGCTGGCACCGGGGGGATATCTGCTGTACGAAGCCTTGATCAGCTTGGAGACGCCCTCCCCTTCGGCCTTTCGCATCCATCCAGAGGCGTTGTGGGCTGCTTTTGAGCGTCCGGGCCTTCGGAGGGTGGCGCGTGCCCTGAGTGATGACGGTCAAGCCCTGGCCGTTTTGGTGCAGCGTGAGCCTTGAGCAGCCCTCCTGCCCTTCACGCTTGTTATCTCTCCCCTGTCACTGCTGTCTTGCGTCTCTCAAAAGAAGGTGAGATATTAGCACCCAGTTGAAGCCAACTCCCCCCCTCCTCCTGGTCTGGGGCTGAGCGCGAGTCCGAGGGCGTGCTGGCCGTGGCCCTCCGAACATGGGAGCGCAGGATCCTTGATGTGCAGCATACTCATCAGCTATGACTTGGCGGATCAGACTGCCGCCATGAGCCTCCGTCGTTTCCTGGAGCACTCCTTTCGGAATCTCAAAGTGAGCCTGTCGGGGGTGGACGACGTCACCGGCGATACCAGCGAGCGTTTGCGGGCGCGTATCCGGCGAGCGGACGCCATGATCTGCATGCTGTCGCGACTGGGGCTGCATAACCCTCGGCTCTTTTTTGAGGCGGGTATGGGACTGGCCCACAACCATGTGTGGGTGCTGAACCTGGACAAGCTCCAGTCTGGAGAGCTCTCCGCGCCCCTCTCCCTGCTGCCGAGCCTGGAGCTGAGTGAATCTGGGCTGATCAAGCTGCAATACGAGCTGGCCCGCGTGTTGGGGCTTCAGCCTCCGCCTCGTCATCAGATGTTGGAAGAGACCTTGTGGACCATTCGGAGCTTTTTGAGCCAGCGCGCGCAAGAAGAAGCACAAGCGCAGCGCACCCCAGCGCCCACGCGAGAGCCGGAGCCGGTGGATCGGGCACTGGCCTCTTTACATCGGCGGCTGAAGGAGCATGTACGCCAAGCCTTTGTGAACAGCTTGGTGGCCCACGCTCCGAGTGAAGCTCAGCTCAGCAAAGAGCGGCTTAAGAGCATGGCCTTGCAGGAGCTGTGGGAGCTGGCAGCGCGTTATAATATCCCAAAACCGGAGCAAGAGCGTGCATTGCTCTTGGCATTTGAGCGTGAGCTTGCGGTTGAACATCCGCTTCGCTGGAAGAAGATGAACGCCTGTAAGCTGCTGGAAGCCATTGACGAAGGCGTGCGCCTTTTTGAGCGAGAGTTGGCCTTAAGACAAGGCAGCGTCTCGGCTTAGGCACGACCGCTGAACCGCCCCTCCTCCGCCAGCCCCTCAGACCCAGCCCCTCCTCCTCCAGATACTCAGACGCCAGACCCTCAGACGCAGACCCTCTGACGCAGCACGAATTAAATGGAGCCGTGTCGAGACACGGGGCTCTGCATCACGAGACCGACTATCAGCACAGTCAGATCTTTCCTCTAAACAGATACAATTTTGGTGAACTCTGTGTAGTCTAGTTAATATTTGGAGGAATATCTCCATAATTTCCTGTTGAATCGAAGTCTTTATGTCGATGATCCGGGTGAAGCACACGCAGAACTCGACCACTCGAGCTGGAGCTGCCACAAAGGAAGCGCAACGTTGCAGCCTTTTACCGAGACGCGCACGACCCACCGGGAAGGAAAAACACCATGAGAAAAGAGTCTGTTCAATATCGAGAAAGCGGACGGCTGGCAGATGTATACGGCATCACGGAGCAGAGCCTACAGCTCCGACGAAACTTCATTCGTCTGGGTCAAGAGGAGATCCAGCTCATGGCCAGCCTGATCGGCTGGGCCGATAAGGTCGCGGATGTGATCGCGAAGGACTTCTACGACTGGCAGTTTAGCTTCGCACCAACTCGCACCTTTTTTGAGCGTCATGCCGTTAAGAGGGGAATGTCGCTCTCGGTGATCCGTCAGCATCTGGAGAAGAACCAGGCCGACTACTACCGGAGCCTCTTCACGGGCGCACGCGAAGGTTATGACGTGAGCTATTTTGAGCGTCGGCTGAAGATTGGCCAAGTGCATGACCGCATCAACCTGCCCTTTAAGTGGTATATGGGCTCCTACACCGAGTTTCATCATTTGACCATGAAACACCTGCGGAAGTCTTTTCCCCTGCGCAGCTCCTATATTGCGAGCATTGAAGCGGCGCTGCTGAAAGTGTTTAACCTGGACATGCAGGCCGTCGGAGATTCCTTTTTGATGAGCACCCTGGAATCGATGGGCATGGACGTCGGCACCCTTCCGAGCCAAACGCACACCGACAAGACAGAACATATCGAGATCATCAAAGATCAGCTCCGTTTATTGCAGCAGCAGGCCCAAGCCCTGGCCAACGACGAGCTGCATCACCGCAGCCTTCAAGAAGAAGTGCCGGGTTTGCTGGGTGAGACCTTCTCGCGGATGGTCCAAAATCTTCAACAATTTGTGGGCGTCGTTTCTCAGAGCGTGAACACCGTGGCGAGCTCCTCGGCCAAGCTGACCGCCGTCAGTGGAGAGATGTCCGCCAGCTCCGATGACACCTTTAACCAGATCAGCACCCTCTCGGCGGCGGCGGAGGAGATGGATGCCTCGGTCAAGGAGATTGCCAACAGTGCCTCACGCGCCGCCCATGTGTCCACCAGTGCGGTTAAGAAGTCCCAAGAAGCCAACCAAGCGATGGTGAGATTGGGAGAAGGCAGCGCGGAGATTGGCAAGATCATCCGAGTGATTGGGAATATCGCGCGCCAGACCAACCTCCTGGCCCTGAATGCCACCATCGAAGCCGCGCGTGCAGGCGAAGCAGGCAAAGGGTTTGCAGTGGTGGCCAACGAAGTCAAAGAGCTGGCCCGGGAGAGTGCCAAAGCAGCCGAAGAGATTGGTGTGCGCATCACAGCGACTCAACACGACATTGAGCAGGCGGTGATTTCCATCAACATGGTGACGGAAATTATCGAACAAGTCAGCGACTTCACAAATACGATTGCAGGCGCGGTAGAAGAGCAGACCGCGACGACCCGCGAGATGGGGCATAGCCTGACCAGTGCAACCGGACGGGTGAGAGATGTGACCGAAGGCGCACGGCAGGTCCGAGACTCCGCCGAGCTGCTCTCCAAGATGGGAACGGAGCTTCAGCAGCAGCTTGCCCGTTTTGAAAAAGGAGGGGCAAAAAAGGGCTGATGCACCGGCAATGCCAACTTTGACATGCCAATAAAGTGCCATTCATTTCAAAAGGAATGTCCGCCTTTGCAAAAAGTTAGCAATCGCGATTGCCTCAACCGGTATCCAATGCGCTTGTCAGCGATTGCCAATGACGCAGGATGCACGTACCCCTCGATAGCCATCTCCTGATCCTTCCTCATTTTTTTCTATTGACACTGTTTTCACCAAGTCGTATACACAGGTATTGCTTGTGCAGATGATTGCAGGCAGAAGTTGAGGCTTCCTGAAGGCTTCGCGTTTTCTTTGCCTTTTGCCTAAAAGGCAATGCCTGCTCCCTTTCCCTTTTTACCGGAGTGCCAGGCGTGACAACGCTTACCGGTCATTTTCTACATCTTGATGACGCACGCTGGGCCGCTCGGGCTGCGGCTGATGTACTCTTGCGTCAGGTGCTCGTACAGCTCATCCGCGATGCCCAGGATTATCCAGGCTTGGCGCAGCAGCTCGCCGCCGCTCGGTATATTCGCACCCCCGTGGGCGGCAAAGTCGGAGTGCGCGCAGAGGAGCAGCAAAACCAAGCCACCGACCGCACCAGTCAGCGAGCCCACGCCGCTTACCGTGAGCTGATCATGCCCGCGCTTCGGTTTGAGGTCTTCACCACCCTCCAGACCTTTGAGGCGGTAGAGGGACGAGGCTTCGAGCTGAACCAGCATGAAGTGCAGCATTTTTTGGAGCTGGCGGGCTGGAACCTCTCCCAGATCACGCGCAATCAAGTGCTGTTTGGACTTCTCCAGGAAGGTTTTGTCACGGCACGGCGAGATCGGGATAAGACATGGTATCGATTGGCGGGCTCTGCACCGGCGCTTCCTGCGGTAGATGTGTGGACAGGTCAACTTTCGCGCTGGCTGGGCAGCTTAACCGCCACCTGTGTGCAGCGTCTGCGGAGCTTACCCAGCGCCCAAGTCGCGGAGCTCCCCGCTTTTCCGCCTGAGTACATGACCGAATATGTCGCGCGGGTCGATGCCTTTGCATGTGAGCTGCTTCAAAAGTATGCCGTTCGCCGTGCGGATCAGCATCAGACACCCCACACGGGACAACACGGCCCTGAATCCATGGATTTGGTCTGGCTGCGGTTTTCGATGGCGGCGGGGCCCGTCTTGCAGACCGCACCACCGGTTCAGCAGCTTCCAGATTTTGCCACCGTGCTCTTGGCCGGTGACTTGGGCCAGCTCATCGGCGACGTCTATCAGGCCGACGCAGCCCTGCGCCGTTACCTCACCGATTTCCTATCTCAGCGCGCACAGGAGCTGGGTGTGGAAGTCGCAAAGTTCGCGGCCCAATCCTGCAACATCACCAGCCTGCGCACCCTCAAACGTTGGTCCGAAGGCCCCCTGCTGCTGGAAGAAGATGGACGCGCCCTCTACTCGGGGGGGAGCATTGGGCCCCTGCTCAACGAGGCCATTGCTGTGCTTCAGCAGCGCTGGCCGACACCCGTGCCGGAGAACACCCTCAAGCACCTGCTCCAAAAGGCTCAGAGCAGTCGGCGTGTCTCCGATGAGCTTCTTCAGCTTGTCTGGGCACATCTGGTCTCTGATGCCCGGGTCCGCTGCATCCCCGAGGGGCGAGAGCGTCCGTCTTATACCCTCCGGGCTCAGTTTATGACCTTACACAACAACAGCGGGTCTCAACAATACTCCTGGCTTGAGGACATTATGTGTCCCGTGCTGGAGCTGATTCAGTCTCAGCGTGACGGGATGACAGAGTTTATCCCGTGTTCGATTCAAGTTCCTGTCAGATGGATGGATGTGGATGAGATTTTGGAAGCGCTTAAGACTCAGCGGGATGGGGTTCGGAATGAGCTGCAGAATCGCCTGAATTCATGTTTTACGCCCGAGCAGGTTGTCAACGTGAGCAGCATTTTCCGATTGTTCACGCAGACATGCATCTCACCTTTTTATCCGGAAAGGATATGGCACCGATGAACTCTACTAAATGTGTAGCCTTTGCTTTTGTGCTTTCCTCCCTGGCCTTTGTTGCGTCCGCAGAGGGTGCTGAGCGTTCCGCACAGGCCCCCGCCGCAGAGCGTGTTGCCCCCGCCGCCTCCGCCCGTGTGGAACGTCCGGCGACGTCGGAGCAGAACGTTCTCGGTGGCTCCTGGATCGTCTATGAGTGGCTGACCTGCACCCACGAGGCGCAGACCAATGGCCAGAGCCTGCCCGCCGCTATGGCATTCTGCGCGGGGAACTGACCCATCCCAAGGTCACCTGTGTCGGTCCCACATGCTCCGACACAGGCAGACCTCCCTGCCCGGATGCAAAGGGGAGTCGCCACAAGCGACTCCCCTCCTTTTTTCCCCCTCCCGTTTTTCCCCCGCTCTCCCCGCTGCACGCACCAAGACCCCAGCACTCAGCCACCATAGCGGCTCAACAGCCACACCAGACCCCGCAAGTCGTCGGGAACAATCCGCTCAAAGTGGATCCCCACCCGATTTAACACCGTTCCCCTCGGCGAGGTCTCCCCCGGCTGCACCCACACCACCCGCGCCAACAACCGAATCGGACGCGGCAAACCATACAGCTCAAACGCAAACGGCAAGGACATCTCCACCACCAGCGGCTGCTCACACTTAAACATCGCACCGTCCTGGCTCAAGTTGCCCAGCTCCGCCTGAAAGGTCTGCCCCTGATGCTGGAAAAAAACCCGCGCCGTAAACCCTGTCACACGCGGACGCGCACGACGATCCGACACCGGCGCCTGTCGCCAAGCCCCCCCCGGAGCCATCGGAGCCCCTCCCCACCAGGGCGGAGGCGACTGCTGCCACGGCTCTCCCCCACCCTCCGGCCAGTCAAACATCCCACGATACGGATCTCGAGCCCCTCGACGAGCCGGACCTTCAGCCTCCGGCGCTCCCGTCGGCCCCCCCGTCACCCACGGATCCTGCTCCGCCCGCCGACCATGCGGCACAAAGGGGTTTCGCGGCGCACCCGCTCCAGGCGCAGCCTCCGGCGGCCAATATCCACGCCCCTGAGCATCCGGCCACCCCTGACCCGGAGGTGCCCCCGGCGGCATCCCCTGCCATCCCCCCTGAGACCACCCTCCCCCATAGGGCGGCGGCGGCGGATAAGGCGGATACCCCGGCGGATACCCTCCCCCATACGGCGACGGCGGCGGCGGATACCCCGGCGGATACCCCGGCGGATACCCCGGAGCACCTCGACCATAAGGCGGCACCCCATACGGATCCGGCGGATACCCCGGCGCACGCCCCCAAGCCCCTTCTGCCGGAGCCTCCGGGAAAGACTCCGCCGAGGGAGGTGGAACACCTGGCCGCCCCGTCGGTCCCGCTGCCGGAGCTGGCGCTGGCCTCCCCGCCATGTTCGGCTGTCCCGTCGGTGTCGCTGCCGTCGGTGTCGCTGCCGTTGGTCCCGCTGCCGGAGCTGGCGCTGGCCTCCCCGCCATGTTCGGCTGTCCCGTCGGTGTCGCTGCCGTCGGTGTCGCTGCCGTTGGTCCCGCTGCCGGCGCTGGCGCTGGCCTCCCCGCCATGTTCGGCTGTCCCGTAGGTGT